>JAZOUD010000145.1:0-47378 GCA_045658005.1 Clostridia bacterium | reverse complement strand
AGACCGCTTGGCCCTCCGACTTGGCGATGCTACAGGCGTTTCGAGGGCTTGAGGCGCGACGGCGCTCGCCACGTCCCTCAGCCTTCTCAGCGCGGCGTTCATGCGCAGCTCCCTCAGGCGGGGCAGCGCGCCTGCGATGTTGCCCAGCCTCCAGGCCTCGGGATCGACGTCCACGGGGGCGTTTCGGTCGATCTTCGCCAGGGCATAGCTCATCTCCGCCAGCGCCCGGCCCTCGACCAGGCGCTCCCTCAGCTTGCCCTTCTGCTCCGTCGGCGCGGCGTCCAGCACCGCAGACAGGCTGCCGTACTGCTGCACCAGCTTCAGCGCGGTCTTTTCCCCCACCCCGGGAACGCCTGGAATGTTGTCGGAGGTGTCGCCCATCAGGCTCTTCACGTCGATCAGCTGGACCGGCTCGATGCCGTAGGTCTCGCGAATGTATTCCGGGGTCACGCGAACGGTGTCGGTGATGCCCTTCTTGGTGTAGAGTATCGTCGTCCGCGGCCCGGACAGCTGGAAGGAATCCCGGTCGCCGGTGACCAGCAGCGCCTCCAGGCCCTCGCGCTCGCAATACTGGGAGACGGTCCCCAGTATGTCGTCCGCCTCGTAGCCCTCGACCTCGAGGATCGGCACGCCCATCTCGCCGATCAGCTCGCGGATCACCGGGTCCTGGGCCCGCAGCTCATCCGGCATGGGCTTGCGCGTGGCCTTGTAGCCGTCGTACAGCTTTGCCCTGAAGGTCGGGGCGTGCATGTCGAAGGCCACCGCCAGGCTGTCCGGTCGCTCGTCCTCGATCACCTTCAGCATCATCATCACAAACCCGTGCACCGCGTTGGTGGGCGTGCCGTCCGGCGCGGTCATCGGGGTCTGCAGCGCGTGAAACGCCCGGTACATCAGGCTGTATCCATCCAGTATGACGATCTTCTCAGCCATGCTGCGCTCTCTCCTTTGCCGCCTGCCGCTGAGGCAGGATACACATTAACTATCGTATTATACCATGATTGTCGGCGTCTTTCCCTTCGGGAGCCGCCGACCCGGCCAACCGCGCTTCGCGCCGTTTGCCTAATCATTATAGCATATCCCCCGAAAAAAAACAAATCCCTATTCCCTGCCCATCTCCTTCTCCAGATCCCCGCTCATGCACGAGACCATCACGTCTCCCCAGCGGGCCACGGCCCTGTCCCCGCCGTTGGGCGACAGCGGATCCGGCACCCGTTCAAAGCGGGCCGAGCCCTGCAGCAGGGATTCCAGACAGCTGACCAGGTCGGGCAGCACGTTGGGCGCAAGGGGCTTTCCCACCGGCCTGAAATCGTGGTGGAAGTTGAAGACCATTTCTGGCGCATAAGCCTCGCCCTGCATGGCCGCGATGCGCCGAAGGGCCTCCAGGGCCACCTCCGCGCAGCCCCGCAGCGTGGGCGCCAGCCTGCCGTTCAGCAGCCAGTTGCAGTTGCAGGCGTCCCCGCACAGCAGTGCCTTCGTCAGGCTGTCCACCAGCACCAGCTCCCCCGGGGTGTGCCCCGGGCAGTGGTAGGCCGTGACCGTGCGTCCGCCCAGCTCGAACCGCTGGCCGTCCGCGGCGGCGCGAAAAGCCGGTTCCTTCGGCCAGATGCGGATATCCGTGTCCGGGTCGTAGGGGTAAGCCTTGCCCTCGCGCCAGCGGATCAGCGCGGCGTAATCCCTGCGGAATTCCAGGGTCGGCTCGGTATGGTCCCCCTTCCATTCGGCGTCCGCAGGATGGATCCAGATGTCGTCAAACCACCCCGCGCCGCCAATGTGGTCGCCGTGGTTGTGGGTGACCACGACCTCATAGGGCTTGTCCGTCAGCCTGTTTTCCACCAGCCACTTCAGATCGCCGATGCCAACGCCGGTATCGATCAGCAGGGCCCTTTCCTCGCCGACGACCAGAAAGCAGCTGGCACAGTCGAATTCGTCGATCTCATAAATGCCTGGCGCGCACTCGTACCAGCCCATCGTCACGCAGGCCTCCGGCGCGCTCCTGTTCATTTTTCTCATTGCGATTCCTCCAATTTCCGGGCGGATTTCACGTATTTATCGAACCAGTTGAAGATCTCCTCCAGCCTGCGGATGCGATGGCGCGGCTTGCCGGTGCGGGACAGGGAGTGATTCTCCCCCTCGAACAGGACCATACGCGCGGGCACGCCGAAGCGCTTCATGGCGGTAAACATCTCAACGCCCTGATCCACGGTGCAGTTGTAGTCCTGCAGGGAGTGTATGAAGAGTATCGGCGTCTTCGCCTGGTCCGCATATTTCAGCGGAGACTGGTTCCACATCGCCTCGTGGCTTGACCAGGGGTCGCCGCCCAGCTCGTTGACGTCGAAGGTGACGCCGATCTCGCTGGAGCCGTAGTCCGACACCCAGTTTGAGATCGACCTCTGGGACGCCAGCGCCGCGAAGCGGTCGGTGTGGCCCTCGATCCAGTTGCACATGAAGCCGCCGTAGGAGCCGCCGCAGGCCGCCAGCCGCTTCGCGTCCAGCTGGGGCACGGCCTTAAGCACGTGGTCGGTGAAGGCCATCAGGTCCGCATAGTCGATGTCGCCGTACCTGCCCCGCAGGTCCGCGAAGGCCTCGCCATAGCCCTCGCTGCCCCGTGGATTGCAGAAAAACACCACGTAGCCCGCGCCGCAAAGCGCCTGCATCTCGTGCACGAAGGGCGTGCCATAGGCGCCCCTTGGGCCGCCGTGGATCTCCAGCACGCCGGGGTATTTCCTTTCGGGATCAAAGTCCGTCGGCTTCAGCACCCATCCGTCGATGGAAAGGCCCTCGGCATTGATAAACGGGATATATTCCACCTTCGCCACGTCATGCCCGTTCAGGAAGGCGTCGTTGTGGGCCGTGAGCTTCGTGATTTCACCGTCCCTGACGGTGTACAGCTCGGTCAGTCCGTTGGGCGCGCAGGCGGTGAACACCAGGCGCTCCCCGTCCGCATCCAGCCACAGCGCGGCGCCCTCGAAGGGCGCCACCGTTTCCACGGTGTCGTCGGCATTCAGGCGACACATCTCCGAGCGATAGCCCCGCTGGGCGATGAACCAGACACAGCCCTTTGCCGCTACGGCGGCTTTTCCGCTGCCGCCTGCAATGTCGGTCACCCCGGCGCTGCCGATGCAGCGGTCCATGGCCGCCGCCATCGTGAGTTCGCCGGTAGCAGTGTCGCAGCGGTACCAGTCGTGGTTCTGGCCCCTGCCCCAGGGCTCGAGGGTGCTCATCGACAGCACTGCCCCGCCTTCGGTCAGCAGCGCCTCGCCCACGCTGTACACCCCCGGCTTCACCAGTTCCCGATCCTCGCCGGTATGCAGGTCATAGAGCCGAACTTCGCTGTAAGACGAGATCACATCCCGGTACTCACAGCCGGCATACAGTATCTTCCCGTCCTTCACATCGAAGGCTTCGACGTTGAAGAAGTCCGGGGTCAGCTTCTTTTGTGCGACGTCGCCCGGATCAAACAGGAACAGCGAAGCGCGCAGCCGGGAGACAAAGCCCCTGCCGTTGGCCCACAGCGGAATCTCCTCGATGACGTGGTAGTCGTCCCAGTCCTCTCTCAGGGTCTCGTCCAGGCCCTCGGGCGGCGCGTTCAGATCCACCTCGGAAAGGACGACGAAGCGCCCGTCGCCCAGGGGCCGCACAGAGCTCACGTCCATCGGCAGCTCAAAGGCGCGGCGCGCCTCGCCGCCGTCCACGTCCAGGCGGTAGAACACCGTCTTCTTCTTATGCTTCTTCGGCTTGTCGTCCTCGTCCCTCTCAGCCGAGAACAGCAGGCTATGCCCGTCCTCCCATACGGGATCGGTCGCTTTGCCGTCATAGGTCAGCTGGCGGGATACGCCGGTCTCGCAATCCAGCAGGTGGATGCAGGCGTCATACCGATTCTTCTTGTAATTCTGCCGCTTTGCCACATAGGCGGCCCTCCTGCCGTCCGGGCTCAATACAGGGCCGGAGACAAAGGCGATGTCCATCAGGTCCGGGATCGTGATCGGTTTCATGGTCTTCTCTCCTGACATGCCAAATCAGGGAGCGAAGGCCACTCCCCGATGGTTCTGTTTGTTATGAACGATCTATCTCCGCCTGTCGATTCCGGTTCTGGCGTAGTACGCCGCCTTGGCCGCGTACATGCGCTCGTCGGAGATCCGGATAAGCTGGTCGATGTTCCCGGAGGGGAACTCCCGGCAGGAGGCGCTGCCGCAGGAGATGGACAGGCTCCTGACCTGCTGGCCGCTCCAGCGCTGCGTCGTACTGTCGAGCCGGGCCATGGCTTCCTTCAGGCCTTCGTCGGACAGGCGCAGCATGGCCGCGAACTCGTCGCCGCCGATGCGGTAAACGTCGCCGTATTTGCTGAAGCATTCCTTCAGGCAGTCTGCCGCGCCCTTGATCAGCTCGTCCCCCGCCGTATGGCCGAGGTTGTCGTTCACCCGCTTCAGGCCATTCAGGTCCGCGGTAACGTAGACAAAATCCGCCTTCAACCCCGTCTGCGCCAGCTCTGCCTTTTTCTCCTCAAAGGTCCTGCGGTTGAGCAGCTGGGTCGACTGGTCTATGAACGACGCGCTGGTCAGTGCCCGGGTGCGCGCGATGATGATGCGCACCGCCAGCAGCATGATCACCAGCACGATCGCGCAGAGCACGATATTCAGCACCAGCACGTTGATCAGCTCGCCGCGCTCAGTGGAGCCGTCGCTCTCGATGACCAGGTACCAGCCGAGCCTGTCGACGTACTTGGTCACCACGGCCCGATCCGCGCCGATCTTCTGGTAGACGAAATCCTTGCTGTCGCTGACCTGTATGCCGGTCATATAATCGGATTCGATCCTGCTCTCGTCGGTGTCCACGTGGATCAGGCCGTCCGCGTCGATCAGGCTGATGTGGACCTTGTACTCCTTCTCCAGGGTGACGAACAGGTCCTGGCTGCCCGTCATCCGCGCCCCTACGCCGCAGACGCCCAGCAGCTTCCCGTCCCCGTCCTCAATGCGGGTATCCACGAACACCGTCCATCGATCCTGGCTCAGCTCGTCGCGGTCCACGTCCAGCTCGTATTCCTTGCCGGTGGCGATGAACTGGGTATACCACTGATCCCGGTCGCTGCGGGTCAGATCCATCTGCTTGTTGATACCGCCATAGGAGTAATAGCACTTCGAGGCCTCCGAGACCAGGAACGCGGCTTCATAGCCGAAGGCTTCCTTCTGTGCGGTCAGGTATCCGGCAAGGATTTCGGCGGTCTGATCCATACCGTTGGACGCCTCGTTTTCCAGCGCGTCGATCAACAGGGTGTCGTTCGCCATCGAGCGGGATACAATGATCGGCTCCGACAGCTCGCTGCTGATGGAATCGTAGATCAGCGAAGCCAGGGATTTGCTCAGCTCCTGCATATTCCGCTTCGCCATGAGCCGAAGCGACCACAGCGATACGAAGGTCGAAAGCACGAAGCTCAGTATGACGATGGCGATTGCCAGCCGCGTGATATTTCTCCTGTACATTGTCTCAACACCTTTTCCGATCCACCGGTCCCTGTTCTCGCGCCTGCCACGGAATTACGCTTGTTGCCCGGTCCCCATGTTGCTGTTCATCACGACGCGCACCTCGTCCGAGGCGTGCATGAACGCCTCCGCGATTTTGGGATCGAAGTGGCTGCCGGAGCCCTCCTGTATGATCGCCATGGCCTTTTCAAACGGGAAGCCTTCCTTGTAGCTGCGCCTGGAAACGAGGGCGTCGAACACGTCGGCCACGGCCATGATGCGCGCCGACAGCGGGATAGCCTCCCCCTTCAGGCCGCAGGGATAGCCCGCGCCATTCCACTTCTCGTGGTGGTAGTGGGCCAGGTTCATCGCTTCCCTCAGGTAGCCGGAGTTTTCCTCGGAGACCGTGTTCATGGCGTGGGCGATCACCTCTGCGCCGGCGGTGGTATGGGTCTTCATGATCTCGAATTCCTCATCCGTCAGCCTGCCGGGCTTGTTCAGGATCGCGTCAGAGACCTGTATCTTGCCGATGTCGTGCAGCGGCGCCGAGTTGACCACATCGTAGATGAATTCGTCCGTCAGCTGGTCGGTGTAGACGCCCTCCTTCTTCAGCTGGCGCATGATGATGTCCGTATAGGCGGCGGTCTTGCGCACGTGGTCGCCGGTGCACTTGTCGCGGCTCTCCACCATGTCCGCCAGCACCATGATCAGGCCGTTTTGCAGCTTGGTGATGACCTCGCTCTGGTGCTCCAGGCTCTCGATGGTGGTCACCATGTCCTCAGTGGTGCGGGTCACCGAGTGGTACAGGTTTTCGATCTCGTCCCCGGTGCGGATGTCCAGCTCCCTTATGCACTGCAGGGTATCCGCCCGGGATTCCTCGGTGGCATAGGAGGAATTGCCCGTGGCGATGTCCAGGGCGTTGATGGGCAGTATGATATTGTACTCCGCGAACCATATGGCGACGGTCAGCAGCAGCAGGAAGAAGCCGAAGAACAGCGACACCACGCGGGCGAGGAACTCGTAGCCGCTCCTGATGATATGGGTCATGCTCACATCCACGCCCACATAGCACTGGCAGACGCCCTGGCTGTCGTATACCGGCTTATAGACCGTCAGCAGCCAGCCGAACTGGCCGTTTGCGATGATGGGGTCGATCTCCCTTCCGGCCAGCAGGTCGGGCAGCTGCTTCTTGAAATCCTCGTCGAATTCAACGACATCCCCCGCCTCGCCGCCGGGCGTGTCGGGCATATCGGCGTCGAATACCACGTGGCACCCGTCCTCGCGGATCTGATAGGCGTAGACGTACTGTATGCTCTCGGTGCTCTTGGCCAGGTCGTTAAAGCGCTTGTCGACGCGGGCATAGCCCTCGACTGCTTCGCCCCCGGCCAGGTATTCCGGCACCCGGTCCCCGTCGATGGCGTCCGAGGCCACGTTCGCCACGCCCCAGGCCAGCGACTTCTGGTCCTGTATGGCCGCCGTTCGAAAATGGACAAAGCTGATGGCCGTGACGATGGCGGCGATGACCAGCATGGCCGACGTCACCAGCAGGACGATCTTGGAGCGCAGCGACAGAAAGCGCGACCGCCTCTCCCCGGCGACCCTGGAAAGAGGGGTCTGCTGCCAGCCTGTGAAATAGAACCGGTCCTTCAGGGTCTCCGGCATCGCGTTCACGATGATGGCGACGACGAGTACTGTGATGGTCTTGTCCACCAGGTCGATCAGCATATCCGCGGTGAACTGGGACCAGAATTCGCTCAGAGCGGTGCTGGCATGGATGCGCAGGGCCAGCTCCGAGGACTTGCCGGAGCCGAACTGAAAGCCGTACAGTATCCAGGTGAGCACCGACCCGAGCCCGCCCCCGATCAGCGCGAAGGTGCCGATGATGGCCAGCAGCCGCCAGGGCTTCTTGAAGCTATAGTAATCCTTGCTGGAATACCAGGCGGAAACAATGGCGATCAGGACCGTCAGCGACCCGTAGTAGGTGGTGGTGTAATCGCCGATGCCGTTGATCAGGTTGGTGAAAAAGCCGACGATTATGCCGGGTATATATCCGCCCAGGGCCGCCGCCATGGCGCTGCCGATGTTGTCGAGATACAGCGGCAGCTTCAGGCTCGTCGCCAAATGGGCGAGCAGGTAATTGATGGCCAGCCCGATCAGGCTCAGTATCAGCGCGTACTTTCGGCGCGCCCGGTTTTGTTGGTGCATGCTGTTCTGGTTCTGCATGATTGGAATCCTCCAAGTATATCCGTCGATCGAAAGGGCGCGTTCTTCGCATCGTCCATCCGGGCCGGCAGTCAATCTTCGTACCTCTACATTATACTCCATCGCCGTTTAGTTGTCTACAAAAAAAGCCCGGACATTGAAAAAACGGTTGAATTAACGTTATTTCTTTGGTATAATGAATAGGTATATCAATGTCGCGAGGTGGAAAAATGACTGGATTTACGGATCCCAGGCTCTATCTGTGTATCGATAACTGCTTTGCCTACAAGCGATGGGTCAAGCCCCTGGACTGGATGCTTCTGATTCGGGACATGGGCCTGAACCGGGTCGAACAGAGTGCCGACACGGAATGCGACCCCCTGTACATGGGCGAGGCCTACATGAAGGATTGGATCCAATGGGTGCGGCAGGACAGCGAAAAAACCGGCGTCAGGGTCGTGAACGTGTATTCCGGGCATGGCACCTATACCACCTGCGGCATGACCCACTGGCACGAAGGGGTGCGCCGCCGCTTCCTGGATGGCTGGATGAAGGCGCAGGTCGACACCGCGGCCGGGCTCTGCGCGGGCTTCGGCTTCTTTGCCCACGGCATCGAGCACAGCGCGCTGCAAAGCCCTTCTGCATACCACGCACGCCTCGGGACGCTCTATGACGACCTGGCGGAGCTGGCGGCCTACGCCGATGCGCAAAAGCTGCCCGGCATATGCATCGAGCAGATGTATACGCCGCACATGCCCCCGTGGACCATAGACGGCGCCGAAGCGCTGATGCGGGAGGTATTCGCACGGGGTGGCGCGCCCCTGTACATCACCATCGACCTTGGCCACATGAACGGCCAGCAGTTTTTCCTGCGGCCTGAGCGTGCCGCCATCCTCGAAAGCATCCGCGCCCGACGGGCGCAGCCCGATGCCTTCAGGCCGTGGCTGGGCTCGGAACGCGCCCATGACCTGCACCGCAGGGCGGTACACGGCGAAACGGATCCGGATGAGGCGACCGACGCCATCCTCGAGGACATCGAGGGCAATCCCCACCTGTTTGCCCGACCGGATGACGGTAGCATCTGGCGCTGGGTGGAGGCGCTTGGGCAGTACGGCAACATCATCCACCTTCAGCAGACCGACGGGAAGTCCTCGCCCCACTGGCCCTTTACCGATAAATACAACCGCATGGGCATCGCCGACGGCGAGCAGCTGATCAAAAGCCTGGCAAAGGCCTTCGCGTCGCCGCCCGTTCCCGGCCTGCCCGCACCGACGCAGGCCATCTCCCTGACGCTGGAGCCCTTTATGGGAACCATGGCAAACCCGTACACCGCCGTGGAGGAGATCGCCGCCTCCGTGGAATACTGGCGGCGCTTCATCCCCAGGGACGGCATGCTTCTCAGCGAAGCCCTCGCGTTGCTGGAGGCAGATTGCCGGTAAACGGCGATATCGGCAAAGGAATCCGCTTCAGCATATAAAGTACAAACGGATATTATCCAATCTCGACGCAAAGGAAGTAACCAGAATGGCGGGCACGATTGCGCGATTCTCAAAGGAATACCCGGAATTCCCCATTGTGGAATTCCTCGACCATTCCGCGTTCGACGAGCTTATTTCAATAGATCTCGAACAGGATACCTATCGGTTCATATTTAACGTGGAGCAGAAATACTGGTCGCCTTCGATGGAGGGCGTCTACAGCGCCTTTATCAACTACGTGGGCACCCGAATGGTGCACCCGGAGGATCAGCAGCTCTACCTGGACATGATGGATCCCCAGCGGCTGCCGATCCACCTGGAAGCGGCGGACGACGTGCTGGATTTCGAATTCCGGGTCCGCAACACCAGCGGCGGCTGGCATTGGTGCGAGCAATACGTGGTCAGCAGCGCCCGCCACGGCGTGCCTGAGGGTGCGATCTACTGCTATGTGTTCGACATCCAGAGCCGCAAGGACCGGGAGGAGGGCAAGACGAGGGTCAGCTACAGGCGCGACGTCCACTGCGACCCGCTCACAGGCCTGCCCCGGGAAAAGGACTTCTACGCCCAGGCCGAATCGATACTGGCCGACACGACCACCAACTGGCTGCTGGTGGCCATCGACCTTCAGCACTTCAAGCTTTTCAACGAATGGTACGGCCGGGGGCTGGGCGATCACGTGCTCGCCGACATCGGGCGGGAGCTGGTCGCCACCGCTGAGGCCCATCACGGCGTCTCCGGGTACATCGGCGGCGACGACTTTGCCCTGCTCGTGCCCGCGGACCGGTTCAGCGTCGAGGACCTCTACCAGAAGCTGCAGGACATCATCAAGGGCCACGGCGTTTCCATCGGCTTCCTGCCAGCCCTCGGGGCCTGCTATTCCAATGGGAGCACGTCTATCTATACCCTGCACGACGAAGCCTCCCTGGCCTGCCAGGAGGCCAAGAAGGACTACAGGAACCGCGTGGTCTACTACTCATCGTCCCTGGTGCAGCAGACTGCGGAGGATTACAGGACGCTGTCCGCCTTCAAGGACGCCCTGGCCGGCGGTGAGATCACCTTCTTCCTCCAGCCCCAGTGCCGCGCCGTCAACGGCCAGATCGTCGGCGCGGAGGCGCTGGCCCGGTGGATCAAGCCCGACGGCACGATGATACCGCCCTTCAGGTTCGTGCCCACGCTGGAGCGCTACGGCTTCATCCCCGATCTCGACCGTTACATCTGGGAGGCCGTCTGCAAGTGGAGCCGCGAATCGCTGGACAGGGGCAACCCGCTGATCCCGGTCTCCGTGAACATCAGCCCGGTGGACATCTTCACCATGGACGTGCCCAACTATTTCCAGAGCCTGATCGAAAAGTACAGCCTGCCCAGGAACGCCATCAAGGTGGAGATCACCGAATCCGCCTATGGCGAGGACTCCGACAAGGTGCGCGCCACCGTACAGACCTTCCGGGACATGGGCTTCATGGTGCTGATGGACGACTTTGGCAACGGCTTTTCGTCGCTGAACATGCTGCGCGAGCTGAACGTGGACATGATCAAGCTGGACGCCTATTTCCTGCGCATGGACGAGGCGACGGAGAAGAAGGGCATGCACATTCTGGAATCGGTGGTCAACATGGCCAAGACCATGTCGATGCCGATCATCGTCGAGGGCGTGGAGACCACGGAACAGTGTGCCTACCTGATGAGCCTGGGCTGCCGCTACATACAGGGCTACTATTTCTACCGGCCCATGGCGAAGGACGCCTT
The DNA here is from genome assembly GCA_045658005.1 of Clostridia bacterium. Lineage (GTDB taxonomy): Bacteria > Bacillota > Clostridia > Christensenellales > Aristaeellaceae > UBA2862. The sequence continues at coordinate 36,496 of JAZOUD010000145.1, read as the reverse complement.
CCAGGCGCTGATCGCGGACCCGAAGAAGATCGACCCCCACGGCTTCACCTTCAAGTTCAACGAGGAATTCCACATCCGGGAGTTCCTGAACGACGACGTTTACTCCGATTCGATGCTGAACCAGATCATCGGCCCGGCGGCGATCTACGCCTGGCACGGCGACGTGGTCGACATCATACGCTTCAACCAGCAGTTTTACAAGGCCGTCAACGCGCCGGACTTTACCGACCGGCTGCTCAACATCCAGCAATTCATGCCCAAAAATGAGCAGGTCGTGCTGCTGGATACCCTGCAAAGGGCCTTCGATGACCGCCTGAATGGGGCAAGCGGCATACTCTCCTTCAACAAGGTCGACGGCACCCGGGTGCGCTTCCTGATCCACTTCTACTTCCTGAATACCGACGGTGAGAACCGGCGCTTCTACGGGTCCGCCCGGGACATCACCGATATCGCCTTCCTCCAGCAGCAGATGCAGCTGCTCTCCCGATTCGTGTCGCGGACGGTGCTGTTCCTCATCGCCCGGGTGGACAAATACGTGTTCGAGGTGGTCGCCCACGGCCTGGAGAAGGCCATGGGGCTGAACCGCAAAGACATGGAGGAAGAACTGAATTCAGGGCGCTTCTACAAGCGACTGATCCCGAAGAACGAAAGCGTGCTGTGGAAGATCGCCCTGAAGTGCGTGGACAGCCGGCAGAGCGCCAGCAGGGAATTCAGAATGGTCGGAGCCAGCGGAGAGGAACTCCACCTCGTCGTGGACGCCGATTACGTGGACGACCCGATGAGCGACGTCAAGTGCATCCTTTCGATGCGCAGGGAAAACGGCAATTGATCCTCATCCGTTCGGCTGGCGGGTGATCGCCGCCTTCCTGCGCCATACGCCGCTGCAAAAGCGCAGGAAGCTGGCGACGGCCACCAGCGTCCAGGTGAGGGCCGTGCCCAGCCAGATGCCCCAGACGCCGATGGAGGGGATCATGGTCAGGGGCTTGGGAAACGCGATGCGGCCCGTCATCTCGCATGCGCCGGAGATCAGGGAATAGGCGCTGTCCCCCGCCCCGTTCAACACGCCCCGGCAGATGTAGATCATGCCCAGGGCGGCCAGGAACCAGCTGGTGAGCCTGAGGCCGCGGGCGCCGTAACGGATGACCTCCGCGCCTTGCTCCGCGTCCACAAACAGGCTCATCACCTGGGGACTGAACAGCTGCAGAAGCAGCGTGATGACCGCCGAGAAGGCGAGCATGAGCACCAGCGCCTGGCGGAAGCCCTGGCTGACCCGCTCCTGCCGGTTGGCGCCGATGTTCTGGCCCGTGAAGGTGGATAGCGCGGCGAACAGCGAGCCGTAGGGCTGCTGGACCAGCGCTTCCACGCGGCTGGTGGCCGTAAAGGCCGCGCCGACCACCGAGCCAAAGCCGTTGACCACCGACTGAAGCACGATCAGCGACAGCGCGATCATGGAGGACTGGGCCGCCAGCGGAACGCCGATGCGAAAGCACTGGCGGATCAGCGTCGCATCCGGCTTCCAGAGGGTTTTGTCTATGGTGAACATGGGGTTGTGCCCGGAGGCGTACAGGATGCATCCCACGGCGGAGAGCAGCTGGGATATGACGGTGGCCGCCGCCGCGCCGCCCACCCCCCAGCGCAGGCGCCGGATGAAGAACAGGTCGAGGAATACGTTGAGGAAGCTGGAAATCACCAGGAAGAACAGCGGCGTCCGGGAATCGCCCACGCCCCGCAATATGGACGCGATGCAGTTGTACATGGACACCGCCACCACGCCCGCGCACATCACCCGCATATAGACCACGGACTGGTCGACGATGTTTTCGGGTGTCCCCAGCAGTTCCAGCACTGCCCTGGAAAGGCCAAAGCCCAGCGCGCCCATGATCAGTCCGGTAACGACCATGATGTAGGCGGCATTGGTAATCACCCGCTTGACCGTGGCGGGCCGGTCCGCGCCAAAGGCCTGTGCGATCAGTATGCCAACGCCGTTGGCCAGGCCGTTGCACAGCGAGAAGAACAGGAAGTTCAGCGAGCTCGTCGCGCCGACCGCCGCCAGGGCGTCCGGCCCCACGAAGCGGCCGACGATCATCATATCCACCATGCTGTAAACCTGTTGGAACAGGTTGCCCACCAGCAGCGGCACCATGAACCTGAGCAGCAGCCCGCAGGGATTGCCCTCGGTCATATCCGTCATATAATGCCTTCGATTCCGAATCCGCATCAGATGCTCACACCTCGCAGCAAAACAAGTTTATCTCCTTTGAATATGCGCGTATGAATTAATTGTAAATTCATACGCGCATATTCAACAGCGAACCGCGATTTCCCGTCGGTCAGGATCAATCCTTTTTGGCGCTCTTTCCAAGCTCCTTTTCCAGCGCTGCCTTGTACCCGGCAAATTCCTTGAGCCTTTCCTCGGTCACGGTGGGATATTTCGGATCCATCTCCTTGAGGGTATGCAGTATGATTTCGCTGACGATAAAGCGCATATACCACTTGTGGTCCGCCGGCACGACATACCAGGGCGCTTCCTTCGTGGCCGTTCGGTTGATCGCGATCTCAAAGGCTTCCTGGTAGTCGTCCCAGTATTTGCGCTCCTCAAAGTCAGAGCCCGAGAACTTCCAGTTCTTCTCCGGCTCTTCGATCCGGGAAAGGAAGCGCTTCGCCTGCTCCTTTTTGGAGACGTTCAGGAAGATCTTGACGGTGCGGATGCTGTTGTGCCACAGGTATCTTTCATAATTGCAGATATCCTCATACCTGTCCTCCAGAAGCGCCTCTGTATCGATCCTGTCCGCATGGGCCTGGTTCTTCCAGAGCTTCTTGACCCGGTAGATCAAAAGCTCTTCATAGTGCGAACGGTTGAAGATCGCGATATCGCCCTTCAACGGCACCTGTGCCTCGACCCTCCACAGGTAATCGTGGGCCTGCTCCGTCGTGGACGGCGACTTGAACGCGCACTCATACACGCCATGGGGCGACAGGCAGGAGAGAACAGCGGCAATCGTGCCGTCCTTTCCCGCTGCGTCCATGGCCTGGAAGAGCAGGATGAGGCCTTCCTTCTTCTCCGCGTACAGCTTGCTCTGAAGCTCCTGTATCTTATCAAAATTCTTTTCCATCTTCTCTTCGGCTTTCTTGCGATCCGATTCGAAGTCCGTTTCATCCGTCGATACCTTGGACAGCTTGAATTCCCTGCTTCCATCATACCTGTACGCCTTGAGCATTGCTATACCTCCCTTTAATCCTGAATCACATCAGGGATTGTTTCCTGGGTGCCTTGGCATGTGCGCCCATTGAAGCGCTCCAACAGCGCCCTTGCACGTTTGAGAATTGGCAGCTCCCGATTGGCGATGAGCCTGCCCAGTCGGGTACACGCGCACCTTTCATACTCCGCGACCGCTGCCTCATAGCCCAGCTTCATCGTGGAGAGGTGGTATTTGTCGGCCTCGTCCTGGGTCAGGCGTCTGCTGCCAAAGGCCTTGACGCGGCATAGATAGTAGTGGTTGATGTTGTGCCGGTGGATCAGGTTGTAATAGTCGCTCACGACACCAATGTCAGCCAGGATATCCACCTGAGCGCCGAGCTCCTCCCTGAGCTCCCTGCGGATCGCCGCATCGAGCGCCTCGCCGGGCTCGACGCCCCCTCCCGAGGTTTCGATCAGCGTCGCCGCGCCGAACTCGTCGTCCCGCACAGCCCTCACAAAGTAATAGCTGTCCGCGTCGTCCACGACGATCGCGCGCACGATCTGGCGGTCGTGGTCGGTATAGGTCAGCGGCCACTGCGTGTCCTGCAGCTCAATCCTGACCTGCTCAACAGCTTCCATCGGCGCACCCGCTCCTTCCTATAGCACATCTTCACATTCAAACACCTGCCGAATCACCCGTTTGCCTCTTCGTACAGCGCGTCAAGCACCTCCGGGGTCACCGAGCCGATGGTGTTGTATATGACCTCTCCCCTGCGGTTCAATACGATGGTCTGGGGCAGCGTGCCCGTGCCGCCCACGAGGGCGATCACGGCGTCGTCTGCATCAGTGGCAAACGGCATGGCGTAGCCCTTGTCAGAGATGTAGGCCTCCGGGTCGTCCGTCACCAGCGAGGGATGGACGGCGATCATGGCGATGTCGCCCTCGTGGGCCCTGTACAGCTCGCTGAAATGGGGCAGCTCCTGCTTGCAGGGCGTGCAGTAGGTCGCCCACAGGTTGATGATCGTGACCTTCCCCCGCTGCTCGGCCAGGTGGAACGTGCTGCCGTCGTAGCAGCTCAGCGTGAAGTCCGGCAGCTGCTGGCCCACCTCGTGCCCAAGGAGCGCGTCGCTGTCAAAACGGTTAGCCTCGGACGCTTCTGTGGCTGCAGGCGCTTCTGTCTCTACAGGCGCCTGTGTCGCTGCGGGCGCCTCAGTCGCTTCGAAGACCGCCCCAGCGGGTTCCAGGGTCGGCGAGGGCTTCGCTGCCTCCGGCTGCCTGCCGACCTTGTTGACGGCGGGATCGAGGAAGTTGAACCACACAATCGCAAAGCATAGCACCGCAAGCGCGACGCCCCAGAGTATCCGGCCAAGCCGCTTCCGCTTCTCCGGCGCGTCCGGTCCATCCCCCGCGCACCCCTTTTCAGACGCCTTGAGGACGATCCTGCCCGCCTTGATGGAAATGGCCCCCTGGTTGCAGGCCGAAATGCATTTGCCGCAGTTGATACACTCGTGGTCGCCCACCTGCCGCACATCCATGCCGCAGCCGCGCACGCAGGCGCCACAGTGGTTGCAGCGATTCTCATCCACCTTCACACCGACGATGTTGAACCGGTTGAACAGTCCGTATATGGCGCCCAGGGGACAGATGAAGCGGCAGAAGGCTCGATAGCAGAACACGCAAGCCAGGCCGATCACCAACATGATGACAAACTTGCGGGTGAATAGTATGCCCAGCATGCTGAACATCGCGTCGTTGCCCGGGTTGGCCAGGTGGCCTATGGCCCCTTCGAACGTGCCCGCCGGGCAGATGTACTTGCAGAAGCCCGGCAGCGGCAGGTCGTATTGCAGGCCGTACCACAGCGGCAGGGCGACGACAAACACCGCCAGCAGCACGTATTTCAGCCAGCTCAGCGCCCTGGTCACGCGGCCCTTCCTGAGCTTGGGCGTGGGGATTTTGTTCAGCAGCTCCTGGATCCAGCCCAGCGGGCAGAGCCAACCGCAGATGGTGCGCCCCAGTATGACGCCATAGAGCAGCAATATCCCCAGCACATACCAGCCCGCGCGATGCCCCGTGGAGGCCAGGGCATTCTGGATGGACCCCAGCGGACAGGCGCCCACCGCGCCCGGGCAGGAATAGCAGTTGAACCCCGGCGCGCAGACGATCTTCGACGATCCCTTGTAGATTTCGCCCTTGATAAAGCCCTTGACGTAGGCGTTGTGCAGAAGGGCGCTGTAGAGCTGCACGAGCTTCCGGGTGTTCGGCCTGTGGACCTGCCGCCAGCTGTTCTTCACATTATCCAAGGCCAACACACTCCGTACAAATCGTGATTGCTTTGTAGAGCACGTCCCGGGCACTCTGGTTGAATACGCCGAGGACGATGAACGCGACGGCGGCGATTATAAGGACCGCCTGCAGGACAGCGGGGTTCCCTTTGGCGTGCGGAGGATCGGCCGGCGCGGCCACCCCATCCGCCTTTTCCCGGGCAAGCTGGGCCTTCGCGGCCTCGATCTCAAGGGCCACGTGCTTCTCCCCCAGCAGGGAGGTCACCGCCAGGGCGCCGATGCCCACTGCCGCCCATGGCAGCAGCACCCTGACAAGCGCATAGAACATGCCCTCCAGGTCGTCCAGAGGGAAGTGCTCCGCCCTGGCCAGATAGATGGCGACGGGAACCATGCAGGCCCCAAAGATCGCCCAGCCCGCAAGGCGCAGACGCCTTTGAGCAGCCTGGGCCTGACGCATGGCCTGGGAAGGGGCGGCGACGCGGGCAACGGCGAGGTCCCTGACGCGCTCCGAATCCTTTACCGGCTTTTCGGCGTCTTCGTCACGGATTCCAAGGACGAGGCCCGCGATCATCATCCCGATGGCGAGGAAGGCCAGCGGGGCAATCGGCGCAAACTTCTCCGCCGCGATTTCCCGGGTGTAGATGGCGGCCCGCGGGTTATCCGCCCTGCGCGCCAGTCCCTCCCGATAGATGCCGACGGCGGAAACGGACAGGAAAACCACCAGCAGCACGCACAGTATGACCTGCATAACGAGATACAATTTCGCTCTTGTCATGAGTATTACCCTTGCTTTCTCTCGCCCGTCAGGACCAGCGCGGAGAGCAGGCCGGCGATTCCCCCGCCGATGTGCCCCTGCCAGCTGACGCCCGCGCTGAAGCTGTAGATCAGGTTGATCACGATGCCTCTCAGGGCATAGGCCGGATTGATGTTGTTCTTCAGATTGAAGACCAGCGTCGACGTCATCAGCGCCCAGATCGCGCCGCTCGCGCCGGCATGGATGCCCCTGCCGCCCGCGAAGTTGATCAACAGCCCTGAGCCGATGATCCCGATGAGGTAGATCAGGGCATACCGCCACCATCCGACCCGGTTCTCCAGGTCGAGGCCAAACATGCCCAGGCAGATCATATTGCTGCCAAAGTGCATGATGCCAAAGTGCAGAAAGGCGCTGACGAAGAGGCGTATCCACTGTCCGTCCTGCAGCGCGCCCTGGTACATGGCAAATCTGTAGACGGCGTTGTTCTCGCCCACGGAGTACTCATAGATCAGGCCGATCAGGTTCAGCAAAAAGATGACTACCGTTACGACGGGAATCTTGATCCCGCGTCGCTCAACTGTGTATTCTGCGCTCATTGACGCACCGCCTTCCGGGTTTATTACGCATACAAAATTATTATAACATGTTTTCGGCGCAGATGTCCATATTGAATGCCAACTGCACGAGAAAAAAATGATTGTGGCGGGCTGTGGAATGCGATGCAACGACTCTTTTAAAGTCAACGAAACCCAGACGATGCAATGACGCCAGAGCGGCGGCCTGAAGGCCGCCGCTCTGGCGTCAAATGCTTTCAATCCATATCACTGCCTGTCGCGCTTTCCGGCACCAACCGCCGCCATCGCAACCGCCGCGATCATATCCAGTACCATCATAATCAGCACAGCCCATTGGCAGGCCCACATGGACGAAGCCATCTTGATGATCGCCGCTCCGGTCACGACCAGATTCAGGACGGCCACGGGCAGTCCCACCCTTCCCGCTTCGCCCCGAACGCTCATCACCGACCAGAACAACAGCAGTGCCTGGTCAAAGCTGATTATGATTCTACAAAGCTGAGGCAGCGTGCCAAATACATAATCGGTAACGGCCCAATAGCTCCTGGCCAGGTAGTAATCCGCTGACAGAAAGAAATCGTTGTTGCCCGGCCGGGCGTGATACTGGGCGGCGGGATATCGCGGTGCGATAACCGGTATGAACAACGAAACAAAGCACAACAATGCAAGGACAGAACAGATTATATTGACTTTGTTCTTCATATGCCTCTATGACCTCGCTGAAACAATAATGGCATCACTCTCATTATACCATCATGGAAAAACAAAGTCAACCGCATACAGTGCCGTTCAGCGGCCTATGCCATTCAGCGCGTCGCCGATATCCCTGTTGATACACAGGCTCTGCCCCTCGATCACTTTGGGGCAGAAGGCTTCGCTGTAATTCACGCAGGCATAGGTCGCCTCCGGGTTTTCCGAAGTCATCTGCCAGAAGGGGTACTTGATGATGACCGGGGTATTCGCGCCGACGCCCAGCTCGAGGTACAGCACCCGGCCCGCTTCATGCTTTTTCAGGAAATCGGCATAGGCCGCAGAAGCCCGGCGCCAACCCGCGTCCTCGACGAAGCTGTCGTCGGATCGCAGGTTCATCACCACGTCGCTGCCGTCCGTCGGGCATAAAGGCACCAGCTCTGTGGGAATCCGCATGGAGAGCCTGCCATCCTCCGGGACCCGGAACGCGCCGTTTTCGTCCCTTACAAAGCCCTGGGCCGCCATGGCCCGCATGGTCCAGTCCTCATTGTCAAAGGTCGCCTGTATGGCGGGATTGACGCTCTGGAACAGGCCGTAGTCGCCCTGGGTGTAGAACAGCCGGGCCTTGTCAAAGCCCGCCCGCTGAAATTGATGGTCCACGTTGGTGGTGATGACAAAATAATCCCTTTTCTCCACCAATTCCAAAAGCTGCCGGTACACCGGCCTGGGCGGGTCGATATAGCGGTTGAAATAGATATGCCGCGCCCACCAGGCCCAGCGGGTCTCGTCGTCCGGGAAGGGATAGAAGCCCCCGGAATACATATCCCTGATGCTGTACTTCGCCGCAAAATCAAAGAAGTACCTTTCAAAGCGCTCCCCGCTGTACGTCAGCCCGGCGGAGGTGGAGAGACCTGCGCCCGCGCCGATCACAACGGCGGCCGCGTCGTCAAGGGCGGCGCGCAGCCTTTTCGTCTGTTCTTCTGCGCTTCCGACGCCACGGGACATGCGGTTTCCCAGAGTGCGCACGCCCAGAAGGCCCTTTCGGATCGTATCGGTGTAGCCATTCTTTTCCATATGACCCTCTCTGTATTCTCTCGTGTTTTTCAGGGGTTCAGCCGTCGTCCCTGCCGAACAGGATCCATTGCACAAACCCAACCGGCGCGTCGATGTCGCCGGCGATGCTCGTCAGGACCGCTTCCGTCATATCCCGGCGAATCTCCTCCCGCGCTTCCCTGGCCTCCGGGGTCTCCGCCCCGTCCAGAAACAGGGCCAGCACCTTTCGTTGAGGGGTTTGCCGGACATCCTGATGGATGCACGCGCGCAGGCAGGAAGCCATCGCGCTGTACCAATGTTCCCGCGCCGTGTCGACGTCTTCACCAAATTCGCCGCTGAAATGGGCCAGATCCGAATCCGTGATCTCCAGGAGCCGGGTCCATGCCGCGGCCAGCACCCGCTCCGTCACCGCTTCCCGGGGCTCCGGGACATCGAACATGCCCATCATCACCATTTGCAGCATCTGGCAGCCCGGCAGGTTATCCCCGCATTGGATTTCCCTGTCCGCGCTCCAATCTGCGGCCAGGGCCGTCGGGGAGAGCGCAAGCATCAGCGCCAGCGCCAGCCATATGCCCAAGCCTCTCATGTCATGCGCTCCTTTTCCTCGATACCGCCGCGCTCGAAATCCGCCAGGAAGCGCGTGCCCTTGCCCGGTGTGCTTTCGACGCTCAGCCTGCCGTTACTGCCCTCCACGATGGCCTTGACGATGCTCAGCCCGAGCCCGGTGCCGCCCCCGTCGTCACGGGCTTCGTCCACGCGGTAGAATTGCTCGAAGACCCGCGCCGCATGCTCCGGGGCGATGCCGATCCCGTCATCCTTCACGGCGATGCGCCTGCCCGAAAGCCGGACCCAGACATGCCCGTTCGGCCTGCCGTAGCGCACGGCATTGTCCATCAGGTTATAGAGTATCTCCCAGACATCCTGCTCCCGGGCCGGTACACAGGCCTCGCCCGTCACGCTTATCCCGATGCCCTTTCGGTCCGCCCTCGGCGTAAGGGAGCGTCGCACCTCCTCGGCGATCGGCGCGACCTCAATGGGCTCCACCGCTTCCTCTGAACCGCGCTCCGCGCGGCTCAGGCGAAGGATGTCCTCGATCACCGCCAGCATTCGGTCGCATTCTCCCATGATCGTCTCGAGGCACAGCTCGCGCTCCTCGGGGGTATCCGCCATGCCCTCCTTCAACAGCTCCGTATAGCCGCGCACCGAAGTGAGCGGACTGCGCAGCTCGTGGCTGGCATTGGCCACAAAGTCATTGCGCAGGTTCATGGTGCGGAGGATCTCATGCTGATCCTGCCTGAGCCGGTGGATCCGATAGGCGATCGCGTCCATATCGGGCTGGTATTCGGGAAACACGGCGCTGACGTGGTCCAGCTCGCCGTCCAGCAGACGCCTCAGGTCCTCCATCTGGCGGCGCTGGTCCGCCGCGAACCTGGCAAAGTCCCGCCGCTGTAGCAGGTACAGCACCAAAAACAGCACCGCGAGCAGCGCCCCGTACAGGGCTATGCCCCCCGCGACCTCCAGCACCGGGTAGCTCAATCGCAAGATCAGCCGGGGCGACAGCCGACGGGCCATGTACAGCATCAATGTCGCGCCGGTCTGCGACATGCGCAGGCTCTGTCCCGTCTCGCCCCGGCGGGCGGCGACAATTTCCGGTTCGGAATAGTGGTTGGCGTCTCCCTCCGCCCCGTCGGCGCTGTCCGCCAGCGTCAGCCCAGAATCCATCATGAAGGTGACCCTGAGCTGCGGCGATACCCTGGCGATCGCGTCCGCCAGGGTCTGGAAATCGTCGTTGGAATCCATCGTCCACATGGAGGCCGCCTGCAGCAGCGCCCGCATATGGCTGTGGGCGTCATCAATGGCCAGCTTCGCGGTCACCCCGATGGCGGCCAGGGCGATGAGCAGCGTCAGCAGTATGCCGCGCCAGTAGATGGCCTGCAGCCGGCGCCTCACGGCTTTTCTCCCGCGATCAAGCGATAGCCCGTGCCCCGCACCGTCTGTATAAAGCGCGGCGTGTCCGCGGTATCCCCCAGCTTCAGCCGCAGCGTCTTGACGTGGGAATCCACCGTGCGGGAGGCGTCGTCCCGGGTGTTGTAGCCCCAGACCTCCCTGAGCAGCTCCTGGCGGGTGACCGCTGTGCCGGGCCTGCGGGCCAGGTAGAGCAGCAGCTCATATTCCATCGCCGTCAGATCCACCCGCCTGCCGTCCACCAGGGTCTCGCGGGATTCGGTGCGCAGTACCAGTGCCCCAAAGTCCAGCTTCGGCGGCTCGGCAGGCACGCGGCGCAGCGCCGCCTGAACCCTTGCCTGAAGCTCCCGCACGCCGAAGGGCTTGGTGATGTAATCCTCCGCGCCGCCGTCCAGCCCCCGGACCTTGTCCCGCTCCGCGCCCCTGGCGGAGATGATGATGATCGGGACCCGCCGCATCGCCCGGTCTGCCTTCCATTCCCGCAGCACGTCAAAGCCGCTCGTGGCCCGCAGCATCAGATCCAGCAGCAGCAGGTCGGGCAATTCAGTGCCCTTGCGCCGCTCCTTCTCCAGTGCCTCAGCATCCGGAAGGCAGAGGGTATCGTGCCCCAGCTTCCTGACCGTCATTTCGATCAGGAGGGCGATTTTCGAGTCGTCCTCGACGATCCATATGGTTGACATTTCCCTCGCCTCCGTTTCAGGTGCCCAGCATCCCGTCCATCCGCGCCAGCGTCACCCGGATAAAGTCCTCGATGTCCCGGATGTTGGCCGCGCTGCCCTCGCCCATGCCGCAGCCAGGCCACCGCGCCGTATCCCGAAGGATGGCGGGATACAGCGCGTCGAACAGCGCGTGCGCCTTACCGAGAATGCGCTCTTCTGTTATGGGGCCGGCGCGCAGGCCGGCCCAGCAGGCGCGCATGTCGTCCATCAGCGTCGGATCAGCCGCGACCAGGGCCTTCATGCCGTCATCCAGGGCGAATGCGCTGATCCCGTAGGCGACATAGTTCGTTTCGGGGCTGTCCCCGTCCCAGAGGTCGCCGAAGGTGTGGTTCAGATCCCAGGGGATGCGGTACAGCACATAGCCGCCATCCTCCCAGACGCAGTGTATGAACATGTTTTTGAAGTGATTGTCCCGCGCCTGGACCAGCAGCGACCACAGGGCATAATCCACGGCGTTCTGCCGGGACAGGCGCGCGTTGCCCGCGGGCATATCGCCGTTCAGCAGCGCCATATAGTCTGCCGCCGGTGCCCAGGCCGATTTGACCGCGCTGCCCGTGAAGGCCAGCTCCAGCCCACCGCAGGCCTCGGCCCCGCCGGCAGCCGACATCCGGGCCGCGTCCGGCCGATCGTTGGCAACCACCTTGTAGAGTATGCCTTTTTCCCTGTCGGCCCCGACCTGCTTGCGGTCGACGCGCTCCTGGAGGAGGTAAAGGCCGTGGTATGCGCCGTTCAGCCAGACCTCCACATAGGCCGGGCGACTGCTCGCCGCCGCCCTGCCCCGGGAATTGATCTCGTCCCAAAGCCAATAGGCCATGGCTTCCCGGATCTTGGAGGTGTCAGAATACATGGGATTCAGTATCCAGTCATCGTCCGCTCGAAGGCCGCACAGGGCCAGGTCGCGCTTCGCGCCGTCAGCCTCCACCAGCTTCAGCCGATAGCTCTTCTTGGGAAAGCGGCGGCTGGTATTGCCCCGCAGGCGTATGCGTATGGCGGCTTCAATCCGGGAAGCGCCCCCTTCATGCCCCTCCGTCAGGCGCATCGTGCCCGAAGCCTCCTCATCTCCCGGCAGCATCCTCGATTCCGTTTCGATTTCCAGCCTTGGCAGCCTGATGACATCCGAATCGGCAAGGGCCAGTCCGCCATGTCCCGGCAGGAGCAAAGCCACGACGGCCGCTATAAAGACAAAGCGTCTGCGCCTCAAATGCATAACCGCCTCCAGGCTGTTCGTCAATCCGGGCTGTCGAGCGAATCGGGCGTATCCCTGCCACGGCCCGTTTTTTTGTCGTCCGGGGTGTCGGGCGTGTCCTTCTTTTTATCGTCGTCCTTCTTTTCGTCCGGGGTGTCGGGTGTGTCCTTGCCCTTTGACGTCTCCGCGGTGTCAAAGTCCTTGGAATCCCAAAAATCGTCTCCATAGCTCCATCGCGCCACGGCATCGGCGGACTGGATCCGACTGGCGCTGACCGCATCGTACACGCCCGTTGCCGGCAGTCCGTTCGCCATCTGGAACTCGATCAGCGCGGCCTGCGTGCGGGGGCCGAACACGCCGTCCGCCTTGCCCTTCAGGTAGCCCAGGCTGATCAGCAGCGCCTGCAGGTCGGCGATGCGCGTGGAGCCGTCGCTGTCGCGGCTGCCCACGGTGATCTCCGAAAACGCCTCCACCCAATTGCAGAGCTTTCGCCAATCCTCGTCGTTCTCCCAGCTGTCGTCGTTCCAGTTCGGGCTCATGATGATGAATTCCACGAAGGCCTCCGGCAGGCCCGACTCACCGGCGATGCGCTGCACCGCTTCGGGGTTCATCTGGCTGCGGATCGCCTCCCTCTGGGCTTCCTCCGGGGCGCCGTCCAGCTTCATAAACAGCGAGAGTATCGTCATGGCGTTTTTATACTGTGCTTCCGCATCCGGGTCCACGGCAGCGCGCTTGCCCAGCGCGTCAGCAAGGGCCTTGTACCAGGCGTTGCGCACCTGTCCGGCCAGCATGGCGTGCTCAGCGGCGTAGGCGGTGATATCCCGGCTGGCAATGCCGGACAGCGCCGCGACTGCCCCCTCATCCGATGTGTCGAAGCGTCCCGCCATCAGGGCGTCCAGCAGCTCAACGGCCGTTTGGTTCTCCACTTCCTCAGGCGCCTCCAACAGGGCATGGAATGCGTCCAGCGCCGCCTGCTCCGCCCTTGCCCAACCCAGCAGCATCATCGCCGCGACAAGAGCCAGTGTCAAAACCCTTCGCACGTCAAAGCCCCCTTTATTTTTCATCTCCCTGTCGATTATAGAATACAGGCGCGCTTGCCGAACAGCCTTTCACCGCGCTTTTCACACCGTTTTCACCGTCGCCCGCACCCGCTCACGCCACATCCCTCAGCACGAGGGAGAGGTTGTTCAGGTTCATGGAATAGGTGTAGCGGGCCTCGTCGGCCATGCGCATGGCCAGTCGGATGCCCAGGCCTTCGCTGTTGCCGTTCTCGACGTGGCTGAGGGGATCGAAGGCGACGCAGTCATCCCGAAAGCGCAGCGTCCACCGCCCCGCCTTCACCTGCAGGCGAATAGACAGCCGGTTGTCGCCGCCTTCCTTGAAGCCGTGAAGGACGATGTTGCCGCCCATCTCCTCCACGCACAGCGCCAGGTGGGCGACGAGCCGCTTGCTTCCGCCGTGGGCCAGGCAGAAGTCCGACGCGTCGCGCGAGTAGGCCATGACCCCGTCCATGTCCTGAAGAATCGCTTCCAGACGATCCTGCTCCGGGACGCCAAAGCTGTCCTTCAGCAGCAGGATATCCTCCGCGCGCCAGGTGACGCCGCCCTTTTTCAGCCAGACATAGCCCATGGTCCCCAAAAGCGTCAGCACCTCGCCGGCGGCGAAATAGAGCCACACGCCGTTCAGGCCCGCCGTCCTTCCGAGGACCAGCGCCGCGAGCGTCGGCAGTACCGCGTTGGCCAGCACGCATATGACCTCCATCATGCGCACGCGCCCGGTGCCCTGATAGCAGTTGCGCAGCCCGTTGTCCAGGCAGCAGGGGATCAATCCCAGCGCGAACATCCGCAGCCCCAGGATCGCCATGGCCTGGGTCTGACCCTCTCCGGGTATGAACAGCGTCGCCAGCGGGCGGGCAAAGGGCATCAGCATCGCCATCGCCGCCACGCCCAGTATCAACGCCCACCGGGTGATCTCGCGCAGCAGCTCCGACAGTCCGGCCCGGTCCTCCTCGTTGTACAGCACCCCGGAGAGGGTCAGCGCGACGCCGCCCATGCCGGTGCTGATGCAGTTGGCCGCGTTGGAGATCGAGGTGATCACCGCGTAGGCCGCCACCGCCGCCTTGCCGCCCAGGTCCAACAGCAGCATGTTCACCGCGACGACCAGCACAACGGTGGAGGCCATGCCGAATATCGTGGGCAGGCCTCCCGCCACCAGCTCGCGGATCTTGCGCCACTGTATGCCCTTGGTGGAAAACCTGAACACGCAGCGCCTGGACAGGAAATAGCTGCCGCCGATGATCATGGCCACGTAATAGCTCAGCGCCGAGGCCAGGCCCATGCCGAACATGCCGCCATGGAACACCGTGACGTTCAGCCAGTCGAAGGCCACATCCGCGACCGTCATGCCCAGCACCGCCGCAATCAGCAGGTTTCCCTGCCCCGCCATCTGCAAAAACGGCACCAGGATCAGCGCCGCCATCGAGGCAGGCGCGCCGATGACGAAGCCCGCCATGTAGCTGCTGGTGTCCGCCAGCAGCGTGGCTTCCTTCGCGCCCAGCATGCGCGCCAACGGCACGCGCGCCAGCGCCACCAGCAGCGTAAAGGCCAGCGACAGCGCGCCGGCCAGCGCAATGGAGGAGGAATAGCCCACGTCCGTCTCCGCCCTGTCGCCCCTTCCCAGGGACCGGCCGCAGGCGACCTGCGCCCCGGCGCACAGCATGCTGCCCATCGCGCCGATGATCAGCAGCACCGGCCCGGCCAGCCCGTAGGCCGACAGGGCGCCTTCGCCCAGAAAGCGCCCGATCATCAGGTTGTCGATGAGCAAACAGAGCGATACTGTCAGCGCAGAGAGTACCTGCGCGGCCAGCATTTGACCAACGAGCTTCTTTATCATGCGTCTTGTTCTCCTGCTGATGGTATTTCGGGAAAATAGTCCTCCAGTAACCTATAATCAGATTTATCATATCACATTCCGGCGGATATATCAATTGCAATTATATATTCACCCAGGGCAGACACATGTGTAGTTGCCGTATTCAAGGCCCTTCGTAATCCTTTAAATCAAAGAAATCCACAAGGAATTCCGACGCGATGCCGCAGGGGCGCTCTCCGAGCGCCCGCGGGCGATTGGAAATCGCCCCTACAAGGGCTCCTTCCCTAAATCCTAAACCCTAAACCCGCAAATACTCTTATCCTTCCGACGACCCTGTCGATCAGGAAGCGCTCGAAGGGGGTCGGCGGCTCGTCGGCGCTGTTTGGCCCATTCCCACTGAAGGTCATCACGCACGGTGTTTCCTGTGTGTAGGCATGCCAAGCCGGCATGGGCGTTCCGTCGGCGTCCGCGCCGTTGGGGTCGCCGCTGCGGATGAAGTTTGCCCAGTAGTTGCACATCTGCCTGGACAGGTCGTAGTGACGCCCGACGAAGGGCCGCCAGCATTTGGCCAGCGTTTCAAAAAAGAACCATAGGTCCACGGAATGGAACGTGCCGGGATGGTCCCAGCCGGGAATATCGGCGTCAAAGCGATAGCAATAGTTTTTCATGCCCTGCCGCGCCTTGCGCTCAAAAACGCCGCGAACCGTCAAGCCGATGCCGTTGACCGTCCCAAACCCGGCTTCGCCTCTGACATGGCTCTCTTCAAAGGCAAGGAAGCGCTGCGCGTCTGCCCCGAAGCAGCCCGCCGCCGCGTCGGAAAGCCTTGCCGCGTCCTCGACCTGCAGCCCGTTCGGGAACTCGTCTGCGGTATTGCCCGCCATCATGGGCACATCCACACAGTCGCTGCTCAGGTATTGGGCCAGCGGGTCGCCGGTGCAGAATTGGCCGTCCAGCGCAGTGTACATCGGGCGATATTTCTGCATGTATTCCGCGTATTTGTCCCGTATGAACGCGGCGTCCATGGTCCGGGCTTCCTCAAGGTTAGCTGCGCCGATGAAGTGCAGGAATGCCGCGCCGTTTTGCTCGGCCTCCGCCAGCGGCTCGGGGCGGCCCACCTCCCTGACACCGTAGGGATCGCGGATCATGGCGCTCATCACCACGGCCCGGTGGAACAGCCCGGCGTTGGCCTTGCAGCCGATCTGGGACAGCACGCTGCCCCCGCCCGCGGACTGCCCCGCGATGGTCACGTTGTCCGGGTCGCCGCCGAAGCAGGCGATGTTGCGCTTCACCCAGCGCAGCCCCGCCTGCTGATCCAGGCTTCCGAAGTTGGCGGGGGCCTCGGGCTGCTCCCGAGTCAGCTGGGGATGGGCCATGTAACCCAGCACGCCGATCCTGTAGTTGACGGAGACCGCGACGATGCCCCGGCGCGCCAGCCGCTCGCCGTCAAACTCCATCTCCGCCGGATAGCCGTACTGCAGGCCGCCGCCGAAGAACCACACCAGCACCGGCTGCCTTTCCCCCGCCGATTTCGCGCTTGTCCAGACGTTCAGGTACAGGCAGTCCTCGCTCATGGGGATCTCCGGGTCCACGTGCCACTCCCGGTTGTAGATGACGTCGCCGATGCCAGGCGTCTCCTGCATCGATATGGGCGCAAACCGCGCGCAGTCGCGTTCCCCCTCCCAGCTTTCACAGGGCTGGGGCGCGCGCCAGCGGTTGGCGCCCACCGGCGGCGCGGCGAAGGGTATGCCCTTGAAGCTGGTGATGCGGGGATCGGCCGCGGGAATGCCCCGCACAAGGCCGTTTTCCGTTTGAACTACTCTAAGCATGGCAATGCCTCCTTCAGTGATATGGCTTCAGGCCAGTCGGCAAACGGCCCCGGCAGGGAGGCATTGCCCCTCGGTCTGCCAAGCATGTCGGCCTCGACCCCCGGTTCCCCCGGCACGTCGCGAACGTCCCCGGGATCGCGGATCAGCGCCAGCCGCTTCAGTTGGGCCGGCAGGCCAAAGGGCGCGTCCGCGCTGCTGTGTATCGCTACGGTCCCGGCAGCCTCATCCAGCGCGATGTCGAACCAGCCGTTCTGGCCCTCGCGGTCGAAGCCGCAGAATTCCTGCCATGCCGGCAGGTTCAGGCAGACCTCCGGCTCGGGGTACATCACCCGCAGGTAGCCGCCATGCATGCGCACGTACAGGTTGCCCTCGGCGGTGTTGTCGGCAGTGGGAAACACGATGGCGGCCTCGCCGCAGTCGTAGAAGAGGTTGTTGACGATCCGCGCCCTCCGGGAGGTGCCGCCCCGGTCCATGCCGCCCATGCGGAAGCCCACCGGCTTGGCGTAATAGCCGCTGTGTCGGCACTTGCCGATCAGGTTGTGGGCGACGACCAGCCGGTCTGTGCCCTCGCAGTAGACGGCATACCCGTTTACGGCCTCGCTCTCCCGCAGCTTGTACCATCCGGAGGAGCCCGGCTCCACCGGCACCTTCGCCGGGTCAAAGCGCCCCTCCACGTTCCAGATGATGTTGTTGTCGATCAGGTTGACGCCGTCCCGGGTGCACTCGATGAATATGGCCTCCCGCTGCTCGATGCCGTTGATGAACAAATTGCCTGTGATGCGGTTGTTCTCGTTGTGGCAGTCCAGCCAAAGGTGGTCGGCCCGAAGGGTGTTTCGAAACACATTTCGCCGGAACAGCCCGTTCACGCTGTTGTGCAGCTTGATGCCGCCGGCCTCCCAGGACAACTCCATGCGCTGCCAACCGGTGCCCTCGATCCGATTGTCCTCGATGAGCATGCCCTCGGCGAACAGCCCCGCGATGCCGCACACCCCCGCGTCTCGGATCCGGCAGCGCCGGATCACGGAATAGCCGATGATCTCCCCCGGCACGTGGGCGTGGTGCCAGCACTCGTTCCCCACGTCGATGCCCACGGCGTTGGCCCAGTTGACCGTGCAATCCTCGATGACCCAGTGATGGCCCCGATAGGCGGAGATGGCCCCGCGCTGGGGCACCGGCGCGCCGTTGGCGGCATGCTCACAGGTCAGCCCCCTGAGCCGTATGTAAGATAAGAACGGCGTCTGCGGCGCGAAGCACTGCTCCCGTACCGTCACCTCGATCAGATGGCCCGACGGGCTATCGTCGCCCGCGAGCCTGAAGTGGACCTTCTGGCCGTTGTGCTCCACCCAGTAGGCGTCCGCATCGTCCGCCAGCTGGTTGTACAGCGCCACCTGCCGAAGCGGCCTGCCGTCGCAGAACATGCAGCCCCTTCGGTTCAGGTAGGGCGTCATGTCCGTCTTGTCGTACTCGATGAACAGTCGGTCGTGAAGCAGGTTCACCGCGCAAAAGGGGTTGTAGCCCTTGAACAGCTCCGGGTCGAGGGCATACTGCCACACCCGAACGCCTGACACGTCCCGCGCTCCTCCCGGGCGTTGCAGGCTCCAGCCCTCGCTGGGCGTGAATTCACGTACCGCCTCTGAGGCGCGGATCACCACCGGGCCGTCGCCAAAGGCCTCGTAGGCGATCATGCGCTCCGGGCCCTCGCCGCCCCGGGCCGGGGACACGCACTCCCGGTAAAGGCCCGCGTGGATGCGCACCCGCATGCCCGGCGTGGCCAGCTGCGCCGCCCGGCCGATGGTCCTAAGCGGCCTGTCGGCGCTGCCGTCGTTGTCGTCGCTGGCGTTCGGGGACGCGCCGTCCACGATCAGCTCCCGGTCGTAATGGCATTCCTGCTCCCAGAAATCAAAGGTTGTGCCGTCTGGAAGGATGGCGGATCTGTCCATGTTGTCATCTCCCTATGTATTCGAATCCAAAATCACCGCAGGGGCGGCGATGCGCCGCCCCTGTATGGGGTCGTCCCAACCTGACTGTGTTATTCAGCCACCGCGATCTTGGCGTCCACCTCGGTCTGGTAGTTCTCGCAGTCGAAGGCGTACAGCTGCTCATAGCCGAAGCCGTTGAGCTGCTCGGTCATCTCGTCCCACATGGCCTCGAACTCGTCGTCGGTCTCGCAGAAGATCAGGTTCCAGGTGTAGGAGCACAGCTGGGTGTTCACGTCCACGCGCAGGGCGGCGATGTCGTTGTCGTCGGCCTTGGGGGTGAAGTCAACGCTGGGGCTGGCCAGCAGCTGGCCGTTCTTCTTCATGTAATCCACGGAATCCTCGGCGTCGAAGGTCTCCTGCCACTCTCGTTTCATGTCGGTCATGGTCATGTCCTTGTAGGACTGCCAGAACTTCTGGGCGAAGCGCTCGCCGGTGATGGGATTGACGCAGTAGGAAGCGACGATCCACTGGTTGATCTGATTGTTGCCGTCGTTGTAGCCGCCCTCGCCGTACTCTTCGGGTACGGGCAGGTTGTCCATCAGGGCATTGTCCTTGTAGGGCACGAACTTGCCGTCGTCGCCGACGATGTAGTTCAGTCCCTCGATGCCGCAGTGCTGGAAGGTGGCGCCTTCGGCACTGGCATACCAGTTCAGGAACTCCATGAGGCGGTCGTACTTCTCGCCCTCCACCTGGGAACCGATGCCGAACATGCGGTCGGAGCCGTAGTAGCGGTCCGCGTCGGCGTAGAAATACATGTCGCCCACGGGGATGAAGATGAAGCCGGTGCCGGCGTTCAGGCGATCCACGCTGTTCCAGAAGCCGGTCTGCCAGCTGTACCACATTAGGTCAGCGCGGCCGGTGGACAGCTTGTTGGCCACGTCGTCCCAGGGCTGTTCGCCGGACTCGGGATCGACCAGGCCCATCTGATAGGCCTTGTTCAGGAACTTGGTGATCTTGTAGTAGGCGGCGTCGCGGTCATAGACCGTGGTGAAGGTGTTGTCGGGCTTCAGGATCGCGCTCTGCTTCAGCTTCTCGCCGTACCAGGTGGTCAGCTGCACGACGTTCGCGATGCCGATCATGTTGTCGTTGCCGTCCCAGTCGCGCCACAGCGTGAAGGGATAGGCGGGGTCGCCGTCCTCGTTGGTGGGATGGACCTCGTGGATCTTGGCCAGGCAGTCCAGCAGGTCGTCCAGCGTCTCCAGCTTCGGCCTGCCTACCTCGGTGTAGAGATCCCAGCGGAGCATCGGGGAGGAATAGATCACGTCGTCGGTGATGGACGTGGGGGAAGTGTCGGACATCTCGGAGGGGATGCCGTAATACACGCCCTCTTCGCCGGTCAGGCCCTTGTTGTAGACGTCGATCTGCTCCTTGAACTGCATGATGTTCTCACACTCGGGCAGCTTGTCGCTGATATCGCGCACCAGGCCCGCGTCCAGCAGGTCGGAGAAGTCCTTCTTGTCCACGACGATCAGGTCGCCCAGGTTGCCCGTCTGGGCGCGGGTAGCGAACACCTCGTTGCCCACGACCTGGGGCGCAATGATGTTCAGTTCGATGTTGAAGCGGTCCTTGATAACCTTGGCAAACCAGCCGGACTGGATGCCGTTGTAGTTGGCCGCCGCGTCGTAGACGTCGATGACCAGCGGCGCTTCCTCGGCCACCGCGCTGAACAGACCCATGGAAAGCACCATGGCCAGCACCAGCAGGACAGACATAAACCGTTTCATAATAACCCTCCTTTGATTGTATGATACAAGGCCGAAGCCTGTATATCCGGATTACCCCTTCACCGCGCCGATCATGATGCCCTTGGTAAAGAAGCGCTGGAAGAACGGATAGACCAGCATTACGGGCAGGACCACCACCACGGTGACGGTCATGCGCACGGAGGTCGCGGTGGCGGCGCGGGCCAGCGTGGCCGCCAGATTGCTGGAAGAGGTGGTGCTGCTGATCAGCGCCTTCAGGCTGTTCGCCTGGTTGATGTACTGGAACAGCACGTATTGCAGCGTGTTCAGCTTGTCGGTGTTGGTCATCAGCAGCAGCGTGTCCTGGAAGGCGTTCCACTGGTTCACCGCCGCGAATATGGCGATGGTGGCGAGGATCGGCTTGATGACCGGCAGCATGATGCTGAAGAATATCCTCAGCGTGCCCGCGCCGTCGATCTCGCCCGCGTCCTGGAGCTCCCTGGGCACCGATTCGCAGAAGGTCTTGCACAGTATGATATAGAACGGCTGAATGATCGTGGGGAAGATGTAGCCCCAGAAGTTGTTGGTCATGCCCAGCTTGTCCATGGTCAGGTACCAGGGAATGATGCCGGCGTTGAAGTACATCGTTACCACCACGAAGCGGTACCAGAACTTGCGCTTCCAGAGCGTCTCTCGGGTGAACATGTAGCCCAGGAAGCCGGCCACGATCACCGTCAGCGCCGTGCCGATCACGGTCCTGAGCACGGAGATCTTCGCAGCGTCCAGCAGGCCCGGGATCTTGGTCACGTTGATGTAGTTCTGGAAGTGGATCCCCATGGGATAGAGGATCACCTTGCCGCGCTCGGACAGGTTGTTGGCGCTGATGGAGTTGATAAAGATATAGTAGAACGGATAGATGCACACAAAGGCGAAGATCGCGTAGACCACATAGGTGATCACGCTGATCACCCGGTCCGTGAAGCTCTTGTCCAGCTGCACGCCGTTGGGGTTGTGCTTGCTCATGGTCTGTCCCTCCAAAAGTCTGCCCAATTACTAAACCCAATCGCCTTTCAGGCCGGCCGTTTTGCCCGATCAGGAAAACGGTACGTTTTCCGGGTCGGCCTCAGATGAACCCGTCGCCGCGAATCAGCCTGGAAACCGTGTTGGTCACAGCGAGCAGGGCCACGCTGACGATGCTCTTGAGCATGCTGATGGCCGTGGACAGCGGATAATTCTTGATGCTGCTGCGGGCGTAGTTGTAGACATACAGGTCCAGGACCTCGATGTATTTCCTGTTGAAGTCGTTCTGGAACACGTAGTACTGCTCCATGCCATTGTTCAGGAAGCTGGCGATGTTCAGCATGACGATGACGAAGTAGGTGGGCAGTATGCTGGGGATGATGATGTGCCCAATGATCTGCATCCGGGTCGCGCCGTCCACCCGGGCCGCCTCGAGCATCTGCTCGTCGATGCCGGTGATGGCCGCCAGGTACATGATCGCCGCCCAGCCGGCGTTTTTCCACGTCAGCCAAAGCCACATCTTGAACCACAGGTGATCCTTGGACTTCAGAAACGATATGGGCTTTTCGATCAGCTTTAAATCCATGAGCACCGAGTTCACCGCGCCGTTGGAGCCGAACACGTTGAACGCGATGGAAAATACCAGCACCCAGCTGATGAAGTTGGGCAGCGTGGTCACCGTCTGCACGAACTTTTGATAAGGGCGGCACTTGATCTCATTGAGAAACACCGCGAAGATCATCGGGAACCAGGAGAACAGCAGCGATATGCCGCTCATGGCGAAGGTGTTGCGCAATACCCGCAGCACGTCCGCCGTGCGCACGGGGTTGGACACGATATAGTGGAACCACTTGAGCCCCACGAAGGTCTCCGCGGTGATCGGCTTTGGCGGCTGGTAATCGTGGAAGGCATATATCCATCCATACAGCGGGAAATAGGAGAACACGAGCACGAGCAGTATGAACGGAAGAATATACAGGAATTCCTTATAGGAACGGGCCTTCTTGGGATCGATATGCATTTGGGCACCTCCCAATCGGTATTCACGGCGCAAATGACAGCTTTCGATAGCGCCCCATTCCGCCATAGCCGGATTCTACAGGTAACCATTCATTAATATGATATCAGTACGATACTTAACACACAAGTCAATTACAGGCATAAATAAGGGACAAAAATATCCTATGAAAAAATTGAGTTTCCAAACGACAAGATTTGATATATAATAACCCATGGGACATAATCGGCCTTTCATGAGGTGCGCCATATGAAACTGTTTTATGAAACGAGAGATGAAAATTTATTCATCGGCGGCATGACCCGCTATCCCTTTCCGCTGCACGTCCATGAGATCGTGGAGCTGGCCTGCGTGCTGAAGGGTGAGGTCGCCATGCAGATCGACGGACAGGAATATGCACTGCGCCCCGGGGATATCGCCATCGCCTTTCCGCTGATTCCCCACAGCTTTGAGCGCCTAAGTCCGGACGCCTCCGGCCTCGCCGCCTTCTTCCTCACCGACACCTTCCCCCAGTTCACAAAGGCCTTTCTGAGCACACTGCCCGAATCGCCGGTCTTGCGGGGGGAGCGCGTCAACGCCGACGCGCGCTATGCCATCGACAGGCTGGTCCACGACCCGGAGGGCGACGCCTCCCCC
The DNA here is from genome assembly GCA_045658005.1 of Clostridia bacterium. Classification (GTDB taxonomy): domain Bacteria; phylum Bacillota; class Clostridia; order Christensenellales; family Aristaeellaceae; genus UBA2862. The sequence goes on along the minus strand of JAZOUD010000145.1, from coordinate 13,062 downwards.
TCCCGCCTGGCCTACCTGCACCTGCTGATCGCCAACGTGCTCAGCCGGATGTGCTTCAAGCCCAGCGAAAGCTGCGGCGAGCAGGGCTTGACCTATCGCGTCTTCAAATATATCTTCGACCACGCCTGCGAGGATATCACCCTCGAAAGCGCCGCCCGGGGACTGGGCATCAGCCAGTCCCACCTATCCCACCTGTTTTCCCAGCGGTTTCACGTGAACTTCCGGCGCTTCATCAACGCCATTCGCATCGACCGGGCGAAGATGCTGATGCGCGATCCCCGCTTGACGCTCACCTCCATCTGCTACAGCTGCGGCTATGAGAATATCCGCACCTTCCGCCGCGCCTTCGTCCGGGAAACCGGCATGCTGCCCAGCGTATACCAGCTCAGGCAGCATAAAGCGGGAGGCCCGGACAGCGCCGAACCTCCCGCACACTGATATACAATTCATTTTTGACTGTCTGTCCTGATCCCCTTCAGGATCTCATCCGCCCTGCGCCGCTTCGGGTTGAAGCAGACGCTGATGCGGCTTACAAACAAGCCGATCAGGCCTTCCAGCACGAAATAGATGACCGTCACCGCGATCAGCGGGAAAAAGGCCTCATAGGTTCGGCTGCGCACGATGTCGCCCATCTTGGTCAGGTCCTGCACGGCAATGTAGCCCACGATCGATGTGGCCTTGATCAGGCCAACGATCTCGCCCTTGTAGGCGGGAAGGATATGGGGCGTGGCCTGGGGCAATATGATCCTGTAGAAGGTCCTTCGATTGGAATAGCCAAGCGCATAGGCGGCCTCGTACTGGCCGACGTCCACCGCGCCGACGCCCATCCTGAGCAAGCCATAGACCCCGGAGCCGAAGGTGAACGCAAAGCCGATGATCGCCACGGCGATGCCGCTTATGGAGACCGAGCCGAAGATGATGTAATAGAGTATCATCAGCAGCACCACCATCGGCATGCCCTGCACCAGCCACGTGCAGAAGCGGGTGATCCCGTTAGCCAGGGGATTGCCGTTGCGGCACAGCATATAGACCGCAAAGCCCAGCGCGGTGCCAAGGAGTATGGACAGCACGGTGATGATCAGCGTGTTCATCACGCCGGTCAGGAACAGCCGCCAGCGCTCCTCCCGCAGGAAGGTCTTGTTGAAGCTGTCGCCCAGCGACTGCATGAATCCGCTTTTCCCGCCCTGTCCGGCCCCCGGCGCCGCCAGATCCGCGGCCCGCGCCATCAGGAGCAGCTCCGTGCCATGGTAGGGTATTGAAAAGCCCACGCTCTCCTTCCGCTCGTCGGTGATGACCATGTCCGACAGGGCGAAATCGTACATGCCCGTGACGATGCCCGGAATGATCCCCGAGGTGTCCACAATGTTGACTTCGATGCCATAGCCGTATTCCCGGCAGAATCGAACGGCGATGTCCGGGTCGGTTCCGGCGATTGCGCCGTCGGCCACGAAGGATATGGGCACCTTGGTGCCGCTGGTGGCAAAGCGAAGCGTCCCGTTCTCTCCCGTCAGGCCGCTCATGTCCACCGGGGTGGAGGCGTTTTCCTGCCGGCTCCAGAAGTCGTAGATTGCCTTCAGCGTTCCGTCTGCGCTCAGCTTTTCGATGAACGCGTCCATCTGCGCCCTGAGCGCGTCCCCGTGGGCGTCCTTTGCGAACATCGCGCCGATATCAAGCACCTTCACGGGTTGCTTCAGCGCCGCGACGGCGCTGTCCGCCGCCGTCAGGGAATCCGCGACCTCCGTGCTGGCCAGGAAATAGTCGATCCTGTTGGCCTTCAGCGCCGCCACCATGTCGGTGTAGCTGTTGAACTCGCTGATGCCGGAATCCGGCAGCGCCTCCCGAATCACGGTATCGTGGAACGACCCCGTGATCACGCCCCCGCGCTTTCCGTTGAAATCAGCGGGGACAGAGGTGTTTTCATCGGACTGCTTCAATACCATCAGCACCGTGCCCCCGGAGAAGTAGGGTTCGGAAAACAGAACGGTCTGCGCCCGCTCCGGCGTGACGGTAATGGCCGCCGCCGCAAAGTCGCACTTTCCCGCCTGCACCGAGGACAGTATGCCATCAAAGTTCATATCCACGATTTCAAGGCCGTAGCCGAACGCCTCGCAGAAGCGCGCGGCAAGCTCCATGTCATAGCCCACCACTTTGCCGTCGCGCACGTATTCAAAGGGCGCGTAGCCTGCTTCCGTAGCCACCCGCAGGGTACCGTTTTCAGCGCTCAAAGCGGCGATATCCGGCATGGTCTTGGCGTCCTCGTCCTCTGCGAACCATTTCTCCTCCAGCGCGTCGAGCGTCCCGTCAGCGCGAAGCGTTTCAATAAAGCCGTTAAACTGATCCCTCAGCGCCTCCCCCGCCTCGCTGTTCGGAAATACGAGGGCGAAGGAAAAGGTTTCCAGGTAATCCGGAAGGCAGGTCAGGCGATCATCCTCCCGCATCAGGAGCTTCGCCACCGGCTCGTCCACCACAAAGGTGTCGATCTTGTTCCCGTTCAGCGCGGCGACCATGTCCGCCTTGGTATTGAAATAAACTACCTCCGCGTCCGGCATTTTCTCACTGACGACGGCGTCAAAGGAAGAACCCGTCTGGACGCCGACGCGCCCATAGGTTGCCGCCGGGGATTGCGGGGGCGTCTCGCTGCACACCATCACGCCCAGTCCCACCTCATACAGCGTATCGGAGAAGGGCAGCGCCTCGGCCCGTTCCGGCGTAACATTCAGGTTTGCGATGATGCAGTCCACGTCGCCGCTGAGCGCCGCCGGCACGATGGCGCCGTAGTCGTACACCTTGAATTCCAGGTCGGCGTTGAGCCATGCGGCCAGCCGATACGCCAACTCGATGTCATACCCGTTGAGCGTTGTGCCGACGTAATAGCTGTATGGCGACACGATGCCGCTGGTTCCGACGGTCAGGTGCAGCGCAGGCTTTTCAGGCAGGTCGATATGTGGCATCTGCTCATTTTCGTCGATGACCCAGCGCGCATACATTTCATCCAGCGTGCCGTCGGCGCGAAGCTCGTCGATGAATTGATTGATCTTACCCTTCAGATCAGGGATGCCGGACACCGGAGAGACGCCCACAGACACCTTGACCACGTCGCCCAAGTTCTCGTCCAGCAGTCGGACGCCGCTTACGCCGGCCTTGATGGCCTTTTGCATCTGCGTGCGTTCAAAGATGAAAGCGTCCAGCCTGCCGTTGGCCACGTCGGCATAGCCCAGGTTCTTGTCGTTGTACTGTTCAAGCTTTGCCTCGGGCAGCTCCTGACGGATGGTCAGCTCCGCCGCACAGCCCAGCTCGGTTCCCACCTTCATGCCATCATGATTCAGTTGTTCGACCGATGTGATTTCAGCAAGGGCCGAAGTCCCCAGCAGCAACAGCATCGTCATATAGATAACAAACCATCTCTTCATTGGTCCAATCCCCACTCAGAATAAGCTCGATCACGCGAATGCGGCGCACAGTGTATTCCGAACCATGGTTACCGCTTGAATAATAATGTTATTCTACCACAATAAAGAAAACACGTCCAGACCTAATATGAGTAAATATAGAATCGGAGGAACCACAAGTGGCATCGCGTATACACGCGATGCCACTTGTGAACACTCTCCTATGCAATTACGCTGCCTGAATCGAAGAGATGACCGCACCCCAAAGCATATCGGCATTCTCCACGGACAGGGGCGTGCAGGTGACCTCCAGCGCGTAACCGGCCTCCGTGGTAAAGGTGACGCTCACGCTGTCCTGCTCGGGAAGCGTATAGGAAACGCAGGGGAAGCCGTTCACGGTGCCCACTTCGATCTCGGTAGCGCCGGCCTCGGAGGCCAGGTACTCGCCGTATTCCTCCAGCGACATGCCGCTGACATCGACGTAGACGACAGACACTGCGCCGGATTCATCCTCGGGCATGAAGTAACCGATAAAGCCGTTCTCCCGGTCCTCCTCGGTGAGCTCGACCGGATACATGCCCTCCGGCAGCCAGATCTTTACGGCCACCTCATCAAAGGTGTAGAACTCTCCGGAAACGCCGCTGGCCTCGAGGATGGGCGAGAAATCCTCCCAGTTCAGGGCAGGCGCCGCTTCAGCAAGCGCCGCGGCAGCGGTTACAACCAGACACAGGACCATCAAAACACAAAAGAGCTTCTTCATAGGGGTTAACCTCACTTTCTGTATTGTTCTCTTATGGAACTGAAACCCATTATACAGCATCCGCTCCTCTGTGTAAACTGTCCTTTGGTAAAGGTTCCCCCTGTTCCCGTTCACGTCCGGGGCCCTGGCCACCGCCACCAGGCAGCGCCCAGGACGCCACCCTGTTCCCGTTCACGTCCGGGGCCCTGAAGGATCGCCTACACCTCAAACGGTATGGCTTCAGTCATATCGTATTCTCCAAACACGTCGTTCAGCACGAAGCAAAACATCATCTCCAGCTTGTCGTCATCCTCGCCCAGATCCTCGTAGGTCACTGTCATCCCGTCCTCCCACAGGATCTCGTCACCGTCGAACTCCATCTCCTGCAGCTCGCCATCATCCCCGGAATCGACGAACATCGTGTAGACGGGAATGATGCTGTCTCCCTCGTTCAATTCAGTCGTGTTCCGTATCGGCAGGCCGTTTGCGTCATAGCCTGCGTTTGCGCCCAGGATGCGCCCTTCCGCCTCCCCTGCTTTGAATTCCACCACCAGATAGGTGTATTCTCCGTTCAGCCTGACCGGGATGAGGCTTCGCCTGCCGTACTCGTTTTTCAATTGATCGTAAAGCGGCACCAGCTGATCGCCGAAGATGGGCCAGGTACCGTCAAACAGGCTGTAGACCTCGCCGCTGTTCCAGTCGACCACGTTGTTTTGCATCAGGCCCAAATCGACATACCCGAACATCTCTTCGTCGCTGATGTCCATCATCAGCATGCCCTCGACATGGTCCAGGTATTGCAGATCTTCCGGCGCAATGCTGGCGGAGAACGCATAATCGTATTCGGTTGTGGCAACGACGTCGGTCGGCTGGGACGCTTCCTCATAGGTCTGGGTCGCCTCATCCCAGCTCATCTCATTCGTGGATTCCCCAATCATAGCCGAAATCTGAGAGAAGAACCCGGAACCGGTGACGGCCTGGGGCGTGGTTTGCGCGAAGCTGTGACTCCCGCCCACCAGCTGGCCCGCATAGGCCTTGACGAAGCCCATCCAGTTGGGCATGTAGAAGGAGAGGTCCAAGCCTTCGATATAGCTCTCAAACTCGTCCTTCGTGTCCTGGGGAATCAGCACCGACAACCCGCAGCAGGGGTCAAGATTGTCCGACTGCCTGTTGATCCGCACCGCCTGTCCCATTGCCTTGCGCGCCTGTGCGGCGCCGTCAGGGGCAAATTGGGCATAGGCATCCAGCATGGCGCCCAGATCCACCATGTCCCAGCTGCCGTCGGCATAGGCGCCGAAGGTATACATCCGGCTGCGCCCCCGGCGGACATCCGCGGCGTTGCCCTGCGCCATTTCGTTGAGCAGCACCGCGCCGAGATCCTCCATGGCGCTCTGCAGCCCCTCCATTTTCCCCAAGTCGATCGCGCTCAATGTCAGGTAGCTGTCCGGCGCCGCTTCCTGACCGGCCTCCATGTAGCTGTCGACGATCCGCTCGCACAGCGCCTCCGTCGTCATGCCGGGGTCTTTACTGACCGCCTTCAGCCAGGGCGTATAGCTCCATCCGAGGCCGGGCTCCAGCTCCTCGCTGGCCACAAAATAGTCGATGTCGTAGTAGGACAGCATGGCGGCCATCTCATAGGTGGCCATCATACAGGCGTCGCATCCGAACAGGTCGATGTGAAAGCCGTTCAGCCGCTCGTTCAGGTCATAGAGCACATCGTTGATCTCAACGAGCGAGAGCCCGTCCTGCTCCTGCGTCGTATCGTCAAAGCAGATGCCGGCTTCGGAGCCCGCGCCATGATCCCACAGTATGACCGCCGTCCTGTCGGCAGGATATTCGGAAAGGCCGTATTCCAGGAACTCCAGCAGGCTCTCCCCGCTGCCCATAGAAGCCCAGCCCCAGTCCGTTATGGACTCGAATTCACCGTTTCGAATGGTGATGAGGTTGCGCGTATTGCCCGCGATTTCATCGAACGCCCATTCTGAAGCGCCGCCGGCGAGCACCAAGATATTGACTTCATCGCCGGTCTCGGCCATGCCCATTTCATAGATGTCATAGCAGCCGGCTTCCTGCAGGTTGGCGCCGCACATATAGACCAGCAGCGTCAGGTTTGCCTCCGCGGCAGCGCCGACACCCATCAGCGCAAGTCCCGCCATAAATAGGCCCAATAAGATCTTTTTCATCGGATATCCCCCAATTCCGCCGCCCGTCGAGGGGACGGTCAGCCACGGAAAATGGCGTCAAAGCCGGTCTGCTCCAGGATCTCCCTGACAAGCGCGTTCGCCCCGCGCAGCTTTACACCGCCCCGGCAGGCCTTGTGCATGATCAGCAGCACGCGCAGGCCCGCGGAGGAGATGTATTGAAGCCGGGAGCAGTCGATCTCCACCGAATCAATGGCTTTTGCGCCCTTCTTCGCCTCCCACGCCTTCAACAGCTCAGGCGCAGTGATGGTGTCCATTCTGCCCTGAAGACTCACCCGGAAGGCGCCGTTTACGATGTCGCAGGACAGCGAAAAGGGGCTGCTCTCACTGGGCGCGTCGCAGCGCTTCCAGCGCTCGTCCGGCGTGATCACCCAGTAATGGCACTTGCCCATCGCGGTCCTGAACGCCTCGATCTGCGCGGCCGTCAGCGCGCGATAGGCCGTCAGCTTCGGCATGTGCTCAGCCAGGTTGACGCGCCGCGCCTTCAATCCATGGGTCGCCAGGAGCGCTGTCACCCGTTCGACGGAAGCCTCTATGTCCATGGGGTTCACGATGAAAGCGTTGGTCAGGCTGCCCGCGTCGGACTGTCCCGCGGCGGCGTCCCTGGAGGCCATCAGCTTTTGAAGCGCGTCTTCACCCAGCACGGCGCGGAAGGTCAGCGCAAATTGCAGTATGTATTCCGGATCGGGCGTGATCCAGCAGCCCCCGTGGGTCTCCAGCAGGCATCGGACGTTGGCGATGACGGTGGATACCTCGCTCTCGGTAAAGTACATCATCATGCCCTCGGTGGTCAGGCAGATCGGTTCCCACACCTCCCTGAGCGCCGCCTCGAGGGTATCGAGGTTGGTGGCGTCCACGCCCTCAAAGCGCATCCGCTCGGGATGCGCTGCAAGGGCGCTGAGGATCGGCCCCGCTTCGCCCGCCACGATGGGCAGGTCCAGACCGATGAACCGAAGCCCCTTATCGGTCAGGTGCAGCGCCTTGGGCGTGTAGCCGCAGGGCAGATCCACGTTGATCCGATAGCCGGATGCCTCGATCAGCCGGCACATCGCGCGATATTTGGCCTCCACCACCAGCTCGTTGCCGAGTATCGTTCCGGCATCCGTCATGCCGGAAAGCTCCGAGGCGCTGCCCAGCCCCAGGCGACGAACGATGTCCTCTGCGTCGGGGATGCCCGCCTGTGCCATCAGGCACACGGCCGTCTTCGCCGTCATGAAAACCGGATTTGTCCGCGCCTGAGCGCTGTAGTCAACGGAATGCGTCTTCATAATTGTTTTCCCTTTACCATACAAGCGGTATGACCTTCCACCGTACATTCTTCCTGTATTCCCCGTACCCCGCAAGGCCCTTCTCCAAAACCTGCTCTTCATTTTTGATGCGCAGAGCGATGATCGGGATATAGCCCAGCATAACGATCAATGACAGGACCGAGCCCAGCACCAGGGGCATGGACAGGAACAGCACCAGCGTACTCATGTACATCGGATGCCGCACCACCCCGTAGAGGCCCGTATCCACCACGCGCTGGCCCGCCTGCACCTCCACCGTCCGGGACAGCCATACGTTCTCGCGAAGCACCTCGGCGTAAAGCACATAGCCCAGCAGGAACACGCCCGCAAAGGCCCAGCTGACCCAATCCGGCAGCACGATCCAGCGGAAGCGATGATTCAGTCCCGCGATGACAAAGGCCCCGAGGAACAGCACACCGCTGAGCAGGACCACCCATCGCTGCGCTTCCTGCTTTTCCCGCGCGTTCAACCGCTTCTTCAGCAGCTCCGGCGACCTGACCAGCATCACCAGCCCGGCCACGGACATGGGTATGAACAGTATGCCCATCAGCAGCCAGCCCTGCCACCAGTCGATCGTCCCCGCAGGCAAAAACAGCATAAGTCCCAGCAGGACAAAGCCGCCGAGAAGCTTCATCACAGCCTGCCTGAAAAGCTTCACATCCATCGCTTCTCCCCATTCAAAACCATGCGTTTCATTATTTATGCACATATGTCCCGGGCTTCTCAATCATTCGCCATGACTGCCCGGTATCGCCATGCCGCAAGGCCAACCAAGCGTAAAGCCCATCTTCATGGTACCATTATATCACATCATCCGGCGATTGTATCGCTTTTTGCACCGGTAAATGCGCAAAAATTTCACGATATCACCGCAAAGCATGCGGTTGATGAAAAAGAGGATACCGGCATAGCTTTCACAAGGCTCAAAACAGTCCTTCTTTGGTTCCGGACAGATTTCAGGATTGAAATCGGCGGCTTGCCTGTGCTATACTACTTCCATAGATCGATTATTAAACGGGAACCCCCGTTCCCGGTCTGCCAGCTGCATGGATCATAAAATCAATAAGCGCTGAGGGAGATAACGCCATGAAGCATCCATTCAATCGCATGACGGAAGAGGAAAAGCTGTCCGCCTTTCGCGTCATGCTGGGCAATGCCGCCCGCGCCGTCTTCCTGGGTGGCGCCGGCGTATCCACGGAAAGCGGGATCCCGGACTTTCGCAGCCGGGATGGGCTCTACCACAAAACGGAGAAGCGATTTGCACGCTATCAGCCGGAATACCTGTTGTCCTGTGAATGCCTGCGGAACGAGCCGGACGTGTTTTTCGACTACTATCGCAGCCACCTGGACGCCAGATCGGTGCAGCCGAACGCGGCGCACCGCATACTCGCCCAATGGGAAAGGGACGGAAGACTTGCGGGCATCGTCACTCAGAACATCGACGGCCTGCACCAGAAGGCGGGCAGCATCAACGTGCAGGAGATCCACGGCACCACATGGCGCAACCACTGCACCGTCTGCAATGCCGCCTACGGCGTGGATTTCATATTCGACAGCACCGGCAAGCCCCGCTGCCCGAAGTGCGGCGGTATGGTTCGCCCGGATGTGACACTGTACGGGGAGTTCCTGCCAAAGGAGGCCCATGACAACGCGCGGAAGCTGATCAATAATGCGGATCTGCTGATCATCGGGGGGACCTCCCTCCAGGTCGGCTCCGCGGCAGGGCTTGCGCGACAGTTCAACGGCGGGCGCCTGGTCATCATCAACAAGAGCAAAACGCTTATGGACGGCGAAGCCGATCTCGTCTTCCATGACAGCATCGGGAAGATTCTCTCTTTGGTCAACCGCCCGGAATGAGAGACTTTCGAACGATCCAATCTCCCGGGTGGATCACCGATGGACCTTCGATGCCTGCGATGCCGGCAGACGAAGCAAATCGAACCCGCGAAGCATTGCGCCCCGCGGGTTCGATTTGATGTTTTTGTCTCGGCCGTTGGCGCTTCGCGCCAGCTGCGTCTTCTGTGTGCGGTGTTTACTCCTTGCCGATGTAGCGGGCGCTGCCAAAGCCCAGCACAAGGCGCGCGATGGGCCCAAACAGGATCAGGCAGATGCCGAAGCCCGTGCCCTTGCCAAAGGCCCTGGCCAGCTTCAGGGACTGCATGATGTGCAGGATCAGCGCGACGACGAGCAGCATGATGGCGAGGATCATCTTCCAGTTCTCCATGGGTTCAAGCGAGCTCAGCACGTTGGCGCAAAACACAGCCACGCAGTAAACCAGGCCCATCATGCCGTTCCAGGAGATGTCGTACTCGATAAAGACGTTGTAGATCGGGATCAGGGACTTCCATCCGGGCTCGCCGGCCTTGGAGAAGATCTTCCAGTCGGCGATGGCCTGGAAGACGTACCAGACGATGAGAAACGCAATCAGCAGGCCGACGGTGACGCCCATGACGGCGCCGACGCCTGCGGCCTCTTCCTTGGTCAGCCCATCAAGGGCCTTGGTCAGATCGGCGGCTTCCTCCGCCAGCGCAACGGGAAAAATGTTCATGTCAACGAACTCCTTTCTGTATCCTCAAAACCTGGGGATAGGTAAACTGTCGGGATGTCTGCTTTCCCTTCCAACCGATTATATCATATGAAAAACAATATATAAGCCCAGCTTTATGTTAAGTTTTGTAAATAACCCAGTCTGCCATATATAATCCACCGAACAACAGCTTTATATATCCGGGCAAAAATGTTATAATGGTTATATACCGGTTCAGAGAGGAGGAAACCTAATGAAGAACAAAGAGAACGAAAAGTACTTCAAATGGGGCCTCACCGCGCTGATCGTCACCGCCCTCGCCATACTGTTCGCCAACAAGGTGTTCAATGGCAGTGGCCAGCCCGGCGCGGCCAGCCTTCTGCTGAAGATACTGCGTCCCTTTGTGTTCGGCGGCGCCATCGCCTATCTGGTCACGCCCCTGGCCAATTGGCTGGACCGACTATTCGGCGGCAAGGCGAGGGGGCTTGCCAACGTGCTGGCCCTGGTGATCGCCATACTGATCGTGCTGGGCGTCATACTACTTATCGTACCTCAGGTGGTAAGCAGCATCGTTGAAATCGCCAAGTCGATTCCCGCACAGGTCAAGCTGCTGCAGGAACAGTTCTCGGCCCAGGTGAGCCAGTACACCTCCAGTCACCCGGAGCAGGCCGATTTCGTCAATAACACCGTTGCGGACATCATCGGCTGGTTCAACGCCCTTTCGGCGACCTTCAGCACCGCAGGGACCATCGTCGAAAAGGTGAAGCCCGTCCTTGCGGGCTCGGCCTCGAAGGTCACCGACGCGATCGGGGCCCTGAAGGACCTGATGATCGGCGGGATCGTGGCCCTCTACTTCCTGTCCAAGCGCAAGAAGCTGGCGGAGCAGGCCACCATGATCGTACGCAGCGCGCTGAAGCCCTCCTGGGCCGAATGGGTGCTGAACGAGGTCAAATTCGCCGACAGGATGTTCAACGGCTTCTTCATGGGCAAGCTGGTGGATTCCGCCATCGTGGGCGTGATCTGCTTCGTGGGCTGCCTGGTCATGGGCTTCAAGAACCCGCTGCTGATCGCCGTGATCGTCGGCGTGACGAACATCATCCCCTTCTTCGGGCCCTTCATCGGGGCGATTCCCTGCGCGCTGCTGCTGCTGCTGGACAACCCGATGCACGCGCTGATGTTCCTGATCTTCATCATCATATTGCAACAGCTGGACGGCAATGTGATCGGCCCCAAGATCCTGGGCGATTCCACCGGCCTTTCGGCGCTTTGGGTCATGTTCGGCATACTGCTCTTCGGCGGGCTCTGGGGCATACTGGGCATGCTGATCGGCGTGCCGCTCATGGCGGTGATCTACGACATCGTCCGCCAGCTGACCTTCAAGGGCATGCGGGAGCATGGCTATGGCAAGCAGGTCGACGCCTACCTTCAGAAATACCACCCCGAAGAGCAACAGAAGCCCAAAAAAACGACTTCCGGCAATAATACATAAGGAGATAAGTTTACATGAGCACGCAGAAAGCGCCGAAGAACGCCGGTCTGCTCACCGCGCTGGACGGCTTGCTGTCCCTCGCGGTGCTGGCACTGGCCGGCTATTACATCGAATACTTCTACACCGTCATCGAGAAGGGCAACGCCTCCGGAAAATGGGGCCTGGTGGCGCTGATGTTCCTGGGCATGACCCTGGCCCAGGTCATCCGTATCTACCTCGCCCGCGGCAAGCACCACCTGGACGTCGTTCGGCACACCGTCTACGCGGCCGTCTTCCTGGTCTGCGCCGTCTTGATACTGCTCAGCCGGCAGAGCGCCGACAACGCGGTGCTGACCATTGACGCCTATACCCAGGACATCCACTTCAGGATCGTCGCGTGGCTCTACGAGGCGTCCCTGATCTTCAGCCGTGTGCTGACCATCCTGCGGGATCGCACCCGCCGCAGCACGCTGATCAACGTGGCGCTGATCGCGGTGATCGTCATACTGATGTGGCAGATGGAGATGATCTCCATGATCCTTTTCATCGCCTGGCAGTGCGTCGCCCACGTAGCCACCATCGCCTTCGCCCGCATCGACATGCCCACGCTGAAAAAGATTGTCCGCAAGACCTACGCGGCGGAGATCCTGTTTGGCATTGTGCTGCTGATCGTTGCGTTCTCGCTGGTATTTCCCTATCTGGAAGAGGGCATCGCCACCTTCAACGATGCGCTGTGGTACTGCTTCGCCATCGTGACCACCATCGGCTTCGGCGATTTTTCCGCGGTCACGCCCATTGGACGCATACTCTCCGTCATACTCGGGCTCTACGGCATCATCGTGGTCGCGCTGATCACCTCGATCATCGTCAACTTCTACGGCGAAATGAAGTCGGATGACGACGAGGCCTGACGAAGCCCCCGTCCATTCACCCCTGGTCGCACATAAGAGACCAGGATCCTCAACAACTTAAAGCAGTTGTTCGAGCGCTAAGGCATCGCGGTTCCAGGCGAGACGGCGGACGACGCGCCAAAGGAAGCGTAATCGCGTTTCACACACACCCGAAGGAGGCAACACCATGGAGAACACACAACAGGCTACGACCGACAAGGTTAAGCGACGCCGCGTCAAACTGTACGAGCGGGGGACCCACGACGACATCAAATACCGGGGCCCGCTTTCCTACAGGGCGTTCCAGATCATCGGCTGGATCTGCCTGGTGGTCACCCAGGCGGTGGTGCTGGCCACCATGGCGAGCAAGGCCAACCCGGACACGGCGAACCACTACGCGCTGATGGCCGAGGGGCTTTCCTGGATCGGCGCGATGTCCCTGCCCTTCCTGCTGCTGGCCAGCTTCGCCACGATGCTGAACCACAACACCAGCTACCTGATGCAGCTGGTGAAGAACTTCGCCCTGATGCTGGCGCTGGCGGCGGTGTTCTATATCGGC
>JAZOUD010000144.1:0-14834 GCA_045658005.1 Clostridia bacterium | reverse complement strand
CTCGGTTTCCTCCGCAGGCTGCTCCTCGGTTTCCTCCGCAGGCTGCTCCTCGGTCTCCTCCGCGGGCTGCTCCTCGGTCTCTTCCGCAGGCTGCTCCTCGGTTTCCTCCGCAGGCTGCTCCTCGGTTTCCTCCGCAGGCTGCTCCTCGGTCTCCTCCGCGGGCTGCTCCTCGGTCTCTTCCGTGGGCTGCTCCTCGGTCTCTTCCGTGGGCTGCTCCTCGGTCTCTTCCGTGGGCTGCTCCTCGGTTTCCTCCGCAGGCTGCTCCTCGGTCTCCTCCGCAGGCTGTTCCTCGGTGGTTTCCTCGGGCTGCTCTTCGGTCTCTTCCGCTGGCTGCTCCTCGGTTTCCTCCGCAGGCTGCTCCTCGGTTTCCTCCGCAGGCTGCTCCTCGGTCTCCTCCGCGGGCTGCTCCTCGGTGGTTTCCTCGGGCTGCTCCTCGGTCTTCTCCTCAGGCTGCTCCTCGGTTTCCTCCGCGGGCTGCTCCTCGGTTTCAGCCTTCACTTCTTCGTGGGCCTTTTCCTCCGGATGCGCTTCGTCTTCCGCCTCGCCGCTCGCCTCGGGCTTCTGGTCCACCTTATAACACGCTTCGCTGTGCTCGTGTTCTTCCTTGCCGCAGCTCAGCGTCTTCTCGTAGCACGCTTCGGTATGCTTGTGGCCCTCGTCAACGACCACCTGTTCCGTGCTCCAATCCTTCTTGCTGCTCTTCAGCGTCTGCACCCGCAGCTTCTGGCCGTCGACGATGCGATACTCGCCCTTCTGGCAGGTCAGCTCGCCGCGCCGGGTCTCATAGCACTTCTTGCCATGCTTGTGCGCGCCTTCGCCTTCCTTCTTGCCGCACACCAGAACCTTCTCATAGCACTTCTTGCCGTGCTTGTGGTCCTCGGTGCAGGTCAGCTGCTTCTCATAGCACGCCTTGCTGTGCTTGTGACCGTCGGATTCCTTCTTGTCACAGGTCAGCACCTTGACCTTCTCATAGCACTTGTCCGTGTGCTCGTGGTCGTTCCGCTTCTCCTTCAGCCCGCACACCAGCTTGCCGTTGTCATCGTAGCAATACTTGTTGTGCTCGTGGAAATACGCGTTTTCCACTGTGCCGCAGGTCAGCTTCCCGTGGCTGTAGCACGCCTTCGTGTGCGTGTGGGCCTTCAGATCGCCCACGTACACCCGCCGGGTTTCCGTCACCGGATCCCGCTCCGTTTCGCCGCAGGCCAGTTTTTCCTCATAGCAGGCATCGCTGTGCGCATGCGCCTCAAGGCCGCACACCGGCGTCTTCCCGCCGGATTGCGCCCCTTCCGCAAACACACTCACGATGTTTGCCGGCACCAGCATGAGCAATGCCAACACCAGTGCCACGACCCGCCTGACCGCGAACCATGGCAGGCCATGAGAATGCCTGTTCCCACTTGTCTTTTTCATGCTCGTTTCCTCCCCTTCTTGTTATGTCAGATGAGTTACACGTAAGTTACCCAAGGCAATAATAGTCCATGACGCTTTATTATACCATAACTTTCCTTGAAATGCTATAGTTTTGTGGACAAATTTATTTATTTTTTTGACATATGTTATTATTTTCCATCCTATTTTTCCAATTTAATGAATTGCAGTGTTGCCGTGCAACGCGATACACACCGTAGCTGTCCTAAAGACTCGATTCACCTCGCGGCAATCCGCCAGACGCAAGCGACATGGCGAATGATCGTCGCCGCTACGGAGATGTTGGCGCTTTCCGTAATACTTTTTTAAAATACGTAACAGATTTAGTTCAGTTGGTTCTTCTCTTCCGCTTGCCCAGCAGGATGGCCAGGGCCAGCGCGAGCAGGCCGCAGCTGCCGCAGATCCATACCCAGGCGGGAACGGTGTCGCCGGTGCCGAGCATGGCGTACAGCGGCGTGCTGCCGTCGATCAGGCTGTTGGTTACCGTCGTACCGTCGATCCGGGAGAAGTAACCGTTCACGCCGTCCTCGCGAATCTCGTAGTTGTAGATGTTGCCGTAGCCGTCGTCCACCGGCAGGTGCTGGAAGGTGAAGCTCCAGTTCGTGCCTGCGGTGACCACGCGGCTGTCGATCTCCACGCCGTCGCGCAGCAGCTCGACCTCGATGCTGGAAGGCCTGGTCCTGTGCTGGTTGCCCGCGTCGTTCCAAACCTTGCCGCCCTCGATGTCGATTCCCGGAACAGGCGTCGAGGTCGGCATTTCAGTCGGTTTCGGCGTCTTCGTCGGTTTCAAGACTTCAGTCGGTTTCGGCGCCTCCATCGAATTCGGCTTCTTCGTCGGCTTTTAGACTTTAGTCTGTTTCGGTGCCTCCGTCGGCTTCGGCGTCTCTGCCGGCTTCGGCGTCTCTGCCGGCTTCGGGGGCTCCGTCGGCTTCGGGGACTCCGTCGGCTTCGGGGGCTCTGTCGGCTTCGGGGTCTCCGTCGATTTCGAGACTTCAGTCGGTTTTGGAGTGGGTTCGGGCACATGGACGTTGGTGATCACAAGGCCGTCAACACTGGCGCTGTAGCCCTTGGGCACGTTTCGCTCTTCTACGGTATAGACGATCTCTCTGCCGTCGGCGTCGAACCGATCCATTCCCCTGAAGGTATGTTGCCACTGGCTGCTGGCATCGGCACTGATTTCGGCCTCGGACACCAAATACCTGAAGCGCAATTGGCTGGTTACTCCGTTGCAGCTACGGCGTCTACGGTGACTCGTCTCAATCCTTAGGATTGAAGAGCAGTCCTTGACTTCACGTTTACATACAGTTATAATTTTACTCATACAACGCTTGGCGCGTATTTCTGAATGGGCATCCCACGATGAGGGACCACCCTGAATGGATGCATGGTAAAAGGCGCTGTAAAGCGAATGGAGGAGGCTTCTTCAAATGCCCGAACAGATGATCGAATTTCCCGTGACGATCAACGGCGTCGAGGTCCTGGCGCAGTACACCCGGCGGGCCGTGGACGAGATCTTTCTCCCCCTGCTGCAGACGCTCCGCGCGCTTAGGCAGGAGAAGGGCAGGCGGATCCTGGTCATGCTGGCCGCGCCGCCGGGCAGCGGCAAATCCACGCTGCTGAGCTTCCTCGAGAGCCTGTCCCAGGGCGCCATCCAGGTGATCGGCATGGACGGCTTTCACCGGCGGCAGGCGTATCTGGTGAGCCATTACACCGAGCGGGACGGCAAACAGATCCCCATGGTGGATATCAAGGGCGCCCCCGTGACCTTCGACCTGGAGCTGCTCACGGCCGCCGTTAAGAGGGTCGCCGCCGGCGAGACCTGCGGATGGCCGGTATACGATCGGATGCTCCATAACCCCGTGGAGGATGCCGTCCGGGTGGACGGGGGCATCGTGCTGCTGGAAGGCAATTATCTTCTGTTGGATGAGGACGGCTGGCGCGAGCTGTCCGGCTATGCCGACTACACCGTCTCCATCGGCGCCGACGAGGCGCTGCTGCGCTCGAGGCTGATCGCCAGGCGCATCAAGACCGGCGTGGACGAGGCCGCCGCCACGCGCTTCGTCGATTACAGCGACATGCCAAACGTCAGGCTGTGCCTGGAAAAGACCAGGCCGGCGGATTGCCGGCTGTGGATCGACGCGGACGGCGATTATCACATCTGCAAATGACGTAAAAACACAAGAAGGGCGTTTGGAATAAAATGATCACAGCCATTCACATCGAACTCGATCTGCTCTGCCTGGTCATGCTCTACGCCATAGCCCATCAGTCGCTGGCGAACGTCAACCAGCAGATGAACCGGGTCCTGTTTCGCACCCTGGTCTACGGCGTCATGATCCAGCTGGCGCTGGATGCCCTGTGGCTGCTGGTGGAGGGTCGCCGCTTTCCCGGCGCGATCATGGCCAACCGCGTCATCAACGCCCTGTACCTGGCCGGCGGGGTCATACTGGGCTGCATATGGTATCTCTATGTGCTGGAGACCCTGGGCTATAAGATCACGCGGAAGCTGCAAACCGTCGTGATGCTGCCGGGGCTGTTCTTCCAGGTCCTCAACGTCGTCTCCATCTGGACGGGCTGGGTATTCACCGTCTCCCCCGAAAACGTGTACGCCCACGGCCCGCTGTTCTGGCTGCAAACCATCGGCGCTTACGGCATGCTGGCCATCCCCCTGGTTCACCTGATCGTCAGGCTGGTCCGTCGGGTCACGCCGCCGCCCAGGAGTGTCGTGCTCAATCTGCTGAGCTTTTATTTCATTCCCATCATCGGCGCGATCGTCAGCCTGTTCTATACAGGCATGCCCGGCTCGTGGACCTGCGCGGCCATCTCCCTGGTGCTGCTCTACATCAACGACCAGGACAGGGAGATCATCCGGGACGGTCTCACGGGCCTGAACAACCGAAAGACGCTGGACGGAGTTTTCCCGGAGTATGTGAAGACGGGCGAACCGCTGTACCTCTTCATGATGGACCTGGATAAGTTCAAGCAGATCAACGACACCTACGGCCATCCGGTGGGCGACCAGGCCCTCGTCACCGCCGCAAGCCTGCTGAGCGCTTCAATGGTCGGGCACAAGGGCATACTCGTCCGCTACGGCGGGGACGAGTTCCTGATCATGGGCTTCTTTGAAGACGACGCCGGCGCCGAGGGCTTCAAGCAGGCCATTCTCCGGCGCTTCGACGACTACCGGCGCGAACACAAGCCGCCCTACCGATTCGCCATGAGCATCGGTTATTCGCGGCATGCTCCCGGGCAAACCCTGGAGGCCCTGATCGAACAGGCGGACAACGCGCTGTATCAGGAGAAGCAGCGCACAAAGGCGGGAAGGTAGGATGAACCGTCGCGCCGCGCATATAATCAGACAAAGGAAGGGAAGGGACACTATGAGAAACAAAGCCAGCTTCAAATTGGCGTTATCAGTCTTAGTGGCAGCGCTCGTGTGCGCTGCCCTCGCGTCCGGCGGGCTGCCCGGGGCGCTCTCCGCCCGGGCGGAGCGTGCGTCCGGCGGCAAGCGACCGACCGTCCTGCTGATCCTCGACGGCTTCGGCCTGAGCGACCAGACGGAGCACAACGCCATCGCGCAGGCGGACACGCCGGTGCTGGACCGCTTGATGAAGGAGTGCCCCTTCGTCGAGGGCGACGCCAGCGGCCTGGCCGTGGGGCTTCCCGAGGGCCAGATGGGCAGCTCGGAGGTGGGCCACCTGAACATCGGCGCCGGGCGCGTCGTATACCAGGACCTGGTCCGGATCACCAAGGCCATCGAGGACGGCAGCTTCTTTGAAAACGAGGCGCTGCTCGCAGCGATCGACAACGCGAAGGAAAGGGGAACGGCCCTGCACATCCTCGGCCTGGTCTCCGACGGCGGCGTGCACAGCCACAACGCCCATCTCTACGCCCTGCTGGAGCTGGCCAGGCGCGAGGGCCTCGACAGGGTCTACGTCCACTGCTTCACGGACGGCAGGGACACGCCCCCGGAATCCGGCATCGATTACATAGGCCAGCTGGAGGACGAGATGGCGCGGATCGGCTGCGGCGAGATCGCCACGGTCGGGGGCCGGTACTACGGCATGGACAGGGACAACCGCTGGGACCGCGTGCAGCTGGCCTATCGGGCGCTGACCCTCGGCGAGGGCGAGACGGCGGGCTCCGCCGGGGAGGCGGTGACCCAGTCCTACGCAAGGGGCGAGACGGACGAGTTCATCCGCCCCACGGTGGTGATGAAGGACGGCGCGCCGGTGGCCACCGTCGGCGACGGGGATTCCATCGTCTTCTTCAACTTCCGCCCGGACCGCGCCAGGGAGCTGACCCGCACCTTCTGCTGCGACGACTTCGACGGCTTCGACCGCGGTCCCCGCAAGCAGGTGACCTACGTGTGCTTTACCGACTACGACGTGACGATCCCCAACAAGGCGGTCGCCTTCGACAAGGTCACCGTCGTCAACACCCTCGGCCAGTGGCTCGCCGCCAACGGCTTAAAGCAGGCCCGGATCGCGGAGACGGAGAAGTACGCCCACGTCACCTTCTTCTTCAACGGCGGCGTGGAGGCGCCCAACGAGGGCGAGGATCGGTTCCTGATCCCCTCCCAGCAGGTGGCGACCTATGACCTCGCGCCGGAGATGAGCGCCAATGAGATCTGCGACACCCTGGTCGAAAAGATCCAATCCGGCGAATACGACGTGATCATCACGAACTTCGCCAACTCGGACATGGTGGGCCACACCGGCGTGGAGGCGGCCACCATCGAGGCCGTCGCCTGCCTCGATCGGTGCATCGGACGGGTGGTGGACGCCGTGGAGGCGGTGGACGGCCAGCTGTTCATCTGCGCCGACCACGGCAACGCCGAAACGATGGTGGACCCGGCGACCGGGGCGCCCCTGACGTCCCACACCACCAATCCCGTTCCCTTCATACTGGTGAATTACGACCCCGCCTACACCCTCAGGGAGGGCGGCGGCCTGGCCGACATCAGCCCCACGCTGCTGGAGATGATGGGCCTCGAGAAGCCCGCCGAGATGACGGGCGAGTCGCTGCTGGTCAAAAAATGAGGCGGGAACCCTCCGTCCCGCCCCATGGAAGCGCGTAATGAAGCCGTTTTGAATCGTCAGGCCTTTCCCTCTTCCGCAACCGCGTCCTCCGAGATGCGGTTGCGGATTTTCAGCATTTTTTCATCCAGCCTTGCGCTCTCCTCCGCGCAGGCCTCCAGCTCCCTGGCCAGCTCTTCCGCGGTCTGGGGGTTGAGGTTCTTCTTGTAGCGGAGCTTATGCTCGAGGCTCGCCCAGAAATCCATTGCGATCGTTCGCATCTGGACCTCGACGAACATGTCCTTCTTCCCGTTTTCCGTATAAACCGGCGTCTTGACGATGAGGTGCAGGCTTCGATAGCCGCTCGGCTTGGGATTGCTGATATAATCCTTGCGCTTGATCAGCGTCACGTCCTCCTGCGCGAGGAAGCATTCCTCTATCCTGTAGATGTCGTCCACGAAGGCGCAGACGACCCGGACGCCGGCCACATCCTGCAGGTGCTCCTCCACCGATTCCACCGTGATCGGCCAATGGTTCTTTTCCAGTTTCAGGATGATGCTGTCCAGCGATTTGACCCTGGATTTGACGGACTCGATGGGGTTGTGCTCCCCCTGGATGGACAGTCGGTTGTTCAGTATGTTGAACTTTGTCTCCACCTCCATCACGGCGCACTGATAGTTCGTCAGCATGTTGTTAACGGGGTCAAAATCCGCGTGCAGCTGCTCAAGGTACTGCTCGACGTTCATGCCGTCGATGGTCTGTTGGGTTTCATTCCGATCGGAAGGTGTGGAGGCGCTTGTGTTGTTGCTGGTCATATCCGACATCACCTTTTTTCATTTTCTGATGCAAAATCCTACCGTGCCTCGTTCAGCCGGAGCTCGGCCACGGCACCGTTCGAGAGCCGGATGTAAGCCGTATAGCCGCCGTCCTTCTCATCGCCGTACACGCACAGTATGGAATCCTCTTTGAACAGTTCCGCGACGGCCTTCTGCAGCGCCTCGGCCGGAAGCCTTAGCTCCGCCGACAATACGTCGATGACCTTCCCGTAATCGCCGCCATGGTTTTCCTTGGCCTTCGCATGAATCGCCTCGGCGTCGCCCAGGTCTGAGCGCTCCGATACCTCCGCCTGATACGCCTCGCCAAGCGAGGTGACGAACTGGTGGAACTCCGCCTGCGCCGCCGTTTGAAGGGCGATCAGCTCTTCAAAGGTCTCCACAGACTTATGGTATGGCCGGCTGAACACGATGACCGGTATGTTCTTCGCGCCCAGCTGCTTCAGCGCGGAATAGGACTGGTTGCCGTCGATGATGCAGTAGGTCCCGTCTCCGCGCGCGACAACCGACAGCGGCTCGCGCTTCTTCATCTCGCCCTTCCTCGTCTTTTCGATATATTCCATGGTGTGGCTGATGCCCTCCGGCGTGACCGCCTCCGTCACCCTCAGGACGTCCATGGGGAGGATCACGGAATCCTCCGTCTGTTCAATGTCCGCTGCTGAAATGGGATCGGGTTCCATCTCCCCCGTCATAACAGGTCCATTGATGAATGCCAGTGCATGAACGACAGCAAATATGATAATGAGCTTAATAAAATGCATAGTACCATTCCTTTCCGGCGTCAAAGGGGCATGAAGCCCGTCGCCGCGCCAACAAACGGCCCAGGCCGTTCGCCCTACGCATCAGTATTTGTAACTGTTCAGACCTGCGGGCGATCGGAGATCGCCCCTACGGGAAATGCGGCATTGTAGGGGCGATCTCCCGATCGCCCGCAGGCTGTTTTTCGACAGGGCTGAACAGTTACCAGTATTTTAATAATATGATAGCACAATTAAGGGCATTTGTCCATCCAGTTTTATACGGGCGCAGGCAGGGAGGATTTTGTGGTTGATAGCGCCACCCGTTTTTGCTATAATAAATGTTGGAAATGTCACCTCTCACTGGTGATCGGATTTGGAGGGACAAATGATCAAAAACATCATCTTCGACCTGTTCGGGGTGATCGCGCGATTCGACACGGAAGGCTATTACGCCCGCCACGGGATCTCCCCCGGGGATCAGATGATCCTCCAGCGAGAGGTATTCCGTTCCCTTGAATTTGCCATGGGGGACCGCGGCGCCATCTCAGAGGAAGCGGCGATCGGCGCGATCTGCGCCAGGATCCCCGGGCGACTTCACGAAGCCGTGAGCGACTTCATCCATCGCCAGAATCGCGCCCTACTGCCGATTCCCGGCATGGAGGGCCTGCTTCAACGCCTGAAGGACCGCGGCCATCGCCTATTCCTGCTCTCCAACACCAGCAGGGCTTTTCACCGGTTTCAGGCAGACATACCGGGGATAGCGCTCTTCGACGGTACGCTGATCAGCGCGGATGTGGGCCTGGTAAAGCCGGACCCGGCGATATTTCGCCTGGCGTGCCGGCAGTTTGGAATCCTGCCGTCCGAATCCGCCTTCGTCGACGATACGCCGATCAACGCCGAGGCGGCGCAATATGTCGGCATGAAGGCCTGTGTCTTCAATGGGGATGTGAAAAAACTGGAGCAGTGGTTGATTGAGCTGTAATTTCTGAAACCGCCGTCGCGGACGCCTACGACGCGATGACCAGTAACAGGAGCTACCGCAGCGGGATGGCGCAGAGCAAGGTCCGGGAACAGATCGAGAATGGGAAAGGGAGCCAGTTCGATCCGAGGTTCGCGGATATCATGATATCCATGATCGACGAGGACAGGGAATACCGCATGAGGGAGCTATGACGCTCCCCTCCCCCGCGCCGCTATTGAATGAAATTGACGCCATTGCCCTTGTGAAAAGGCGGGAGGCCGGATCGTATAAATCCGGCCTCCCGTCGTCTCATGCCAGCAGCATTCGGTCGTTGTCCAGCTTCTTGCCGCTGGCCTCCCGGAACCTCTCCAGCAGGTCCGCCACGGTCAGCGACGCCCGCTCCTCGCCGGTGGTGTCCAACACGATGCGCCCCGCGTCCATCATGATGGTGCGGCTGCCGAGGTCCAGGGCCGATTGCATGTTGTGGGTAATCATCAGGCAGGTCAGGTTGTTTTCCTCCACGATCCTCGTGGTCAGGGCCAATACCTTTTCCGCCGTGCCGGGGTCGAGGGCCGCGGTGTGCTCGTCCAGCAGCAGCAGCTTCGGCATGCTCAGCGTGGCCATCATCAGCGTCAGCGCCTGGCGCTGGCCGCCGGAGAGCAGGCCCACGGGCTGCTTCATTCGGTCCTCGAGCCCCATGTCCAGCAGCGCCAGGCGGTCGCGGAAGGCCTGCTTTTCCTTTTTTCCGGCGGTGCTCAGCCATCCCCCCTGGCCGGCAGCGAGCACCAGGTTTTCCTCGATGCTCATGCCCGGCGCGCTGCCGCGCATGGGGTCCTGAAACAGCCGGCCGATGACCTTGGCGCGCCTGTGCTCCGGCGTCATGGTCACGTCCTCGCCGTCCACCACGACGCAGCCCTTATCCACATAAAAGCTGCCGCATACGGCGTTGAACAGCGTGGATTTGCCCGCGCCGTTCGCGCCGATGATCGATATGAATTCCCCCTTGCGCACCCGCAGCGTCAGATCGTCCAGGGCCACCCGGGCGTCCGGCGTGCCGGGATGGAAGGTCTTGCTGACGTTCAGCAGCTTCAGCATCGTCCTGTCGCCGTTGACCTGTTTCATCGCTCCGTCCCCGCCTTTCCGAATTTCGCCGCCAGCTGCCGCCTGATCAGCGGAAGCCGCCCCTTCAGGTAGGGCCCGGATATGGCGATCACCACGATGACGGAGGAGATCAGCTTCAGCATGAACGCCGGAAGGTTGAAGCGCAGCGCGACGGTGTACACCAGCCGGAACACGAACGCGCCGATCACCGCGCCCACCGCCCGAAGGGGGATGCTCCTGCGCCCCATGAACACGCCGCCGATCAGCAGCGACGCCAGCGCCACGGTGACCATGCCCGAGCCGATGTTCACGTCCACCGACTTCTGGCTCTGGGCCAGCAGGCACCCGCTCAGCGCCGTGAAGCTGTTGGATATGCACAGGCCCACGGTGGTGGTAAACACCGGGTTGATGGACGAGGAGCGCACCATGTCCGGGTTGTCGCCGGTGGCGCGTATCGCAAGGCCCAGCCGCGTGCGCAGGAACAGGGACAGGAACACGATCACCGCCGCCACGGCGATCAGGCCGATGATCAGGGAATACTGCGCGCCCAGGAAGGTGTCCTTCAGCGCGTCCTTCAGCATCGAAAAGACCGTGGACGTCTTGTTCATGTTCAGCAGCGACGAGCCGCCCATGATCCAGATGTTCACGGAATACAGGCCGGTGTTCACGATGATGCCCGCCAGCAGGCTGTTGACCCCCATGCGGGTTTGCAGCGTGGCGGTGACGAGGCCGGAGAGCATGCCCGCGCCCATCGCCGCGGGGATGGACAGCCAGGGGTGCCCGGCGATGGCCACCACCGCGCCCACCGCCGCGCCCAGCGTGAAGCAGCCGTCGGTGGACAGGTCGCAGACGTTCAGCATCGAATAGCTCAGAAACAGCGCCAGGACCGTGAGGGCGTTGAACAGCGACAGCTCCAGCGCCGTCTGCCCCAGGCCCAGGATCATTGGTAAGGACATGGGCTATCTTCTCCCGTCGTTTCAGTTCAATGAGGAACGGGAGAACAGTATCTCCCATTCCTCAAACATTTCCTCAGAAATTCTCCGCCGTCTCGATGCCCTGCACCTTGGTGCAATAGGGGCCGAAGGCCTGGGAGATGGCGTCGAAATCCAGTCCCAGCGCGGCGCAGGTCTCGGTGTTGACGGTGGCGGTGCCGTTGTCGAAGGTCATGACCGGGGTGGTCGCCGGGTCCGCGCCGTCCACCAGTATGGCGGCGATCATGTTGGCGGTCTCCACGCCCAGGTTGGCGTAATCCACGCCGTAGCCCAGGAACGCGCCGTTCAGGGCGAAGGAATCCGCGCCGGTATAGTGGGGAATGCCCGCCTCGGCCAGCGCCTCATAGATGGACAGCTCGGCGGTCATGATGGTGTTGTCGGTGGGCGTGAACAGCGCGTCCACCTGGTCGGCCACGGCCGCCTGGGCCGCCAGCTGCACCTCGCTGACGTTGGTGCCGGTATACTCCTTGTAGGCGATCCCCTTTTCGTCCAGGAAGGCCTTCGCCTCGGCAATGGGCGTGGTCGAGGCGTCCTGGCCCACGTCGTACAGCAGCCCCACCGTCTTGGCCTCGGGATTGGCGGCGAAGATCAGGTTCAGCACCGCGGTGGTGTCCAGGTAGTCCGAGGTGCCCGTGATGTTCGCGCCGGGCGCCTCCAGCGAAGCCACCAGCTCCGCGGACAGCGGGTCGGACACGGCGGCGAACACCACCGGGATGCCGTTGTCCTCGGTCATGCCCTGCATCTGCATGGCCACAGGGGTGGCGACGCCCACCATCAGGTCCACCTGGTCCGCGATGAAGTTTGCGATGATCTGCTGGATCACGGAATTGTCGGCGTTGCCGTTGTCGTAATTGATCTCGAAGGTCACGCCCTTCTCCTGCCCGATGGCCTCGAGGCGCGCCTGGATGTTCTCGACGATCTGGTTCAGCGAAGCGTCGTCCACGTAGTTGCAGATGCCCACCTTGTAGCTCGTTCCCTCGGCCATGGCCGCCATGCCCAGCAGCAGGGCCAGCGCGACGATTGTGCAGATGATCTTCTTCATGGGTTTGACCTCCTGAAAATGTATTCTTCACATTGGCTCGGGGCGAAAAAAACACCCCATATCCCGATTGGGATATGAGGCGGAATAGCTTTCCGTGGTGCCACTCATATTGATCTTGCGATCCACTCTGTCCGTACCAACATACGGCGCGGATTGATAACGGGCCCGCATTCCCGTCCCTTCATACTGACTTGCGCGTTCCGAAGGGCCCTGAAAAGTCCATTCAGCGCATCCGTCATGCCGCATTCACACTGCCGGCGGCTCTCTGGGATGACCGCAATCGCGCTTACTTCTCTTTTCTACCCGGTTTCTGTGAAGTTGAGAACATTATAATGCATGTCGCGACGATTGTCAAGCCCCTTTTTTGCATCTATCTTCCGGTTCCCTCCCCGCGGCGGGCTCAGAGGCGGGCCTGTCCGGAGAAAGCCCGTCGAACGCCCCAGAGGCCCCATCGGACGGAAATGCGCCCCCGTCCGCGTCCGACGATTCCGTGCGCAGCGCGGTCAATTTCGATCACGAGCTGGATGCGTATGCGCCGCTGAAGGACCGCTACAATTTCTATTTCACCTACAAAGCCGTACATCCCTGGTGGGACGCCGTTGCCCTCGGGATGGAGGAGGCCCAGAGGCAGTATCTGGATAAGGGGATCACCGTCACCTACGAGTACATGGCGCCCAACGCCGCCTCCGCCGAGGATCAGGCCCAAAGGCTGCACGCGGCGGCCAATGGGGACTACGACGTCATCGGCGTCGACGTGGCGGACCAGGCCGTCATCTCGCCGGTACTGGATGAGCTGGTGGATTCCGCCATAAAGGTCATGACCTTTTCAAGCTCCGACGCCGCCGAAGGCTGCAGGCGGCTGGCCTACGTCGGCAACACCCACAACTACCAGGACGGCGCGGACCTGACGGAGGCGCTCTGCCGGAAGCTGGACTACCGGGGAAAGGTCGCCATCCTCGTAGGCAACGTCGGCGCGCCCTGCCATGAGGATCGGGCGAGCGGCGCGAAGGACACCATCGCCAAATACCCGGATATGCAGGTCGTCGCGACGGAATACGACATGGATTCCGTGGACATGGCCTACGACCTGACCCTGAAGATCCTGGAGGACTGCCCGGACCTCGACGGGATCGTCTGCTGCAACATGAGCAATCCCGTGGGCGCGGCCAGGGCGATCACGGAAAAGGGAAGCGGCGCGGTGATCGTCGGGATGGACCACGACGAGGATGCCCTGCGCTATCTGAACGAGGGCGTCATCTATTGCCTGGGCGTGCAGGACTGCTATTCCATCGGCTTTGACACGCTCCAGGTCGCCGTGAAGCTCGCGGACGGCAACCTGCCCGGCGAACTGTTCCCCGAGAAAACCGACCAAATCACGACCGTCATCTATCAGAACGACGCGGCTTTGATGCTCGAGCTGCTGTATGGCGAGATGTAATGGCGAACAAGAAGAATCCGAACAGGACCTTTGTCCTGACCGCCGTCATCGGCAGCCTGCTGATCATGGCCATGGTGACGGCCAATTCGGTGTGGGCTTCAAAGCAAACCGGCGTCGCGACGGACGAGGCTGTCTCTGCGGTGAGCTCCTTTTACCTCGAGGCCATGGCCGACCGTCGGGCCAAGACCATCTCCAACCTGATCAACAACAGCTTTGACCTGATGGGAAAGGCCGTCGCCTATATCGACGATGAAGGGGTCGATTCCCAGGCGGCGCTGCGCGACGCGATCGGAAAGGTGGAATCGCTGCTGGGGCTCAACCGGTTCGCGCTGGTGGACGAAGACAACGTCGTCTATACCCACTGCACGACCTATACCGGCGGAAGCCGCCACGCCTTCCTGTCCGAAGCGGAGATCACCGGCCGAACCATCAGCACCGTGTCCCTCTACGGCTCCTCCAAGCAGCTGTGCCTGACCTCCCCCACCCCGGGCCTTTCGATATTGAACAAGCCCTTCAAGGCCTGCTTCGTCCAGCTGGGCATCAAGGATATCGTCGACCTGCTGGCCTTCGACGACCAGGGCCGGACCCACTTTGCCCTCTATACCAAGAAGGGCGGCAACCTGTCCGGCACTGAGCTGGGGCCCGTGATCTCCAACCGCAATCTCTTTGACGCGATCCAGCCGTTCGTGCCGCAGGAGGTCCTTCGGGAAAGGCGGGAAAGCTTTGAAAACGAAAAGGAGGGCAGCCTCAGCTTTGTCTCCGACGGCATGGAGGAGACGCTGGTCCATGTGCCCATCCAGGGCACGGACTGGGAGATGGCCGTCCTGATCCGCGAAGGCGTCATACAGGATCAGATTCGGGACATCAGCGAAAAGACCCTCGCCAACAGCCGAAACCAGATCATCTTCACGACGGTGTCGGTGCTGGCGCTGGCCGTCGTCCTCCTGATCCAGTATCACAGGCTGTCCGGGGACAAGCTCAGGGCCGAAAAGGAAACCAGCAGGACCTTTAAAACCATGGCAAACACGGATTCCCTGACCGGCATCCGCAACAAGCACGCCTATGCGGAAAACGAGGCGCTCATCAACCGGCAGATCCAGTCCGGCGCGATTGAAAAGCTGGCGGTCGTCGTCGGCGACGTCAACGGCCTCAAGTACGTCAACGATACGCTTGGACACGCGGCCGGAGACCAGCTGATCAGGGACGCCAGCGAGATGCTCTGCAAGGCCTTCTCCCACGGCGCGGTGTTCAGGATCGGCGGCGACGAATTCGTCATCCTGC
>JAZOUD010000143.1:0-74298 GCA_045658005.1 Clostridia bacterium | reverse complement strand
TCTTCCTGGCCGATACCCGTTATGGGCTTCAGGCCTGAGTGAGTTTACCTTCGGGACCCTATTGTGGGGGAGTGTTCTCGTTCTCTATACCGTTTCGAACTCATGACTGTCCATTTGTGTATTGTGCGGCGTTTCCCTAATGTTTTTGCGGTGCTCTTTTGCCGTTACTTTATCCGTTTTTGGGTTATCCATGAAGATCGT
Organism: Clostridia bacterium; assembly: GCA_045658005.1. Lineage (GTDB taxonomy): Bacteria > Bacillota > Clostridia > Christensenellales > Aristaeellaceae > UBA2862. The sequence goes on along the minus strand of JAZOUD010000143.1, from coordinate 74,097 downwards.
CGACCACACGGATTATCAGACCACCGCCAACATCTACCCCCACGTCCGGGATGAGATTCTGAAGATGGCCACCGTAGACCTTGAGGGCGTGTTCAAGAAGAGGGCTGGGAAGGAATGAGGCTGGACATAGAAGCAGCCCCGCGAGAGTGGATCGCGGGGCTGCTTACCATAATTCATATCTGTTGTCTTGCTGCCTCTATCCTGTGCAGTACAGTACATATAAGCAGTTTATGTAAGGCACGCAGCGGGCATTGCTCTTTACAATTCCAGATGATAGCTCCAGCTATCCATCTTCCGTCACTCAGATCGTTCCATCAGTGGAATCACGATCAATTGAGATTTCTGGCCATATTTCTTCACTGATGTCCTCAGCCACTTCGTAGACCTGATGGTTGCTGGGCTCCACATTCAGAAAATGGCTGAGAGCGTTCCCGAAGAATTCCTTGAAGGCAGGATTGTTCTCTACTTCATCAAAGATGTCCCGATTATTGTTATCAGAAAAAGGTTGATTTGCAGTCTGAAAAGTAGTAAGATAAAACTAACACCAAGGAGGATAAGACAATGAATTTGAAGTTTGGCGACATTCAGGAAACCGCGCTCATCCCGCTGGCCATCAAGGCGAGCGAGACGGCCCGACCCAATGCGCGAATCAAGGACCTGAAAGCGAAGGAGATCATCGACGCGCTGGGTGTGGACGTCAGCAAGTTTGATCCGTTTCTCTCCCATGAGGGTGTTGTGGCCAGAACGATCCTTTATCGGGAACAGTTGAAAACGCTATTGAAGCAGTATCCCGATGCAGTGTGCATCAATCTGGGCTGCGGTTTTGACGACAAGTTTTCTCAGGTGGATAACGGAAGGCTGCAGTGGTTTGACGTAGATCTTCCGGATCAGATTGCCGTACGAAGGAAGGTCTATGAGGATCGGGATCGCTGTGTCATGCTGGACGGGGACGCTTTAAACGGCGACTGGACAAAGCTCCTACCGGCTTCAGATATGTATATCATTGCAATGGAGGGCGTTTTGGTATATTTTTCCAAAGCGCAGGTCAAAACATGTCTGAATATGCTGTGTGACTGCTTTCCGCATGGTTATCTGCTGGCAGAGCTTCATTCGCCGTTTTTGGAGAAGAACAGCAAACACCACGATGCAGTCAAAAACACCAATGCGACCTTCGGCTGGGGTACGAAGAGCGGCAGGGAGTATCTGGAACTGGAGCCGCGCATGACGTTGGTTTCTGAAACCAGCTATAACGAGGAAATGAAGAAATACACGATCCGGGGCAAGCTGTTTGCAATCATCGGAAAGAATATGAACAACAGACTTGCTGTATTCAAGTGGTGACCCATCAGGAAACTCCTTCGCTTTGTGCCGAATAGAAGACCTAAAATGTGGAGGCATGAATATGGAACACAGTTGGATCTTGATGATAGCAATGCTCGGACACGTCCTTTGCTTGTACGCCGACAGGCTGCTGCTCTGTACGCCCGCCGGTCAATTCAGTTTCTCCGACATGAAGGAAACAGGAGGATGGCTAAACACTTCGCAGCGAAGCCGGAGAGTGAGCCTTTGCGCTCGATCGTTCTCGGCACGGTCGCCATGTTCATGCAGTTCTTCGGGTATCTCGCGCTGGGGATCTGGATGCGTCCGTATTCCGCCCTGTGGGCGAATCTTATGATCGTCGGCGCGGCGTTGATCTATACCTTCGGTCTGGCACATCACGTGGTGGGCTGCGCGGCGGAATGGATCTACATCAAGAGCGATCATACCGAAGAAGGGCGGAAGCTGACCGCCGATTTCTTCGGGAAAACCTCTGCGGTGATGATCGGCTGCTATGCGGGGATCATCCTGTTCTCGGTTGCGCATTTCATACCTGTTGTGGCGGGCATGACGCCGCTTCCCTCGTGGGCATGCATTTTCAACCTCCTGCCGCTGTTTCTTGTACAGGCGCCTTTCAACATTCCGGGCGCGGGCAATATCGCCGGCGCTGTAATGTACATTGGCTTGTTCATTCTGTTTTTGTTTTGAGTTCAGGCGATTACGGCGTTCAACTGTAACGAGAAAGGCAGATAAAAGACTCACAGAGCAATGAGGGGGCCTGAGATATGTATATGCACACCTATGGAAAACATCCGACCCGGCTGTCGTTCTTCTCCATCCTATGGGGATAACCGCGGAAAAGCTGTATGAGATCGTTGGACGGAAACTGAAGGGAAGCTACTGCCTTTTGATACCTGACATGGGAAACCATGGCAAGGAAAAGGCAGGTTTTCTTTCAGCCGAGGACGAAGCTGAGAAAATTAGCACGTATCTGAAATCACATGAGATTACAGAACTTGTCATGATCTATGGCGCATCCATTGAAGTGCGGCCCGGGTATAACCACTGTGAATACATGATGAAAAAGAATGCGGACTATGTTTCCGGGATTGAAAACGTGATCCGAACTGTGCTTTAGGAATTGGAATCGGATATTCTTCGTTGGGAAAGCATTACACAGACGATGGAGAAAAACCTATGAAATATGCGGGTATGCCTGCCGGAATGTGGCTGCTGTTTTCCGGCTCTTTCAGGAAACGCCTGAGTTCAGTTCTGAGATATGATGCCAGAGCAGCTGGTGAAATTACTTCAAAGGCGAAGAAGAAATACAGGGAGATCATCTCATCCATCCCGGAGTTTGAAAAGGGAGATCGGTTCAGGATGAACCTGGTCAACTGCGCGATGCTCAGTGCATTTCTGCTGAGTATGTCCGCGAGACCGACGGTGGCGCAGGCGACGGACTATTACCGTGAATCCATGATGACGGGACCGATGAAGTGCTTCTGCCGCATGAGTGGAAAGCGGAAATTTACCGATTCCGACATCGCGGGCATGAAGAAAGCCGAGGCGCTTAACCCGGCCGACCGCAACCCCTATTCCTGGAAAATGGCGTATCTTCCTTATGAGGATGGCAGCGGCTATGAAGCCCGCTTTACCACCTGCGGCATCTGCGTACTGATGAAAGAGCTGGGGCTGTTTGACCTTGTCCCCGCCATGTGCAGGTTGGACTACACGATGAACGAGGCGGGCGGTGCCTCCGAGTTCATCCGCCGATACACCCTTGCCTCCGGCGGGCCATACTGCGATTGCGGATACAAGAAGAAGGCCAAAGCTGCATCACTTAAGAAATAAACGGGGGCGCGGCGTATGAGAATCTACGAATATGGTCTGGAGAGTCCGGAATGTATCCTGCTGATCCACCCGTCGCTGGTGACGTGGGACTACTTTGAAAATGTCATACCGCTGCTCGAAACGCGGTATCAGCTGCTGATACCGGCGCTCCCGGGATATGACCTGAATGATACTTCCCAGTTCAGCTCGGTGGAGCAGATCGCCTCGCGCTGGCAGACGAGCTCCTGCAAAAAGGGATTCAGGAAGTCAGGACGATTTACGGCTACTCCATGGGCGGGAGCATCGTCCTTCGAATGGCGGAGGACGGAAAGCTGAAAGCAAAGCACTATGTCATGGACGGAGGCATCACGCCCTATCAGCTGCCATGGATATTGACCCGGTTCATCGCGCTGCGCGACTTTGGAATGATGGCGCTGGGAAAGCTTGGCGGGGAAAAGATACTCGTAAAGGCGTTCAGCTCCACGGAGTACAGTGAAGAGGATCTGAAATACGTGGCCAGTATTCTCCGTCATTGCACGTACAGGACGCTCTGGAACACCTTCGATTCCTGCAACAACTATAAGATGCCGAAGGAAACCATGCGGTTTTCCGGGCAGGTTCATTACTGGTATGCTGAAAAAGAACGCAAGGCCCGAGACTGGGATCTGAAATACATGAAGAAGTTTGTTCCGGACACCATTTTCAAATGCTTTGAGAGAATGGATCACGGGGATATGGCGCTGTTCTATCCCGAATGGATGGCGCAGGAATTGCGCAGCCTGTAAGCACCTCGGGATTGGGCTTGACCGGACGCGCAAATGCGGCGGGCGGTTCCACATGTACGAACTGATCCGCGAATGAGGGACAACAGTATGAATCCGCTGAACAGACAATGGTTTCCTGACAAGGAGGCGGCGTTTCGGGAGACCTTTCGCGTACTCAAGCCCGGCGGCACCTTCTGCGGCTGCTTCTACATTCGGGGCGGCTGCGCTCGCACGGACTGGTTCATCAAACACCTCTACCAGCCCAAGGGGTTCTTCACGCCGCCCTATTGTTGTTGCCCACCAGCACCACGAGCGGCGCGCGAACCGCGGCCAGCGGCTCCAGAATCGCGCCGATTTTGTTGTAGGGCATCACCGTGAACACCGCGTCATAGACATCAGCTTCGGAAATATCCCCGATGACCTTGGGATGATCCAGCGTCTCCCTGCGCTGCAAATGGTGGCGAATCCTCAATCCATGGGTTTCAAGTTGTTCCTTCCACCTGCCCCGCGCGAGCATGGTCACGTCGTTTCCGGCACTGCAGAGCACATGGGCCAGATAGCTTCCGATGACGCCCGAACCGTAGACCAATACCTTCATTTCCTCACTCCCTCATGATTTGTACCATCCTGCCCCATCCCGCTTTGGCCTCCCTGCAGATCGGGAACAGGTTCGTCCGTTCGGCAGGCTGTCTGAGGATCATTTTGACCGCCGGGCAGCCCATGATCCCATTTTGGCCGATCTCAAAGGCGCTTATAGGACTTCATATTTCTAAAGCATCCTCCATCGTCCTTCCTGAGTTAGTTATATTTTACTTCTGTGATCGTCAAACTTCAACGCGATTGCGTTAGTTTTAACAAACAACTTTGCATTCCCTGATTTGCAGGGTATAATAGAAGTAAGAAATAGCTAACTATTTGATAGAACGATGGTCGTCGGACTGTTCGAGTATTCACGGTGGAAAGCTACCGGCAATTCTTCCTCGACGCGGGCTATGGGGACGTATCGATACAGCTTGCCGAGGCGCGCATCCCCTGCGCCGTGGCGGTGATGAGGTGTGCGGGAGGGATGAAACCATGCATCTGATGCTGATGCTCTCCGCGGCGGGCTGCGCGCTGCTGTTCCTCGGCATCTGGGGCGTGACGGTCACGCTGCCCACCGCACTGCTGGCGAAGAACTTCCCGAAGGATGTGCAGGAGAGACTCAAGCCAAGGCTTGAAAGCCTGCGCGTGACGCCGAAGCGGGCGCTGGGCTGGGTCATCCTGCTGCTGTTTGTCGCGGGGTATCTGGCGCTGTTTATCGTCGGCGGAATCGACGGCCTAAAGCGCGGCTTCACATTCGGACAGTTCTTCCTGCGATTTTTCACCATTGGCGCGGTCATCAAGGCGTTTGACATCCTCGCCCTGGACTGGTTCCTGCTGACAAAGACCCATTTCTTCCAGCACTACTTCCCGGAGACCGAGGGCTGCGCGGGCTGGCAGGACTTTGGCTACAACCGCAGACAGCAGGCGCGGCAGTGCGTGATGATCGTGATCGGCAGCGCCATCACCGCGTGGATATTTGCACTGCTCTGAGGAGGGGTGGCCCATGAACTGGCCAAGGATCATACTGGACGGCATTTCCATGTCCCTGCTTTTCAACGCTGTGGTGGGCGTTGGCTTCCTGCTGTGGCCCCAGGCTTACAGCACCATGTTTCCGAAGGAGATCCGGCAGGCCGCCGCACCTTACGTGGACAGGCACGAGGTACGGAAGATGAACCTGCTGCTCTATCCGCTGTATCTGATGCTCTTCGTGTACTGGGCCGTCAGCGCCCGCTGCGCCGGCATATCCGGCTTCCGGAATCTTTTCTGGACGGGCTATGCGGAGATGACGCTTGTCAGCATCAGCGACTTCATCATACTGGACTGCTGGCTGCCGGGGAAGGTCAGGCACATGATCAAGGGCGCGGAGCACTGCAAGGCATGGAAACGCAAGGAATGGCTGATGAAGCTGGCAATCCCGGAGCACGGACTGGGCTGGACGCTGCTGGTCTGCCCGATCGCCGGGTTGATCGTGGCGGGGCTTGGGGCACTGATACCGTAAGCCCTTATGATACCGAGCAGTGACTGAAGATCCCAAAGGAGGTTTGCGCATGGAAGCAAAGAAGAAATCCCCCTCCCCCATCGCCTGGGCGCTGGGACAGGCGGAGCCGCATCGGGGACAGTTTGTTTTAAGCGTCGTTCTCGCCGTGCTGGGCGTAGCGTTCTCCGTCGCGCCGTACTTCGCGGTGGCGGGCATCGTGAAGGGATTGATGGCAGGTGAAAAGAACCTGACGTATTACCTCACCCAGGCCGGAATCATTGCATTGCTGTGGCTGGGCCGGGTGTTGTGCCACGCCTTTTCCACGGCCACCAGCCACCGGGCGACCTTCGCCGTCCTGGGCGAGATTCGCAAGCGCTGCACCGAAAAGCTGACCCGCATGCCCCTTGGCGCGGTGCTTCAGCAGTCGAACGGTGCTCTCAAGAGCACGCTGATCGAACGCATCGACAGCATCGAGACCACGCTGGCCCACATCGTGCCGGAGTTCACGGCGAACCTGCTGATTCCGATCATCATCACCGTGTATATCTTTACCATCGACTGGCGCATGGGACTTGCATCCCTGGCCACCGTGCCGCTGGGCATGTTCTTTTACATCTGGATGATGGCCACCAGTTCCGGCTTCTACCAGGCCACCATCGACAACACCAAGGCGCTGAACAACACCGCGGTGGAGTACATAAACGGCATACAGGTCATCAAGGTGTTCGGCAAGACCAAGTCCAGCTACGAGCGCTTCGTGAAGGATGCCCACGCGGCGGCGGGCGCGTTCATCGGCTGGATGCGGGCATCCATCATCCCCTTCACCTTCGCCATGGTGGTCATGCCGGCCACGATGGTGTCCGTGCTGCCCATCGGCGGGCTGCTGGTGAAGGGCGGCACCCCGTCCGGACAGGACTTCGTCACGGTGATCATACTGTCCGTGGGCCTCATCACGCCGCTGATCACGCTGATGAGCTACTCCGACGACATCCGCACCATGGGCACCATCTTTGGCGAGGTGCAGACCATACTAGATGCGCCGGAGCAGGAAAGGCCGTCTACAGGCGACGTGCCTACGGGCAACGATCTTATGCTGAATAACGTTCATTTCTCCTACGCAGATAAGGAGATTTTGCACGGCGTCAGTATGGAGGTACCCGAGGGCAGCTTCGTGGCGCTGGTGGGTCCCTCCGGCAGCGGCAAAAGCACCATCGCCCGATTGATCGCTTCGCTGTGGGATGTGAACGATGGCAACATCACCCTTGGCGGTATGGACATCCGCGAGATCCCCCAGGAAGCCTACGCCGACCGGGTGGCCTTCGTGAGCCAGGACAACTACCTTTTCAACATGACCGTGCGGGAGAACATCCGCCTGGGCCGTCCAAATGCAACGGATCAGGAGGTCGAGCAGGCCGCGAAGGACAGCGGCTGCCACGAGTTCATCCTGGGTCTGGAGAACGGCTATGACACCCTCGTCGGCTCCTCCGGCGGGCCCCTGTCCGGCGGCGAGCGCCAGCGAATCTCCATCGCCCGTGCCATGCTCAAGGCAGCGCCCATCGTGATCCTTGACGAAGCCACCGCCTACACCGACCCGGAGAACGAGGCGGTCATACAGCGCTCGGTGTCGAAGCTGACCGCTGGCAAGACGTTGATCGTCATCGCCCACCGGCTGAGTACCGTCACCGACGCTGATAAAATCTATGTGGTCAACAAAGGAAGCATTGAGGACAGCGGCACCCACGACGAGCTGCTCTCCCACCACGGCCTGTATGAGAAGATGTGGAACGCGCACATGGAGGTGAAGGACAATGGTTAAGGTCATAAGGCGCTTCTTCGATTTCTGCGGCGAAACCAACCGCAAAAAGTTCGTGACCTCCATCTGGCTGGGCGTGCTGATCGCGCTGTTCGAAGCGCTTAAAATACCTGCCATCGCCGTGATGATGCGGGCGCTGCTGCCGGTGGAGCTGGGCGGCAACGGGGGCGTCACCACGAACGACATCTTGCTGAGCCTGGGCATCATGCTGCTGAGCATCCTCGGCTCCGGGCTGGCGAAGGCGAAGGCCACAATGCTTCAAACCGATGCGGGCTACGACACCTGCGCCATAAAGCGCATCGAGATCGCCGAGCACATGCGCTGCCTGCCCATGGGCTGGTTCAATGAAAACACCCTGGGGCAGATCACCTCCGTGACCACCAACGTGATGGAGAACCTGGAGAACGTGGCCACCCGCGTGGTGATGATGGTGGCCCAGGGGCTGCTGACCACGCTGCTGATCATCGCCATGCTGGCCATATTCGACTGGCGCGTGGCGCTGGTGTTGCTCGTCGGCTTCGGCGTTTTCCTGCTGATGAACGGCAAGCTGCAAACCGCTGCTGGAAAGCTGGCGGGCAGGAAGATCGCCGCCGACGAGAAGCTGGTGGAGAAGGTGCTGGAATATCTCCAGGGCATGGCCGAGGTCAAGGCGTATCACCTCACCGGGCAGAAGTCCGGCGAGCTGAACGCCGCCATCGCCCAGAACGTGAAGGTCAACACCGACATGGAGATGACGCTGATCCCCCGCATGACGGCCCAGACCTTTATCGCCAAGCTGACCGGCGTGGCCATGACGGCGGTGTCCTGCGCGCTGTTCGTGGCGGGGAAAATGGACGCGCTGGCGGCCATACTGATGGTCATATCGTCGTTCATCGTCTACGCGAGCCTCGAGACCGCGGGCAATTTCTCGGCGCTTCTGCGCGTGGTGGACATGAGCGTGGACCGGGCCCAGGAGATACTGGACGCGCCACAGATGGACATCACTGGAGCGGAGATTGCGCCTGAAAGTCGGGACATCGCGACGAAAAGTGTTATCATCCTATGTGGTCGATGGGCTAAATCGAGTATCGCTGGGCAGGGTCAGGGGCCTTGGTAGATCATGCGCTCGCTGGCCAGGCAGACGGCAATGATGACGAAGGACACAGTGATGATCTAAGAAAGAAACGTGATATTTAACATAGAATTAGTATGATATAACTAATTATGCTGTGGTATAATTCTGTTGGAAGATTGCATACTACTTCCACCTCCATAGGGCATTCTCATCCGGGAATGTCCATCCGTGTTTTTCGCGGAACACGGGTGCCTTCGGCAGAAAAAGATTTATTATGTCACAGAGAGGATGTGTCTTGTATATGAACAGTTTTGCCATCACCAAGGTCATTGGACGTGAGATCGTCGATTCCCGCGGCAATCCCACCGTTGAAACGGAAGTCACGCTGGCCAGCGGCATCGTCGGACGCGGGGCGGCCCCCTCCGGCGCTTCCACCGGGGAATTTGAGGCGCTGGAGCTGCGCGACGGCGACAAGGCCCGCTTCGGCGGCAAGGGCGTGCAGAAGGCCGTGAACAACGTCAACACCGTCATCAACGATGTGCTGCAGGGCATCGACGCACGGGACACCTACGCCGTGGACGGCGCGATGCTGAAGGCCGACGGCACCAAGGGCAAGAGCAACCTGGGCGCGAACGCCATACTGGCCGTGTCCATCGCGGCAGCAAAAGCGGCTTCCGAGGGCCTGGGCGTGACGCTTCACCAGTTCCTGGGCGGCGTGCAGGGCAACAACCTGCCGGTGCCGATGATGAACATACTGAACGGCGGCGCGCATGCCGACAGCTCTGTGGACACCCAGGAGTTCATGATCATGCCCGCCGGAGCGCCCACCTTCAAGGAGGGCCTGCGCTGGTGCGCCGAGGTGTTCCAGACCCTCAAGAAGCTTATCAAGGACATGAAGGACGTCACCGCCGTGGGCGACGAGGGCGGCTTCGCGCCCAACAGCCTGGGCGGCGACGAAGACGCCATCGAGCTGATCCTCAAGGCCATTCGCACCGCCGGCTACGATCCCGGCAAGGATTTCGTACTGGCAATGGATGCCGCCTCCTCCGAGTGGAAGAGCGAGAAGGGCAAGGGCTTCTACCATCAGCCCAAGTCCGGCAGGGACTTCACCTCCGACGAGCTGATTGCCCACTGGGAGAGCCTGGTGGACAAGTATCCCATCATCTCCATCGAGGACGGCCTGGACGAGGAGGACTGGGAGGGCTGGCAGCGCATGACCGCGAAGCTGGGCCACAAGGTACAGCTGGTTGGCGACGACCTGTTCGTCACCAACACCGAGCGCCTGGTCAAGGGCATCCAGCTGGGCTGCGGCAACAGCATCCTCATCAAGCTGAACCAGATCGGCTCTGTGTCCGAGACCCTAGAGGCCATCAAGATGGCCCACAAGGCCGGTTACACCGCCGTGACCTCCCACCGCTCCGGCGAGACCGAGGACACCACCATCGCCGACCTGGCCGTGGCGCTGAACACCCGGCAGATCAAGACCGGCGCGCCCAGCCGCTCCGAGCGCGTGGCGAAGTACAACCAGCTGCTTCGCATCGAGGAGAACCTCGGCGCAAACGCCGTGTATCCCGGCTTCGACGCCTTTAACGTGAAGCTCTGACGGTCAAACACGAGACAAAGGGCTGTAACAGGTTCGAGACTCTTACAGCCCTTTTCATGTGGATCACGGCCGTTCCTGACGCCCGTCAATGCCTGATACAGCTTCATCAGCAGCGCGACGCAGGCGCTTTCGCTGGCAAAGGCCGGATCGCCCTTTTTAATGCCATAGGCGGCCATGACGGCGAGGTCGTTGATCTCGATGCCGTGGAACTGGCTGATCGAGATGCGGATGGGGATTGTTCATGTCGTGAATGCGGAACTCCTGGAAGTTGCTGATGACGATCCAGCGGGGGATTATATAGAACGAGTTTTCCCCGGACGGCATAACGACCGCGAGCCCGCTGTCCTCTGCCCAAAGGCGGATTCTGCTGTAGCTGAGCCAGCCGTTGCAGTTATCGGTTAGTCCGTGCAACAGGTACAGGGTCGGATAGGGCCCCTTGAACTTTTCGATCGGAAGAATGACATTCACGGGTACCGTTCGCTTCAGTGTCTCGGACTTGAATTCCATCTGAATAAGCGCCATGGATTGCACCTCCAACAGTGTCTTTCGTTCCTGTTCTCGTTAATCCGCATCGTTGAGCTGTCCATCGATTATACCCCATCGCGTCCTCAAAGGGCTGGCCGTAGAACTCATGTCCACCGCCGGAAATGACGTGGAATTCGCAGTCCGGTATGATTTCAACGGCTTTCTCGGACCAGGAGACATCGACTGTGCTGTCCCGGTCTCCATGGAGGAGGAGCAGCTTTCCACGGCAGGACGCAAGCAGTTGGTCAAAATCCACCTGCCACAGGTCGGTGTTGTAGTTCCTGCCCACGTGCATCCAGCCGCCGAACAGCGGCACATCCTCGGGCGAGGCATAGCTGTTGGCCTGGCTGTCTGCTTTGGCGGAGAGCGCGGGATACATCAGCATCATGCCCGCGAGCTCGTCCTGGCGCTCGCAGCCCGTGATAATGGTGACCAGGCCGCCCTGGCTGCCACCGAGGAGGAAGATCTTATCGCTGTCCACAAACGGCCACGCCTTCGCGGCGTCGAGCACCGCCGACAGGTCCGAGGCCTCCGTCAGAACTGACATCTCCGAATTGCTTCCGTCGCTTCGGTTCTGCGTGCCGCCCGCGCTGCCGCCGCAGAAATCGAAGACAAAGGCGGCATATCCGTAGGCGGCGAGGCGTTCGGCATAGCGCACGCCGGCCTCATGTCTGTTGACCGCCCTGTCCGGTACATGGATGTCATTTTCCGCCGCGACGGACATCATGTACACATTGCGGAACTTATAGTCCGACGGGTACAGCGGGTTGAGCCTGTCCAGCAGGGTCTTCATCTGACCGCTCATCTCGTAGTAATAGATGGGCGTCACAAACACCAGTGTGTCCGCTGTCAGCGCCTTTATCCGATCAAATGGAACGACCTTTCGATACGCTTCACACCTCTCCGGCATGGTATTATTCTTCTTCAGCACAATCATATCGCCAGCAGCTTTGCTTCGATGACCTTTTCTCCGGTCAGGTTTTCCAGCACCGCCTGATAGGTCGAAAGCTGATTCCCGTACTCCCGGTCCAGCCTGCATCGGAATGCCTGAACATCGCCATGATCGCACGGAAGCATTCGGTCCGTCTTGTAATCGACAATGCGCCATGTGCCGTCGGGATAACGGAGCGCGAGGTCGATCTTGCCCGAAATGTCGATTCTGCGTTCACCGCCGACTTTGGTCATCGGCGCCAGCTTTTCAAAGAGTGTCTTCTCTTCTGCCCCTACTGAGACGACGAACGGCATCTCCGGGTAGCACACCGCGCCATTCAGCATCTTCCTGAAGTTGGAATGCTCATCCAGCATAAAGCTCAGGCTGTCGATGATTTCACCAGCCAGGTGCTTCCGGATCTGCTCAAGGGTCTTCGCATCCTTCGGGAGCAGCAGTGCCGCACGATCCCGTTCACTCAGGAGTTCGCTTTCAAAAGCTTCCATCACAGCCTGCGTTGCGGCAGCTTCGAGGGCTTCTGCCGTGAAATGCCCGCCGGAGACGATCAGCTCTGCCGCCCGGTGGACAGCAGTGCCCCAAGAAGTTCCTCCGGGCCTTGTCTGGGTCGCTGCAATATGCCCCTGCCCAACCTGTTCTTCGACCTTCACAGGCTCCTGCTTAAGCCTTGTGGCATCCACTTCGCTGGGCGTGACACGCTTAACGGCTGCCTGTGTTATCATCGGAAGCCTGCACTCAAGGCTGCGCTGTTCGGCCCGAGCGTTTCTTTCCAATTCATCAGAGGGTGCGGCCTGTTCTTCAACTTCTTCCACGTCGATGGGATCCGCCTCAGCGCCGGTCGCATCAAAGCCGCTCCATATCTTATGCGTCTTTGCCTTGCCACCGTCTGTCTCGATACGAAGGGTGAATACATGCGCTTCATCCTCTGCTCGGGTAAGCGCGACATATTTCAAGCGAACCTTCTCTGCCTTGAGGTACTCGGTCTCCTCTTTTTTATGTTCTTCCCATTCCGGCGGCGCGTATTGAACCGATCTCGCATTGTCCTTTTCTTTGAGGACAAACCATCCACGGGAGATGTTTTCATCCCGCTGTACGTTGGAATCCGGGCCCATAGTCGATGGCTTTCCCGGCAGGTAGATCACAATTTTCCCCTGAAGGCCCTTTGCCTTGTGGAGGTTCATCAACCGCACGAAGTTGCTGTCGGCGCGTATCGACGGCATACGATCCATTTCGCTTTCCGCATATACGGACAGGATGTCGGCCATGTCGACAAACTGCTGGGGATTCTCTGCGCGGATCGAGTCGATCACCCACAGCAGCGCGGCATACTGATTCTGGAATTCCTCCGCGTCATAAGGATCGACAAAGAGGCCATCGCTCTTTTCGACCAATTCCTCCAGGAATGCGCAGGGCGTCCTCTGCTGGCTCAGCAGGCGGTCCCGGTTGAGCATCGCCAGTGCCTTCAGGATACGCCGGTTCATCTCCGTATCCGGCAGGAGCTTCGTCAGTTCATCCACATGCGCCATCAGGCTGCGCGTATCTCTGTAGCGCGTCAGCAGTGTCTCCTCCGGCAGTTCCTTAACGCACATGCGGAACAGATCCCACTCCTCCGGCAGGACATTCCCGCATTCACAGAGCACCCGGAAGGAGATCGTCTCGTCCAGGGGGTGACACACTGCCTGAACCCGCAGATTGAGCCGGTAGATAGGCTGATAATCGTCCATGGGCAGCTTACCGTCGAACTTGACGGGGATCTTTCTCTTCCGAAACTCGTCCGCATAGGCCATGTGCTTTTCCCGATAGAAGCTCAGCAGCAGGAAGTCCTCATACCTGTTCTGACCGCTCTGAACACGATCCTGGATATACTGGGCAATTTGCTGGGCCGCCAGTCTATGCCCCTCACCTTCACTTTCACACGTCAGTTCATGGTGGAATACGGCCTCCGGGCCATGGCCGCGATGCGCCACCATCTCGCGGTACTCCGCCTGATAGGCGTCACTCTGCATGCGTAGCGGGCCGAGATCGCCGAATACACTCGTGACGGCGTCGCAGATCTCGCTCGTGCTTCTGTAATTCATGTAAAGGGGAACGACCTCGCCTCCGGTTTCCCGCATCACAGTTTCGGCTTCCTGCCACATGGAGATGTCCGCGCCACGGAAACGATAGATGCCCTGCTTGGCATCGCCGACCAGGAACAGGCTGCCAGGATGCGGTACGCACTTATGCCAATCGGGATCATATCGATCTGCAGCGATGCCAAAGATGATATCCGTTTGAATCGGGTCCGTGTCCTGAAACTCATCCACAAAGAAAACCTTGTACTGCTTATGAAGCTTCTCCCGAACAGAGGGATGCTCGCGCACCAGCCTGGCCGTCCGCGTGAGCATGTCGTCCAGGGTCACGATATGATTCTGTTTTCGGAAGTCAGCATAAGCCTGACGCAGCTGAAGGGCCTCCCGCATGACAATGCCGTGGAGCAAAAGGTCGATGTCCTGGGACAGTTTTTCAAGCGCTTCATCAGCCGGCAGTCCCTCAACTGCCTCCGCGCATATCCGGTACTCGGCGGGCAGCATATGAACGCGCTCCAGCATATAATCATGGCGGTTGATCTTCTTCGCGCCCTTTGCGGACGCGAACATCTGCTCAATGGCTTCAAGCGCAGCATCCGCGTCACCGCCGGAGAGGAACGCGCTCAAATCCGCTACAGCTTTTACTGCCGTCTTACTGCTGCTCTTGCCCATCAAGTTGCGGGCGTCTTTGCCATTCCGGGTAATCGTGCGTGCTGCGGCCAGGATGACATCCGTCGTCGGGTCATCGCCACTTCGGATGGCGTTTTCAAGCGTATAGTGGAATTGCGATGGATCGACGCTTTCCACCGCACCCGAGAACAGTGCAATCAGCTTTTTGCACATGTCCAGGGTTTCGTCGGCAAACGCCATTCCGGCCTCAGTCCGTGTATCTATATACTGGGGCTGTACGTTGCTTTTACTGTCGAGCATTTTGAACGCGCCCAGCATCATATCCCGGCGTATGCCAGCGTTCACCGAGTCTGGACACATCCCGGTGTTCCAGGCTTCGTTGAAAAACATCTCGCTCCGGCTGTCCGGTCCGCCTTCCTCTGAATCAAATACCGGGGCAAAACCGACACCGGACTCCAGCGGATAGTCGTTGAGCACCCTCTGGCAGAAGGAGTGTATCGTACTGATCTGCATCTCAGGCAGGCTGTCCAGCAACCCCTGGAGGAACAAGCGGTTCTCATCGGTCTCAGCCTTCGCCAGTGCGCCTCTGATCCACCGATTCAGCCTGGTCTTCATTTCTGTGGCCGCTTTCCGGGTAAATGTGATCAGCACGATGTCCTGCGGATGAAGGCCGAGTTGCCTGTCGCAGAGCATGTTGAATGCTCTTTCTACGGTCAGGTAGGTTTTTCCGGCCCCTGCCCCGGCGGATACCAGGAAGTTCTTATTGAAATCGCTCGTGCTCAGTCTCTCACGATTGATGCGATCCTGTTCCAAAAGCGTAGACATGTGCACTGCTCCTTATTCAAAATCGGTCTCTTCAGGGGCGCTGTCATACTCACCGGGTTCATCCTGCTTTGGAAACCTTATCTTGTTACAAATATCGTTGAATGGGCAATAATCGGGGCATGTGAAATCGTCTCCCCACATCTCCTGCCGGGTGATGACGGCGGATACCGGATCGGCCAGCAAATCCAGAAGCTCGGTGACCTTCTGGTTCATGTCCTCCCGAACGGCATCCGTCATTTCAACCGTCTTCTTTTCAACGCCGCCTATGCCGTCAACCAGATCATACGTCGCCCGGCGAATCGGCTGATCCGGATGCAGCTTCTCCCATGCCAGTGTATACAGATAATATTGCAGCTTGATATCGAAGTCCCTTCGGAATCTTCTCGGCCTGCCTGACTTGTAGTCGATGATTTCATAGCCATCCTCTACCTGATCCACACGGTCAATTCGCCCTTTCATGTGAATCGTGTACGGGCCAAACGTCAGATCCAGAGGCTCCTCATTTCCGAATGATATCTCCGTGCCTATGGTCCTGCGATTGGAGTCGTTCGCGTGGGCGTTCGCCTCTTCAATCACCACGTCGATGATGCTGTCCACCTCTGCGTCGATACCTTTCAGATTGGATGGGATAGGGATTTTCGCTTTATATTTCGCCACACTGTCCTGTACGAGCTTTCTCAGCAGCGATTCATCTGCCGTGCTCACCCTCGGCGCGGTCTGACTGAAATACTGCTCCAGCACCTCATGGATGATGCTGCCCCGGTCGGCTACGTCAAGCCAGGATTGAGCGTATTGCTCGAGCGGCTGGGGCTGTTCTTCGGTAACGCCCATCTGCTCCGACAGCGTAAACTTTCGAGGGCAGTCATAGGCCGTTTCAAGCAATGTTGCCGACCAGATACGTTCATCGAACGCCTGCTTCCACTTCTCCTCCTGGCCATCATCCATGACGAGCTTATCCTCAACAATATCAAAGCCGCTTCTGATGTGGACGTCCAGTTCTGTCAAAGGCGCTCGATCCAGGATATTGATCTGGGACACCTCTGCCTCCGGATACCGCTTTGCCGCGTCGTCGTAGATCGAAGCAGCCATGATGTCCTCACCGCCCACATGATCCATACGGGCGCGGCTGAATACGACGCAAGCATCCTCCCGGTTTGCCAGCAGCTCACGCACCGCGTAACGCCGCTCCAGCGCACCGTCCGCGACCAGTCGAAGGGATGGTGAGAGAACTTGTTTTTCCACGTCGTGAAGCAGCGGAAATTCCCGGCTCAGCTTGTTAAAAGCATCCCAACTCATGCCGAGCATGATGAAGTGTGAGCGGTTGACATACAGGGCGTCCTCGTAACGGCAGCAGTACACATGCCCCGGCGTCTCAGTGGTCTGAGAAGCGATTTTGTGTGTAGACGCGATGACTTCCACAATGCTCAGATATTGATAGGCATCCATGGTGCCGCCATATATCCTGCTGACTTCATCGACGATATTCAGGTAGAAATCGTTCTCAATGCCGCGCAGCATGCATCAGTTCAGCAGATCGGTCAGCTGCTGAGCGATTTCCCTGACCGGCCTGTCTTCCGCCTCAAAAAACTGCACCCAGGCATCCATCAGCCTGCCAACAAGGGCGTATCGATCCTTTTCAGATTTGGCCAGCTGTGCCCAGCGTTCCGCGCCCCAGCCGACGTTTCGTCTGCGGAATATGCGCAGCATCTCCTGGCCGAGCATGACGCGTTCACGGCTGTCATTATAGAGCGCCATTGCACCGGATATCAAGGCCGGCCTCAAGGCCTCGACGTCATAGTTTTTCCCGGCCCAATCGAGGATACAGCGAATGAGCAACGCCGTCTTTGTCATGGTCGCGGGCATGCCGAAGGCAGAATCCACGGTTATTCCGATCAGCTTGCCCTCCTCCTCGACACGCAGTCCATAGGCGTCGTCCGGACACACGATTACAGCGTCCTCGGCGGGAATGTTGTCTTCGACGAGATGCTGGAGGGCCCAGCGAACCTCCGTGCCGATATCCTGACAATCGACGCAGCGCGGTATCGGCGCATCATGCGCACACGGTTCCGGCGACTGGTTGAGAGCATCGCGTGGTACCGGATCACCCTTCGGCGTTAGCATATGGATGATCGTTAGACGTTCACTGGGAATCTTACGAATGAACTGCTGCTCGACCTGGGAAAGCTGGAGATTGGAAAGCATAGCATGAGAGACATGTTCCGGCACCCCGGCAGCCTCCAATGTCTGTAAATCCGAGGCATAGCTATTGTCCTGCATCCAGCCCATGTACTCCCGCCACACGCTTGCCAGCAGCGGCTCACCTACGGCTTCGAGCTGATCGGGCGTCACCTGGTTGCGCTCCAATTCATTCAACTGCGGAAGAACAGATTCAGCGGTGGTCAGCTCCACTTTGCCCAGCGTGGTAAAGGCGTCGCCGACGGTGCCCATGATCTTCTGCAGCGCAATGGATGCTGTAATATGATCGATGCGCTGAAGCTGCCTGGCCATCAACACAGGCTCTGCCATCTGGATCATGTATCCCTGGACAGACGCAGCTTGCGCGTTCACGGCGGGCGTACCGTGGGCAGCGGCCATTCGTAGCAACTGGTTGCCTGTCTCCACGCTCCTGCACAGCAGTACCTTTTTACCGAGCCTGTCACGATCCAGCCATGCGCACAGTTCACTTAAAAAGCTGTTCATCCTATTCATCCCCGGTCATGATAGTCTTTTATGTCGTTACTATGCAAAGCTACTCGATCTCCCGCAGCAGCGTTACTGTGTCCGAAACCTCGATATCGTCCGGCTCTATGTCCATGTCGTTACTTCCAGGAGCCGCCATCGGCGAAGCGAGGCTCTCTTCTGCCACCGGCATTTAGTGCGTGTGGAGAGGTGATTTTAGGGCGATATTTTGAGACGCTATTGCGTGACGATGGAGGAAATAAGAATACATGCCCTACCTCTGCAACCTGGATTATGTGAATTTCGGTCTGCTCGGCGCCTCGCTCTACCGAAAGCACCCCTGCTTTGAGGATGGGGATTACTGCGACTTTAAGCTGAAACACAGGCTGACGCACAAGAATTTCTATGGTAAATTGTTACTATAGGAAGAAGCGAATTCGTGCTCTGATATTTGTAACTTCTAATCAGGGTGTCGGGGTTCGAATCCCCGATGGGGCACCTCAGATTTATGAGCACTTTGATAGTATCAAAGTGCCTTATTTGTATATTGCGTTTAAGGGGCCGCCCGGCGGCATTGTTCAGGGAATGTGCGATAAACATATGGCAAAGGAGAAAGGATACATGAATAAAAAGTGCGTTTGCGTTGCCCTCCTCGCAATGCTTCTCTGCATCGGCACTGCGCTTGCGGACACCTCCATCTTTGTTGCGACGGATCGACATGCGAAATATGAAACGGAATCCGCCTCTCCAGAAGAAAGCGGGGGCAAGAGGCCCAAAAAGAAGCTGCCCGTATAGGATTCCGACGGCAATCTAATCTGGCACAACCACCTGACGGAAGTGCTGGCGTTGGTGGCAGACGACGGCGTCATGCCGGAGATCGTCCTGCTGGGCGGCGACAACGTGGGCGATGGCGGCGATAGATCCATCGACGCGAGCGGCCACCCCATCGGCGCGCCCTATTTTTCCATGACGGCTGTAGACGCGCAGGTGAAGCATGTCTTCGGTGAGAGCGTGCAGACCCTGTACACCTATGGGTCGCACGATATCCATGCGACAGATCCCTATGACGCGGCCTTTTTCTCCGGCCCCGTCTCTGCCAGCGGGTATTTTGTCTACGGCATTACATTTGCCCAGATGATCCACGACAGTGACGAACAGGCCCTGGGATATGAAGGAAAAGACAGCGTGGATCCAAACGGCGTATCCGCACAAACGGCCAGCCGCCGTTTCCTGAACTGGGTCGACACATTGGAGTATCATCGCCCCATCATCGTCATGTCTCACGTGCCCCTGCACGCGAACCGCGGCGATAATGCCGGCGCGTGGACGTGGACGAAGGCTTTGAACGCAGCTTCTGAAAGCCATGACATCGTCTTCCTGTGGGGCCATAATCACACGGTGGAAATGCGAGACAGCGGCAGGGCCGTGGAGCGGGCTAATTATCTGAAAATGCCCGGCGAAGCATTGACCGTTCAAAGCCGGGATGTGGCCGCTGAAGGCAAGACCATGCGAAAGCGTGGCGACGACCTGGTCACCGAAACCCAAACGCTTCGCTTTGTCTACATGAACGCCGGGTATATCACCAACGGCGTTGGAACCGTGCTCACCTTCTCCGATGAGAATGATAATGGGCAGTGGGATCACCTGACGGCCAGGCGGTATGCCCTGGAGCCGGAGGATTCCGAGCCGTGGGTGTACGCCCTCAGGGAATGACGAGACCGTACTTCAATCCGCACCGCAGAGACGGCCGCATGCCGTTGACGCCGGCCCGGGTGATCACAGCGGCATGGAAAAATTGATGGATACGGGATAGAGCTTCCTGCCTGCGTCCCGCCAGGCGGCGATTTGCCGGACGACGAGCTCCGTCGTCACCCGCCCGATCTTCCAAATCAGTCCATTTTTCTCGGCGACCGGTATGAATTTCCCCGGCGGCAGGTCGCGCCCCTTTGTCCGGGCGAGGGCCTCGAAGCCGACGAGCTGCCTGGTCCTGACATCGACCTGGGGCTGGTAGAGCATGTAGAAGCCATCATTCTCCAGCATCTCCTGAATGGCCTGCTTGATCTGCCGCTCCTCCTCCGCCAGGGCCTTCAGGTTCTCCCCATAGAGCGACGCCGATTTTTGCGGTCATGTGAAAGCGGTCGTTTCCAGCCATTACAGGGCGCTCGATCGCCTCCGTCAGGGTTTGAAGCGCAGGGTCGCCCCTGTCGATCCTCCTGCCCGGATACAGCAGCAGGAACTCATCGTTTTTAAGCCGTGCCACCCCGCCATATTTCGCTGTGGCCCGCTTCAGGTTTTCCGCGACCTGAACCAGCAGCTTGTCGGCTTCACTGTAGCCATAGGTATCGTTGATCCCCTTGAAGCCGTTCAGGTTGATGTCGACGAGGGCGTATTCGGAAGCCTCGGGCAGTGCCTCGACCCTGCCGATCAACGCCCGCCGGTTGTAGACGTCCAGATAATCATCGTGCTCCGCGACATATTGGAGCTTCCGCCGCTGGCTCTCCACGGAATCCTTCAGGTAGTGAATGCAGTTCTCCTTGCGGGTAAAGCCGTAGTAGATCGCGTTCGCCATCTCCCGGCAGCTGTGATAGCCGCAGGCCGTGCAGTTGATGTTTCGTGCCTCCTCCGTGTCCTTATTCATCTGCCGGAAGACCTCTGACAGCTCTTCCTCACCGGGCTGGCGCATAGCCAGCGGGCCGGACCGGTCGCGGTAGGTGCGAACATAGTCCTTCAGATCCAGATCCTGAAAGCGTAGGTCCAGCGCCGCCATGCGCGCCTCGGGGGTCATCTCCGTGAGCGCGCTCCTGGCCCGCGCCTGCCGCTTCAGCCCGATCAGCTGGTACAGGGCATTGTCGGAACGGACGTGCTTCAGCTCCGTCGCGGTTCCGCAGAGGCAGCCTCGCTCGCAGTTCAGCGCGTCGATGAACAGATAGGGCGTCTTCCGGCTTTTGATCTCCTCCGCATGGGAATGCAGATACTCGATGACCTTCAATTCGCCGTCGATCTGCCGGATAAACACGTCGTCCCCCCACGAGCCATCGGGCGTATTCGGACAGGCCTCCTGGCATGGGCCATCTGGTGCCCAGCTCATAGGGCAGCTCGTCCGTGCACGGCGCGCCGGATATGTCATGGGCGCGCAGGTATTCCAGCAGGTGATCGGCCGTCCACCTTGATATAGGATCGGTTGTCCTCGAGGACGTCCGTGGCAACGCATGCGCCCATCACGCCGCAGACCTGGATACACTTGTTGCAGCCGGTGCAATTCTCATTGGTTCGAACCAGTCCAAGCTGTTGCCTGTTGGCCTTCGCAGATCACATCCCATTCATCCCTTGTTTCCCCTTTGGTAGGCCGCTGTTCTCACTTCGATATTATCCTTTAGGTTGTTCCAGAAGAAATACAGGTCGTAGTTGTGATAGGCGCCCTCCGGGAAGACATCCGGGCGAAGGCTGTACTCGGCGGGATCATAGTCCGCGTCCCTGGGCTCAATGCCATAATAGTTGAAGAAGGTCGACATGTAGTCCTTCCTGACTTCATCGTAATCGGCCCCCATGAAGCATTCGAGGAGCGCCGCCACCACGCCCGTGCGGTCCCTGCCCTCCTGGCAGTGCACGGCGTAGGGACCCTCATGGGTCGCGAAGAACCGCAGTCCCTCGGCCAGCTTGTTCCTGAATTCCGCCGTATCAAAGGACGTCCCCATGCCCAGCGCAATGATATCTGTCGTGGCATAATAGCTATCGCTGTATCCCCCATGGGCTTTTAAGAATTTCGGGCTGTCCATGAGGTTCATGACAGTCGCGACCCCGGCCATCTTCAACGCGGCGTCTGCATAGCTGTTGCGTTTGTGCGTCGGGTCGATGGGAGAAGCAGTCCTGTAAAGCGTTCCCTCCCCCATGCCGGTGGTGGCAACCATCCTGAAATTCGCAAAGGCCGCGTCGCTGAGATTCGGATAGTCGGACCGCGCGTCCGTATAGGCCAGGTGGAGCGTACTGCCTTCCTCGTTCGGGTAAGCGGTCAGGCCTCCGGCGGGCGCGGGTTCAGCCATGGTTTGCCGTGCTGGGCAAAGGCAGAGCAAAAGAACCGCCAACAGCAATGCAATGATATGAGTCGATCTCTTCATTGTGTCATCTTCCCCATTCATAATCATCGGATATATGGCAAGATATCTTTGTAACTATATCATATGAATGTTAAAGAAGAGTGTCGCCATTAGAGAATACCAGCCAATTTATAGGAAATGCTCAAAAACAGGTGATGGCCTTCTTCGACGTGGGGCCCGGCTTGCAGCTGGAGCTGATCCAGCCCAACGAGGCGCCGTCGACCTGGAGGAACTTCCTGAACGAGCATGGAGAGGCATGCATCACATCGCCTTGCAGGTGCGTGATTCCGCCCGGCAGGTCGCCAATGCCGAGGCCGCGGGCCTGAAGCTGATCCAGCACGGCCGGTATGGCGACGGCAGCGGCGAATACAACTATCTGGACGTGCCGGAGCTGAAATGCATCGTTGAATTGCTCGAGAGCTATGACAAATGATCCTTCGGAGCAGTCATAAACGGGTTGAAAAACGCAGGGGCGGCGCAATGCCGCCCCTGCATTTTGTCCGGCTTATTTCGTCGGGAACTCGATGATCACGGATTCAAAGGGCCGCAGGCTGTAGGTCAGCATGTGGCTGTAACCGTCGCAGTCGTGCCACTGGGCGGTCAGCGGCGGTATGCCGCCGATCTCGGCGGGGTTGCCCTGGCCGGGGAGGCTGTCGTAGGTGGAAAATATGCGGTTGTAATAGCCCTCCATCGGCACGCCCACGGTGTAGTCGTGATAGGACATCGGGGAGAAGTTGCACACCACCAGCACCGCGCCGTCGTAGTTCCAGGGGTTGCGGCGGTAGTAGGCCACGATGTTGCGGTCAGCGTCGCCCCGGTTGACCCATTCGAAGGTGGTGGGGTTCTTGCTGTCCATGTACAGGCAGGGATGGCTCTTGTAGACGTGCAACAGGTTGTTGACGCACTGCATCACGTCCCGGTGGACGAAGTCGTCCGCCAGGTGCCAGTCGATGCTCTCCTTCACGTTCCACTCCCGGCTCATCGCGAACTCCTGGCCCATGAACAGCAGCTTCTTTCCGGGGAAGGTGAACTGCCAGGTGTAGAGGGTCTTGACCTCGCCCATCTTGTCGGCCTCGCTGCCCGGCGCCTTGTTCACCATGGAGCCCTTGCCGTACACCACCTCGTCGTGGCTGAGCACCAGTATGTAGTTCTCCGTGAAGGCGTAGTCGGCGATGTGGGTCAGGTTGCCGTGGTGCCACTTGCGATAGACCGGATCGAGGTTCATGTAGCGGATGGTGTCGTTCATCCAGCCCATGTTCCACTTGAAGGTGAAGCCCAGGCCTCCGTGGGTCACGTCCTCGGTGATGCCCCACTCGGCGGAGGAATCCTCCGCGATCAAAAAGCCGGTGGTCTGGCCGCAGACCTCGTAGTTCAGCTGGCGCATGAAGTCCATGCTCTCCAGGTTCATGCGGCCGCCGAACACATTGGGCCGCCACTCGCTGCGATCATAGTCGTTGTACAGCATCGAAGCCACGGCGTCCACCCGCAGGGCGTCGATGTGGAACTCCCTGATCCAGTAGATGGCGTTGGCGATCAGGAAATTCCGCACCTCCGGCTTGCCGTGGTCGAAGGCCAGCGTGCCCCAGACCGGGAACTCCCGGCGCAGCGGGTCGCTGTTCTCATAGAGCGGCGTGCCGTCGAACCAGCCCATGGCGAAGGCGTCCTTCGGGAAGTGGGCGGGCACCCAGTCCAGGATCACGCCGATGCCCGCCTTGTGCATGGCGTTCACGAAATAGCGGAAATCGTCCGGCGTGCCGTAGCGGGACGTGGGGGCATAGTAGCCCGTCACCTGGTAGCCCCAGGACAGGTCAAAGGGATGCTCGCAGATGCCCATCAGCTCCACGTGGGTAAAGCCCATGTAGGTCATATACTGGGTCAGGTCGTCCGCCAGCTGTCGATAGTTCAAGAAGCCGTCTTCATCCCAGTCGCCCTGGAAGCCCTTCTTCCAGCTGCCCAGGTGCACCTCGTAGATGGACATGGGGCGCTCCACGACCTTGGTGTTGTCCCGCTGGGCCTGGTGGATGTCGTCGTCCCAGACGAAGGTATCCAGCGCGCAGACGATGGACGCGCTCTGGGGGCGCTTTTCATACCAGAAGCCGTAGGGGTCGGACTTGTAGCGCTTCACGCCGTCCTGGCCGGTGATGACGTAGCGGTAAGCGTCGCCGGGGCCAACGTCGGGCAGGAAGCATTCCCACACGCCGCCGTCGCCCGCGCAGCGGTGCATCCACTTCTCGTCCTCCCAGCCGGTCTTCGCGGTGATGACGGAAACATACTGGGCGTTCGGCGCCCAGACGTTGAACCGGGTGCCCTTCACGCCCTCCTCCATGTCCGGGTGGGCGCCCAGCTTTCGGTAGACCTCATAGTTCGTTCCCTGGTGGAAAAGGTAGCTGTCGTAGTCGGTAAAGACGGCGCTGCGCTCTGTGATCTCTGCCATTTATATTCCTTCCTTTCGCATGCGTGTCGCTCTGTTGCCGGTGTGCATATACTCGTTATATCTTGTTACAGGACGACCTTTTCCATAATGGCTGACAGGGCTTTCTGTATCAGTTCCAGCAGCCTTCACAATACTTGGAGCAAACCCATCCTTCCACTTGCTTCGACTGGCTGACGGCGACGGTGACCTTCGCCCAATAGTATTTACCGTTCTTCACGATCTTCTTGCTGATGACCGCCACCTCGTCCAGGTAGCCCAGCTGGGCAACCACGGGATATTCCGTACCGGGGCCCGATCGAACGTTGACATCCTTAGCCAGTGAGCGCACAAAAGGGCGCTTCTTGCCGCCGTTAACCAGCTCCATCTCGTCCAGGTTCAGTTCCCTGACAGACGATTCAAAGAAATCATTCATTGTGTATTCCTCCTTGTTATGCGGTGCACATTGAGCCTCGGCCATCGCGCTCTACCAAGCAATGCCTTCGCGTTGCTGTTGACTCTGCTATACCATATTATTATACTATAATAGTCGTTAAATGTAAATACAATTTAAACAATAAATGTGCGTACCATGGAGCATAATCAATGCTAAAAGCTGTTGACAGGCAGGCAAATCCAAACTATAATGACAGACACAGGAAATACCAGGACTCGTTTCCCATTATAGCGGCTTCCGTGTAGGCATTATTGGTTGACGTGATTTCAGAAATGCGAATCATATCGTCAGGACAGCGATCTGGCTGCGGGAACCCCATAGCAACCACAGTGACAGGAGGAGAAGACACATGGACATACAATACCTGCTTTTCTTGCAGAACTTCAGAAACAGCATCAATGACGCGCTGACGCCATTCATGGAGATGATCTCCCTTTTCGCGGTCACCTTCCTGGTCATCATTCCTGCGATGATCTACTGGTGCGTGGACAAGGAGAGCGGGCTCTATACGATGGCCTCCTGTACCGCCACCATCGCATTAAACGCCGTGGTCAAGCTCACCGCCTGCGTCTATCGCCCGTGGATCCGGGACAGCCGTATACTTCCCGCCGGGGATGCCATAAGCACCGCGACAGGCTACTCCTTCCCCAGCGGCCACACCACCATGGCCACGTCCATCTACGGCTCCATGGCGGTCAGCGCCTGGAAAAAGATGCGCTGGGTTTCGGTGCTGTGCATACTGCTGGCGCTCATCACAGGCTTTTCCCGCAACTACCTGGGCGTCCACACGCCCCAGGATGTGGCCGTCGGCATGACCGAGGGCGTGCTGGTGATCTGGGGCATGAGGAAGCTGTTTGGCTACCTCCGTAAGAACCCGGAGAAGGAAAACCTGTTCCTGGCCCTGGGCGTGATTCTGGGAATCGCCGCGCTGTTCTACATCTCCGTCAAGTCCTATCCGATGGACTACGTGGACGGGAAGCTTCTGGTGGACCCGAAGAAGATGATGAAGGACGGCTACGGCGACATCGGCGCGTTCATGGCGCTGTGCGCGGGCCGGTTCATCGAGAAAACCTGGGTCCGCTTCAGGCCCACCTGCTCCCGGCAGAATGTCATTGCGGCGCTGGTCGGCGGCGTGATAACCTACGGTATCATACAGATCCTTGGCGGGCCGATGGAGGCGATGCTTGGCACGCACTGGGGCTGCTTCGCCAACAACGTCATCCGCATACTGTTCATCATCGCCATCTGGCCCGCCGTGATGAAGGCGGCGCTGAAGGACGAGACGGTGAGCGCATAAGCGACTTACAATCGCGCAGGGACGGTGATTCACCGCCCCTGTTTTTTCAATGTTAGTGTTCAGTCGGTCAAATACTGATGCTTTTCAATTAGCCGGCAGGCTTAATCCTGGAGCTTCTCTTCAGCCAGCAGACCAGCATGCACGCGCCGGTCACCGCCCAGGTGATGGGATAGCACACGGCGATGCCGCGCACGTCGGGCCACCGGGGCACGATCAGGAACAGCAGCGCCGTGCGCAACAGGCAAAGATTGACGATGACGATCAGCATCGGCAGCCTGGATTCCCCCATGCCACGCAGGGCGTCGCCGGGAATCTCCAAAAAGCAATAGATGAAATAAAAGGGAAACGTGGTCGCGATGACGCGGAGGCCCAGCGCAATCGCCGACCCGTCAGCATAGAATGCGCTGAACAAGAGTCTTCCGCCCAGAAGGCCCAGTGCGCTCAACAGCAGCGAGACGCCGACGCCCAGGCCCAGGCATTCCCAAAGCCCGCGGCGGACCCGCTCGGGCTTGCCTGCCCCCATGTTCTGGCCCACGTAGGTCATCATGGCCTGTCCCAGGGCCATGATGGGATAGTAGACGATCAGCTCTATCTTGAAATAAGCGGTGAAGGCGGCGATGGCGCTGCCGCCGAGGCGGTTGATGTGGTATTGCACGAAGACGTTGGAGAGCGTGATCACCAGCGATTGAACGCCTGCGGGGACGCCGATCCGCAGCGTTTCCCGCAGCACGCCCCGATCCAGGCGCACCTGCCTGAGCTTCAGCGCGTAGGGCCCGTCGAGCTTTTTGAGTCGATACACGACATAGGCCGCCGATATGGTCTGGGAGATCAGCGTCGCCCAGGCCGCGCCAGCCACCCCACAGTGCAGTCTGGCGATGAAGAGCCAGTCGGCCAGCACGTTGAACAGGCCGCCCGCGACCTGGGCGACGAGGGTGCTGCGGCTGTCGCCCAGCGAGCGCAGCACACCCGAACAGAGGTTGTAGAACAGGATCGCAGGCATGGAAATGAAGTAGATGCGCAAATATCCCATCGCCATGGGCCACAGCCCTTCGGGCGTGTGTACCAGGCGCAGGTATACCGGCGTCAGCGCTTCGCCGAGCACGAGCAGCAGAATGCTCCCAATCGCGCAGAGCGCCACGGTGCTGTGGATGGCCCTGTGCAAGCCGTCGTAATCCTCATTGCCGTAGCTCCGGGCGATCAACACCCCTGCGCCGACCGACATGCCGCCAAAGAAGCCCACCAGGCATGTGATCAGCATGCCGCTCATGCCGATGGCGGCGGAGGCGTTGGAGTCGATCAGGTTTCCCGCAAAGAGCAGGTCGACGGTATTGTAGAGCTGCTGGACGAGGCTCGAGAGCAGCAGGGGCATGGCGAACAGCACCAGCTTTTTCCAGATGCTGCCTGTGGTCAGGTCACGGTAGCCGTGTTTGTCGTATTTCATGGTGTTAAATGCGTGGCATTGTCGTCAGGCACGGCAACAGGGGCGCCGCGTCGGCGCCCCTGCAGCGTTTGGCAAAGGTATACTATTCGTTCATCCCATCACAGGTTCTTCACGAACAGGCAGCGTATGGCGTTCAGCACGGCCAGGATCATCACGCCCACGTCGGCGACGATGGCGATCCACATGTTCGCCATGCCCAGCGCGCCGAGGACCAGGCAGACGGCCTTGACGATCAGCGCGAAGGCGATGTTCTGCTTCACGATGCCCAGGCACTTGCGGGAGATCTTGATGGCCTTGGGGATCTTCAGCGGGTCGTCGTCCATCAGCACGATGTCAGCGGCCTCGATGGCCGCGTCGGAGCCCAGCGCGCCCATGGCGATGCCGATGTCCGCCCGGGAGAGCACCGGGGCGTCGTTGATGCCGTCGCCCACGAAGGCCAGCTTCTTGTTGCCGGTGCATTCCTTCAACAGCGCCTCCACGCAGGCGACCTTGTCCTGGGGCAGCAGCTCGGCCCGGTATTCGGTCAGGCCCACCTCAGAGGCCACCTGCTTCGCCACGGCCTCGGCGTCGCCGGTGAGCATCACGGTTCGCTCGATGCCGGCCTTCTTGAGTTCGACCATGGCTTCCTTGGAATGCTCCTTCATCTCATCCGAGATGACGATGTGACCGGCGTATTCCCCCGCCACCGCCATGTGGATGATGGTGCCGATGTGATGGCAGTGGTGGAAGGGAATGCCAAGCCGGTTCATCAGCTTCTCATTGCCAACCGCCACGTCTGTGCCGTCCACCTTGCAGACGATGCCGTGGCCGCTGATCTCCTCCAGGTCCGTCACCCGGGTGGGGTCGACCTTCTTGCCGTAGGCCTTCTGCAGGCTCAGGCTGATCGGGTGGGAGGAATGGCACTCGGCCAGCGCCGCGTATTCCATCAGCTTGGCCTCATCCAGCGGACTGTGGTGCACCGCGGTCACCTCGAAGTTGCCCTTGGTGATGGTGCCGGTCTTGTCGAAGGCCACGGTGGTGACCTCGGACAGGGTTTCAAGGTAGTTGGACCCCTTGATCAGTATGCCCTGGTTGCTGGCGCCGCCGATGCCCGCGAAGAAGCTCAGCGGTATGGAGATGACCACCGCGCAGGGGCAGCTGATGACCAGGAAGGTGCAGGCGCGCAGTATCCAGTCGCGCCAGAGCGCGCCGACGGAGGCGTAATTCGCCATGCCGATCTTCGTGATCATGACGAACAGCGGCGGAATGAGCGCCAGCGCCAGCGCCGCGTAGCAGACGAAGGGCGTGTACGCCCGGGCAAACTTGGAGATGAAGTTTTCCGACTTCGACTTGCGGGAGGCCGCGTTTTCCACCAGGTCCAGTATCTTGGAGGCCGTGGACTCGTCGAACTGGGCGGTGGTGCGGATCTTCAGCACGCCGGATATGTTGATGGAGCCGGAGAGCACGGTGTCGTCCACCCCGACCTCCCGGGGCTTGCTCTCGCCGGTCAGCGCGGCCGTGTTCAGCGCAGAGGATCCCTCGACGATCACGCCGTCGATGGGCACCTTCTCGCCGGGCTGCACCACGATGACGGTATCCACCTCGACCTCGTCCGGGTCAACCCGCTCGAGGGTTCCGTCCTCCTTTTCGATGTTGGCGTAGTCCGGGCGGATATCCATGAGCTCCGATATGTTCTTGCGGCTCTTGCCCACGGCGTAGCTCTGGAACAGCTCGCCCACCTGGTACAGCAGCATGACCGCCACGCCCTCGCCGTACTCGCCCAGGGCGATGGCGCCGATGGTAGCCACCGTCATCAGGAAGCACTCGTCGAACATCTTGCCGTTCTTGATGCCCAGCAGCGCCTTGCGGATGATGTCATAGCCCACCGTCAGATAGGGAATCAGGAACAGCAGGATCAGCGCCCATTTGGGCATGTCCACATGTACGATGTCCTCTGAGATCAGGTACAGCGGGATGATAAACACAGTGGCAATGATGATGCGAATCAAAAGGTTCTTCTGCTTCTTGTTCACACCGTCACACCCTTTCTATTCTTATATTTGGCCGTAAAAACAGGCGGGTAACGAACCCGTTGCCGCCCCCGCCCGTTCATGTCTTCGATTACAGGAAGATCTCGCAGTCGTCCTCGACCTTCTTGCAGTTGTCGCGAACATTCTTCATCACGGCATCCACGTCCGCGCCCTCGTCGAACTCCACCTTCATCTTCAGGGTCATGAAGCTCACGGTGCAATCCTTGACGCCCGCAGTCTTCTTGGCGGCCTCTTCCATCAGGTTCGCGCAGTTCGCGCAATCCACGTCGATCTTGTAGGTCTTCTTCATTGTGGTATTCCTCCTCTAAAATTATCATTCCTCGATGTGATCCATGCCCTGGCCGATGATCGTGCGCACATGATCGTCCGCCAGTGAGTAATAGATCTGCTTGCCCTCCCTGCGGTTGCGCACCAGGCGGGCCTGCTTGAGCACCCGCAGCTGATGCGAAATCGCCGACTGGGTCATGTTCAGGATCTCGGCGATGTCGCAGACGCACATTTCCGCTTCAAACAGCACATAAAGTATGCGAATGCGCGTCGTGTCGCCAAACACCTTGAACAGCTCCGCCAGGTCGTACAGGCGCTCTTCGTCGGGCATCTCGCTGAGCACGCGGTTGCGCAGCGCTTCACTGTCAAATCCCGTTTCCGGCACAGTCACCGGCTCTGTCACTTGGATCACCTTCAATCATTTGAACATTCGTTCATGTGATATTATATTCAATCCAAAGACATTTGTCAATAGCCAACAAGGCAACCGGGATATTTAACATTTATCGTAACGGTTACTATGGTCGAGCGGTTGTCACGCCTTCCCCCGCCGCGCCTGAACGGCGTGATAGGAGCAGGCCTCTGCCAGGGCGACCAGCGCGTTCAGGTTTGCCTCCGGGTTGTATACGCGAATGACCTTCGACAGGTCGTCGAAGTTGTAGGCGTTCATGGCCGCGCTGGTGGACAGGGCATACTTTTCATTGTAATCCTCGGCGCTGTCGGAGATCCAGAAGCCCTGGGTCACCTGAACGGCCCTGCCGTCGTCCCGGAAATCCGCGGCGTAGCCGGTCACCGCGTTGAGCATCAGCGCGAAGGCGGGGCCGATCATCGAGTTGTACTTGCCGACGACGAAGCGCAGCACGCCGTCGGTGACCAGCTGCAGGTTTCGCGTATTGTAGCTGTCCACCACGCCCAGCGGTGTCTTCCCGATGACCTCGACCATCTCCATCGGCGGCAGCACCGACAGCACGGCGTCGTAATTTCCGGCCTCGAAGGCCGCCTTTGCCGTCTGGAGCGGTTCGTCGCCGCTGATATAGCCGGGGCAGATCGTCACGCTGACGCGGTCGGTGGAAACGGTCACGGGCACGTCGGACAGCGCCAGCTCCGTGCGGGATTTGTCGAACACCGCGCCGTAGGCGCTGGCCAGGGCGTCGAGTATGCCCAGCGTGCGCTGGTAGTGCATCTCGTTGCCCAGAGGCGCGCCGCCGCTGAGCACAAAGTAGTTCGCGCCCGTCTTTTCTCGGATGAAGAAGCGGGCCATGTCCGCGCCGGCCTGGAATTCGAAGGGCTGGCCGGGTCCAAAGGCGCCCAGGAACCAGGGGTTGTCCCGCACCGCCTCGAAGTCCTCCGCGGCGACGGTACCGGAGGCGAGCATGTAATAGGCGTTGTTCTTCTCGCACATCGCCACCTCGCCCATCAGGTCGTAGCTCAGGAAGGACATAAAGCCCTCGACGCCGTCGTCGCAGGCCGCCTGGATGAAGGCCAGCTCCTCTTCCGCTGAACCGATGGAACCGGAATACACGAAATCGACCATCTCGAAGTTGTCCTCGATGTAGCCCTTCAAATATTCCCGGAAGCCGATGACCTCCTCGTCGGCGGTGTTGTAGACGATCACGCCGATCTTGTGAACCTCGCCGTCGGTTTGGGCAGCGGTCTCGCCGTCCTGCCCGGAGCAGCCGGCGAGACCCACGCACAGCGCAAGGGCCAGCAGGAGTGCCATTATGCGCTTCATGCTCTCCCCCCTTCCCCGTAGAGGTGGCAGGCCACCTCGTGGCCCGGGCCGATCTCGGTCAGCACAGGCCTGCGCTCGCGGCAGATTTGCCTGCACTGGTCGCATCGGTCCTGGAACGGGCAGCCGACGGGCACGTCCAGTGGGCTCGGCGGCTCGCCCTTGATGGGCTCGATTTTCCTGGAGAAGTCCATCTTCGTGTCGAACACGGCGTTCAGAAGCGCCTTTGAATAGGGGTGGCAGCACATTGAGGACAGCTGGTCTCCCGGCATGACCTCCACGATATTGCCCAGGTACATCACGGCGATCTGGTGGGAGAAGGACTGTATGAAGCCCAGGTTGTGGCAGA
Source organism: Clostridia bacterium (assembly GCA_045658005.1). Classification (GTDB taxonomy): domain Bacteria; phylum Bacillota; class Clostridia; order Christensenellales; family Aristaeellaceae; genus UBA2862. The sequence continues at coordinate 41,909 of JAZOUD010000143.1, read as the reverse complement.
TAAAGCCGATGGTGATGTTCTTATCCCGCTGCAGCCGCGTGACCAGCTCGATGACCGTCTCCTGCACGGACACGTCCAGCGCGCTGGTGGCCTCGTCCATCACGACGATCTCCGGCTCCAGCGCCAGGGCCCTCGCGATGGCCACGCGCTGTCGCTGGCCGCCGGACATGTTGTGGGGATAGCGGTCGGCGAAGTCGCCGGGCAGCTCCACCATCTCCAGCAGCTCGCGGGCCTTCGCGTCCCTCTGGGAATGCCGGATCCGACCGTAGTTGAGCAGCGGTTCGCAGACGATGTCCCTGATCTTCATCTTGGGATTGAAGGAGGTGGACGGATCCTGGAACACCATTTGGATGTGCTGGCGCATGTCGTGCAGCTGACGTCCCTTCAGTTTGGTGATGTCCTTACCCCTGTAGAGGATCTCCCCCTCGGTGGGCCGATCCAACCACACCAGGAAGCGCATGAAGGTGCTCTTGCCGCAGCCGGATTCCCCAACCAGCCCCAGGGTCTTGCCCCGGTACAGCTTCAGGTTCACGTCGTTGCAGGCCACCAGTTCCCTGCCGCTGGGCGTGGGAAAGCGCCGGGTGACATGCCGCGCCTCCAGCAGAAGGTCCTTTTCGTCAAACATAGCGCTTCCCTCCCAACGACGGAACGGCCCCGATCAGCTTGCGTGTGTAGGCATTCGTCGAATCATTCAGGATGTAGCCCCGCTCCCCCTGGTCCTCGATGCGCCCGTCCTTCATCACGACCACGTGATCCGCCATGTAGGCGGCGACGCCGATGTCGTGGGTAACGACGATGATGGACGTGCCGTATTCGTCCCGCAGCTCCATCATCTGCCTCACGATCTGGGCCTGTGTGGTGACATCCAACGCGCTGGTGGGCTCGTCCGCCAGCAGCAGCTTGGGCTGGTAGGTCATGCCCATGGCGATGCCCACGCGCTGGCGCATGCCGCCGGAGAGCTGGAAGGGATAGGAGTTCATGATGCGGTCCGGGTCCGGAAGGCGCATGCGGCCCAGCATCTCCGCGCCCTTCTTCCAGGCGTCCTGCCTGGAAATGGATTCGTGGGTTCGGATGTATTCCACGAAGCTCTTGCCGATCAGCCGGGTCTGGTTCATCATCGCCCCGGAATCCTGGAAGATCATGGAGATGTCCCTGCCCCGCAGCGCCCGCCATTCGCCCTTGCTCAGCTTCAGCAGGCTGCGGTTTTCGTAGACGATGTCCCCTGCGGTGACACTGCCGCCGCCGGGCAGCAGGCCAAGCACGGCGCGGATGACCGTGGTCTTGCCGCTGCCGCTCTCCCCAACCACCGAACAGATCTTCGCCTGGTCGAGGGCGATGGAGCAGTTCTTCACCGTCAGGCTCTTGCCATAGGAGACGTCGATGCCCTTGATGTCAAGCAATGCCACGGGCGGTCACCTCCCCTCGCCGGACCTGGGGTCGAGGATATCCCTCAGGCCGTCGCCCAGCATGTTGAATACGACCACGGTGACGAATATGGCCAGGCCCGGATAGATCATCAGCCAGGGCGCGGACTGCATGAAGTTGCGCCCTTCGTTCAGCATGGAGCCCCACTCCGGGATCGGGGGCTGGGCGCCGAAGCCCAGGAAGGAAAGCGCCGCCAGTTCCATCATCATGCCGCCGATGTCGGTGGCGGCGGTGATGACCAGCGTGGTGATGGTGTTGGGCAGCATGTACTTCCACAGCATGTAGGGCGTGCTCGAGCCCGTGACCGTGGCTGCCGCCACGAAGTCGGTGTTGCGGATCTTCATGACGAGGCTTCGGGCGAGGCGCGCGTACTTTGGCCAGGTCACCACCGCGATGGCGATGATGGCGTTTCGCGTGCTGGCCCCCAGTATGCCCGCCACTGCGATGGCCAGCACCAGGCCCGGGAAGGCGATCATCATGTCGGCCACGCGCATGATCACCGCGTCCACCCAGCCGCCGAAGTAACCTGCCAGTATGCCCAGGAAGGAGCCGATCACGAACACCACGGCCACCAGTATGAACGTGGAGGACAGCGACGTTCGCGCGCCGTAGAGCACGCGCACAAAGATGTCGCGGCCCATCTTGTCGGTGCCAAAGGGATGCTCAGCGCTGGGCGGCATGATGGATTCCTTCAGGCTGCCCTTGATCGGGTTCACGCCGCGGCTGAGCTGGGGCGCGAACACTGCCACCAATACCAGCAGCACCGCCAATACGGCAAAGATGACGAAGGAAGGATACCTTCTTGCAAAGCTCTTCTTTTCCATGCCATCACCGCCTTAACCGCATGCGCGGGTCCACGTAGTTGTAGGAGATGTCCACCAGCAGATTGATCAGCATATAGATGACCGCCACCCACAGCACGTAGGCCTGGATCAGGTAGTAGTCACAGGAGCTGATGGCCGTGACGGCCAGGTTGCCCATGCCGGGATAGGAGAAGATGACCTCCACCACGCTGGTGCCGCCCAGCAGCGAGCCGATGGACAGGCCCAGCATCGTAATCAGGGGCAGCAATGAATTGGGGAACACATTGCCCCAGAGGATCTTCCACTCCGCCACGCCGCGGGCCCGGGCGCCAATGACGTAATCCGAATGCAGCTCCTCCAGCACCGCGGTGCGCACCTGCCGGGTGTACTTGGCGGACATCGCGACGGCCAGCGTCACCGAGGGCAGTATCATATCCTTGAAGCTGCCGCCGGAGGAGACCACGGGAAGCAGCCGCATCTGTACGCAGAACACCAGGATCAGCAACAGGCCCACCCAGAAGTTGGGGATGGATACGCCGAAGAAGGTGATCGCCCGGACGATATAGTCGATGGGCTTGTCGTGGTAGACGGCAGACAGCACGCCGAGAGGTACCGCCACGATCACCATCAGCACCATGCTCATCAGTGTCAGCTTCAGCGTCGGCCACAGCCGGGAGGCCAGCAGCTGCACCACCGGCTTGCCCAGCAGGAAGGATGTGCCGAAATCGCCCTTCAGGCAGTTCCCCAGCCAGCGGAAGTACTGGGTCAGGAAGGGATCGTTCAGGCCCATCGCCTCGCGCTGTATGGCCACCTGCTCCTCGTCGGGCATAAGGCCCTGCGCCAGGTACATGTGGCGCACCGGGTCGCCCGGGGAAATGTAGGTCAGCAAAAACGTCACGATGCTGATGCCGATCAGCACGATCAGCATCTGCAGCAGCCTGGATAATATCTGCTTCTTACCCAAGCCCATCGCCCCTCTCATAAGTGGTACGCGGAAAGGACACTGTCCTCAGACGGTGTCCTTTCCGCCGGTTCAGGCCGAAATCATGCCGCAGGCACGATCTCGGTGGTCAGCCAGTAGTAGTCGGCGGTGTGGATGTGCGCATAGCCCACGTTCTTGGAATAGGCCATGGAGCTGTTGTAGTAGCCGTCCACGATCACGACGGCGTCGTTGACCAGGATCTGCTGCATCTGCTGCAGCAGGCTGGCGCGCTCGGCGGCGTCGGCGGTCTCCAGGAACTTCTCATAGAGCGCGTCATACGCGTCGTTCTGGTAGCCGCAATAGTTGCTCTTGCTCTTTCCGTACCAGTTGGCCATGTATTCGGTGGGATCGCCGTTGCCTACGGTGGTCCAGTTGTTGTTGTCGAAGTCGTAGTTGAAGGATACCAGGTCGTTCCAGCAGTCGTCGGAGGAGCCGTAGGCGGGGTTGATGCCGATGCCCAGCTCGGCCAGGTACATGGTGTGGGCGTCGGAGAAGTCGTTCAGCAGGCGGTTCTCATAGGAGGAATAGCGCAGCATGATGGGCTGGCCGTCCAGCTCGCGGATGCCGTCGCCGTCGCTGTCCACGATGCCGGCTTCGTCCAGCATGGCCGCCGCGGCGTCGGGATCGTAGGCGTAGGGATTCTCCAGGTTCTCGTAGCCGTAGGCCAGGGTGCTGGGCAGCACGGAGAAGCCTGCGGTGTAAAGGCCGCCGATGGTGTTGGAGGTGCAGATGGTGTCGTTGTCGATGGCCATCACGATGGCCTTGCGCAGCGCGTCGTTGGCCAGGACGCCCTTGAAGTTGATCCAGCTGAAGCCGCAGCGCACGCCGGAGGCGATGTCCACGGTGTAGTTGGCGTCGTCCTGCAGGCGCTGCAGGTCGGCGACGTTGGTGATGTTCTCGACCAGGTCCACCTGGCCGGCCATCAGCGCGTTGGCCTTCGCGGAGGCGTCGCCCATGAAGATGATCTCCACCTTGTCATAGGGCACCTCGCCGCCCCAGTAGTTGGGGTTCTTGACCATGGTGTAGCCCACCAGGTCGGCGTGGTCCTGCACCATGTAGGGGCCGGTGCCGATGACCTCGTGGTCGAAGTCGGTGGTCTCGGCCACGTTGATGATGGCCATCACGGGATAGGCCAGGTTGCCCAGCAGGTTGTAATCCGGCTTGGGCAGGGTGATGGTGATGGTGTTGGCCGCGTCGTCGGCCTCCACGGTGGCCTCGAAGGCCAGGTATTTCTCGGGGGTCGAGCTGCCGTTGGGGCCCTGCTCGCGCACGGAATCCAGGGACTCCTTGACCTTGGAGGCGGTCATATCGGTGCCGTTGGAGAACTTGACGCCCTCGCGCAGCTTGATGGTCCAGACGGTGGAATCCTCGTTGACCTCGTAGCTCTCGGCCAGCCAGGGCTCGATCTCCATGTTGTCGTTGAACTTGAACAGCGATTCGCTGATGCCGTAGCGCATGCAGTTCCAGGCGCAGTTGATCTGGGACGCGGGATTGACCAGGCCGTCGGAATACATCTGGCAGCCGAAGGTCAGCACCTTCTCCTCGGCGTAGGCGGGGCTGGCCGCGAACATCGTCATGACCAGCATCAGGGTGACGAGCAGGGCCGTCATTCTCTTTTTCATGGTGTTTTTCTCCTCTCGTGTGTATGTATATTATGGCGCTTGCGCGCAGCATAAACGACAGTAAACGGCTATGCCTCCGACGCCGCCACGGCGTAGGCCACCAGCAGCTCCCCCTTCGGCATGGCCAGCCCGCAGTTCAGGTACAGCACATGGCCGTCGTGTTCGGCGTATACCGTTTCCAGCACGTCGCCGAACAGGTCCTCGAGCGTGCCCAGGCACTGTCCCTTCTGTATGGGCTGATCCTTCTGTACCGCGGGATGCCATACGCCCTCCCGCACCGCTTCCAGGTAGACGGCTTCCCGGAACACCCTGCGCTTCAGGGCAGCATCCCGCGTGCCTGCCGGCGCGGGGCAGATGCCCAGGTGATCCAGCAGCAACAGCAGGTCGCGCCGATCGTCCCCGACCCATTCCGGGTCGCAGAAATAGCCCTCTCCCCGCTCGACCAGCAGCCCCGGTATGCCCAGGCCGGCCGCCGCGTAGCTGTATTCGCCCTTCGTCGCCTGGGATTCTATGAGGAAGCCGATGTTCATGGCCATGGCTGCGGCCAGCGCCGCCTCCCGAACCTTTGCGTGGGTTGGAAAAAACGCCAGCGGCGTCATGCGCTCCCCCCGGCTTCCGCCGTGGAAGTCCAGTATGAAATCGACCTGCGGAAAGATCTCGCGCACGAAGAAGTCGGCCAGACGTTCGCCGACGGTGCCGTCCGGGCGCCCGGGATACTGGCTGTTCAGGTTGAAGTCGTCCTCGGGCAGCGTGCGGGGATGCATCGTCCAAAATCCGCTGGAATTGACGCAGGGGATCAGGATGACCCGGCCGGACATGCGCTCAGGGTCCAACTCCCGGGCGACGCGGATGGTCGCAGGGATGCCATTGTATTCGCCGCTGTGGATGCCCGCCGTGACCAGCAGGGTCTTTCCCGGTTTTGCGCCGTTGACGAGTATCGCGGGCATTTCATAGTCCTCGCTCTTGCGCGCATCGGGAAATGTCCGGCCCACGTTGGACAGCCCACCCATCGGTACGCGCAGCGAAAGCCGCTTTTTCTCTCCCGGTTCAAGCGCCTCGCCGAATATCCGCCAGGTTTCCATAGGACACCTTCTTATTATCTGAGATATATGAAAAACGGCCCGCCCCCGCGACATGCGGCAGCAGACCGTTTTATTGCAGCCAAAATAAAACCATCCGGGCTTCAGAGATCCGTGAAGCGAATGTTAAATCAGGCACAGGCAAGTCTTCTGGCTCATGGGTCATCGCATCCGCCGTCTTCCCGGTCGTTCGACCAGTGACCTGTTGGCTTCTGCTCTCCAAATACAGCGGCGGCCCCGCGCGGGATTCTCACCCGCTTCCTTTTTCAGCCCTTCCTGGGAAAGGTCACCTGTGACATCTATGCAATTGTGACAATATTATGTTAACACATATTAGTAACTCTGTCAAGTGATAAGTTAGTTAACTACAAGCAATGATGTTATTTGCACGTTACCACTCAGATTCGACACCCCGAGCTGTAACTATTGAAGCGCCCGAATAATATGCAGGAATATCAACAGCCGATGTCGAAATCAGATTGCCGACAAATCACCATTTATCAAAAGAGGTATCCCATGATCATCAATACGGGACAGCGCACAGACATTCCCGCCTTCTATTCCGAATGGTTTGCCAACCGCCTGAGGGCCGGCTTTGTCTGCGTGCGCAACCCCTATGACCCGCAACAGGTCAGCCGCTATCGCCTCGACCCTTCGGTGGTGGACGTGATCGGCTTTTGTACGAAGAATCCCGCACCGATGTTTCCCCACATGCCCTTGCTGCGCCCATACGGCCAGTACTGGTTCGTCACGCTGACGCCCTACGGCAGGGATATCGAGCCCAACGTGCCGGACAAGCACCGCCTCCTCGACGATTTCAAGCGGCTTTCAGACCTGGTCGGCATCCATTCCATCGGCTGGCGCTACGACCCGATCCTGTTGTCGGAGCGCTATACCGTGGACTATCACCTTCGCGCCTTTGAGAAGATGGCGCGCGCGCTGGAGGGCTGCACGCGCACCGTCGTGATCAGCTTCATCGATCTCTACCCGAAGGTGAGGCGCAACTTTCCCGAAGCGCGGGAGGTGCCCAAGGCGCAGCGGTTGGCGCTGGGCAAGGCCATCGTTGAGATGGCGGGCGTGCGGGGCATGACGGTAAAGCCCTGCGCCGAAGGCGACGCCCTCGCCGCCTACGGCGCGGACTGCGGCGGCTGCATGCGCATAAGCGACTATGAACGCGCCATCGACAAGCGCCTCAACGCGCCCAAAAGAAAAGGCGCACGCGCGGAATGCGCGTGCTACCTCGCATGCGATATCGGCGCCTACAACACCTGCCGGCATCTGTGCAGGTACTGCTACGCCAACGCCGAGCCCGGGGTCGTGCTGGCGCAGAGCCGGCTGCACGACCCCGAATCGCCCTTCCTGATCGGGAACTACATGGAGGGAGACCGGATCCACGACGTGCCCCAGGCCTCCTGGATCGACGGGCAGACCTCGATGTTCATCTGACCGTCAGTCCCTTCTCTGGGCCTTCATGGCCACCTTGTCCTGATACATGGCGGCGTCGGCGCGCTTGAGCACGTCCTCCGTGCATGTGTCGACGCTGCGGTCATAGGCCGCAATGCCGACGGCCGCGGAGATCTTCTGCCAGGGCTGGAGGCCGTCCGTGTCCTGGAGCGCCGCCATTTCCGCCTTGAAACGGCGAATCTGTTCCCCCGTCCTCTGCTGCGCCTCGCCATCCGCGATCACCACGAATTTATCGCCGCCGGTTCGATAGGTCATTTCTTCCCCAAAGACCCGTGAAATCAGCTCTGCCGCGTTCTTCAAGTATTCGTTGCCCTTTTCATGGCCGTGCGTGTCGTTCATGCGTTTGAGGAAATTGACATCCACCATGAGGATGGAGAAATCCGCCGTACCATCCGCAATGCGCTTGTCCAGGGTCTGGTTGTACTCATAGTAGGCGGTCCTGTTCTGAAGCCCCGTGAGCGTATCCCGGTAGGCCCGGCGCTCCAGCCGACACATCGGCTTGACGATGCCCTTGTCCGTCGCCAGCACGCTGACGACGACGATGACGATGATGACGAACAGGAAGAACAGTATGCCCGGATCTGGTAAACGTAGAGGAACACGATGTCCGGATAGGCGTCGCGCAGCTTGTAGAGATGCTGCTCGATGGCTTCATAGTCCGGATGGGCGCGGCCCTTTTCGATATAGTCGTTGATGTGGTCGATGTCAAGGTCATCCGCGATCAGGCTGTTCAGGCCATAGGCGTAATTGACGCAATCATCGATCGTATAGGCCCTGAATTCGACATAGCTGATGGTTATGAAGGCCAGGGTCATCACAAGAAAGCCGATGAACAGAGGCACCAGTATCCTGATTCTCGTCGATTGACGGTGATTGGACAAATAATCCCTCCTTCTTTATTCGCCATCGGCTTTTTTTACGGTTTTACGGGCATCATGACCCGGATCGCCGCATTGTCCACGGTAAAGCTGTTGGTATAGTCGTACCAGCTGGCGATGCCCGCGATGGGGACAATGGTCTCCAGGCCCTTGACGCCGGTGGTGGCCACCGAGAAGGGCAGGGTGCCGCCGTAGGAGACGCCGGTCATGGCCACCTTGCCGTTGCACCAGTCGGCCTTGATGGTGATGTTGCTGGTCTTGTCGACATAGGCCACCCGGTCGCCGGTCAGCCATTCCACCACGGCACTGTGGCTGTCCCGCTCCAGGTGGGTGCCGCAAAGCTCAAAGCCTTCGGAGCCGTAGGTGCCGATGCCGCAGGCCATGACAATGGCGTATCCCCGCACCAGGTAGTAGTCGTATCCAGAGGCCCATGGATAGCTCCGTGCGCCGGAGATGGGCACGGTATAGATCCATTCAGCGGGATCGGCGGTCTCCGCGTGCTCCAGCGTGGTGAGTTCCCCCTCCGGCGTGCGCTTTTCGCATTCCCGGTACAGGTCGTCGTAGTTGAAGGGCTCCTCCACGTAGAGCGAGGTGTAGGACCTGTGAGCATCCTTGTCCGAGTAGGTGCCTGCAGCATAAGGGGTGGGATCATAAATCGCCGCCGCCTTGTAGACGCCCTCCGCCGCCGAACGGGGAATTTCCACCAGCGCCTTCACCAGGTCGGCCTTGCCGTCGTTGTCGGTGTCGTTGTCGGTTTCAACGTACACGCAGAAGCGCAGTATGCCGTTGTCCTTATCGTTGACATAGGGATCGTTAAATTCGACCATGTTCAGCATCGGCTGGGGCAACCCGTCCTCGATGATGAGGTTGCCGTCATAGGTCGGCGCTTCCGTTTCGTCTTGCGCTTCCGTTTCAGCCGGCGCTTCCGTTTCGGCCGGCGCTACCGTCTCCGCATGCGCGCCGAATGAAAAGGCCAGCAGAAGGGCCAATATGACCGTCAATGCTCTTCTCACGTTGATCTCTCCGTTTCTATGATGATGATGGAATGAAATACCCTTTTCTTTATATCACAATTGAGTTGACAATCTCTGGAAAATTAGTATTTTCGCCAAAATTAACATTTCTGTTGCCCGTTGCATGTGCAGGCTGTGAAGGATGGCTTAAATCACAATCGCCTTCCGCGAATCCATGCGGAAGGCGATTGGCTTCCCTGTTCCCGTCACGCTTTTTTCGGCGTGAGTATCGAGGCGCTGTGCGCGGGCAAGGCGAAGCGAAGTATCCCCCCGGCCACAGTGCCCGCCAAGGTACTCTGCGTGTCGTAGCCGTCTTCGGTGGTGGACAGCCGGGCCAGCAGGGGGGTATCGTCGGCGATGCCCAGATCCCGGAGGGGAAGGTCGAGGGGCATGGGCCGTTCGGAGTTGTTGCAGGCCACGATCACCGTGTTTTCGGCGTCAAACCGGGCATAGGCGATATAGCCGTAGCCCGCGCACAGGGGCTTTACACTGCCGTCGCGCAGCGCCGGCAGATCCTCCCGGAGCTTTGCCAGCGCCCTGAAGAACGCGATCAGCGACGCGTCCTCATGTCCCCAGGGGTAGGTCCTGCGGTTGTCCGGGTCCGTCCAGCCTGTGAGCCCCGTCTCGTCGCCATAGTAGATCGTCGGCGCGCCGGGCCAGGTCATCTGTATGACCACCGCCTCCCGGAACACCTCGGGGTGTATGTCCTCGTCGGCGGCCCTGGCGCCCACGGTGTGCAGCCGTCCGACGCGGCCGTTGGTGCGCGTCATGAATCGGCTGTGGTCGTGGTTGTCCAGCTCGTCCATGGCGCAGTAGACCGAGGCGGTTGGCATGTGGGACATGGCCTCGAAGATGGTGCCGAAAAACGCCATGCCGTTCTGGTAGAGGTCGTCCCGGCGGGATTCGGAATGCTTCTCCACGCCGGTCAGGAAGTAGGACAGCGGGTCCATGAAGGCGTCGTAGTTCATCACGGTATCCCACTCGTCGCCGCAAAGCCACGGTGCCGGATTGCCATAGTGCTCCGCGATGATCAGCACATCGGGGTTCACGGCCTTCACCCTGCGGCGGAACGCCTTCCAGAACAGGTGGTTGAACTCCGGCGTCTGGCCCAGGTCGGCGGCGACGTCCAACCGCCAACCGTCCACGCTGTAGGGCGGCGAGACCCACTTCTCAGCCACGCGGAAGATCTCCTCGCAGAGCTGGTTGGATTGCTCATAGTAGAGCTTGGGCAGCGTCTCGATGTCCCACCAGCAGTGGTAATCCTTGGCGTCCCGGAAGTTGAAATATCCCCGATAGGGACTCTTCGAGTCCTTGAAGGCGCCCACGGATTTGCCATATACGCCCTCCCGATTCATCCAGCGCGCGAAGGAGCCGCAGTGATTGAACACGCCGTCCAGTATGATCCGCATGCCCCGCCGGTGGACCTCCTGGCAAAAATTCGCGAACCAGGCGTTGCTGGCCTCCAGGTTGACCCGATTGGTGGTGCGGTTCCTGTAGCGCGTCGCGCGGGCATTGTCGGCGTCACCCGGGGCCAGCGCCTCCCCCTCATCCTGGGGTATGACGGTCAGGTGCGGATCGACATAGTCGTAATCCTGCGTATCGTACTTGTGGGGCGACGGGGAGACGAATATGGGGTTAAGGTATATGACCTCCACGCCGAGGGACTGTAGATAATCCAGCTTTTCCAGGACGCCAACGAGGTCGCCGCCGTAGTGACAGCGGTAGTCGTCCGCTTCGGGCATGGCGTCCCAGGAGCGGGCGTGGCGTATGTAATTGCGCGCATACCAGTATTCCCGGTCGAGCACGTCGCTGTCAGGATTGCCCTTCCTGAAGCGGTCCGGCAGGATCTGGTATTGGAGCGCCCCCCTGGCCCACTGGGGCACGTGGAAGCCGGGAATCACCTGGAAGGCCCCCGTCGGAACCGATGAGGGCACGCCGTCCACCCAGCGCGGACCCAGCCGATCATAATGGATGGTCCTGTCTCCCCACTTGATCAGAAAGGAATAGAACACCGGCGCCTCGCGGCAATAGATCTTGGCTTCATACCAGTCAAAGGCATCGTCGCTGTCGTATTTGGACATATGCCCCATGACCGTGGGAAAGCCCCTGAGCAGCGTGACGGTCACATCCGCGCCCTTTTGAATGCGCATGCGAACGGCGACATAATCGCCCGGCTCAGGCTCCGGGGGCTGCCTGAACAGCCCGGTGCCGTCGCTGAAGATGGAAGAGAAAAGCATGTCCTGTTCGTTATAAGGTTGATTCATGAAAGTCCTCCAAAGCAACTCATATCCGACTGAACACCCGCAAACTCAGGGTGAGACACTGTGCAACAGAAAAAAGTCTTATATATCTATTATTTTATAGCATATTCCCGCGACTCTTGTGAAGAAATCCCGAAAATATGATTGATAGATGTGACAATTTTCGTTATAATTCAACTGAACAGGAGGGGAAAAATCATCTCATGCTCCGCCTGTCAAACCCGTTCTTTTATAGTATTCGGCCTTTGACGCATAGGATGAACATCAGCGTCGCGCCGATCGTCAGGGCGATAATTTCGCGATTACTGTTTCCCGTTTTCGCGGCGAAAAAAAATACACAATCCATTCCATTCTACGCACATTTCACCGCCATTTACAATAGGAGGTTCCAGATTGTCACATTGAGTTTTGGAAAAGTTCTATGCGATTTTGTTACGCAATCCCGCGTTTTGGCCGGTCTCGGCGCCCCAGAAACGGCGAGGCCACCAGACCCGTCGCCGGGCCGGTGGCCTCGCCATATTCCGCTCTTGAATGCCTTCAGTTGCTCTTTACGCGCATGCACAGCCTGTTGGGCAGCGCCTCGTCCTCCGTCCAGTCGTACTGCATGCCCTCGGTCATGCCCTTGAGCACCCTGAGGGACACTTCATCGCCCGCCTGGGTCACGTCCAGCTGTGCCCCGCCGTAGCGAATCCGCCATTCCGCGGCCTCCGTCGCCTCGGAGTACTCGCAGACGGCCTGTATGCGCGGCTCCTTCACGACGCCGATCAGCTGCTGCACCGCCTCCTCGAAGGTCAGTTGTACGTGATTGGCCAGCCGGGGCGGAATCTGGTTTTTGTTGCAGTAGGCCTCGATCTGGGAGGCCATGCCGAAGAAGTCGTAATCCCGGCTCTCGATGTTCAGCTCCAGCACCTTGAGGCGCTGCACAAACCGGCGCGTCTTTTCCCGCTTCGGGGCTTCAAAGACCTGCTCCGGCGAGCCATCCTCATAGATGCAGCCCTCGTCCATGTAGAACACCCGGTTGCTGATGGCCCGGGCAAAGCGCATTTCGTGGGTGACGATCATCATGGTCTTACCCGTCTTGGCCAGGTCGCGGATGACCGCCTGCACCTCCCCCACCATCGTCGGGTCCAGGGCGCTGGTCGGCTCATCCAGCAGGATCACGCCCGGGTCCATGGCCAGCGTGCGGGCGATGGCGATGCGCTGCTTCTGCCCGCCGGACAGCTCGTCGGGATAATTCAGCGCCTTCTCGGCGAGGCCGACGGTGCGCAGCAGGCGCATGCCGGTGTCGTAGGCCTCCTGCTTGCCCTTGCCCAGCAGGTCCATCGGGGCCATCATGACGTTTTCGATCACGGTCTTGTGCCCGAACAGGTTGAAGCTCTGGAAGACCATGCCCATCTTCTGCCGGACCTTGTTGATGTCGCACTTCGGGTCCGTGATTTCCACATCGTCCACCCAGATCCTGCCCGACGTGGGCTTTTCCAGCTGGTTGATGCACCTGAGCAGCGTGCTCTTGCCCGTGCCGGAGGGGCCGATGATGGCGATCACGTCCCCGTCGCGGATCTCCACACTGACATCCTCCAGCGGTACGACGTTCGGGTATTCCTTTCTCAGATGTTCAATCTTAATCATCGATCTTGACTCCCTTTAGGATTTGCTCGGCCTTGCGCCGCTTCGGATTAAAGCTTATGGTGATTCGGCTGGCGATCAAGCCAACCAGCTCCTCCAGCAAAAAATAGATGATGGTCACCGCGATCAACGGGAAGAAGGCCTCATAGGTGCGGCTCCTCACGATGTCGCCCATCTTGGTCAGGTCCTGCACCGCGATGTAGCCCACGATGGCCGTGGCCTTGATCAGGCTCACGATCCCGCCCCTGTAGGCCGGCAGTACGTGGGGCAGCGCCTGGGGCAGTATGATCTTGAAGAAGGTCCGCCGGTCGGAATAGCCCAGCGCCCAGGCTGCTTCATACTGGCCGACATCCACCGCGCCCACGCCCATCCTCAAAAGACCGAATACCGACGAGCCGAAGGTGAATGTGAAGCCGATCACCGCCACGAGGATGCTGCTGATGGACACCGTGCCGAATATGACGTAGTAGAGCACCATCAGCAGCACCACCATCGGCATGCCCTGCACCAGCCACATGCAAAAGCGGGTTATGCCGTTGGCGATTGGGTTTCCGTTGCGGCACAGCATAAACAGCGCAAAGCCGAGCAGCGTGCCGAAGAGTATGGACAGCAGGGTGATCTGCAGGGTCGTCAGCACACCGGATATAAAGAGCTTATAGCGGTTTTCCCGGATAAACGTCTTGACAAAGCTGTCGCGGATCGAGTCCAGGAACGGCTTTGCCGCCGACGGCTTCGCCTCGGTGTCCTGGCCGCTGTCAGCGGCGGCCAGGTCCTCGCTTCGAACCGCCAGCACGACGCCGCCATAGCTGGTGGGATCGGAAAAGAGCACCTGCTCCTGGCGCTCCGGCGTCACGTTCATGTCGGTGGTGAAGTCGTATTTGCCCGACTCTATGGCGGGGATGCGCCCGGCGAAATCCACGTCCCCCAGCTCCAGGGCATAGCCCCTGTCCCGGCAGAAGCGGACCACGAGGTCGATATCATAGCCGACGTTTTTCCCGTCCCTGATGTACGAATAGGGCATGTCCGTCGCCGTGGTGACGACCCTGACGGTCCCGTTTGTTCCCGTCAGGTCGTCCATATTGACGACCTTCCTGTCTTCGTCGTTGCCAAACCAGATGTCGTCCAATTCCTGCATCGTGCCGTTTTCCCGGCTTCTGGCGAGGAAGTCGTTCAGCTCCTGGCACAGCGCCGCGCTCTGCGGGTCGTTCTTCCGGAAGGCGAAGCAGTATTCGTTCTCGGTCAGGCGCTCGTGGATATAGTCGATCTCCGGCTGCTCCGCGTGCGTGGATTTCATCTCCGGCTCATCCGCCAGATAGCCGTCGATCTTTTTCGAAAGCAGCGCCGCGATGCAGTCCGGGTAGCCGTTGAAGAGCAGGTGCTCGCTGTCCGGGAAGAACTGGTTCGCGACGTTCTCCATGATCGGGCCGACCATGACGCCGATTGTCTTTCCGTTGTAATCCTGCCAGCGGATTCCATCCGTCGGCTGCCCGACAGACGGGGCATCGTCCTTGAGGACCAGCATCACCGTTCCGCCGGCATAGTAGGGCACCGAGAAGCTGACGCTCTCCCGGCGCTCTTCGGTGATGGTGATGCCGCCCGCGGCAAAATCCACCTTTCCAGACTGCACGGCGGGCAGTATGCCGTCGAAGCTCATGGTCTTCACCTGGAGTCCGTAGCCGTTGGCTTCGCAGAATTGTGCCGCGATGTCGACCTCCGCGCCGACGACCTCCAGGCCGCGATAGTAATTCATGGGCACATAATCGCCCTCGGTAGCCAGGGTCAGCGTTCCCTTCGTCGCCGGAAACGCCCTGTAGTCGGGCATGGTCTTCCCCGCCTCCGAAGGCGACTGCCATTTTTCAAATACCCGGTCCAGGGCGCCGCTCTGCTCCATGGAAGCGAGCCATGCGTCGAGCTCCTTCAGCAGCGTGTCTCCCTTGTCGGTTTTGGGCAGTACAAAGCCAAATTCAAAGGTTTCCAGATATCCGTCCGCCAGGGTAACGCGATGGTTTTCCGCGCTGATTTGCCGCCCTGCCGGTTCATCCACCACAAATCCGTCGATCTTGCCGGACTCCAGGGCGGCGATCATATCTCCGGAAGAGTCGAGGTAAACAACTTCGGCGTCAGGCAGATCCTTCTTGACGATGGCGTCGAATATCGAGCCGGTCGTCACGCCGATGCGCCTGCCGTTGTATTCCATCACATCAGTGGATTCCGCACAGGCCATGCCCCCAACCCAAAGCGCCACCACGGACAGAATCGCAATGAAGCATTTCACCATTTTCAGCTTCTCCTCTTCATATCAGCTGGCTATACTATCCCACATTTGGGGTTAAATGTCAATGATAAAGCCGCAATAATCGTCAAGGTAATTTCCGGGTCCGTCACATCTGCAAGAAAATTGAAATGGTAAAACCCGAATATTGTCTACCCCGCCGCCGCCTGCTTGTGATACAATAATAGTCCCCACCTTTTGGAGTAACGATCACAGGAGGCGCGCATCGATGATCACTTATAAAAAGCTCTGGCTCCTCCTCCAACGTCGCGGGAAAACGCCGCGCGATATCATACACCTTGCTGGAATCAGTGAATCCACCTATCAAAAGCTCGTAAAGGACGAGTCCGTCCGGCTGGACGTCATCGAGCGGCTATGCGTGGCGCTTCGCGTGGACATCGGGGATGTTTGCAGCTTCCGGCGCTATTGATCCCCCGCGCCTGCCATCGGAGGCCGGCCGTCACTGCTCCCTGCCGACAGCGGCCACATCGATGATCTGCCCGATATCAACGCTTCGTCCGCCGGCCAGCAGGACCTTTTCTTCCGGCGACGAGACCTGCTTTACACGCACCCGCTCCGTCACGTAGCGACCGCCGGCCTTCCGCTCATCCGGCACAAACCAGGTCAATTCGACCTCGTCCCCACGCTCTATGGCGCCCAGCTTCCGGCCGATCTCCGCTTCCTCCGCCTCGGTCAGCTCGATTCGGCGATCGGTCAGGCGCGCCGCCTCGGCGATCTGGTCACCGTATCCCGTCAGCGCCGCGAAGGGGCTGAACTGCGCCGCCCGGTTGAGCATGCTCATACGGGGGTGGACGGCAGATACGTGATGGGGATGATCGATGATTGCGTCGTATTTTCCCATTTGATCCCTCTCTTCAGGCTTTTCCGATCCTGCTTGCAGCAACCCGGGCCAGGACTACGCCCTGTGCCCGCCGACCTGCTCGTTCCGCTCCCGCGCGGTCGCGCCGTCTTCAAAGCTCATGCCCTTCAGTATGGCGTTTTTTCCCCATTTTTCCTTGATGGCCAGTATGGCCTCCTGCTGCCTGCGCTCGCGTTCGCGGGCGTTTTTCTCTTCCCGGGCGCGCTGCTCGAGGGCTGCGTAATCGGTGAACATATCCAGCTGGACGGGCGCTGCCGCCCTGCCGGCTTCGACCGCCGCCTCATCCCTTACATGGTTGCAGGCGACGTATATCCGGCGCACGAGCAGCGCGGGATTGACGATTCGGTCATAGAGGGCAAGGGCCGCGCGTATGATCTGCTTCGCGGAGGAGGTATAGCCGTCGAGGTTGATCGAGCCGTGCCCGGGCTTTGGCACTTCGCGGCCATAGTAATCCACGGTAACGGGGCCGTCGTAGCCTGATCGTATCTCCGTCGAGGCAAGGTTTTCGATATCATATACGACGGTCAATGCGATCTGATCCGTGGCCAGGCCCTTCTTCACAAGGTCCAGCGCCATGCCGTCCATCATCTCGCGGACGATCAGGCGGGCCCTGTCCGCGGGATAGGGTGCCTTCAGCACCTGGCCGGCGGAGAGGCTGTTGCTCTGGGGCCTGTAGGCCTTGATGTCGCGGATCGTGCAGGGCTCCCATCCCCACGCGTGGTCGATCAGCAGCTCTGCGTTGACGCCGAAGAGCTTGTACAGCAGCGCCTCGTTCACCTCCGAGCAGAGGGCGATATCGCCCATCGTGTAAAGGCCCGCAGCCTCCAGCCGCCTCGCGTAGCCCCTGCCCACCCGCCAGAAATCCGTCAGGGGGCGGTGCTCCCACATCGTGCGCCGGTAGGACATCTCGTCCAGCTCAGCGATGCGCACGCCGTCCTCATCCGCCTCCACGTGCTTGGCGAGCACATCCATGGCCACCTTCGCGAGGTAGAGGTTGGCGCCGATGCCCGCGGTCGCGGTGATGCCCGTCGATGCCAGCACCTTGCGTATGAGCATCAGCGCCATGTAGCGCGCCACGCCCATGCCCGCCCTTTCCGCCTCTGCCCTGTAGAGGTGCGTATAATGGGTCACGTCCATGAACACCTCGTCGATGGAATAGACGTGGATGTCCTCGGGAGCGATATACCGGGTGTAGATGTCATAGATCTGCGTGCTGATCCTCATATAGTGCGCCATCTGCGGCGTGGCGATGATATAGCCCACCGCCAGCCTCGGGTCGGCCTGCAGCGCCCGGGCATCGCAGGATTCCCCGGTGAGCCGGCCGCCCGGCGCGGCCTTGGCCCTTTCCCGGTTGACCGCCCGGATGCGCTGCACGACCTCGAACAGCCTGGGCCGTCCGGGAATGCCATGGCGCTTCAGGGACGGCGATACCGCCAGGCAGATGGTCTTCTCCGTGCGCGAGGCGTCCGCGACCACGAGATTGGTCGTCAGCGGATCGAGATTGCGCGCCCGGCATTCCACGGAGGCATAGAAGGATTTCAGGTCGATCGCGATGATATCCAAGCCGCCACCTCCGCAGTCACAGAATGTCTTTTCCCGAACCTGCCATAACCGCCGGCAGGCTCACCGGATCCTTTCCGCCTGATTCACGGCTTTTTCCGCCGACTCAAAGCGTCCCGCAAATCGAACGCCCTCGATGGCCCTTACCCTGTCGATCTGTTCGTCCCCGATGGGGTCGGTGCCCTCCACCTCGATCACGTAGTGGTAGCGGCCCAGCGCGCTGCCCTCCGGCCGATCGTGCAGCGCCACCGGCTCCAGGCCGGCGTCGTGTATGGCCAGCATGATGTCGTCCAGGCTGCCACATTCGCAGGTGGCCACGAACACCGCCCGCGTCTGTCTCTCCCCCTCCAGCGGTTGGCTGGACAGCACGTAGAACCGCGTCTTGTTGGCGTCGGTGATCTGGACGTTTTCCGCCAGCACCTCCAGGCCGTACAGCGGCGCGGCCCCGGGCGCGGCCACGGCGGCGATGCTCCTGTCGCCCTGCTCTGCCACGTAGCTGGCCGCGGCGGCGGTGCTGTCCATCTCCTGCGCCCCGGCCTTCGGCAGATGGTCCTTGCGCCATTGGGCGCTCTGGGCCAGCCCCTGCGCATGGGAGCAGACGGTGCGGATGTCCTCCAGCTTCGCGCCGGGGACGCCCATCAGGGTCTGGTTGATGGGCAGTATGACCTCCCCGACCACATAGGCGTCCTCCGAGGCGATCAGGGCGTCCACGTAATTGAGCACCGCGCCGCCAAGGGTATTCTCCTGGGGAATGACGGCGTAATCCGCCTGGCCCGAAAGCATATCCGATATGGCGTCGTTTACGGTCTTGCAGGGAACGAGGGCCTCGCCGCCCTCAAACCAGAATTGGGCTGCCTCCTGCGTATACGTGCCCTCCGGGCCGAGGTAGCTGACCTCCGCGAGGGAGGCCTGGCCGCAGACGACGAGGACCATAATCAGGACGATGGCGCGAAATTTCATAATACTCATCCTTTCTTGTCAATGCAGCATTAGCTATCGATATTTTAGCATGTTACGATCCCGCGGGCAAGGCCATCATCGTATGGGTGGCGCATCGAGAAAAACCTTGCCTGCGGTGGCACGAAGTTACGCGCCCACATGGCATTTCAATCGTCAAGGGAAGCCCTGGCCGTGCCGGCGTCGCCGCAACATTTCTGTCCAATGTCCGCGCGGCTGTCACGGTCAGTCATCCCAATTCTCGCCGGCCAGCGCCTCCAGTATGCTGCCGCAGGCCCAGGGCATCAGCGCAAACCAGGTGCTGGCCGGCGTGCCGTCGGGGTAGCGCTCCGTCAGCAGGCCCTCGCAGTGGCAGAAGCGCTCGCTCATCCAGCCCCGCCTGCCGTAGTCGTATTCCCCGTCGTAGCGGCTGGACACCTGGCGGCTCCAGTTCACGGTATCCAATAAGCGGCTGTTCACGTACTCATCGCCGGTCTTCTGCACAAAGTACGCGAGCGCATCCGCGACGGTGGAGGACATGGGATGGATGTGGGGATTGGTGACGGAGGTGATGCTGCCGCCGCAGCTGCTCCACCCCACCCGGCTCAGCGGCGGCACCTTGATGGGCGAGTTGTAGCAGAACTTGAAGGTGAATTCATATTCCAGCGCGTCGCTCATGTGCAAAAGCAGCTTTTCGTCTCCGGTCAATTCATGGAGCCAGCGCACCGCCCGTATATAGGCCAGCACCCCCTCGGAGTCCACCTGCTTGTCGATGTCCAGCGGGCCGCCGTAGCAGACCATGGGCACGATGTACGCGCAGTGATAGTGGGCTTCGCTTTCCAGCCACTTGGGAAGCTGTAGCCGGTCGCCGGTCAGCGCCGCGTGGTACGCCGCCGCAGCCAGGCACCACGCGCCCGACATGGAATCGTAGCACAGGCCCGCGCCGCTGTCCTCGGAAAAGACATAGGGATACTCCCCGTCGCTGTTGAGGGTGCGCTCCACCTTTTCAAGCGCGCCTTCGACATAGGCCAGCCATTTGCCGTGGTCTGCGCCGCGCCCCTTTCAAGGGCATACGCCTTCAGTATGTAGTACAGCGCCTGGCCGACCAGGTAGGCGGCGTGGCCGGGAACGGGCTGCCTGTCGTACCACCAGCCCCGGTTGCACCAGGTCCCGTCGACCTCCGCGGTGAAGGGCAGGCCGTTCCTCGGATTGATCGAGGTATCCACGATATGGTCGATGCAGCGCAGCGCCTGGGCGCGTATGTCCTCCCGTCCCAGGCGGTGCGCGGCCTGGAGCATCGGCACGGCCACGGCCAGGCCGTTGGTCCAGGTGATGGAGGGCAGGCGGCGCACCTCGTGGTCGTACTGCCAGTCGAACACGAACCCGGCATAGGCGTCGCTGTCCTCGAGCCATGCGTCGCGGGACACCGCAGTCGCGATGTCCGCCACCGCAGTCTGTATGGGCAGGCCCTCCCGGGGCGGTTCGTGGAAGCGACGGTACACCCAGCGGACGGCGCCGTTGATCCCCCGGGCATCCGCCGCGGGGTAGTCGAAAACCGCGATATCCACGCAAAAGGCCTCCCCCGCCTCCAGCCGGAAGGCGGTCCCCTCCAATCCCGGGCGTGGCACGATGTTGTGGGAGTCCAGGAAGAACCAGGGCGCGTTTTTAAAGCCCTCCGTCAGGATGAATGTATTCACGTGGACAAGGCGCGGGGACCCACAGATTTCAGTTCACCATCCGGTTCTCCTGCAACAGCGGATGGCGCACGCCTCTGAAATAGGCGTCCAGGGCCGCGATCTGATCCTCCGCGAACAGCTCCGGCATCTCCTCCCTGGAGAAGAACCTCAGCTCATAAGATTCCTCGTCGATCCTGGGCTCCCCGCTGACGATACGGGCGGTGTACATGGCGGCTATCACATGCGCCGCGTCGCCGTTGCCCCAGACCATATCGTGATTGTGGAAGATGCCGAGAAAGCTGTCCAGCGCCACCTCCAGGCCGGTCTCCTCCCGAATCTCCCGGAGCGCGGCTTCCTCGTAGGTCTCGTTCATCTCCAGCAGCCCGCCGATCAGGCCCCACTTCCCGTTGTCCGTTCGCCGCTGGAGCAATATGCGGTCATCCCGGACGATCACAGCGCCGGCGCAGTTCAGTATCAGCTTGCGCGGGCCGGTGATCTTCCTCAGCTCATGTATGTAATCCATCTTCATTCACTCCGTTCTGACGCCGGCGTCCATTTCTGTTGTTTTCTACAAACACTTCGGCCTGTGCCGATTCGCATGTGGTCATGCGATGACGTCGATCTTTGAGCCCTTCGGCGTCTTGGTGACGACGATCTGCCTTTCGATGCGCTCCTCAAGGTCGTGCACATGGGAGATGATGCCGATGAGGCGCTTGCCGTCGGCCAGGTCCGCGAGCACCCGCAGGGAATTGCGCAGGGCATTGTCGTCCAGCGTGCCGAACCCCTCGTCGATGAACATGGCGTCCATGCGAATCGCGCCGCTCTGGGCCTGCACCACGTCGGACAGGCCCAGGGCCAGGGCCAGGCTGGCCAGGAAGGATTCGCCCCCGGAAAGCGTGCTCACGTCCCGCCACTGGCCCGTGCCCCGGTCCAGCACATCCAGGTCGAGCCCGCTCTGGCGCACCCGGTCCCGGGCCTCCGCCTTGCAGCGCAGGGTGAACAGCCCGTCGGTCAACACGGTGAGCCGCTTGTTTGCCGCGGCCACGACCTGCTTGAAATAGTACTGCTGGACATAGGCCTCAAAGGTCAGCTTGGCCCGCCGGTTGCCGCCGGCGATCCCGGCGCAACAGTTGTAGAGGTCCCTGACCACCGCCCAGTATTCTTCATTTCGCTTCTTTTGCCTGCAGGCGCGCTGGATCGCCTTCAGGGCATCCTCATGCAGCGCCAGCTTTCCGGCGAGCGCGGCTTCCGCCTGCTCGGCTGCGATTCGCTTCGCCTTCCAATCCCGCTGCCGCTGCTCCAGGCCGGACAGGTCGATCTTCTCCTTCCCCGCCAGCTTCCGGCGAAGGCTGGACGTCTGATCCGCCAGGGAGGTCCTCTGCTCGCCGTATTTTTTCAGCCTTGCTTCGATATCGTTCACCGCGTCGTCCGGCAGCCTGGCAAGCTGATAGGCGCGTTCGTCCTCAAAGCCTGCGGCAGCCAGGCGCGCCATGAATCGCTTTTTCAGCTGTTCGCCCGCCTCCAGAAGGCCTGCAAGGCTCTTCTGCTTCTGCTCGACGGCGGTACGGTTCTTCTCCAGGGCGACCGTGAGCGCGTTGCAGGCCTTCCGGCTTTCCTCGATGGCCTCGCGGTAGCGCATGGCCTGTGTGTTCAAGTCGCTGATTCGCTGTTGCAGGTGCCGCTCGGTCTCCGCCTCCGCAATACCCATGTCCCGCAGGCGGGCGGCATCCTTGTCCACCTGCGTTCGAAGCGCGGTCAGGCTGTTGTCGGTCCTGTGCAGCGCGTCGGCGGCACCGCGATGCCGCCGGTCCGCCTCTTCCATGGCCTCCCTGGTGACGGACTCTGCCGCCAGCTGCGCAGGCTGCGGATGGGACAGCGCGCCGCACACGGGACAGGGCTTTCCCGGCTCCAGCTCAGACGCCAGCAGCCCCGCCTGGCTGCGATAGTAGCCTTCCTTGGCGGCGGCATAGGCCTGATCGGCCTCGTTGCTGGCCTTGAGCAGCTGTGTGAGCTGCTTTTCCCGTTGCGCCAGCTGCCTTTTCTGCCCTTCCAGTTCCTTCAGCACCGGGATGCCGTCGGACAGCTGCCTTGCGGAGGCCAGCAGGTTCTCCACATCCGGCGCATGGGCTTCCGCTTCCAGCCTTCGGGCCTCTGCCGCGGGCAGGGCGCCCTCCGCGGATGTCACGGCTTCGATCGCTTCGGCCAGCTCCTTGCGCTGGTTTTCAATCGCCATGGCGTTGGAGCGCACCAGCGTTTCATCGGGCAGCAGGCCCTGCGCCTTTCGCGCCCTCTGCAACGTGTCTTCGAGGTCGTCCATGGCGCTCTGCCGGTCAAGCAGCGCGGCCAGTTCCCTTTCTCCCTTTGCCAGCGCTTCATAATCCACGTTGACCGCCTTGGCCTGCTCGATCGCGGCGATGAGGGCGTCCGTCTGCTCGCCGGCTGCCTGCCTTCTGTCCGTCGCCTTTGCGCGCTCGGCCTTCTCCCCTTCGATCAGATGCGCGAGACATTCCGACAGAAGGTCTGCGTATTTGGCATCCGATTTGTAGAATGCGATGCTGTCCCGCTCCGGAAAATCGGGCTCCGGGTCGATCTTGTCCGCTGCGATGGCGATGGTCCGTTCCAGGTCCTCCCTCTCCCGGATGCACGCGGTGTTCATATCCTTCAGTTTCAGCTGCAGACCCGCATACACAGAGGTGTTGAACAGCTTTTGGAACAGCGCCTTCCTGTCGTCGGAGGAGGCGTTGAGTATCTTCAGGAAATCGCCCTGGGCGATCATCACCGTCTGGGTGAACTGGTCCTGGGTCAGGCCGAGCAATTCATAGACCTTGCCGTTGACCTCTGTCAGCCCTTCCCAGGTCTCGCCGGTATCGAGATTGGTCAATTGGGCCCAGGCGGTCTGGGTCGTGGTGCCCTCGCCGGATTTCTTCGGGCGCTCGTATTCGGGATTGCGGCGTATGCGCCAGGCGCCTCCCTTGTGGCGGAAGGTCAGCTCCGCCCAGGTCTCCGTCTTGCCGGCGGCGTAGTCCGAGCGAAAGGACTTGCTCCTGCGGCGTTCCTTGCCGCCGGAGGCCTCGCCGTAGAGCGCAAAGCTGATGGCATCGAACAGCGTCGTCTTTCCCGCGCCGGTATCCCCGGCGATCAGGAACAGGCCATCCTCGCCAAGCCGGGAAAAATCCACCGAGCACTCCCGGGCATACGGGCCAAAGGCCGAGAGCGTCAGGTTCAACGGCTTCATGTGCTTCCCTCCAATTCCTTCAGTACCTTGTTAAGCACCCTCTGATGCGCTTCGCCAGGCGCCTGATCGTTGTTCTGCAGCCGGTAAAAATCGCTGAACAGCTCGGCGACGGTTTTGTTCTCCATGCCCTCGGTGGCCAGTACGTCCACATCATACTTTGTCCTGGAATTGACGATGGAGAACTTCATCATATTGGGATAATTGACGCTCAGCGTCACCCGGGCATCCGGCGGCGGCAGCTCATCGTGCACCGTCACCCAGAGATAATCCTCCGAATAGGGCATCTCCATCAGCTCGTCCATCCTGCCCTCGATCAGGCGCACGTCGTGCAACGGATACAGGGGCAGGGTGCGCACCGCGACCTCCCCCTTTTCGAGCATGTCCACGACGGCCACGCTCTTTTGATGGCCCGCCTCGGAGAAGGAATACTTCAGGGGCGAGCCCGCATATCGCAGGGTGTCCCGCAGCACCTTCTGGGGCCTGTGGATGTGTCCCAGGGCGACGTAGTCGAAGGCGTCGAACACGGCGGCGTCGATGTTGTCCAGTCCGCCCACCGCCCTCTCCTCGGAATCCGAGGTCTCGCTGCCGGTGATGAACTGATGGCACAGAAGTACGTTTCGCTTCTTGGTGTCGATGGGCGTCTGCCTCAGCACCGCTTCCACGGCGTCCTGATAGGAGACGATCCTTTCCCCCGGCAGCTTGCGCTTCACCTGGGAGGGGCGCAAAAATGGAAGCAGCCATACCGTGATCTCCCCGTACAGGTCGCTGAGCGAAACGCTTTGCAGCGTGCCGTCGAACGCCTCCGACACGTAGACGCCGGAGGACTTGACGAGGGACGCGAAGTAGGAGACACGAAGCGCGGAATCGTGGTTGCCGCTGATGACAAATACCTTCTTGCCCAGGCCCGCCAATCGAGACACGAAGGAATCGAACAGCGCCATGGCCTCCGCCTGGGGAGAGGAGCGCTGGTAAACGTCTCCTGAAATCAGGACGGCGTCCACCCGTTCGCTTTGGGCAATGGACAGTATCTGCTGAAGGATGAATTCCTGATCCGGCAGCAGGGAAAGGTCGTTCATCTGCTTGCCCAGGTGCAGATCCGCAATGTGAAGCAAGCGCATGTTCAGTCCTCCTTGATCCAGTATGTTCACGGCTGTTCCAGGATACGGAAAAACCAGCCGTCCGGCGGCGAATCGCCTTTTGGAGCGGCCCTTATGCGGCGTTCGCTAGGGCGATTCCAGATTCCGCATAATACTCGTCCAGCAGCTCGAACAGCCGCCTGGCGATCTGGGCGTAATCCTCCGTGTTCAGGTTGGCCAGGGAGATGCGGACGGTCCCGTCAGGCGCGCTGAAGCCGGGTCCGTACATCAGCACCACGCCCTTTCGGCCGGCCAGGTCGTTCAAAAGGTCGATCTCCTTCTCCAGCTGCGCCTGGGCCTCCTGGTCGGCCAGCGCCCCTGTGGTCAACAGCAGGCAAAGCGTCAGTATCAGGCAAATCATTCTTTTCATCATCCTGATGCTCCTTTCATGCGTTCATTATTGGTATCTATTACTGCAATGCGTGAGCCGTACTGCTTTTCCGCATTCGCATTGCAAAGCAGCGCGATATTCGTTATAATGTTGGCGCATATTCGATTGCCCGGAAGGTGAGATCAGTGCGAATCGACTCGGAGAACCGTGGCCTCAGCCGCCCCCGCGACGGTCAGACCCGTCCGGTGATTTCCCTTGAATCCCAGGCCGTGCCTGCAAATATTCATACTCCAAAAAGCAAGACAGCGCATAACGTCGGTACGGGCATGCCTCTCGCGCCGGCCACTGACCGGCAGTCCGGCGCTGCATTGCGTCGCGCCCGGATTCGGGCAGTCGGCGACATCATGTTCTGCCAGGGCCAGCTCGCCTGCGCAGAGCGCAGCGGCGGCGACTTCCACGACCAGTTTGAGATGATATCCGAGCTGCTGTCGGACGCCGACTTTACCGCAGGCAATCTGGAGGGCACCGTCGGCAGGTATGGGGATATCCCCTGTTCCGGCTATCCCCGGTTCAACGCGCCCGAGGCGGCCCTGGCGCCGCTGAGGGACTGTGGCGTCGATTTTTTGACGCTGGCCAACAACCACATGCTGGACCGCTGGGAGGGCGGCGTGGAAAACACGCTGAACAGCGTGGAAAAGTACGGCCTTGGCCACGTGGGCGCCTACCGCGATCAGGCGGAGAAGCAGTGCCCCGTGATACGCGAGGTCAACGGCATACGGTTCGGCTTCCTGGCCTACACCCTGAGCACCAACACCATGGAAAACCGCGCCGTTCACCCAAGGGCCGTCGACCTGGTGCCCTACCTCAGCATGGCCGATTTCGACGGCGACGTGAAGCGGCTGCGGGATGCCGGCGCGGAGGTGGTCATCGCCTTTCCCCACTGGGGCGAGGAGTTCCTGCGTCAACCCGACGACAGCCAGAGGCGATACGCGGCACAGCTGGCCCGGGCCGGAGTGGACATCATACTCGGCAGCCACGCCCACATGGTTCAGCCCGTCGACTTTCAATCCGTCACCGTGGACGGCTTGGAAAAGCAGGTGCTCACCGCGTACTGCATGGGCAACTTCATCAGCGACCACGTGCTTCGGTACACCGACAACGGCGTGATCCTGGATTTTCCCGTCAGCGAACAGCCCGACGGCCGGTTCACCTGCGAACGCGTGGGCTACATTCCCACCTATACCTGGAAGCAGGACGGCCGGATCAGGGTGCTGCCCTCCGGGCGATATCTGGAGCGCCGTCCCGCCGGCATGGACGACAGGAATTACAGTCGCATGGTCGAAAGCTACCATGAAATCGTCGACGTCGTGGGCGATCAGGTCCGGCTGATCGACGGATGAGGATATCCCGTTCAACTGAATGGATCATTTCCGTTCCATCGGGACGTTCAGCAGCTGGGCGATCTGGCGAATCGCCATGCGATCGTCGTTTCGGTACATGTCGTGCTCGGGCTCAGTGTCATAGCAGTAGTTGCCCACGATTTCCACCGAATAGCCGAAATAATGCCGGTACAGCGCGGCCACGGCGTTGTAAACCGCCTGTCCCCAGCGCTGGTGGTAGGTGGAGGTGACGATGGTCATCGTCTCTATGCCCTGCTGTTGCAGCATATCCATGGTATTGGCTGCGTTCTCCAGGGTCGTCATCGCCTGCTCGTCGATGTGTATCCGCGAGGCGTCTATCCCGCAACGCTCCACCAGGTAATCCCGCATCAAGCCCGCCTCGGTGTGCTTCGAGGGATTGTTGTCGCCGGTCGGGCCGCCGGAGCAGACGAGGATCGCGCTGGGAAAGGCCCGGGCCGCGGCGGCAGCGGCGTCGCACCGGCCCTTCAGCTCCGGCTTCATCTGCCCGTTCTCCAACTCATAGCCCAGCACCACAAAGGCGTGGTGCGGGCTGTCCCGCAGGCTGGTCTGCTCAAGGGACGTCGCCCGCTCCTCTCCCTCACGGTAGATGAATAGCGGATAGTCGTCGTCCAGGAAGACGTCGCGCCAATGCCCGGCGATGGCCTGGGCGATGTCGTAGTCCGATTCGCTCACATCGCCAATCGCCTGGAGCTCGGCGTCGATGCGCGCGTCGTCGCCTTCCGACGGCGACTCATAGGCGCCTGCCAACGCGGTCAGAAGCGAGGCAAAGTGCGCTTTGTTTTCATTGCTGATCCAGCGCGTTTCCGCTGCTGCCAGTGTGCCGGTCCATACCGACAGCACAGCCAGCGCGGCGGCAATAATCCTCATCATCCGTCTACCCTCCAATATAACCCTTTTCTGCATTCTATCACAGGAAGGGCCGCTTGTCCACAATCAAAATGACGCTTGCGGTTTTCCGAAAAAGCCGGTTGCCTATGCCGTCGGTATATGGTAGAATAGGGCCATAGGGAGGGAAAGACGTTGACACTGTACTACGAGATTGCGCTGATCGCGTCCCTGGCGCTCATGCTCGCCTATGTGGGCATGTGGCACAAGCACTTCGATGTGCACATCACGCTGGTTTTTGTGCTGGTGCCCGTCGTCAACCTGGGCTACTGCCTGTTCAGCAGGTCTCAAACCCTCGGTGAGGCGTTGTTGGCCAACGTGCTGACCTACATCAGCGGCTGTTACCTGCTTCCGATCATGATGTTCACCGTGTTCAGCCTTTGTCACATCAGGCTTCCGCGGTGGATATCCGTGGGGCTGCTGGCGGTCAATACGGCCCTCTTCATCTGCCAGCTGTACAACGGCGCAAGCGGCCTGATCTACCAATCCGTAAATTTCCAGCGAACGGAGGATGCCCTGGTCTTCACCAAGGTATACGGTCCGGTACACATCGTATACTACATCATGATCTTCGCCTGCTTCCTGGCGAGCATCGGCGCGATGGTCTACAGCTATACGCGAAAAAAACAGATCTCGCGAAAGCTGATCTTCCTGCTCTTCCTGCCTGTGATACTCTCGATCGTCAGCTTCTTCGGCGGGCGCAGGCTGTTCAAGGGGATCGAGCTGATTCCCCTTTCCTTCACGCTGGCCTTGGTGGTCTACCTGATCATCGTGGACAAGATGTGCCTGTACGACGTCACCGACACGGCCATCGACTCACTGGTGCAGAACGGCGACACCGGCTTCGTCTCCGTGGACTTCAAACTCAATTACCTGGGCAGCAACGCCACGGCGAAGGCCGTGCTGCCGGAGCTGAACGAGCTGACCGTCGACCGGCCGCTGGCCAGGGTCCCCGCGATGAAGGATACGCTGCTTGCCTGGCTCGAGGCGTTTCGAAGCAACGAAGCCGACAACACCAGACTGCTGGAGCGCAACAATCGCATCTACCAGATCCAGGTCGGCTACCTGTTTGACGGGCACCGGCGGCGGGGCTACCAGCTCTTCATCATCGACGATACCCCGGACCGGCAGTACATCAACCTGCTGGCCAACTTCAACGACGAGCTGAAGCGTGAGGTGGACGAGAAGACGGCGCACATCGTCGCGATGCACGACAACCTGATACTGAGCATGGCGACCATGGTCGAAAGCCGGGACAATTCCACCGGCGGCCACATCCGGCGTACCAGCGAGGGCGTGCGGCTGCTCACCGCCCAGATCCAGGCGGACGGGGTCTTCGCGCTGTCCGACGGTTTCTGCCAGGACCTGATCAAGGCCGCGCCGATGCACGACCTCGGCAAGATCGCCGTGGACGACGCCGTGCTGCGCAAGCCCGGTCGCTTTACGCCGGAGGAATTTGAAAAGATGAAGGCCCATGCCGCCGAGGGCGCGCGCATTGTCCACGAGATCCTAAAGGGCACCGACGACGCGGATTTCAAGCGCATCGCCGAGAACGTGGCCCACTACCACCACGAGCGCTGGGACGGCTCCGGCTATCCCGAGGGCCTGAAGGGCGAGGAGATTCCCATCGAAGCGCGGATCATGGCCATCGCCGACGTGTACGACGCGCTGGTCAGCAAGCGCGTCTACAAGGAGAGCATGCCCTTCGACCAGGCCAACGCCATCATCATGGAGGGCATGGGCAAGCATTTCGACGCCCGGCTCGAGCCCAGTTACCAGCGGGCCCGGCCGAAGCTGGAGGCGTATTACACCGCCGTCAACGCCGCGCAGGTGCAGTAACCTGTCAGGTGGATCGCGCCCTCAGGGTCTTCAGGTATGCCTTGCGTTCATCGGGGATGCGATTGCTCTCGACGCCCTTCTGGATGGCCTTGTTATGGGTCCAGGGGTGCAGCCTGCGTTCCTCGATATAGGGCAGCGCCGCGTCGTACTGCTTGGCAAGGGCCGTGGCAAAGTACCAGGCCACCATCATACGGACGTAGTATTCCTCTGAGCGCACCTGCGAGACCGTGCGCAGATATTCCGGGTCAAAAGCCTCATCCAGAAAGTGGGCCATCAGCATGCCGATGGCAAAGCGGACGGTGTAGGTATGCCCGGAAGCGAGCCAGACGCTTATGTATTCCGGCAGCTGTTGGCGGTGCTTTTTGAAGGCCTTCGGCGAAAGCTGGTCGCAGGTCGCCCAGTTGTCCACATAGGGAAGGAACCGACAGGTTTCTTCAATGCACGTCTCAAAGTCCCGCATCTCGGAGAGTATGAACGCGTGCAGCTGGTTCTCGTCAAAGCAGCGGTGGGGAAGCTCGGCCAGAAAGGCGGCGTAATCCCCTGCCCTGTACAGCTGCTTCGCCAGGCTGCGCAATGCGGGCGTTCGAACGCCGATCATCGTATCGGGCGCGATATTGGGGATCAGCTTGACCTGAAAGGCGCGGTATTCTTCGTCCCGAAGCTGGTACAGCGCTTCGCGGATTTCAGTCGGCGTCATGCGTTTCCCGCCCTTCTGTAAAAGATGCCAGACCGCCGCGCCTGAACCGGCGGCGAATCCCGGCTTCGCCCGCGGTGATTACGGCTTCGGTCTCAGCGCCCAGCGCGCGCTCGAGCCATGCGTATTCGTCCTCCACGGCCCGGGCGTGGAACACGCAATAGGCGCCCGCGTCGCTGCCCAGGGCGATGCAGCCCCCCTGCCGGGCGCATTCCGCGATATTGAGAAGCTGCCCGTCCAGTATGCTCCGGAGCACCGCGTCGGGATACCTGCCGTTACCGATCAGGTTGCCCACGGTGGAAAGGGTGGGCACCCACACCGCGCCGCTGTGGGCCATGGCGCTAACGGTGTCCGCGTCCATATAGGCGCCGTGCTCGACGCTGTCCACGCCCGCCTCCAGGGCCGCGCGGATCGTCTCTGCGCCGTTGGCATGGGCCATCACCGAAAAGCCCTCGCCGTGGGCGATGTCGATCATCTCCCGGATCTGCCGGGCCGACAGCGGGGTGCTGGTGACGACGCCGTAGCGGTCAAAGTCCATCAGGCCGGAGATCATGATCTTGATGAAGTCGCCCCCGGCCCTGTCCACCTCGGCCACAAGGGCGCGATAATCGGCCATCGTCTCGAACGTCCGGCCGATAAAGCTGCCGTAGCGTCCCTTCAGGCAGATCGGGAAGCAGGGGATCCGGTACTCGATCCCATACTCCGGCGCCAGCGCCCTGGCCCGCTGGCAGACGCCAAAGGCGTCGCCGCCGTCACGCAGGTAGCGTATACCGGCTCTGGCATAGTCGGCGAGCGTCTCGCGGATCAGGTCGTCGCGCACGTGCCCCCTGTGGGCGTCGATGGCGTCCCTGTAATAGACGCCGTCCAGGACCATGTGAATGTGACAGTCGCCAAACATGTCTTGTCACCCCCGCTTATTCCGGGCGAAATGCGGCTGCACCCCGCCCATCGGCTCCATTATATACCCCGGGCCGGTAAAAATCAACGCCGCGCCGCATAGAAGATGATGAAGGAGGTCAAACACCATGAAGGTTCGTTTCAACGAGGACCAGGAGGTCGTTCGCCATATCCGGGAAGGCCTGAAGCAAACCGGCGGATACTGTCCGTGCCGCCTGGCGCGAACGCCGGAAAACAAGTGCATGTGCCTTGAGTTCAGGAACCAGATCGCCGACTCTGAATTTGAAGGCTACTGCCACTGCATGCTGTATTACAAGGAAAAATAGGAAGACTCCATAAATAAAGCAGCCCGAAGGCTGCTTTATTTATGGGCTCCATTATTGATCCTCTCCGGTGAGGTTAAAGGCCTCGATGTGGTACTGGGGATTCAGAGCCTCGACCCAACTGTTGAGCTCGCTGGTAAAGTGCTCGTCCTTCGCCGTTTCGAGGGTCTTCTCGTACAGGGCGTCGCGGATCTCCTCCAGGGCGACCGGGCCGGACTTGACGTCGGTCTCGTAGCGGATGATGTGCACGCCGCTGCTGCCGACGACGGGGGTCTGGGTGACGTCACCCACCTTTTCCAGGGCCATCGCGCCTTCGGTGAAGTTCTTGTCCCAGTTGGTGGAATCGGCGGATACATAGTAGCCAGTGGTCTTGGTGGGCTCGTTCTGCATGCCGGGATCCTCGCCGTAGTCCTCGATCAGCTTGGCGAAATCCTCGCCGGACTCCAGCTTGGCGTAGATCTCATCGGTCTTGGACTTCACGTTGGCCAGGCAATCCTCCGCCGCCTTGTCCATGTCGGCCTTCAGGGTCTCCAGCTTGGCCTTCGCCGCGTCGATATCCGCCTGGATCTCCTCCGCGGTGCGCTGGGGCTCGGCTTCCTCGTCGGCTTCCTCGTCGGCTTCGTCGCCGTGATCGTGGCTCAGCTCCTCCAGCTCGTCGTTGAGGTCGTCGAGGTCGCTCTGGGCATCCTCGTAGGCCGTGCGGGCATCCGTGTAGGCGTTCAGCACGTCATCCTCCGGAACGACCAGGATGTGCTTGACCGTGCGATAGCCCTCGGGGATCCAGGTAACGACCTCGTCCTCGGAGGACATGTCGGACTCAAAGCTGCCTGCGGAAGCGGAATACTTGTCCTCGTCCTCCTTCAGCTTGGCCTCGTAGGCGGTCTGCAGTTCCTCGTCGGTGAGCTCGGCGATCTCGTCACGCACATTCTGCTCCACCAGCGCCCGGTTGGCCTCGGCCACCTCGATGGCGTACAGCGCTTCCTTCGTGAAGCCGTTGACGGCCATATTGTATTCGGTCTGCTTCGCGTGCACGTCTTCCTTCTTTTCGGTGACGTTGGCATAGAAGCTGTCGTAATAGGTCGTGTAGTGCTCATCGGCCTCCGCCTGGAGCTCCGCCAGCTTGTCGTCCTCCAGCTTCAGGCCGCGCGCCTCCATCTGTTTGGCGATGGCCGCGTTCTGGACGGCCTGCTCCGCCACGGAATTCTCCACAGTGGTGATCACGTCGGCGGGCACGCTGTAACCGAACATGCTGTACATCTGGCTGTAGTTGTTGTACATGGTACTGAGGTTGGCCATCACGTCGGCCTGCGTCACTTCGCCGCCGTCGTAGCTGGCGACCACGCCGGAATAGCGCTTTGCCAGCTTGGCAAAGTCCTCGTCCAGCTTCATGATCGGGTCCACGCCGATCAGGTTGCAGCCGGTAAGCACAAGCATCAATACAATCAGAAGGCCGGTCAGTCGCACAAGCGCGTGTCTCATAACAATCTTCCTCTCAATCCAGGGCAGTATCACCCAAAAATAAAAACTCACCCATATATTATACACATTTCCGGTTTTTCCGCAAGCGGTTTTGACGATTCTGCGGGATTTAAAAAGCGCGATATGGCCGCTTTCACCGCAAATTCACGAATTATATACAAATCTTTATCGCTTTTGCCCTTCACGTCCAGTCGATCGAGCCGGCAGTTGACCGGGTTTCCATAGGCGCGCCGCAGCGCGTCCCCGGCGCCGTGGCCGACGACCAGCATATCGCTGACGCACAGCGGCAGGTTCCTTCGGGCAAAGGCGGCCAGCCGTCCCAGCGCCCGGACGCGCCGCCCGTCGTCAGGGGCCGCATTCCCCCTCCCCCGCAAAGGCCGGGAGGGCCGGTCAGGCGCGGCAGGGTCGATCAGCACCAGCTTCTCCACCGGCAGCTGGCAGGCCAGCGCAAGCGCCGGGGCGCAGCCCGTGCCGACGGCGATCGCCGCGGCCATGCCCCATTCGACGCGCAACTCATGCAACGCGCCCTGAAGCCTGTCCCAGAGGTCGCGGGGGTTCGCGCAACGAAACGGACAGACCTCGACGCCGGGAATGTCGGATACAAGGGCACTGCCGTCAGGCGCGTGCCGGTCGAACAGGCTGCCGTCGACATACAGGCAGCCCACGCTTTCGCGCTCGCATATACCGCTCAGGGAACCTTACCTCCTCTTCGTCGGGCGAGCGCGAACGCGCTACCGCATCTGCTTCAATGCGTTCTCGCTGATGACCACCAGCATCACGTCGCCCTCGCTGATCCGGGTCTCCGGCTGCGGCATGGCGTTGACCGCGTCGCCGCTGCGTATGGCCACCACATTGATATCCATACGGCTGCGCATGGCCAGCTCCTTCAGCGTCCTGCCGATCCACTCCGGCTTCGGGCGTATCTCAGCCATGGAATACTGGGTGGACAGCTCCATGAACTCGATGACATTGCCCGATATAAGGCTATGCGCCACGCGCCGCCCCATATCACGCTCCGGAAACAAAACCTGGTCCGCGCCCAGCTTTTCCAGCATTCTTCCGTGAAATTCGTCGTGAGCCTTGGCGATGACGCGGCGCGCGCCCAGCTCCTTGAGCAGCAGCACGATGGTGCCGCTGGCGCGGATGTCCGAGCCCATCGTCACAAATACGATGTCAAAGTCCCGAACGCCCAGCGTCTCCAGGGCGTCCCTGTCCATGGCGTCCATCTGGATGGTCTGGGTCAGCTCATCCCGCATGCGCTCCACCATGTCCATCTTGCAATCCACGCCCAGCACCTCTGCCCCGTCCTGGCAAAGCGTCTCGGCGATCGCCCGGCCAAAGCGTCCCAGGCCGACGACGATATACTGCTTTTGTTTGGTATTCCTGCTCATTGATATTCATTCCTCCGGTAGAAGGTGATTTGCTCCGTCAGCCGAGCATCACCCGGTCCTCCGGGTACTTCACCAGCTCGCGGGCGTGGGTCTGCCGCTTTGTAAACAGCAGCGCCATGGTCAATGGGCCAATGCGGCCTATGTACATCGTAACGATGATCAGCAGCCGCGCCAGCGGACACAGGTTCGACGTTCCGATGGAGGAAATCCCCACCGTGCCCACGGCGGACACGCATTCATAGTAGAGATCCAGGAAGGCCGCCCCCGGCTGGAGCAGCGACAGCGCGCAGATGTCCACAAAGGCCACCGCCATGGCGATGAACGCTATAGCCACCGCCCGCTGGATCATCGTGCGGTCGATCCTGCGCCTGAACACCACGATGCTGTTCTCGCCCCGGGCCACCATGCGCACGGTCAGCACGATGAGGGCGAAGGTCGTCACCTTGATGCCGCCGCCCGTGGAGGCCGGCGCGCAGCCCACGAGCATCAGCAGGCCCCCCACCAGCTTGGTGCTGTCACGCAGGGCCGCCTGGTCGATGGTATTGAAGCCCGCCGTGCGCAGGGTAACCGACTGGAAAAGCGCCGCGAGCAGCTTCTGGCCCGGGTCCAGCGGGCCCAGCGTATCGGGATTGCTCCATTCAAAGGCCAGCACCATGACAAACCCCGCCAGCAGCAGCGCCCCATAGCTCACCAGCACCAGCTTTGTGTTCAGCCGAAGCCGCCTGAAGGACTTCTTGTCTATGATGTCGTGCACCGTGCCGAAGCCGATGCCGCCCACCACCACCAGCGCGATCGCCGTCAGGTTCATCAGCGCGTCTGCCGAAAAGCCGGTCAGGCTCCTGCCGCCGCCAAAGAGGTCGAAGCCGGCGTTGCAGAAGGCGGATATCGCGTGAAAGGCGGAAAAAAACAGGCCCCTGGCGACGCCATAGATCGGAATCAGCCGGATCGAGAACAGCGCCGCGCCCACAAACTGTACCGCGAAGGTGCTGCGGGCCACCCACAGCACCAGGTTGACCACGCCGCCCAGGTCGTCCTGGTTCAGCGATTCGCGCATGATCATGCGGTCGCGCATGGTAAAGCCGCGCCCCATCAGGCGAAACAGCAGCGTGGCAAAGGTCATGAAGCCGAGGCCGCCCATCTCGATCAGAAGCATCAGCACCACATGGCCGAACGTGGAATAGGCCGTTCCCGTATCCCGCACCACCAGCCCGGTCACGCAGACCGCGGAGGTGGAGGTGAACAGCGCGTCAAACCAGGGGATCCTCCGGCCGGTGGCTGAGGCGACGGGCAACGTCAACAGCAGGCTGCCCAGCAGTATTACGCCCAGGAAGCCGATGGCGATCATGGGCAGGGCGTTGAAGCCCGAGCGCCTGTAAAGCAGCCGCACGAGGGCCGTAGTATACCGACGTCGGTTTTCTTTGTGTTCGATCGACCGGGCGCTCTTCCACTTCAGAAGCATAGTTACACCCTTTCGACCTTTACCATATCCAAAAATGCCCTGTAGACGGTCTTGTCGATGGTCTTGTAGCCCTCGGTGATGCAGCGGGTGCTGGCGCAGGCTACGCCCATGCGGAAGCACTGCTCAAGCTCCCAGTCCGCCATGAAGCCTGCCACCAGGCCGGCGACCATCGCGTCGCCGGCGCCCACGGTGCCCTTGACCTCGATGTTCATGCGCGGCGCGAAGAGGGTCTGGCTCCCGTCGGTGATGAGCGCGCCGCCGGCGCCCAGGGACACGGCGACGATTTGCACGCCCATGTCGATGTAGCGCAGCGCGGCTTCCCGGATATCGGCGATGCCGTCCAGGGGACGGCCGATCATCGTCTCCATCTCATAGCGATTGGGCTTGATCATGAAGGGCTTCGCCTCCAGCCCGTACTTGAGCCGGTCGCTGTCGGCGTCCAGTACGCAGCGGCAGCCCAGGCCGTCCACCGAGCGGATCAGCGTGCGGTAATAGTCCTGGGGACATCCCGGAGGCAGCGACCCGGACAGGATCAGGTAGTCGCTGTTTTCGGCGTGCCTGACCACCATCTCGACCATCCTGTTGAGGTCGTCCTCCGCCACGCTCATGCCGGATTCGTTCAGCTCCGTGATGGTGTTGTCGGCGCGGTTGAACACCTTGATGTTCGTTCGGACGCTGCCCTCGCACCATATGAAGTCGTAGGGCGTGGAATTGAGCATCAGTCGCTTTTCAAACTGGGAAGCGCCGTCCTTGTACATGAAGCCGATGCACTCGGAATCCAGGCCCAGCTCGGAGACGGTCAGCGCCACGTTGATGCCCTTTCCGGCCGCCACGTCCCGCTTGTCCACGACCCGGTTCAGCCCCCCGGGCGTAAACCTGTCGACCGTCAGCGTGCGATCAATGCTGGGATTCAGGGAAACAGCTGTAATCATAGTTTTCTCCTAATTCACATGTTGGTATTTGTCTTGCCGTCACTGTGCGGCGGCGTACCGCCATCGCTTTGGCGCGGGGTCTCGTCCTCCTGCGCCTTTTCCTCCTCCACGGTGCGCAGGAAGCCGCCGATGTAGTGCATCAGCGTAAAGCCCACGATCATGGCCAGCCCGCCAATCACCAGCAGGGCGATCAATATGATTTTCTGCGTCAGCGTCATGCGGGCCCCCTGTGCCGCCTGAAGACAGTGCGGATATTGGCGCGCGCACGGTTATGGAGCGCCTCACTACCAGTATATCACATTTTTGTCGTTTTTCAAGCATATTCTTTTCTGAATTACAAATTGAAATCCGGAGGGGACGGCTGGCCTTGCCGTCCCCTCTTCTTCGCAATCAGTTGTCCGCCCGGTCGTAGCCGTTCTTCATGCGCTGGCTCGATTCCAGCAGCACCTTGTTCAGCGTGGCGATCGTCTGCGCCTTCGCCATGTCCGCCAGCGCCGCGTTGGCCTCTTCTGCAAGGCTGAAGTCGCCGGTCTGGGTCATGCGCCGGTCGTATTCCAGGATCAGGCGGCGGCCCTCCGTGGCCACGGCGTCCTGGTAGCGCTCGACGTGCTGGATGCAGGCGCCGTAGTCGTGGTCCGCCAGCGCGCCGATCAGGCAGCTGCCCCAGTAGAAGTTTTCGGTGGAGACGTCCAGGCGCACGTCGCTCAGGTACTTGGGCATGCGCGCCACATTGGCGTAGACCGGCAGCATCGCGTCGAAGGTGGTGGAGCCGAAGCTGATCCACTCGATGCCCCGGACGGCCTCGGGGACGCCGTTTCTGATCTGGCAGATGGCGGTGACGCCGGTGCGGTTGATGCCGATGGAGCGGTACATGCCCCGCTTGCCGGTATCCTGGCTGGAATAGGGATTGTAGGGCGTGCCCTGGTAATGGGAGGACAGTATCGTCTTCACATCCTCCGCCGTCACCTTCCGGTCGGGCACCAGCGCCCAGGGGATGTTGTCGCTCTCCGGCATGTAATCGGCGCTTTCCCCGTCCCAACGATGGGAAAAGGGCGTCAGGCACCGGCCCATGTACCAGGCCCGGGGCGTGTTGTAGATGCGATCCCGGTAGTTGTGGGAACCGAACACGTCCCTGGGATTGAACGCGCCGCCCTGGTTCAGGTCGAGGTGGTTTTCCGCGATGAATTCCCGCAGATCGGCGGAACACAGATGCGCCTTGCGCGGCCCGAAGGCGTCCTCCAGGTCGAAGGCGTCCATGCCGAACTGGTTCGGGTTGATCACACAGACGTCGTCGGGTACCTTTCGGGCCATCCAGTGGTGCCCGCCGATGGTCTCAAGCCACCATATCTCATCCTTATCGTTGAAGGCGATGCCGTTGGATTCGTAGGTGCCGTAGCGCTCCAGCAGCGCGCCCAGGCGCTCCACGCCCTCCCTGGCGCTGTGGATATAGGGCAGCACCAGCACGACGATGTCCTCCTCGCCGATGCCGCCGGGCGCCGCCTTTTCCCTGCCCTTCGCTTCTTTGTACTTCACCAGTGGGTCCGCGGCCAGCACCCTGGGATTGGAGGTGATTGTCTCGGTGGCGGTCATGCCCACGTTGGCGGCGTTGATGCCCGTGGCGGCCCAGATGCCATCCTTCTTATCGACGCTGGGGCAGGCGGTGTAGCGCATGGGATCGTCGGGCAGGTCGATCTCCACGTGGGAAATGACGCTCCTGTATTTCCTCGGCTGCTTTTCCGGGTTCACGACGATCAGCTTCTTCACGTCAAAGTGCCCGTCGTCGGTCCGGGCGATCATCGTGGAGCAGTCGTTTGAGGCGTTTTTGCCGACAAGTATTGTAGTGCAGGACATTTTCAGGCTTCCCCCTTTGGATTGATGCTCTTCCCCATTGTACCGCCTCTCGCGTTGTGCGGCAACCGCCGCCATGTAAAAAAGCAGGACCCCGAAGGGTCCTGTCATGCTGTCGCGTCAACTCAGGCGCTTTCGAGTCCCGGCGTCAAAGGCGTAGCGAACCTCCGGCGGCGCGCAAGCCGGCAGTGCGGAGGCTTCGGCCTCGGCGGCCTCCAGCGTAAAGCAGGAGACCTCATAGGCGTTCCTGAGCAGGTATTCCCCGTTCTCCAGCAGCTTTTGATACTCCCTGGATTGCAGCCGCCCCGTCAGGCGCACCCGGTCGCCCACGCTGAAGCGGGAGGCGTACTGGGCGTTTCGGCCCCAGGCGATACAGGGAATGTAGTCGCTCTTGCCAAAGGCGCGGTTCACCGCCAGCATCATGTCGCAGATCTCCCGGCCAAATGGCGTGGAGCGATAGATCGGCGGCTTGCACAGCGCCCCGGTCAGCGCGACCCGGTTCAGCGTGTCGTTGTCCGGCGACAGCGCCAGGCTCTGCACGAACAGCGTCACCATCAGCCGCCCGGCGCCGTCGACGACCTTGTTGTAGGAGCGCACCTGGCCGGTTACCAGCAGCTGGCTGTTTTCTTCCGGCAGCAACCCCATCAGCTTGCCCGGAATGGTGACCGGCAGGCGGTCCACCGCGCCGGAAAGGCGCTTTACCAGCAGCGTGCCGGTATAGAAGGGCTCGTTCATCACCTCGTGGCTCAGTTCCAGTTCGCCGTCCAGCCGCCCAACGGCTATGATTCTGTTGTTTGGATTTTCCATCGTATCCCTCCGGTTATTGTGTGTTACTCATAATATATGCCGGTGAACGGACCGTCATGCCGCGCCGGGGCAAAAAAACCGTTCCGGCCCCCTGATGTCTCATATAGAACAAACGTTCGATATGTGTACATTATAACACCAATCCCGGAAAAAAGCAATCGAACGCAATTTGAAATAATTATGCCGCGTCTTGCCCGTCGCCTCACACCTTCAGCACCACCGCCTTGCCCGCTTCGACCTCGCCCACGCCCCCGGCGGGGATGCCGTAGCGCTTGCCGATGTCCCAGGCGGTCTCTCCGGGCAGCGGCCAGCTGACCACGATGCCGGGACGGCGCTGCACGGGCGCGCCTTCGGTCAGCGCCGTCACGATCTCAACCTCGGCGCGCTGACGGGTCTGGCAGGTGACGGAGAGCTGCAGCTTCATCTCCAGCCGGTCGCTCATCAGCGCGTTGGCCTCGGCGGAGAGCACCTGCATCTCGATCATCGATTCGTCGTTCAGCATCTGGGGCACGGTCAGGCTGAAGGGCAGCTCCGCCTCGGCGGAGGCCGGGAGCTCCGACCCGCCCGGCATGTAAAGCACCCGGGTCTCGGCCACGCCCTCGATCCTGCCCTGGCCGTTTTCATTGCGCCACTCGCCGATGGAGGGATGCACCTGGGTGGCGATGACCGTGCCGACGCCGGGGGCGTTTTCCCCGATCAGCACCGTGCCCCGCACCAGCTCGCACACCCTCGCGCGATCCACCGCGCGGCAAAAATGCACGTCCTCGTCCTCGGCATCGACGCTCATGCCCTGGGTCGCGTAGACGTCCGCAAGGGCCTCCACCTCGTCCGTGGCGTTGGCCAGCACCCGCACCCGCGCCTCGATCTCACAGGTCAAAAGCATGTCCCCGTCCCCCTCCGCGGCGTCCACACGGCTGCGGATGCTGCGCACGTCCACCTCGGCGGACACGTCCCCCGCCAGCCACTCCGGCAGCTCCACCAGCTGGTCCAGCGCCAGCGGGTAGCGCACCACGACCCCCGGCCTTCCCGCCACGCCGCTGGCCACCAGCGTCTCCACCATCGCCCGGCCCTTCACCCGCACGCCGCCCAGGTCTGCAGACACGTCCTCGATCTCCACTGCGGCCCAGTCCATCAGCGCCGTGCGGGCGTCCAGGGCGGTGGGCAGCGTCACCGCGTCCTTCAGCAGCGCCATTTCGCTGGCTTCGGCGGCCAGCTTGACCGAGCGAATCGGTTTGAATACAGTTTGCAGGCCCTGCGCGCCCTCCACGGCGCTGATGACCTCTACCGGCGACAGGCTGAGCACCTGTACGTTCAGGTCACAGGTCACCTGGAACACCATGTGCCCGTTTTCATAGCGGGCGTCCACGTGGTTGACCTCGCCCCTGGCGCGGCAGAGCATGCCCGGCTGGACGCCCGGCATGTCCAGCACGTGGTTCAGCGCAGCCTGGGCCGTCAGCGCCCGCAGCGCGCTCTCCTCGCCCTGCCGGTAGACGGCCTGGCAGGCGACGCTGCCCTCCAGCACCACCCGGTCCGCCTGGACGTCCACCTCGCTGACGAACAAGCCGGCGTCCGCCAGCAGCGGCTCGATGGCGTCCCGCCCCGCGCCGGGCACCAGCGCCTCCGCGCGCACCAGCACCTGGGCCCGCCGCGCCCCGATCAGTTTTTCCGCCTCAAAGGTCTGCACCTGCGTTTGCAGCGCCATAAAAAACCCCTCCTGTCCGCAATCGATCATCGGATGATATGCGTCGGAGGGGTGGTTCATGCCGCCGGGCGGGAAAGCCCGCGGCTTTGTCATCGGAGGGCTTTTTTGACGTAATCCAGCATGTCGGTCCTGTCCACGCAGTCGTTGAACCGCGGGGCCATGTCCCTGAGCGCCGCCAGGGGCGCGGGCACCGGCACCTTTGTGATCTCATGCAGCAGGTCCATCGCGCCGAAGCCGCTTTCGGGCTTTTCGTCGCAGATGGCGGAGAGCACGTCCCGGCTGAACTTGTAGGGCGAGGCGGTGGACAGCACCACGTTCGTCCAGCCGTTGTCCACCTGGGCCTTGAAGTCCTCCATCACGGCCCAGGCCACGGCGGTGTGGGTATCCATCAGGTAGCCGTGCCTGCGCCAGACCTCGCCGATGGCCGCCAGTGCCCGTGCGTCGTCGGCGCAGCCGGCCCAGAAGTGCTCGCGCATCTCGTCCATCAGCGACTGGGGCGCGGTGTATACGCCTTCATCCTTCAGCTGGGACATCAGCTTTGAAACCAGGTCGAAATCGCAGCCGCTGGCCAGGAACAGGTAGCGCTCCAGGTTGCTGGACACCAGGATGTCCATGGACGGGGAAGCGGTCCTGTAGAATTCCCTGCGGCGGTCGTACACGCCGGTGTTGATGAAGTCGGTCAGCACGTTGTTGGCGTTGGAGGCGCACACCAGCTTGGCCACCGGTAGCCCCATCCGCCGGGCGTATTCCCCGGCCAGTATGTCGCCGAAGTTGCCCGTGGGCACGATGAAGTTCACCGGCTCGCCCAGCCGGATCTCCCCCCGCAGCACCAGGTCACAATAGGCCTTGAAATAGTAGGCCACCTGGGGGGCAAGTCGCCCGATGTTGATGGAATTTGCGCTGGAAAGCCGGGCGCCGGCACTCGCCGCCCAGCGGTTCTGCTCGTCGTCGGCGAATATGTTCTTCACGCCGGTCTGGGCGTCGTCGAAGTTGCCCCTGACCGCGCAAACGCCCACGTTGCCGCCGGCCTGGGTGACCATCTGGGCCTTCTGC
>JAZOUD010000142.1:0-12822 GCA_045658005.1 Clostridia bacterium | reverse complement strand
TCGCCGCGGGCGAGACCACCGGCGGCGTCCACGGCGGCAACCGCATCGGCGGCAACGCGGTGTGCGATTTCGTGGTGTTCGGACGCATCGCGGGCGCTGAGGCCGCCGCGTTCGCGCAGGCCGGGGCGCTGGCCCCCGCGGCTGCGTATCCCGCGGCGTTCGCGCCGGCGATGCGGCCGAACACCACGAAGTCGCAGACGGCGTTGCCGCCGATGCGGTTGCCGCCGTGCACGCCGCCGGTGGTCTCGCCCGCGGCGAACAGGCCGGGAATGGGCTGGCCCTGGGTGTCGATGACCCGGGTAGCGGTGTCGATCTTCACGCCGCCCATCGTGTGATGGATGCCGGGGGCGATCTGGATAGCGTAGAACGGCGCGGTGGACAGGTCGGCGTCCATGCCGTTGTTGCGGCCAAACTCGGCGTCCTCGCCGGTGGCCACGGCCGCGTTCCAGGTCTCCATGGTCTTCACGAAGGCCTCCGCGTCCACGTTCATGGCCTCGGCCAGCGCCTCATAGGTGTCGCCGGTGACGGCCATGCCCTGCTCGATGTACTTGGCGGCGGACTTGTTGTTGTCCACCAGGTTCTGGTCGAAGACGATCCAGGCGTAGCCGCCGGGCTGCTGAAGCTCGGCGTTGGAGACGGCGTCGCGGGTGGCCAGGTCGTTGGTGAAGCGCACGCCGTTCTGGTTCACCAGGATCGCGCCCAGGGAGCGCATCTTCTCGGAGACCAGCATGCTGGTGGCCTGGTACACGGTGGGATGCAGCTGGATCTGGTCCATGTCCACGGTGGCCGCGCCCACGGCCTCGGCCATCAATATGCCGTCGCCGGTGGCGCCGGGATGGTTGGTGGTCACGGCGTTGGCCAGGCTGGGGTTGAAGGAACACATCAAATCGAAGTTCGCGCCGAAGCCGCCGGTGGCCAGCACCACGGCCCTGGCGTTGATGGTGTAATCGTGTTCGGCGTCGTTCGCCTTCACGCCCACAGCCGTGCCGCCGTCCATCAGGATCTCGGTGGCGGTGGTGTTCAGCATGACCTCGATGCCGTTCTTCTTCGCCTCCTCGTCGAGCTTGGCGACCAGGTACTCGCCCACGGGGCTGCCGTCCTCGGGAGAGTGCAGGTACTTGTGCACGGTGCCGCCGGTGGCCGCCACCTTGGGCAGGGGCGCGCCGATGCTCTCCAGCCAGTCCACCGCCTCGGCGCTGTTCTCGGCCATCGTGGTGACCAGGGCCAGGTCGTTGATGCCGTGGCCGCCGTTCATGGTGTCCTCGATGAACTGGGGCACGCCGCTGTCGGTGATGTCCAGCGCGGCCTGGAACTTGGTGTCCGCGCAGTTCATGCCGCCGGAAGCCTTCAGGCTGTTGCCGCCCACGAAGGGCATCTTCTCCAGCACCAGCACCTTCGCGCCGGCCTGGGTGGCCCGCACGGCGGCGGTCAGTCCCGCGCCGCCCGCGCCGACGATCACCACGTCGCAGTCCAGCGTCTCGGCGGTCTTCTCCGCCGCCGCGGCGGCCTCGGGCGCGACCTCGAAGGGCGCGGCGTCGA
Source organism: Clostridia bacterium (assembly GCA_045658005.1). Taxonomy (GTDB): domain Bacteria; phylum Bacillota; class Clostridia; order Christensenellales; family Aristaeellaceae; genus UBA2862. The sequence goes on along the minus strand of JAZOUD010000142.1, from coordinate 11,283 downwards.
TGCCGGAATCGGCAAGGGCCTGCTTGATGGCGTCCTTGATGGCGTTGCTGGTCACCGTCGCGCCGGCGATGCCGTCCACGGCGATGCTGTTGGCCGCGACGATCGCGCTGGGCAGCTGTTCCACCGCCACCGAGCCGATGCCCGGGGTCTCGTTCTGCTCCAGCACCTCGACGGCGTAGATGGTATTGGCGTCGGCCTCCACCTGCACCACGACGTCCCCGTCGATGCCCTGGCCCACGCCCTGGGCGGTCACCCGCTCGCCCTCCGCCAGCGCGAAGCCCAGCATGAGCAGCGCGAGGCACAGGATGATCGAAAGCAGTTTCTTCATTATACGTCCCCCCTGTGTTGTGATTGTAGGGCAGATGCCCATGACTTAGTTTAACATGTATTTCACTGAATGTCAATTCATGCGTGAGCCCTGGTTTAATCTATTCCAATCATTGACAACGCCTGATATTATATGTATAATAAATTTTAAACAATATTTGTGCCATAAGTATGGCGACAGATGGACAAGGAGGAAAGGAAAATGAAGCAGAACGGAACGTGGTTGGCCTTCGGCGGCGGTATCCGCGCAAAGCGGGTCATCGCCCTGATCCTGATCATCGCAATGGCGCTGGCCATGCTGTGCGCGACGGCGGAGGATTCGGACGTCGAATGGATGGCGGGGGAAGCGGTCTATTCGGACGCGCAGGAAATCGCCATAGGCGAGGACGCCGTCGAAGAAGGCGATATGGACCTCGAGCTGGCGGAGGACGCCGCGCTGGACGTGGAAGCGCTGCCCGACGACGAGCTGGTCCTGGACGGGCTCGAGAACAATCTGGACGCGGACGGTCTGACGGAGTTGGACATCGCCGCCGAAGCCCCCGCCGAGGCCCGGACCAGCAACGAAAGCAGTCCCGAGGACTTCGAGATCGATGAGAACGGCGTGCTGGTGAAGTATAAAGGCGAAGGCGGAGATGTGGTCATTCCGGACGGGGTGACCAGTATAGGTGATAGTGCGTTCTCTCATTGCACCAACCTGACGAGCGTGACGATCCCGGACAGCGTGACCAGTATAGCTGGTTGGGCATTCCTTGAATGCAGCAGTCTGACAAGCGTAACTATCCCGAACACCGTGACCAGTATAGGTCCGGCCACGTTCTCTGGATGCAGCAGCCTGACGAGTGTGACCATACCGGACAGCGTGACCAGTATAGGTTACGGTGCGTTCTATGGATGCAGCAGCCTGACGAGCGTGACCTTACCGGACAGCGTGACCAGTATAAATGCAGAGGTGTTTTATGAATGCACCAGCCTGTCTAGCGTGACCATACCGGACAGTGTAACCAGCATTGATGACTTTGCGTTTAATGATTGCAGCAGCCTAACCAACGTGACCATCCCAAACAGCGTAACCAGTATAGGTGAGGGTGCGTTCTCTGGATGCAGCAGCCTGACGAACGTAACCATCCCGGACAGCGTGACCAGTATAGGTGAAGGTGCGTTTTGTTGCGATAGCCTGAAGAGCGTGACAATAGGCTCGGGTTTAAGTTTTAACTCTCTTTCAAGCAGTCATCTGCTGGATAACGATGCAACTGAAGCAATCACAGTGACTGAGAACAATAAGGTATATGCTTCTAAAGACGGTGTATTGTATACATACAATATGAGTACACTGCTGCGTTGTCCCGAGGCAAAGGCGAGCGTGACGATTCCGGACAGCGTGATCAGCATCGGCGATGAAGCGTTTTGTATGTGTGTTCGCTTGACGAGCGTAACCATACCGGACAGCGTGATCATTATAGGCGAAGATGCGTTTCAGTTATGTGAGAACCTGACGAGCATGACCATACCGGACAGCGTGACCAGTATAGGTGGTTGGGCGTTCTGTGGATGCAGCAGCTTGACGAGCGTGACCATCCCGGACAGTGTGACCAGTATAGGCGAAGGTGCGTTCAAGGAATGTGACAGCCTGACGAGCATGACGATACCTAGCAACGTGACCAGTATAGCTGAGAGTGTGTTCGACTCTTGTCGCAGCCTGACGAGCGTGACTATCCCGAACACCGTGACCAGTATAGGTGATGATGCGTTTTATTGGTGCGAGTGCTTGACGAGCGTAAATATCCCGGACAGCGTAACCAGTATAGGTGTAAGAGCGTTCAAATATTGCGAAAGCCTGACAAGCGTGACCATACCAGACAGCGTGGTTAGCCTTGGGGATATGGCATTTTTCGGTTGCAAAGCACTGAAAGATGTCTATATTCCATCCAGTATAAAGAAAATTCAAGAAGAGACATTTTATGATAACATAGATGGAGACGAGGAGGATTTTAATGATGATACCCGTGGTCCCTTGGATTTGACGATTCATGGTTACAGAGGTTCTTATGCCGAGACTTATGCAAAAAAATACGGCTTCAAGTTTTCACCGCTCGACCGCACCAGCCTCGCCAAGGCCAAGCTCACGGTAAAGGCCCAGGTGTACAGCGGCAAGGCAAAGAAGCCTGCGGTGAAGGTGGTGCTGAATGGCAAGACCCTGAAGAAGGGCACCGACTACACCGTCAGCTACAAGAACAACAAGGCCATCGGCACAGCCACGGTGACGGTCAAGGGCAAGGGCAACTACACGGGCACGGCGAAGAAGACCTTCAAGATCAACCCGAAGGCGGTCTCGGGCCTGAAGCTGAAGGCGGGCAAGGGCAGGCTGACCGTCAGCTGGAAGAAGTCCGCCGGCGGCATCGGCGGCTACCAGCTGCAATACGGCCTGAAGAAGAGCTTCAGCGGCGCGAAAAAGGCGACTGTGTCCAAAGCTTCCACAGTTAAGGGCACAATCAAGAACCTGAAGAAGGGCAAAATCTACTACGTCCGCATCCGTGCCTTCAAGAAGGTCGGCAAGACCACTTACTGGTCCGCCTGGTCCGCAGCCAAGAAGGCAAAGGTGAAGTAATACAGCATGCCGGCAATCCCTTTGGTTCATCTCCCCGCCCTGATATCTGGGCGGGGAGATGTTCTTACAAGCGACTGGAAAAGAAAAAAATCCCGTATCCCCTTGATCTTTCCCGTAAATTATGCTATGTTTTAAGGGAATTCTATGGAGGTTAAGGGGAATGCGGCAATTCAACTACGCGAAAATAGGGGATAAAAAGTGGGATTCCGAGCTGCTTGGCCTTGTCGCGGCAATCTATAAAGAGGCGGGCAAGCAGGAGATGTATTTGAAGCAGCGACCGGAAGCACTCGATAAGCTGGTCGAAATCGCCATGATTCAAAGTACGGAGGCGTCAAATGCCATCGAGGGGATCGTGACTACCAACACCCGAATCCGGCAGCTCGTTCAGGAGAAAACCACGCCCAGGAATCGTGATGAGCAGGAAATCGCCGGATACCGTGACGCGCTTGCCATCATCCACGAGAGCTTTGACGCGATCCCGATCACGCGGAATGTCATCCTTCAACTTCATAAGACTCTCTTCAGCCACATGAACAATCCAGTGGCCGGGCGCACGAAAACCGTCCAGAATTATATCAGCGCGACCTATCCGGACGGACGTTCCGTGACATTGTTTACACCGCTCACGCCCTTTGAGACGCCGGAGGCGCTTGACGGGATATGCGATGAATACAACCGCGTCATAGGAAATATGGAACTGGAGCCGCTCATTGCGATCCCGGTATTTATCCATGATTTTCTCTGCATCCATCCCTTTAACGATGGGAACGGGCGCATGAGCCGGTTGCTTACGACCCTGCTGCTCTACAGGAGCGGTTTCTTTGTGGGAAAGTATATTTCGCTGGAGGCGAAGATCGCCAAGAATAAAGACCTTTATTATGAAGCCCTTTCCGCCTCGCAGGATGGATGGCACGAAGGAGTGGATGATCCGCTTCCTTTCATAAAATACCTGTTGGGAACCATCCTTGCCGCCTATAGGGATTTTGAGGATCGATTTGCTTTGGTAGAAACAAAGCGGACGGCGCTGGAAACCGTGCGGCTGGCCACGCAGAATAAAATAGGCCGCTTTACCAAACAGGACATCCGGGAGCTCTGTCCCTCATTGAGTCTCAGCTCTGTGGAAGGCGCCCTTAGGAAGCTGGTTGCAGCCGGCGAACTGGAAAGGGAAGGAAGCGGTAAGAATACTTGTTATTACAGGGTGAAATAGCAATCGAAATGGGTCTGTGACGTAAGCATGAGAGCCAACAGCGGATTGTAAAAAAAATGCTGTTCTACAACGGCCCGGACGAGCGGCCGGAGGCCGAGGACCTGAACCTGTCCGACGCCTTCCCACCCCAGCTGCGGGCGGCCTCGGACATCCAGGTGCGCGTGCGCATGCTCAACGTGAACCTGGGCAAGAGCGCATCGCTGCTGGAGACCTGCAAGCCCTTGGCGGAATACGCCTGGATCGTCGATGCGATCCGGAGAAACGAGAGGGTGCTGAAGGGCAAGTTGGATGACGGCACCCTGCTGGAGAACGCCATCGACAGGGCCATCGACGCCATCCCCGGCGATTTCATCATCAAACGATATCTTGAAACGCACAGAGCGGAGGTGAAGGGTATGCTGCTCACAGAGTACAACGAGGCCCAGGCCATGGAGCTGTTCAGGGAAGAAGGGCGGGCCGAGGGCGAGGACCGCCTGGCGCGGCTGATGAAGCTGCTCTTCGGCCAGCGCCGGTTCGAGGACGCTCAGCGGGCGGCGACGGACGCTGCCTTCCGGGACCAGCTGTACCGGGAATTCCAGATCGCGTGACGCACAGAGTACCATTCAAATCAAGCCAAATCCCCGTTCCGACAGCGAATGGGGATTTGGCTTGATTTGGCTTTTGATATCAGCCCTGCTCCAGCGTCACCGCCTCGATCTATCGGTTGACGATCTCAATGAGCAGGCGGAACTGTTCATCGGAGAAGTCCAGCTCAGAGTCCTGCTTTAATCTATTCCAATTATTGACAACCCCTGATATTATAAGTATAATAAATTTTAAACAATATTTGTGCCATAAGTATGGCGACAGATGGACAAGGAGGAAAGGAAAATGAAGCAGAACGGAACGTGGTTGGCCTTCGGCGGCGGTATCCGCGCAAAGCGGGTCATCGCCCTGATCCTGAGCATCGCAATGGCGCTGGCCATGCTGTGCGCGACGGCGGAGGGTTCGGATGTCGAATGGATGGCAGGGGAAGCGGTCTATTCGGACGCGGAGGAAATCGCCATAGGCGAGGACGCCGTCGAAGAAGACGATATGGACTTCGAGCTAGCGGAGGACGCCATACTGGACGGGGATGCGCTCGTCGTCGACGCGCTGTCTCTGGACGGGCTTGAGGGCAACCTACTTTCGGATGGGCTGTCCGGACTGGAGATCGTCGCGGAAGCCCCCGTCAATGCCCTGGCCGGCAACGAGAGCAATCCGGAGGATTTTGAGATCGACGGGGACGGCGTGCTGGTGAAGTATGTGGGCCCAGGAGGAGATGTGGTCATTCCGGACGGGGTGACTGCTATTGGAAAAGAAGCATTCTATGAATGTGGAAGCCTGACGAGCGTGACCATCTCGGATGGTGTAGTCGATATAGGTGAGAGTGCATTCGCTTCTTGCACCAACCTGACGAGCGTGACCATCCCGGACAGCGTGACAGGTATAGGCGAGTGTGCCTTCTATGAATGCTGGAGCCTGACGAGCGTGACCATCCCGGACAGCGTGACAAGTATAGGCGGGTATGCGTTCTGTGAATGCGCGAAACTGACGAGCGTGACCATCCCGGACAGCGTGACAAGTATAGGCGAGTATGCGTTCTGTGAATGCGCGAAACTGACGAGCGTGACCATCCCGGACAGCGTGACAAGTATAGGCAAGTGTGCGTTCTCTGAATGCGAATGCCTGACGAATGTGACAATTGGCGTCGGCGTAAGTATTGACGACCTTATTGGCAGTGATTTGCATGCAACCGAGACCTTTGCAGTGACCGAGAATAACGATGTCTATGCTTCCGGGGACGGTATATTGTATACATACGATATGCGTACGCTAGTGCGATGCCCCAAGGCAAAAACGAGCGTAGCCATCCCGGACAGCGTGACCAGCATTGATAAAAACGCGTTCCATTATTGCACCAGCCTGACAAGCGTGACAATCCCGAACAGTGTGACCAGCATAGGCGAATGTGCGTTCTCTGACTGCTTCAGCCTGACAAGCACGACGATCCCGGATGGTGTGACCAGTATTGGTGAATCAGCGTTCGAGCATTGCAGCGAACTGACAAATGTGACAATCCCTAACAGCGTAACCCTTATTGGGAAAGGTGCATTCTCTTATTGCAATGGCCTGACAAGCGTGACAATAGGCTCGGGTGTAAGTTTTGTCGACCTTTTAGACAGTGCGCTGTTGGATAACAGTGCAACTGAAGCATTCGCAGTGACCGAGAATAATGAGGCCTATGCTTCCGAGGATGGCATATTGTATACATACGATATGAGTACACTGTTGCGTTGCCCCCAGGCTAAGACAAGCGTGTCAATCCCGGACAGCGTGACAAGTATAGGTGAAAGTTCATTCGATTCTTGCTTCAGCCTGACGAGCGTGACCATCCCGGATGGTGTAGTCGATATAGCTGAGCGTGCATTTAATGCATGCATCAGCCTGACAAGCGTGACCATTCCGGACAGTGTTACCAGTATAGGCGATTATGCATTTTTTGACTGTTACGATCTGAAGGATTTGTATATCCCCGCCAGTGTCAATAGCATCGGGGAAAACACCTTCCTTCAGTACGACGAGGACTCCTACTATTACGGGTATGGCGGGTTTATCAGACTTGACCTGACCATCCACGGCTATGTGGGCTCCTATGCCGAAACCTACGCCAGGAAAGAGGGCTTCAGATTTTCCCCGATCGACGGTCCTGTAAGCCTGGCGAAGGCCAAGCTCACGGTAAAGGCCCAGGTCTACACCGGCAAGGCAAAGAAGCCTGCGGTGAAGGTGGTGCTGAAGGGCAAGACCCTGGAGAAGGGCATCGACTACACCGTCAGCTACAGGAACAACAGGGCCATCGGCACGGCCACGGTGACGGTCGAGGGCAAGGGCAATTACACGGGCACGGCGAAGAAGACCTTCAAGATCAACCCGAAGGCGGTCTCGGGCCTGAAGCTGAAGGCGGGCAAGGGCAAGCTGGGCGTCAGCTGGAAGAAGTCCGCCGGCGGCGTGGGCGGCTACCAGCTGCAATACGCCCTGAAGAAGAACTTCAGCGGCGCAAAGAAGGTGAACGTTTTCAAGGCCTCCACCCTCAAGCGCACGCTGAAGAAGCTGAAGTCGGGCAAGATCTATTACGTCCGCATCCGCGCCTTCAAGAAGGTCGGCAAGACCACCTACTGGTCCGCCTGGTCCGGCGCTAAGCGGGCGAGGGTGAAGTAATACAGCACAGTCTACCAACATCCAACAACAATGATACAGGAGGCATTACCCATGAAGAAGATTCTTGCTATCGTCCTGGCCTTGCTGTGCTTCGGCACGGCTGCGCTGGCTGAAATCTACATCTATACCATCGCCGATCCGACCTATGTGCGTTCTGAACCCAGGATCGCCAAGAACATTGTGAAGCAGCTGTCTCCCAACGGGACATATGAATGGGGCGGCCATATCGTCTATGACGACCGTGGCGTCGCTTTTTATGACATATTCTATGGCAATTATAAATATGGATGGGTCTCCAGCCTGCATGCGGACCTTTGGGACAGCGATACAAACGTGGCCTATACGCCTTCCAATGACGACACGAAGGATACCAGTGTATTCATCACAGAAGACGTATCCATGCGCAGCGACGCCGGCTCGCGGTATACCGTGGTTGGATATCTGAAGCGCGGCACCACCGTTTCGTTCACAGGCTACAAAAAGAAGGATTCGAGCGGGAACCAGTGGTATCAGGTGAAGTATCAGGGCACCAGCGGGTGGGTCCCGTCCAGTTGCGCGGTAATCTATTGATCGATGATTGCAGCGCCGATATGGGTTTGTTTCCCTTCAGGCGCTGAAGCCGGCCTTGCTGACGATTGGAATCGCGTCGGCAAGGCCGTTTCTTTTGACATTTGGGCGGGGAATTTGTATGTTTGGGGGCGAAGGGCTTTTCTTTTCCCTCCGGGGGTGCTATAATCAGGGCATGATACGGGTTGGGGACGATAACCTGTAACGAGCCCCATCCTTCAAGGAGGTGAATGTCCGATGGCAGGCCTGGGAAGCCTTTTGGCCGGGAATATACCGGTGCTGCTAATGATGATCGTCGGCGTGGTCCTGCTGGTGGTGGAGATGTACGTGCCGGGCTTCGGCGCGCCGGGGATCTCCGGCATCGCGCTGCTGGTGCTGGGATTCGTGCTGCTGAAGCCGCCGCTGGCGGAGGGGCTGATACTGTTCGCGATACTGGCGGCGATACTGTGCGTGGCGTTGTCGGTGTGCCTGTATTCGGCCTCGAAGGGCCGGCTGAGCAAGTCGAAGCTGGTGCTCAACGACGTGGCGGTGCCGGCGAGCGTCGCCGAGAACAACGACCTGAACTACTTCATCGGCCGGGAGGGCGTGACGCACACCGCGCTGCGGCCCGCGGGCATCGGCGAGTTCGACGGCGTGAAGCTGAACGTGGTGTCCGACGGCGAATTTATCGGCAAGGACAAGCCCATCCGCGTGCAGAGCGTGGAGGGCAACCGGATCGTGGTCCGTGAAATGACAGAAAGGGGATAGAGCCATGTCTAACATCAATATCGCATCCATCGCGGTGCCGGTCATCATCATTTTCCTGGTGATCGCGCTGTTCTCGCTGTTCCCGCTGGGCCTGTGGTTCTCGGCGCTGATGAGCGGCGTGCACGTGAGCATCTTCAACCTGGTGGGCATGAAGTTCCGCCGCGTCAATCCCCGGCGCATCGTGCCCCCGATGATCAAGGCCCGCAAGGCCGGCATCAACGTCTCGATGAACGAGCTGGAGACGCTGTACCTGGCCGGCGGCAACGTGGACCGGGTGGTGGACGCGCTGATCGCGGCCCAGAGCGCCCAGATCCAGCTGACCTTTGAGCAGTCCAAGGCCATCGACCTGGCCGGCCGCAACGTGCTGGAGGCCGTGCGGATGTCCGTCAACCCGAAGGTGATCGAGACCCCGGTCATCGCCGCCATCGCCAAGAACGGCATCGAGCTGCGGGCCAAGGCGCGGGTCACCGTGCGGGCCAACATCGACCGCCTGGTGGGCGGCGCCGGCGAGGAGACCATCATCGCCCGCGTCGGCGAGGGCATCGTCACCACCGTCGGCTCCTCCGAGAGCCACAAGGATGTGCTGGAGAACCCCGCCCTGATCAGCCGCACCGCGCTGGACAAGGGCCTGGACGCCGGCACCGCCTTTGAGATCCTTTCCATCGACATCGCAGACGTGGACGTGGGCCGCAACGTGGGCGCCCAGCTGCAGATGGACCAGGCCGAGGCCGACCGGCGCATCGCCCAGGCGAAGGCCGAGGAGCGCCGCGCGATGGCCGTCGCCCGCGAGCAGGAGATGAAGGCCAGCGTGCAGGAGATGCGCGCCAAGGTGGTCGAGGCCGAGGCCGAGGTGCCGAAGGCCATGGCGACCGCCCTGCGCGAGGGCAAGCTGGGCGTGATGGATTACTACAACATGCAGAACGTGCAGTCCGACACCCGGATGCGCGAGGCCATCGCCGGCGAAGGCGCGGCCCCCGCGAAGGAAGAGAAGAAGTAAGCATACGCGGAGGGGGCGCGTCCCCCTCCGGATCTGAAACCTGACAGGAAGGGAGGCGGCCTTGTGGAAATCATCGGACTGATCCTGTTTGTGCTGTTCTTTATCATCAGCGCGAGCAGCAAGAACAAGAAGGGGAACAGCGCCGCCCAGAGGCCCGGGACAGCCGGCAACGCGAAGCAGCAGGCGTCCGCTGCCAATGCCCGCAGCGCCAGGCCGAAGCCGTCGGCGTCAAAGGTGAAGCCGGTCAGGCCGGCGTCCGCCATGCCGAAGAACCTGGGCGACCTCAAGGCGGCGATGAACCAATGGCTTGAGGACGGCATGACCGAGATCAAGGGCGACGTCAAGCCCGTGGTGCAGCCCGCGGCCCAGTCGGTCCAGGGCGCGTCGATGCTGGAGGACGCCCAGTGCGCCGGCGGCAGCATGCCCCACGTCCACGACGAGGGCCACAGCACCCTGGTGGACGAGGACTGCGCCGGCGGCAGCATGGAACACACCCACACCGAGGGCGTCAGCCGCGCCGCCCAGGCCCGCCGGATGGCCGCCATCGACGCGGGCCATGACGAGGATGTGCTGCCCGAGACCATCGACGCCCGCGCCCTGCGCCGCGCCGTGGTGATGGCCGAGGTGCTGGGAAAGCCGAGGGCGCTGAAAAAATTCTGATTTGGCGAGCATCAGCTTGATAAATCAGAATTTACAAAGGAGGGTACACATGACCCCGATCACTGTACTGATCGCCGACGACGACGCGGGCATGCGGCTGGTGATGCGCAGGCTGGTGGCGCAGGCGGAGGGCTATGAGCTGGTGGGCGAGGCGGCGGACGGCTCGGAATTGATTCGCCTGTACGACGAACAGCGCCCCGAGGTGGTGCTGCTGGACGTGGAGATGCCGGAATTGTCGGGCATCGAATGCGCCCGGGCCATACAGGACCGGGACCCGCGCACCGTGCTGGTGTTCGCCACGGCCCACGAGGAGTACATGGCCAACGCCTTCGAGGTGTACGCCTTCGACTACCTGGTCAAGCCCTTCCGGGTGGAGCGGGCCATGGAGACCTTCCGCCGCATCCGCGAGCGCCTGCGGGGCGGCGCGGTGCCGCCGATGCCCATGCCCGAAACTGTGGAGGCGTCGGGTACCGTTTCCTCCCCCGCCCCGGGCCCCGATCCCGCCGCGCCGCCCGTGCCCGGGCGCATGATGCTGCGCCACCGGGAGGGGGTCAGCTTCGTGGACGTGGCCGACATCGCTATGGTGATGCGGGAGAACCGCGCCACGGTGCTGCTGATGAAGGACGGCGCGCGCTACGTAGTGCCCGACGGCATGGCGGAGCTGGACGAGCGCCTGCCGGACGAGCTCTTCTTCCGCACCCACAAGAGCTACATCGTGAACCTGAACCTGATCGAATCCATACAGCCCTACGGCCGCTGGACCTACGTGGTCAAGCTGAAGGGCCTCCGGGAGGACGCCCTGATCACCCACGAGCGGTTCGAGGCGCTGCAGAAGCGGTTTATGTAGGCTCGCAAACAATGTCCACCCGGTTTTCCAAATCGGAAAACCGGGTGGACATTGTTATCTGTTGAGGGTGATAAATTCTGATTTGTCGC
>JAZOUD010000141.1:0-20928 GCA_045658005.1 Clostridia bacterium | reverse complement strand
GTCTTTTCCCCCTCCGGGCTTGAATCAATGGGGTGGTGAGGAATCATGGTCGCGAGCAAGATCTGTGTGAATGTCGACAGCCGGATCAAGTCGGATCGTAGCCATGTCGTTCTGTGAGCCAAGGAGTTGAACAACTTGCTTGTCTTCCTAAGACCGCTTGGCCTCCGACTTGTCTTTTCCCCCTCCGGGCTTGAATCAATGGGGTGGTGAGGAATCATGGTCGCGAGCAAGATCTGTGTGAATGTCGACAGCCGGATCAGGCCCCAGGTCACCGTGCTGGCCGAGCAAGTCATCTTCATGGCGAAGAAACTGAAGGAGACGAAGACCGGGCTGAGGGATCAGTCTCTCACGATCGAGTACGACAATGGCGGCGGCCAGACCGGCATACGGGAAAACCCGGCCTTCACGGCCTACGAGAAGCTGCTGGCCACCTACACCAAATCGCTGGCCGCGCTGCGGGACGTGATCGGCGACGCTGCGCCCAAGGAGATGTCGGAGTTGGACAGCCTGCGGCGGAAGTTCCAGGTGGTCAAATGACCGGCGTCACTGTTCCCCGGCTCTATACGCCGGAGCTGCGGCCGCTGACCGAGGAGACCTCGCTGGGCTACGCCTGTATCGAGTACGCCGACACCGTGCTGGGGAAGGACCTGTACCCCTGGCAGGAGTGGGCGCTGATCCACGCGCTGGAGATCGTCGGCGACCTGGGCGGGCGGTGGTCATTCCGCTACCGCGCAGTGCTGTTCATGGTCAGCCGGCAGAACGGCAAGACGGTGCTTTCCGAGGTCATCGCGTCGTTCTTCTTGAATTTCCTGATGGTGGCCAACGTATTCGGCACGTCGCTGTCGCTGGACAAGGCCGAGGAGGTTTGGGAGGCCGTCATTCGTGACCAGCAGGACGTTCCCGCACTTTCCAGGGACATCGAGCGCGTCAGCAGGACGAACGGCAAAAAGAAGCTGGTGCTGAAAGGCAACCGGGAATACAAGGTCGGCGCGCCCACCCGCCGGGCCGGCCGCGGCGACTCCAACGATCTTGTGATGCTGGACGAGGTCCGCGAGCACCGGGACTGGGAGACATGGTCGGCAGCGGCGGCCTCGATCAACGCCAAGCCAAACGGCCTGATCGTCTGCTTTTCCAACGCCGGCGACCCTGACAGCATCGTCCTCCGTCAGCTGCGGGCGCAGGCCATGGGCAACGCGCTCAACTTCGGCGGCGAGGTGGACGGCTCCACGCTGGGCCTGTTCGAGTGGTCGGCCAAAGAAGGCGCGGCCACCGACGACATGGAGGCGCTCGCCCAGGCCAACCCGGCGCTGGGCTATGGCAGGCTGACAGAGCGGGCGCTGCTCTCCAACCGGCAGACGTTCCCGGAGGCCAAGTTCCGTGCCGAGTGCATGTGCCAGCAGGTGGAGACGCTATTGGCATCGCCATTCCCGGACGGCGCGTGGGATGCGGGCATCGACCCGACTTCCCGCATCGCAGAGGATTCGGAGATCTGGTACGGTATCGACCTGTCGCAGGATCGCCGCTGGACTTCCATCGGCGTGTGCGGCCAGCGTGCGGACGGCAGCTGGCACGTCGAGGTCGTGGCGCGCAGGATCGGCACCGAGTGGGCGATCGACTGGTTCCGCCAGCGGGCCATGAAAGGCAGAATGAAGCTGGCCTTCCAGTCGAGGGGCGCGCCGGTCAGCGGACTGGCCGAGCAGATCTGCACGATCCAGGGCATAGAGCGCCTGGCCATCGAGGGCGCGGAGCTGACGAATGGCTGGGGCCGTTTTTACGACGGCATCGCCGCCAGCGCCCCGGCATCCCCGGACGGGGAGATTCGCGGCGGCGTGCCCATCCACCACCTGCCCCAGCCAGTGATGGACGCCCCAGGAAAGACCATGCAGCTAAAAAAGATGGGCGGTGGCGTGGACCTGCCGGACAGGGTCAAGAGTCCGGACGATATCGCGCCGCTGTTCGCCTGCATCATGGCCTTCACGGCGGCGACGCGCCCCGACCCGGCGGCGCGAAAGATCTACGAGAGCAGCTACGCCAATGGCGGGAGCCTGATATTTGTTTGAGAGAGGAGGCGGGCAGATGCCCGGAATAATCGAGCGCTGGCGGAGTCTGTTCCGCCCGAATCTGGTGCTGTATAATTTCGGCCCGGACGCGCCCACCGAGGTGCTGACCCTGACCGCGCGGACGCTATATAACACCCAGGACAACCTGGCGGCGGTGGTCAATTTCCTGGCCAACAGCATCGCCCAGTTGCCGCTGAAGGTATACACCCGAGACGGCGAGAACGAGCGAAAACGCGACCGAACCAGCCCGGCGGCGCTGCTGCTGTGGCGGCCCAACGGCGATCAGACCGAATATGAGTTCATTCGGGCGCTGGCCATCGAGTATTTCGTATTTGGCTGCGTGTACGTCTGGGTGTTGCCGGACGTGGACAGCCCCGGCGGCTACCAGGCGCGTATCATCCCCACCGACTGGGTGACCGGCACGGAAAAGGCCAACAACTACGCGCCGGAGAAGATCACCGTGGTCTCCAACGGAGGCAGCGCCATCGTGATCCCGCGCACGGAGTTTGTGCGGTTCAACACCTATTCGCCGGGCAATCCCGGCGGCTACATCTCGCCGATCTCCGCGCTCCGGCAGACGCTGGAGGAGCAGATCCAGGCAGGACAGTTCAGGCGGTCCCTTTGGAAATCCTCCGGACGCTTGAACGCGCAGATCGTGAGGCCGAAGGACGTGCAGCCCTGGACGGACGAGACGAAAAAAGCGTGGATCGAGGCCTTCCGCGAGGCATGGGGCGCAGGCGGATCCAACGAGGGCAAAATCCCTTTGATGGAGGACGGCATGGAGATCAAACCCTTCTCCACGTCCTTCAAGGAGCAACAGTGGGCGGAAAGCATCAAGTTGAGCCGGGAAGCGGTGGCCGCGGCCTACGGCATCAATCCCTCACTGGTCTGGCACAGCGACACGCAGACGTATGCGTCCTCGAAGGACAACGCACGCGCGCTGTATGCCGAATGCCTGGGCCCGGTATTGCAGATGCTACAGCAGCGCCTGAACGCCTTCCTGCTGCCCATGATCGGCGCGGACGAATCGACCTATGTCGAGTTCGACCTGACCGAGAAGCTGAAGGGCAGCTTCGAGGAGCGGGCCAGCATCCTGCAGGCATCCGTCGGCGGCCCGTGGCTGACCCGCAACGAGGCCAGGGCGGACAACAACCTGCCGCCCATCGAAGGCGGCGACGAGCTGATCGTGCCGTTGAACGTGGTAACCGGCGGGCAGGCTTCGCCCCAGGATACGCACATGAACACCGTGTCCAACGCTGCCGTGCGCTTCAAGGCAGGCACAGACGTCAAGACTTCGCCGTCTGATGACGAGTGCACCAAGGTCGAGAAAACCTTGAGCAAATTCTTTAAGCGGCAGGCCGACAGCATTCTGCCGAAGCTGGGCGCTAAGAGCGCGAGCTGGTGGGATGCCGAGCGTTGGGACAAGGAGCTTGCGAAAGACCTGGAGGGCATTCTGTCCGACATCGCAGCGACTCACGGCGAGGAGTTGGCCGATGAGCTGGATACCGAGTATATCCGGGAATGGGCAGCGAACTACCTGAAGAAGATCACCCTGAACCACGCCCGGAAGATCAACAAGACCACCTACGAGAAGCTGCGGGCGGCCTTGGAGGCCGAGGCCGACGACCAGGTTGACCGGCTGAAGCACGAAATGGCAGAGCGCGAGGGCAACGAGTCCACGCTGCTGGGCGCGATGCTGGCGCGAACCTTTGCGGGAATCGGCACCTCCGAGGCGGCGCGGCAAAGCCGGGAGCAAGGAAGCCCCAAGAGGGTGCTCAAACAATGGGTCACCGGGCCAAACGCCAGGCTGTCCCACATCCTGATGGACGGCCAGACGGTGGACATCGACGACGCCTTCTCCAATGGCGCCTACTGGCCCGGCGACGATACCCTGGACCCGTCGGAGTCATGCGGGTGCAACTGCGAGACGAGGATCATCGTGGAGGGATGAAAATGAAAATCAAGAGCTTTAACGTACAGTACAAGGACGTGGGCAACGGTCAGATCGAGGGCTACGCCTCGACATGGATCCGCAAGCCTGACAGCTACGGCGACGTGGTAAAGCAGGGGGCATTTAGCAAGACCCTGGCCGAGCGCTGGAAGGGCGGCAAGGGCATCCCGTTCCTTTGGGCCCACAAGATGGACGACCTGGGCGCCTTCATTGGCACCGCTGACGCCAACGAGGACGAGATCGGCCTGCACTTCGTGGCCACCTTCGACGACACTGAAGAGGCCCAGCGCGTGCGCGGCCTGTACAAGGACGGCAGGCTGCGTAAGTTCAGCTTCGCGTATGACGTGAAGGAGGCCGGTCTGGTTACGCTGGAGGACGGCGTCAAGGCCAACGAGCTGCGCGTGCTGGACCTGTACGAGATCAGCGCCGTCACCGTCCCGGCCAACGACGACGCCGGCGTGGTGGACGTGAAGTCAGGCCGTCGCAACAGCAAGGCGGACGAGGACAAGATCAGACAAGCTATCAGCCTCCTCCAGGCTGTCCTGGGGGAGATTGAGCAGGAGGACGACAGCGACGGGGAGGACGACCCGGACGCCAACGCGAATGCGGAGGAGCAGAAGGCAAGCAACCCGAAGAAGGACGCGCTCCTGGCATACATCAACACGATTTAAGAAAGCGAGGGAATACCCATGAAAAAGAAGCTCGCAGAGCTGAAGGCCAAGCTGGCCGCGCTGAAGGACCGCATCGAAGCGGACGACAAGGATGCCATCGCCGAGGGCGAAAAGCTGCGCGCCGAGATCGAAAACACCGAGGCTGCCATCGCCGAGGCCGAAAAGAAGGCGAACCTGCTGGGTATGATCGGCAGGAAGTCCGGCAAGGAAGACGACGGCGACGCGCCCGCCCGCAACCTGGGTGAGCATTTCGTCAAGAGCGTGAAGACTGCCAACATCGGCAAGCGCTTCGACGTCAATGCTCCCGCCTTCAAGGCGGCCACCGACCCGATGACCAGCCCCGCCGGCGCTGTCGATTTCGCGACCACCTTTGACCGCAATGTCGTGACCGGCGCCCGCACGCCCCTGGTAATCCGCGACCTGTTCGGGGCCGAGCAGATCAGCGGCTCCACCCTGGTGTACCTGGTGGAGGGCGCGCTCCAGGGCGCTCCCGCTGTGACCGCCGAGGGCGCCGAGAAGCCGCAGATCCATTTCGCCGACCCGGCCCCGAAGACCGTGAGCCTGGCCAAGGTGGCCTGCCACATCAAGGAGTCCGACGAGTACATCAACGACTATCCGTTCCTGGCCTCTGCCATCAACGGCCGCCTGTTGTACGAGCTGGGCCTGGTTGAGCAGGGCAAGCTGGTCACCGACCTGCTGGGCACTTCCGGCATCCAGACCGGAACCTACGCCGCCACCGGCACCGCCACGGACATCGCCGACGCGATCCTCCAGGCCGCAATGGATGTGCAGGCGCAGACCGGCTTCGCGGCTGACGCCATCGCCATGAACCCCGCCGACTGGTACATCCTGCGCGTGGGCAAGGACGGCGACGACCGCTACTACGGCGGCGGCTACTTCGGCGAGCAGTCCGTCCCGAACATCTGGGGCATTCCGGTGTGCGTTTCCGCATCCATCACCTCCGGCACCGTGGTCGTCGGCGCGTTCAAGACCTGCGCGTCCGTCGTCACCAACGGCGGCGTGAGCGTCGAGGCAGTCAACACCAACGAGGACGACTTCGTGAAGAACCTGATGACCATCCGCGCCGAGGAGCGGCTGGCTCTGGCGGTCCGTCGTCCCGCCGGCTTCAAGAAGCTGACCAAGGCGTCCTGATCTTAACCCGGGAGGGTGTTTCGCCCTCCCGCCTTTGAAAGGCGGTGAGCACCATGCTCAAGGAATATCTGTACAACGGCGCTCGGTTTCAGTTTGAGGAGGGCGACCAGCCCGAAGGCGCTGTCGAGCTGAAGGGCAAGCCGCCTGAGAAGCCGGCACCGGCGAAGGCAGTCAAGCCCGCGAACAAGGCCAGGGCGGTGAAGACCAAATGATCCAGACCGGCTGGGGATACACCATTACAGATACCGACGCCCTGGAGCCGATGCTTTCGGAGGCCGATTTCAACGCGCTGACCGCGAACAAGTACGCGGGCGACGCGAGAGTCGCGCCCAACCTCGACGCGGCCTGCGCGGCCATCCGCAACTGGTGCGGCTGGCACGTCTACCCGGCGCAGGCCTGCTCGATGACCGAGCGGCTGCTGGCTGGCAATGGCAGGGTCAAGCACGCCGGTCGGGATCTGCTGATCCAGCTCCCGGCGACTTTCGTCTCCACGCCCGTTACAGTCACTATCGACAGCACGCCGTTCGACGACTTCGACATTGCGCCAAACGGCATCCTCCGGCTGTTCGACGTCGGCTGGATGAACCGCAAAACGCAGATCACGGTCACCTACACGGCGGGCCTGCCTGACGGCATGATGGACGGCGTCAAGGAGCTGATTGCCCACCGAGTGACCCACGCGCTGGCATCCTCCGCGGGCGTACAGTCCGAATCGGCTGGCGGCGTGTCCGTCACCTATTCGGCCAACTGGATCAACTCCGCGCGGTCCACCGCACTTCCTGACGACAACAAAGAAGTGCTGGCGCCGTATCGGGTCAGGGGGGTGTTCTGATGCTTCCATCCTGGGCAAACGACACCGTCACCCGCCTGAGGCCCACCATCATCACCCAGCGCGGCTCGGAGATCCCGGATTGGGCGAACCCGGACCGGCTGGAGATCTCCGGCTGCTCGATGCAGCCCGCGGGCACCAGCCTGACCCAGGACGGCCGGGTGCAGGGCACCACCGACGGTTATACCTGCTACCTGCCGCCGGGTGCGGACGTGCTGGCAGGCGACCGCATCGAGTACGGCGGCAACACCTACACGATCAACGGCGAGCCGAGGTTCTGGCAGAGCCCCACCGGAAGGGTGAGCAACACCCAGCTCCAGCTTGAAAGGTGGTACGGCTGATGGCGACGCGCACGACGATTGAATGGAACCATGAGGGCTTCGAGGAGATCCTCTGCTGCGAGGGCACGATGAACCTGGTGCAGCAGCAGACCGAGAGGATCTGCGACAACGCCAACGCCAACAACAACCACGGTGGTAAAGGCTTTGATTCAGCCACGCGCATGGGCCGGGCCTACGGCAGTCAGCGCGCGCTGGGCTTCGTGTACTCGACAGACGAAAAGAGCGCCATCGCGGAGAGCGAGGACAAGGCGCTGAGCAGGGCGGTGAGCGGATGATCATAGAGCGATCCATCGACATCGAGGACGTCGTCCGGCTGGCCCTGGCGGACCACCTGACGGCCTATTGCCGCCCGCTTCCGAAGGATTACCGCCTGCCATGCATACTCGTTTCCAAGGTCGGCGGTTCCGACCGTGACAAGATCGACACGTTCGAGGTGGTGCTGGACTCGCGGGGGAAAACCGAGTATGAGGCGGACCTGACTCTGCGAAACGCCATCGGCATCCTGAAGGCCGTGGATAATACGGCCATCCGCTACGTGACGGTCAATTCGTCGGGCAGTTGGGGCACCGACCCCGCGCGGCCCGACCTGGCAATGTGTTCGGCGCGGCTGCGCATCGTGGCCCACGTCGAACGCGCGACAATCTGAATTTTGGAGGTATAAAATCATGTATGACGTGAATCTGGGCACCGGCAAAGCATCCGGCTATTTCTATCACGCTCCCGCTGGCACCGCGCTGCCCGTCTCTCCCCTGGCCGAGCTGGGCGAGAACTGGGTGGAGGTCGGATACATCGCCGAGGACGGCATCACCTGGTCTACGGGCCGCAGCAGCGAGCCGCTGAAAGACTGGGCCAACAAGATCCGCAGGCAGCTCCAGTCTGAACCCACCGGCACCGTGGCCGCGCCGATCATCTCCACCACCGCCGAGGTGCTCAAGACCATCTTCGGCGAGAACAATGTCACCGAGACCGCCGCATCCCAGTCGCACGGCGCGCTGGTATCCGTGGCCGTGGCCGAGGGCGTCGTGAGCGGCGAAGAGGCCTTCCTGTTCATCATGAAGGACGGTGACGACGCCATGATGCTGGGCACCACCAACGGCTTCATCACCGCGCTGGACGACATCTCCTTCCAGCCCGGCAACCCGATCACCTGGAATGCCACGGTGAGCGCTGACACCTGGACCTTCATGAAGGACGACGGCGCCACCACGACCTGAGGAGGACATCATGGCTGATTTCATCGTTCGCAAGCGCCGGGATTTCGTGTTTGCGGTAGAGGATGCCCCGGAAGAGACCTTTACCCTGCCCGCCCTGTCCAGCCTCAGCTTCGAGGAAGCCCGGCAGATCACCATGATCAACGACGAGGAAGACATCGTCGAGCGGGGCAAGCTCGTCGAGGCGTTCCTGCTGAAGCACGCGCCGGGGCTCAAGGCCCTGAACCTGAGCGGCATGGAATACTTTGAGATCTACAACGCCTATGGTCTGGCCATGGGCCGAAACAAGCTGGGGGAATCGCAGGCCTCGCAGGATTCGTAAGCGAACACCGCGAGGCCGTGGAGCGGGATCTGCTGGTGCAGACAGGCCACACCCTGGACGACGTCGGGAGCGCCCTGTCGTGGAGCGCTCTCGGCGCTTTCCTGCATCGGGTGGAGCCGGATGGCGCCATCGCCCACGAGATCGAACCAGACATAGCGGCATTTTCCAGCCGCTTCAGAACAAACGCCATACTGGCGGACATCTACGACATACTCTCGCAGATCAACGCCAACCTGGTAGCGGGTTTTTCCCGCAAGCGAACCCAGAAGCCCAGGCGCTACCCGCGTCCCGGCGACAACGACAGACGCCGCATCGGCAAGGACAGCCTGACCGTGAACGAGCTGGACAGCTGGTTCGCAAAGAAGAAGCAACAGCGAGGAGGTGGAGCAAGTGGCTAACGGTATCGAGGTCGCCCAGGCAGTCGTCACGATCGTGCCGTCGCTGAAAGGCGCTCAGGCCACCATCACCAAGGAGCTGGCTGGCGCATCAACGCCCGCGGCCGAAAAGGCGGGCAAATCTTCCGGCGAGAAATACAGCAAGACCTTCGGCTCGGCCATTTCCTCCGGCGCGAAGACCATCGGCGCGGCCGTGGCGGCTGCCACCACTGGCGTGGTCGCCATCGGGGCGGCTATGTACGACGCCACCTCAAAGGCCGCCGCATTCGGTGACGCCATCGACAAGGGCTCCCAGAAGCTTGGGCTGAGCACCGACGCTTATCAGGAGTGGGATTTCATACTCCAGCACTCCGGCAGCAGCATTGACGCGCTGCGGACGCCGATGATCAAGCTGTCCAAGGCAGCGGAGGACGGCTCGGACGCTTTCGGCAAGCTGGGCATTTCCCAGAAAGAAGTCGCCAGCATGTCGCGGGAGGATCTGTTCAACAAAACGGTTACCGCGCTGCAAGGCGTCGAGGACGAGACCGAGCGCAGCCGGCTTGCCACCGAGCTGTTCGGCAAGGGCGCAGCCGAGCTGGGCCCGCTGCTGAACACCAGCGCCGAGGATATCGACGCCATGAAGCAGCAGGCCCACGACCTGGGCATTGTGATGAGCGAGGAGGACGTCAAGGCCTCCGCGGCGTTCCAGGACAGCCTGCAAAACCTGCAGCAATCCACCGAGGGCATGAAAAACAGTTTGATGGCCGACTTCATGCCGGGCATCACGGCCATCATGGACGGCCTGATGGCGATCTTCGGCGGCGACAGCGAGAGCGGCACGGCGCTGATCACGGAGGGCATCAACAGTATTTCCACGGCCATCACCGAGATGATTCCCGTGCTCGTGGAAACCGGTGGCCAGATCCTGACGGCCATCATGGACGCCATCAGCACAAACCTGCCCCTGCTCATGCCGATGGCAGCGGACATCATCACGACCCTGGCGGATTCGCTGCTGGGCGCGCTGCCGACACTTTTGGACACGGGCCTGCAGATTTTAAACGG
This sequence comes from Clostridia bacterium, assembly GCA_045658005.1. Taxonomy (GTDB): domain Bacteria; phylum Bacillota; class Clostridia; order Christensenellales; family Aristaeellaceae; genus UBA2862. Next base: position 10,952 of record JAZOUD010000141.1, on the reverse strand, counting down.
GCTGATCGGTTCCATCATCAATAACGCCCCGTCGCTGATGCAATCCGTCTCTTCCGTGGTGACCGACTTTGCGAATGTCATCGCCGAAAACCTGCCATCCCTGCTGATTACCGCGGCGGACATGGTCGGCACCTTGTTGACAGGCATACTCGACGCGGCGCCCCAGCTGATCGAGGGCGCGATACAGGCCGTCACTACCTTTGTGGGCGGCTTCGCAGATCACCTGCCGGAGATCCTGGCCAAGGGCGGGGAATTCATCTCCAGCCTGATCAGCGGCATCACCACCAGCGCGCCGGAGCTGCTGGCCACGGTCACGTCGGCCATGGGCGACGTGGTGAGCACCATCGCGGGCGAGCTGCCGGCTCTGCTGAGCGCAGGCGGCGACATCGTCAGCAATCTGCTGTCCGGCATCAACGCCTCACTGCCGGACGTCATCAGCGCATTCTCGGCGGCCATGACGGATATCGTCAAAGCCATCGGCGACGCCTTCCCGGGGGTCTCCGAGGGCATCGCCGCCATCGTCGATGCCTGCGCGCCCATCGTGGACACGGCGGCCCAGGCCTTTACCGACATGGCGGATATCGTGGCGGGTGCGATCGTGGACATCGCCGAGGCCATCGCCCCGTATATCCCGGACATTACCGCGATGGTCACCGAGACCACCGCCCAGCTGCCAAACATCATCGACGCATTCAACGGCATCGTGAAGACGATCTCGTCGGCCATCACCAATATCGTCGAGGCCATCGCGCCCTATATTCCGGCGATCACCGAGATGGTGACCACCGTCACCGGTAAATTCCCGGACATCATTCGCGCCTTCACCGGCCTGTTGGACAGCGTCGGCAAGAACATCGCCAAGATCGTCGAGGCGCTGGCCCCGCATACCGAGGCAATCACCGACATGGTAGCGGCGGTGACCGACAACCTGCCGGACATCATCTCCGCCTTTTCGGGCCTGCTGGAACAGGTCACGCCGATTATCAACTCGGTAGCGGATCTGATCAACACCATCGGCGACACGGTGGTGGGAATCGTCGACAGCGTGGGCAAGAACCTGGCGCTGATCGTGGACGCCTTCTCCGGCTTCAGCGCCTCGCTGGCCACGCCGATCACCGCGATCGGCGACGCCATCAGCGGCGTGATTACCAGCATCAGCGACGGCGTGGTCAGCATCAACGACAGCATCGCCGGAATACTGGAGAAGCTGGCGGGGGTATTCGACAGCATCGGTAACGCGGCCACCAAGGCCGGTGACGGCTTCGCCACCGTCGCGGACGCAGCCATCAAGCTGGCCAACGAGACCAGCGTCATCGACCTGGCCGCCTCCCTCGGCGCGGTCGCCAAAGGCATCAAGGACATCAACAAAGAGGCCAAGTGGGCCGCGGACAAGGACATCGGCGGCGCGCTGACCGGCGTAGGCAGGGGTCTGGCGAGCCTGGTATCGGACGCCACCGGTCTGGCTGACGCGGCGACCGCTGTATCGAATACGGCCGCCGCCGTCAAGGCCCTGAACGACGCGGCCAAGGGCGATGCAGCCAAGAACATCACCGGCTTCGGCACGGCCGTCAAGGGCATGGTGACCACGGCCAGCTCGGCGCTGGACGACCTCGGCGTCCATGTGAAGACCGCGGTCACCGGGATCAATACCGCCAGGACCAATATCGAGGCAACGCTGAAAACCCTGTCACAGAGCATCAGCACCGCGCTGTCTGCCATCGCTACAAACGTACAGACCAGCGCCAAGACGCTGGCCACGACGGTGCAGACTGCCACGCAAGGCATCGCTGCGAATCTGTCAAAATGGTGGGAAGCGCAGAAAACCGCGGTTTACACGGCACTGTCGGCCATTGTCAAAAACGTACAGACCGGGACCCAGACGCTGGCCACGACGGTGCAAACTGCCACGCAGGGTATTGGATCGCGCCTGGCCACTTGGCTGAACACGCAGAAAAACGCGATTTCCACGGCCTTCAGCGCCTTCGTGAGAACCACTTCTACGGGCATGAGCTCGGCCAATACCGCCATTTCTTCAGGCGTCAACACCATCGATAAAACCATATCGGCATTGACGGGGAAAATGAAATCCGCCGCCACGAATGCCTTTAACGCATTCAAGGGCGCTTTCACCGGCAACGGTCGTCTGTACTCGGATCTGACCGAACCATACGAGCAGGCCTACCGCGGCATTTGGGATATCGACTGGGATCGGCTGGGCAAGCGCATCTACAGTGAGACGACGGCGTACACAAGCTGGATTTCGGATGCCTACCGGAATGCGTTCGATTTCAGCGGCATGTACATAAAGACGCCACATTTTTACGTGTCGTCCTGGACCGAGGTCAGCGGCACGTATTATCCGAACTTTGGCGTATCCTGGTATCGGAAGGCCTATGATGACCCCATCATGTTCACCCGGCCGACGGTGCTGGGCACGGCCGGCGGCCTGAAGGGCTTTGGCGATGGCCCTGGTGGCGAGATCGTGCTGAGCGAGGACAAGCTGCGCGAGCTGGTCGGCGAAGGCGGCGTCACCAACAACAACACGATCAACATCTATCAGCGGGACGGCGAGAACCTGGAGGAGCTGGCCCGCAGGATCGAGGACATATTCACAAGACAACAGAACCAGAGGAAGGCGGCGTTTGCGTGAGCGATTATTTCATCTACAACGGCGTAAGCAGCGCCACCTTCCTGGCGCGCGTCTTTCCCACCGACGCCATGCTGAAGGCCCCGGCGCACAAGTATCAGGAGGTCGTCGTGCCGGGGCGCTCCGGCAAGCTGCTGATGGATTTGGCGTCCTACGATAACGTCACGCGGGAGTATGACGTGCAGATCGTCGGCGACAGAGATTTGACCGCGTTCAGCGCGCTGCGGAATTACCTGGCATCGTGTAGCGGCTACTGCCGCCTCACGGACTCTTTCGACTCGACGCATTATTACCTGGCGGCCTACACCGAGGCGTTCAATCTGACCGCGGACTGGCACTCGCAGAAGCGGGGGCGGGGGACGATTGCCTTCGATTGCAAGCCTCAGCGGTTCCTGCTGAGCGGAGAAACCACCATAACATTTACTTCTTCTGGCAGCATAACCAACCCTACACGGTTTAAATCAAAACCGCTTATCAGGGTGTATGGTTACGGCGTTCTTGGTGTCGGCGGCACCAATATCACAATAGCAAATTATGGCTATTCATACATAGACATAGATTGTGAAACCGGTCGAGCCTATTACGGGGCGACCTCCCTTGACAGCAAAGTAACGCTGAACGCCATCGACTTCCCGTCGCTCAATCCCGGTTCAAACGGTATCAGTAAAGGCAGTGGCATAACCAGAATTGAAATAACGCCAAGGTGGTGGGAACTGTGATACCGATTCTCTATGACAAATACGAAACGGCATTTACCTATAATGGTTTGGGCCGCCTTGCGGATTGCATTTCCTGCACCGTGACAGAGGAGCGCAACGGCATCTACGAGTGCCAGTTTACCTATCCCGTCACCGGCGCCATGTTCTCCGAGATTCAGGAGGGCCGTATAATTGCCGTTATTCACGACGACACTAAGGATATACAGCCTTTCGACATTTACGCCCATAGCGCCCCCCTGAACGGCGTGGTGACGTTCTACGCCCACCATATCAGCTACCGCCTGGGTAGCGTCATATTGAAGCCCATGGTGGCATCTTCTTGCGCTGCTGCATTTGCGGCAATACCGAATAACACCTACAACCGTTGCCCGTTTTCCTTCTGGACGGACAAAACCGCGTCCGGTAGATGGGAGAACAAAGTTCCGTCTGCCGTCAAGGCTGTTCTGGGTGGTCAGCAAGGGTCAATCCTCGACGTATACGGCAAGGGCGACTACAAGTGGGACAAGTTTATGGTTCGCCTATACGCCAACAGGGGAAACGATAACGGCGTTTCTATCCGCTATGGCGTAAACCTGACTGACCTTAAACAGGAGTATGACGAATCCGGTAGTTACAATGCGGTCGCGCCCTATTGGGTCAACCATGAAGATGGTACGGTTGTAACGCTGACCAAAGGTATTGTTGCTGTAAGCAGCGAGACGCGCTTGGTGCCGTGGACAACCAAATCCGGCGAGGAAATCACCGACAGGGCGGGCAATACGATTTATTTCAAAGTCGGTGCGCCTGTTACGCCTGTTCCTATGGACTTGTCCGATGCATTTGAGGAACAGCCATCAGAGGCCCAGCTTGAGGCCGAAGCCCGGCGCAGGCTGAATAGCTCCGAGGCGTGGTTACCCTCTGAAAACATCACGGTAAAATTTATCAATCTTGCAGATACCGAGGAATACCGGAATGTCGCCGCTTTGCAGCGCGTGAGCCTGTGCGACCGGGTTTCTGTGTATTGCGGCCCGCTGAATGTCAGCGCGGTCAAGATGCAGGTTATTCGTGTAGTGTATAACGTGCTGACCGAACGCTACAACGAGATTGAGCTTGGCAAAGCCAAAGTATCGTTCTCACAAACGATCACAGCCAAAGTTGAAGAAATAAAAGAAATGACCAAAGACCTGCCTACTGCCGCTATGATGCAGCAGGCCATTAGCAACGCCACCGACAAGATCACCGGCGCGCTGGGCGGCCACGTCCGATTTATGTATGACGCCAACGGCGAAATGCAGGAAATCCTCATTATGGATACCGACGATAAAAACACGGCGGTTAATGTGTGGCGGTGGAATAGTGGCGGCTTCGGGTTCAGCTCCCATGGTTATGATGGTCCGTATGGGACGGCTATGACGATGGACGGGGCGATTGTGGCGGACTTCATTACTGCCGGACATGCATTGTTCAATATATTGCAAGGAGGTACATTAACGTTAGGGGGTAGTAGTAACGGCAATGGCATATTAACGGTTAAGGATGCTTCTAACAATACCATCGGAACTTGGGACAATAGAGGTATTACAATTAACAGGGGAACAATTTCTGGCCCATCAGTAACACTTGGCGGGAACAATAATGTCAGTGGCATTATGACAGTAAAAGATGCAAATGGGAACACCATTGGCACATGGAATAATACTGGTATACAAACCAAATCATTGACTGCGGATGAATACGTTTATGTTGATGGTGGACCTAATTCTTATCTCAACATCCCTACATATTCTAATGATAGAAATCATTATTTTAGGATATCCAGTGCCGGAATCACCGCACAAATCAAGGCACTATATGAAGCTCCAGGTTTATCATCAGTGGAAGAAACAACACTTTATATAGGTCGCAGCAGTCAGTATGCGAGTTTAAGCGCATCGACTATTTATGCAGAAAGCACAAATAGTAATATTGCCTATTTCACTCCCGGAGAAATAGGATTAGAGTATAATGGGATGCGTGTTATTCTGAATCATGATGAAATTGAGATAGCTAAAAGGAATTACAGCACACTGATGTACGAAGGCTCATGGATGACATCAAGCTACATCCATACAGATGGGAATGCATATGTTCTTGGAAATGCCACTGTTTCCGGAACAAAATCTCGCGTTGTTTCTACCGACCAATATGCTGACCGCTTACTATACTGCTATGAAACACCCACCCCAATGTTTGGCGACATCGGCGACGGCGTAATATCCGATGACGGCATTTGCTACGTCATACTGGACGCCGTGTTCGCGCAGACCGTCACCACCGACCAATATCAGGTATTCCTTCAGAAATATGGCTCTGGAGACTGCTGGGTGAGAGAACGCAAGGGTGCGTACTTTATCGTGGAGGGTACGCCCGGCTTGAGTTTCGGCTGGGAGGTAAAAGCCAAGCAACGAGATTATGACCAGCTCCGTCTTGAACGCAACGACGTAAAATTCACAGTACCGACGCAGACCTACGGCGAAGACGCCGCAAACCACATCGACGACATAAGAAAGGAACGTGAAGCATCATGAAGATCATCACCAGTGTAACCGCATTCAACGACGCCGTGGGCATGAGAATGTCCGCCACCTACTCCGAGATCGACGACGAGACTGGTCGCATCATCAGCGACAACAAGCGCTTTGATCGCGTAATTACCGACGCCGCCGCGAGAAAAAATGCACAAGCCCTGCTGGAATACGCTGGCGAGAATATCCCGGATTAACTGGAATCGGATGGAAAGCGAGGTGAAGCACAATGACGATTGACGAGTTGCTTGCGGCGGCAGGCCTGACCGCAAACGACGAAATCCCGATATGGGACGCAGAGTCCACGGGCGAACCTACGAAGAAGATCACAGCACAAAATTTCGCCACGGCTATTGCAACCTTGCAACAGCCGGGGATTCCGACTGGGAACTATGAGCTTATCAGCAATTATGGAACCAATATTGGTAGGGCCGGAAGCGACTTTCTCAGATGTATTAAATATGGGAATGGTCTAAAACAGATTACTGGGTTATTTAAGGTTGGTGCTGGCGGCGTGCAAGACGGCGCGACAATATGCAGTGTTCCAAGCAGCGATTATAATTATATTGGTGAAAAGAATGGAAATATACAAGGCTGGGGAATAGCAGCGCGTCCCAGTACGGGGTTAGGCTATGTATTTAGATTTATCAATGCCAGCTTGTATTTTTATGGCACTTCAGCACCAGAAGGAGTGTACATGATGAATTATTTATACTATTAAGGAGGAATTACAATGAAACGCGAAATCTATCAGGCAGACGCCTACATCGTTGACGCCAACGGAACTTTCAACCGTCTGGACGGATATCCCAAGTTGTTTGACAGCAAAAGCTACGGCAACGATCTTTCCAAGACCTACCAGCGGGCGAACGGCGCATACTGCGAGGCTGTCGCGGCCATGAGCAAGATCGACACCCGCCAGCTCCAGATCGCAACGCTGACGATCATCAACAACGGCACCCAGTTGGCCGTGACGAAAATGGGTGAGCTGGCCGACCTGCCCGACCAGGAACCGGACGGCGAATAATACGGGGGTGATACCATGCTGACGGATAGCAGCTATGGGAAATTCAAGTATATTTTGTACCGCCCAGACGGTAGCGATCTCCCGCTGATCGTGGTGCTGCACGGTAGCGGGGGAATGACGAAACAGGAGGTCGGATAGGCCATGACAACGAACATTGTGACGGCGGCGTTCGGCGCGTTCAAAATAACCCGGACGCGCCAGCTATACCAGTACGACTACGGCCAAATCCTGCGTTTTAAGGGTATCGAACTGCCTGACGCTTACACGGTGCATTTCTCCAACCGGCAGATCGGCGGCGAGGCAGTGAAGCAGGTCGGAAACGCGGACGGGGTGCTGATTCCCGACGAGATGCTGACCTCCGGGCAAAACGTGTATGCGTGGATATTCCTGCATACCGGCGCTGACGATGGTGAGACGATGTACGCGGTGACGATACCCGTGCAGCAGCGTCCGAGGCCCACGGAGGAGGAGCCGACACCCGTCCAGCAGGGCTTGATTGAGCAGGCGATAGCCGCGCTCAACGCGGGCGTGGAGGCGGCGCAGGAGGCCGCTGAGAGCGTGCAGGACATGGGCGTTGAGGCCGAAACGCTGGCTCCCGGCAGCGCGGCGACGGTGGAAAAGACTGTTGTCCCGGAGACGGGCGTCGTGACGCTGGAGTTCGGCATCCCTGCCGGGGAACAGGGCATACAGGGCGCGACAGGCCCCCCCAAGGCCCGAAGGGCGACACGGGCGCGCAGGGGCCGCAGGGCATACAGGGTGAGACCGGCCCGCAGGGGATTCAGGGCGAGACAAGGCCGCAGGGTGCGCAGGGCGAACAGTGGGGTTTTCGATGATAGAGAGGTGAGGTGAGGTGAAAGACGAAAAAATCAGAGATAAGTTTATTTCTGTACATCGCCATATAGAGAATGGAAAAACGTGGTACAGGATGTGCGACATATTTGAGGCATTAGGTATTCCTGATGATACGCACTCAAGAAGGTGCGCATCAGCACTGATCGATAAATCCCATAAGAAATATATATGGCAAATAAAAAGATCAAGAAGTGGCAAACTGTATTATGACAAACGCTATGCCTATATCGACTACACTGGTGTCGAATGCGTTGTGATTAGTTACGGTAAATTGTATTCACGGGCCGAACTCATGTCATATTTATTGGCCGATGCTGTATATAATTTGATGACAAAGTGATAGCTGGGTACGGTCCAGTACAGCACGGCAGAGTAACAGCGAAGTAATGCAAGAGCGGAGTCTGGTAGAGTTCCAATGAGTACAGTAGAGTAATAGCACAATTTGGAAGGAATGTTACACATGGCAAATCTCAAAATAGAATCCAGAACATATAGGCTTACTGGATTGACACCTATCCTCGGTAGCCTTCCGGCTATTAAGGACCTTCGGACCAGTATTGTCACATCGAAAGCAATCGATGAAGAAGCGACGGAAGAAGAAACTGCTTCTTCGTTTGACGTTAACGAGCGTGGGTTAACCGTATTTGCCCGTGACAAACAAGGGCATCTCTGCGTAATGGGATACCAGATCAAAGGTTTTTTTAAAGCGGCCCTTTATGCGCTCAGAGGGCAGTATAATGTCACCGCTTATAAATCCAAGGTTGACCTGCTTGTGTTCGTTGAACCCCGATTCGTTCCTATTAAACGTGAGGATAACTTCGTGTTTTACGAAGATAGTATCACTGAACGCCCATTAAGGAGCAGTGGACCGCAAGGCGAACGGGTATTCATTGCGTCGTCTGAGCAGATAGACGACCCTTGGAGTGTTACTGTTGAAATATCACTGCTTCCTAATTCCGTTTCAAAATCTGCCAAAGGTGAAACCCTGACATGGGATATTATCGAGGCGGCGCTTGATTACGGCGCTTATCACGGTTTGGGTCAATGGCGTAACGCGGGCTATGGCCGTTTCATTTGGGAATGCATAGAGGATTGATCTAAAATGTATGAGGAGCTATATGAAGAGAACAAAAAAGCACTACACGCGATAGCATGGCATTTTCGGGGACTGTGTGATAAAGACCACGCTGTTAGTGTTGAGGATTTAACTCAAGCGGCTTTTATCGGGCTTATAAGGGCAAAACATGCCTATAAAGAAGACTCCGGGAAGAGCTGGGCGATCTGCAAGAAACAATACATAACACAGGAGATATATTCAACTCTTGGTTTAAGAAACGGCGGACCGAAAAGCGATCATCCAACATTAATTTCATTGGATGCGCCATTACTGAATGACACAGAGGATAGCGCGACATTGGCCGATACACTTCGGGATGACAGTTTGCCGGATTTAGATGATTCGTTATTACGCGAAGAAATACAACAAAATGTACGAGAGTCGATAAGTCGGCTTTCTGATTCAAGACAACGACAGGTATTGGTGTTACACGGAATAGAAAGAAAAAACATGAATGAGGTAGCGAGGATTCTCGGCGTAAATAACCAATATGCTATGTATATTTACAATCGTGCACTGGCAAATCTCGCACGGGACAACAAACTTATGGCCTTAGCTGACCTGGATGATCAGACTCGTTTTTACAATCACAAAGGCGTCAGGGATATATTGAGGGACAGGACCAGCGTTACAGAAGAAGCGGCGCTTTGGAGAATTGAACAAAAGGAAAAAATAAACCGAAGGTTTTTCACCCGATCATAGGGTGGTTTTTTATGGCAGAAAGGAGTTGGCAGACAATGGCACGGAAGCCCTACTACGAACCCGAATACGAGGAAGAGGTTGAGTGTGACACCGTTATGGTCATGGTCAACGGGAGCAAGGCCGGGGACGACGACCCGATTCCAACGCCTCCGCCCGGGGAGTACGGCCATGTGCTGGTGACGGGCGGCAGCGTCAACATCCGCAGCGTCCCCGGGGTGGAATCGAAGGACATCGGCACCGCCCACAAGGGCGATTTGCTGGTCTACCAGGGCGTGACCCGGCAGGCCGGGGGCAGGGACTGGTATCTCATCATCTGGAAGAATCAGAACGCCTGGATCAGCTCGATATACTCGGAGTTGGTGGCATGATGCGGGCGCTTCGAACCGTCGCCGCCGCGGCCCTGCTGGCCGTGGCGCTTTTTATCGCCCTGGTCGCCGTGCGCAGGTGGGCGGGCTGTGAGGGCTTTGACCCGTACCGGATCGATTACGACCAACCGGGGATCGACATAACCAGCGAAGGGCCGTGAGGTGGTGTACAGTGGACGTGACGAGATGTATTCAGGTTGCCGTAGCCCGTGCGGACCTGCTGATCTGCCGGCTGTTGGCGCTGCCGTGGAAGCGCATGGCGGTGTCGCTGCTGCTGGCGTGGATCGTGATTCATGTTTACAGGAAGGCGATGAGTGACGATGGATAACACGATAATCGTGGCCCTGATCGGTTTGGCCGGTTCAGGGCTGGGCGCCTTCGGCGGGGTGATGGCGTCGGCGCGGCTGACGCAGTACCGGCTAAAGAAGCTGGAGGAGAAGGTGGACAAGCACAACAGCGTCATAGAGCGCACCTACCGCCTGGAGGGGCGCATGACGGAAGTGGAACACGACATACGGGACCTGAAGGAAAGGAGAGCATAACCATGAGGGATTGGAAGGCATGGATCAAGGCAGCGGGCGTGCGCGCCATCAAGACGGTAGCCCAGACCGCCGTAGCGACCATAGGCACCAGCGCCGTAATGGGCGACGTGAACTGGGTAATGGTAGGCAGCGCTTCGCTGCTGGCCGGCATCCTCAGCCTGCTCACCAGCGTGGCCGGGCTGCCGGAGGTGCCGGAGGAATAAAAGGGAAAAATGAGGCCCCACGTCGTACTGGCGTGGGGCTGTTTTATGTTGGGAAACAAATAACAGGGATAGCATAGAATGAAGAATTCATCCTTCATCCCATGCTACCACTAAAGAGTCATTTAAAAATCGCTCTCTTCTTCCGGCGTGATGCGGGGGTAGAGGGTTAGGGTCAGGTGGTCGGTGGGGGCTATGCCGTGGAAGTCGGAGGCCAAGCGGTCTTAGGAAGACAAGC
>JAZOUD010000140.1:0-14831 GCA_045658005.1 Clostridia bacterium | reverse complement strand
GCTGGTTGAAGCTGATCTTCTCGATGCCCAGGTACTTGAGCACCTCGAAGATGGCCTTGCCGGCGTGGCCGAAGGCCACGGCGCCGTGATGGGGATAGCCGTCCTCGATCAGCACATGGCGATAGAAGCGGTTCATCTCGGGAATCGCGAACACGCCGATGCCGCCGAAGGACTGGGTGGCCACGGGCAGCACCTCGCCCTGGGCGATGTAGGACTGCAGCTGGCTGTCCTTGTTGGCCTGGAGGCGATAGAAGGTGATGTCGCCGGGAATGATGTCGCCCTCGAGGGTGCCGCGGGTGATGTCGGGCTCTCCGCCGCCTTCAAGGCCGCGGTTCATGATCAGCTGGTACTTCATGGTGCCGCAGCTGAGCCTGCACATCGGGGTGTTGCCGCAGTGGAAGCCCATGAAGGTCTCGTTGTGGCGATAGTTGAACTTGCCCTCAATGCTTTCCTTGTACATGTCGGCGGGCACGCTGTTGTTGATGTCCAGCAGGGTGACGGCTTCGCCGGTGACGCAGGTGCCGATGTACTCGGACAGCGCGCCGTAGATGTCCACCTCGCAGGCCACGGGGATGCCCATGCCGGTCAGGCGGGAGTTCACATAGCAGGGCACGAAGCCGAATTCGGTCTGGAAGGCCGGCCAGCACTTGTTGGCCATGGCCACGTACTTGGCGGCGCCCTTGTTGGCCTCGATCCAATCCAGCAGGGTCAGCTCATACTGGGCCAGCTTGGGCAGTATGCCGGGCATCTTGTTGCCCTCGCCCAACTCGTCCTCCATCTCCTTGATCTTGGCGGGGATGCGGGGATCGTTGGCGTGCTCGTGATAGGCCTTCAGCAGGTCCAGCTCGGAGTTCTCCTGCACATTGATGCCCAGCTTGAACAGCGGCGCCACGGGCGCGTTGCAGGCCAGGAAGTCGAAGGGACGGGGGCCGAAGGTGATGATCTTCAGGTCCTTGAGGCCCAGGATCGTGCGGGCGATGGGCAGGAAGTCGATGATCTCGTTGGCGCAGTACTCGGCGTCGCCCACGGGATACTCGGGGATATAGGCCTTGATGCCGCTGAGCTTCAGGTTGTAGGAAGCGTTCAGCATGCCGCAATAGGCGTCGCCGCGGTCGCTGGACAGCACGCCCACGTTCTCCTCGGCGGCGGCGATGTACATCACCGGGCCGTCGAACAGCTTGGCGATGGCGGTCTCGGGGCCCTCGGGGCCGAAGTTGCCCAGGAACACGACCAGGGCGTTGATGCCGGACTTCTTGATCTCCTCATAGGCGTCCATCACGTTGGCGTCGATGCCGCCCTCGATGATGGTCTGACACTCGTAGATGTCAAAATTCTTTTCCTTCAGCTTCGCAACGATGGCCTTGCGGCGCTTTTCGGAGAGGGTGATCGGGAAGCAGTCGCGGCTGACCGCGAGGATGCCCATCTTGACCTGCGGGATGTTGTTCATAGGTATCTCCTCCTTGGAATTATGTTAGTCTTTTTTAACTACTGCATAACCTTGACAACTATATATTAACAAGAAACCATCCCCGCGTCAATACCCAAAATAAGCGGATTTATATTGTTTTCCCCACAGGAATTGCTTTTGGCGGGTTTTGACTCCATTGAGAGCACATATAATGCAGCGGCGGCATCCAGGCCGCCGCGGTGGCGGCGCTGGCGCCGCCGCTGCGGGTGCCGTGCGTCTGTTGAACGGATTGTATCAGAAGTCCGCGTTGCCGGTGGTCCTCGGGAAGGGCAGCACGTCGCGGATGTTGGCGATGCCGGTCAGGTACATGATCATGCGCTCGAAGCCCATGCCGAAGCCGGCGTGCTTGGCAGTGCCGTACTTGCGCAGCTCCAGGTACCACCAGTAGTCCTCGGGATTCATGCCCAGCTCCTCGATGCGGGCCTTCAGCACGTCGTAGCGCTCCTCGCGCTGGCTGCCGCCGCAGAGCTCGCCCACGGCGGGCACCAGCAGGTCCGCCGCCGCCACGGTCTTGCCGTCGTCGTTCATGCGCATGTAAAAGGCCTTGATCTCCTTGGGCCAGTCAGTCACGAACACCGGCTTGCCGAAGTGCTTTTCGGTCAGGTAGCGCTCATGCTCGGTCTGCAGGTCCTCGCCCCAGGCCACTGGGTATTCGAACTTCTCGCCGGAGTTCTTCAGGATGTCGATGGCGTCGGTGTAGCTGCAGCGCACGAACTCGGAATCCCGCACGAACTTCAGCCGGTCCACCAAGCCCTTGTCCACGAACTGGTTCAGGAAGGCCATCTCCTCCGGGCACTCCTGGAGCACGGCGGCGATGATGTACTTGACCATCTCCTCCTGCAGGTCCATGTCGATGGCCAGGTCGGCAAAGGCGATCTCCGGCTCGATCATCCAGAACTCCGCGGCGTGGCGGGGCGTATAGGATTCCTCGGCGCGGAAGGTGGGGCCGAAGGTGTAGACGTTGCGGAAGGCCATGGCGAAGATCTCGGCGTTCAGCTGGCCGGACACGGTCAGCGACACCGGCTTGCCGAAGAAATCCTTGCTGAAGTCGGTCTTGCCGTCCTCGGTGAGGGGCAGGGCGTCCGGGTCCAGCGTGGAGACACGGAACATCTCGCCCGCGCCTTCGCAGTCGCTGCCGGTGATCAGCGGGGTGTGCACGTACAGGTAGCCCTTGTCGTGGAAGAAGCGGTGGATGGCCTGGGCCGCCACGCTGCGCACCCGGAAGGCGCACTGGAACAGGTTGGCCCGGGGCCGCAGGTGCTGGATCGTGCGCAGGTATTCCAGGGTGTGGCGCTTCTTCTGCAGCGGATAGTCGGAGGGGCTTTCCCCCACCAGCGTCACGGAGGTCGCCTTCAGCTCGAAGGGCTGCTTCATATCGGGCGTCAGCACGAGCCTGCCCTCGCCCTCGATGGCCGCGCCGGTGGTGATGGCCCTGACGAGGCTGGCGTACTCCGGCAGCTTATCCGCCTCCAGGATGATCTGGAGGTTTTTGAAGTAAGTGCCGTCGTTCAGCTCCACGAAGGCGAAGGCCTTCGATTCGCGTATCGTGCGCACCCAGCCGCTGACCTTCAGGTGTTCGATGTCGGCGGCGGGCATGTGGGTATAGAGATCCTTGATCAGAGTGTATGTCATGGTCGTTCCCTCTTTCGAGCCGATAATTGGCTTGCTTTTCCATTATTATAACGGTTTCATGTTAAGAGTGAAGGGCTGTTTTCCCTATTCTTGACAATCCCATGCTTTTCAATGCGGCCACAGCATGTTATAATGGGCTTAATATACTTTGTCAATGAAAAAATCAGAGGGGTGATAGTCCGTTGAAGCTGATAACCTTCACGGTGCCCTGCTATAATTCCGCCGCCTACATGGATCACTGCATCGACACCCTGCTGACCGCAGGAAGCGCCGCGGAGATCATACTGGTGGACGACGGCAGCACCGACGGCACCGGCGCCATCGCCGACCGCTACGCCGCCCAATACCCGGACATCGTTCGGGTGATCCACCAGGAAAACGGCGGCCACGGCGAGGGCGTCAACCAGGGCATGGTCCATGCCACCGGCATGTATTTCAAGGTGGTGGATTCCGACGACTGGCTGGACACCGCCGCGCTTGGAAAGCTGATGGCGCTGATCCGGGAAAGCGCCGCCTCGGAGGAGCCCATCGACCTGATCCTGACCAATTACGTCTACGAGCACGCCGAGGACAACACCCACCGGGTGGTGCGCTATCGCAACGTGCTGCCGATGGGCAAGGTGTTCACCTGGGATGAGATCGGCCACTTCGCCACCACCCAGTTCATGATCATGCACGCCGCCACCTACCGCACCGACGTGCTGCGCCGCTCGAAGCTGTCGCTGCCCAAGCACACCTTCTACGTGGACAACGTATTCGTCTACCAGCCCTTGCCCAGCGTCAAGCACATGTACTACCTGGACGAGGACATGTACCGTTACTTCATCGGCCGGGCGGACCAGTCGGTGACCGAGGACAACATGATCCGGCGCATCGACCAGCAGATCCTCGTGACCAAGATCATGGCCGACGCCCACGACCTGGAGCTGCTGGAGCAGCACAATAAAAAGCTGGCGCAGTACATGTACCACTACCTGTCCATCATGCTGATGATCTGCAACATCTACCTGATGATGTCCGGCAGGGAGGAGAACCAGCAAAAGCGCATCGAGCTGTGGCACTGGCTGAAGGAAAACCACCCCGCCACCTTCCGGCGCATGCGCTACCGCAGCAGCAACGTGGTGTTCCTGCTGCCCGGCAAGGTGGGCAGGGACATCGACCTGTTCTTCTACAAGTGGATCCGGAAGATATACAAGTTCAACTGACGCAATGATACCATGCGCCTTTGCAAACAGGGTTCCCTGGCCTGCATGTGCCGGGGAACCCTGTTGCCTTGTGCCTGTTATACCGGTTTGTCTTGCTTATTTCACCTTCGACCACGGGTTGTTCTCGACCTGGCGCATGTCTGTCAAATCGTAGTGCTCCGAGAGGTACTTCCCGAGGTAAGCGCTGATCTTGGCCGCGCCTCTGCTGTTGGTATGGCCCGCGTCCCTGAAGTCCGTCTTGGGGTCCAGGCCACACTCTTCCATGTGGTCGAACATGTTGATGTAGACACAGCCTATTTCCCTGGCATATTCGGTCATCGCGTCGGCAAAGCTGTAACCCCTCTTAAATGGCACAGTGAAGAAGACGGGCTCGATATTGTGTTCCCTGCAGAATTGCACCATCGTGTCCAGCTCGGCAATCGACGACGCCTTCAGCTTTCTTTGCTTCACCTCTGACTGATCACGCATCGTCAGCTTCATGGCCTTCGCGGTCGGCCCGAAGCCCATGGGCATATTGTTGCGGTTGACGACAGGTGCAAAGCTCTCTTCGGTCACATTCGGCCAGTTGTCGTGGAACATGGACAAAGGCATGATGTACGACAGCCAGCGCTCCAGGTTGTTGCCAAAGCACTGCTTCAGATATTCGAGTTTGTATTTCGAATTGCGCAGATATCGTGTATAGTAGATTTCCCCGTTCATATCCCGATCCGCGCCCGAATGGTTCACGAAGTACGTCTCGATGAGGGCTATCTTGGGCGACTGGGTAGACAGTGACTCCTGAAGAAACAGCTTGGTGGTATTGAGTCTCTGCCAATTATAGCCATAGTTGTAGGCGCCGATGCCATAGTCCCTGTACATGACCATGGGGTCGATGCTCTTATAGGTATGGCTCGAACCGTATGCGATCACCTCAATCGAATGCTCCGGCATACTGTGGAAGGAATCGATCTTGGTATAGGCGCCACTCAGATTGAAAACCACGGGCCTCACCAGATGGCCCAGCCGCTGGGCGCCTACCACGATCATGGCCAGCGTCGCAAGACAACCGATGATATGCTTGACTGTGCGGTTCATCTTTCCACCTCAGAACTGGAAATAAATGAAATTGCTCTGGTCGAAGGCTGGACCCCACTTGCCGAACAGCAGGATCAGCAGTACGCTCGCCGCGATGAAAACCCACCTGAACCAGTAATCCTGCTTCAATACGACCTTCCTGACGCAGATGCCCCTGTGCTTGCACACATCGGCAAACGCCAGCACGCCGATACAGATGAGCATCAACCAGAAGTTGGGCAGGTCCAGCCCGCACTTATAAAGCGAACCGTCGACCAATACCCACGGATTCTGCACGCTGAACAGCGATTTGATCATATTCACCGCGTCGGTGAGGCTCGATGCCCTGAAGAACAGCCAGGTAAAATCGACAAGTATAAACGTGATCAGGCCCTGGGCCAGCCTGTGGGCCATGGAATCCGGGTGCAGGTGCAAAAGCGCAATCAGGCGGTTCCTTGCCGGCGTCAGCCATTCGCCGATGACCTGGTAGAGGCCGTTCAGGCCGCCCCATACCACGTAGGAAAACCTGGCGCCGTGCCAAAGACCGCTGACCAGGAAGACGATCATCTTGTTCAGGCTCTTCCTGACCTTGCCGCGCCGGCTGCCGCCAAGGGGAATGTACAGGTAATCCTTGAACCAGGAGGTCAGCGAGATATGCCAATTGCGCCAGAACTGGGCCACCGAGGTAGACAGGTAAGGCGCGTTGAAGTTTTCCATGAGATCGACGCCCAGAATCTTCGCGGTACCCATGGCAATCGTCGAATAGCCGGAAAAATCGCAATAGATCTGCACCGCGAAAAGCACCGTCGCCACCAGGATATAGAAGCCGCCATAGGTCTTGTAGTCGGCATAGACGGCATCCACGAAAATCGCAATGCGGTCTGCCAGTACGATCTTCAGGAAAAAGCCCCAGAGCATCAAAAGCAGGCCCTCCCGGAACGCATCAAAGCTGAAGCGCTTCGGCACGGCGAGCTGCTTGAGCAGGTTTTTCGAGCGTTCGATCGGCCCCGCCACCAGTTGGGGAAAGAACGATACAAACAGCGCATACCGTATGAAGCTTTTTTCAGCGTAGATATCGCCCCTGTAGACGTCCATCGTATAGCTCAGGGCCTGGAAGGTATAGAACGAAATGCCCACGGGCAACAGCACATCCAGGGTGGGAAGATTCAACTGGATGTGAAATAGGCCGAACAGTGCGGTGAGGGTGTTCATCGCAAAGTTGAAATACTTGAAGAAAAACAGAATGCCCAGGTTGATGATGAAGCTGCCCGCGACGATCCATTTCTTCCGCCGCACGACCTCGGCCGCATCGGATTGCTCCGCCCCCTTCGTCACCTTCTCCATGAGCAGGCCGCTCAGGTACGTCACCACTGTGGAGGTCAGAATGAGCAAGGCGTATTTCGCGTTCCAGCACATGTAAAAGTAGTAGCTGCAAACCAGCAACCACAGATGCTTGGCCTTCCTCGGAATCACAAAATAAACCAATGTCACAATTGGAAAGAATATAAGAAACTCCAGGGAATTGAAGAGCACCGATTACACCCCGCTGTGCATTAATATTTATGTATATTATGCCACGTGAACAATTAACTATCAACGAAACACCTGTTAATCTTCCTTATCATCTGCATCCAGGCTTCCCGGATCACCGTTCATACCACTCACCCTGCCGTGCGCCGCCATGGCCGGATCCCTGAATTGGCCGGCAACCGCGCGGCAAATCAGAATTTATCAATATATCCCTTGACACATACAATGCCTGCCCATACAATGATTAAAGTATAAAAAACAGCCCTCACCGAACCCCACCCAACAAGGAGAAATCACCCATGCAAAAGGCGGCCCCTGCACAGAACAAGATGGGCGTCATGCCCATCCCCAAGCTGATATTGAACATGTCGCTGCCGATGATACTGTCCATGCTGGTGCAGGCGCTGTACAACGTGGTGGACAGCTACTTCGTGGCCCGCTACGCCCAGGACGCCCTGACGGCGGTATCGCTGGCCTTTCCGGCGCAAAACCTGATGATCGGCGTGGCCACGGGCACGGCGGTGGGTGTCAATGCGCTGCTGAGCCGGGCCCTGGGCGAGAAAAAGCCCGAGCTGGCGAACCGGATCGCCGAAAACGGCGTGTTCCTGGCGCTGGTGGGCTACGCCATTTTCCTGCTCTTCGGCCTGTTCGGCGTGCGGACCTTCTTCCGCGCCCAGACCGACGTGGATACCATCGTGAACTACGGCGTGGACTACCTGACGGTCATCTGCTGCTTCAGCTTCGGCGTGTTCGGCCAGATCATGTTCGAGCGCCTGATGCAGTCCACGGGCCGAACCATCTACACCATGTTCACCCAGGGCACCGGCGCGATCATCAACATCATACTCGACCCCATCTTTATCCTGAAGCTCGGCCAAGGCGCGAAGGGCGCGGCCATCGCCACGGTGATCGGCCAGATCGTCGCCTTCGGCCTGGCGGCGACCCTCAACCATTTCAAGAATGCGGACATCCGCCTGGATATGAAGCGGTTCCGTCCGAACCTGAACATGATCAGGCGAATCTACGCCATCGGCGTGCCCTCCATACTGATGATCGCCATCGGGTCGGTGATGACCTTCCTGTTCAACATCATACTGATCACCTATACCAAGGCCGCGGAGCTGTCCGCCACGGTGTTCGGCGTATACTTCAAGCTGAACAGCTTCGTGATGATGCCGGTATTCGGCCTGAACAACGGCATCATCCCCATCGTGGCCTACAACTACGGCGCCCGCAACCGCCGCCGAATGATGGAGGCGATACGGCTGGCGATTATCTACGCGGCCAGCTATATCCTGCTGGGGCTGCTGACCTTCATGATCATCCCCGGGCCGCTTTTGAAGATCTTCAACGCCTCGGACGAGATGCTGAGGGTGGGCATCCCCGCGCTGCGCATCATCGGCTCAACCTTCCTGTTCGCCGGGGTCTGCATCGCCATGGGATCGGTCTTCCAGGCGCTGGGCTACGGCACCTATTCGATGATCGTGTCCTTCATCCGCCAGCTGGTGGTTCTGCTGCCCGCGGCTTACATACTCGCCCGCATCGGCCTGCAGACCGGCAACGACCACCTGGTCTGGTTCGCCTTCCCCATCGCCGAGATCGCCTCGCTGATCACGACGCTGATACTGTTCCGGCGGCTGTACAACAACGTCATCCGGCCGATCCCGGAGGGCGCGGCATAGTCGCATTGGTTTCATGGCTGCCGAAATGCATTTCGGCAGCCATGAAATTTTTTTCGAGAATCATAGGATACCCCCTTGATTTTTCAGTCGTCTACAGTTAGAATAATACTATAGGTGTGTTATACTCATAATCGAAATCGTTTTAGAATCGCAAGGAGCAAGGAGGCACATCGGTATGCAATACGGCCACTTCGACGACCTGGCGCGGGAGTACGTCATCACCCGCCCCGACACCCCCTCCCCCTGGATCAACTATCTGGGCAGCGAGGAATTCTTCACCCTGATGAGCAACACCAGCGGCGGCTACAGCTTCTACAAGGGCGCCCGGATGCTGCGCCTGACCCGCTATCGCTACAACAACGTGCCCACCGACGCCGGCGGACAGTACTTCTACATCAACGACGCGGGCAGCGTGTGGACCCCCGGCTGGATGCCTGTGAAGGCGAAGCTGGACAGCTATGAATGCCGCCACGGCCTGGGCTACACCCGCATCACCGGCGTCAAGGACGGCCTGAAGGCCGAGCAGCTTTCCTTCGTGCCCCGGGGCGTGAACGCCCTGGTGACCCGGGTGACGCTGACCAACGAATCCGCCGCCGAGAAGAACGTGTCCCTGTTCAGCTTCGTGGAGTTCTGCCTGTGGAACGCCCAGGACGATTCCACCAACTTCCAGCGCAACTTCTCCACCGGCGAGGTGGAGATCGAGGGCAGCGCCATCTACCACAAGACCGAGTACCGCGAGCGTCGCAACCACTTCGCCGTATACGCGGTGAACGCCGACATCGAAGGCTTCGACACCGACCGCGCGTCCTTCATCGGCTACTACAACGGCTTCGGCGAGGCCCAGGTGCCCTTTGCCAACCAGAGCAGCAACAGCGTGGCCAGCGGCTTCGCGCCCATCGCCAGCCACTGGCTCAAGCGCAGCCTCAAGCCGGGCGAATCCGCCAGCTTCATCTTCGTGCTGGGCTACTGCGAGAACCCCCAGGATCAGAAGTTCATCGTCCCCAACGTGATCAACAAGGCCCCGGCCTACGAGATCCTGAACAAATACAAGACCGACGAACAGTTCGAAGCCGCCTTCGCCGAGCTGAAGGCCTACTGGACCGAGCTGCTGTCCTCCTTCCAGGTGGAGAGCGGCGACATCCGCGTGGACCGCATGGCGGGCCTGTGGAACCAGTACCAGTGCATGGTCACCTTCAACATGTCCCGCTCGGCCAGCTACTACGAGTCCGGCATCGGCCGCGGCATGGGCTTCCGCGATTCCACCCAGGACCTGCTGGGCTTCGTGCACCTGATCCCCGCCCGCGCCCGGGAGCGCATCCTGGACATCGCCGCCACCCAGTTCCCGGACGGCAGCGCCTACCACCAGTACCAGCCCCTGACCAAGCGGGGCAACAACGACATCGGCTCCGGCTTCAACGACGACCCGCTGTGGCTGATCTTCGGCGTGGCCGCCTACATCAAGGAGACCGGCGACGTGTCCATCCTGAAGGAAATGGTGCCCTTCGACAACGACGAGAAGCTGGCCCAGCCCCTGATGGAGCACCTGCGCCGCAGCATCCACTACACGCTGGAGCACCGCGGCCCCCACGGCCTGCCGCTGATCGGCCGGGCCGACTGGAACGACTGCCTGAACCTGAACTGCTTCTCCAGCACCCCCGGCGAGAGCTTCCAGACCACCGAGAACAACGAGTCCGGCGCGGCCGAGTCCGTGTTCATCGGCGGCATGTTCACCGGCGTGTGCCCGGACTACGAGACCCTGTGCCGCCTGTACGGCTGGACGGACGAGGCCGAGCAGGTGGCCGGCTGGTATGCCGACATGGAGAAGGCCCTGCTGACCGCCGGCTGGGACGGCGAGTGGTTCGTGCGCGCCTATGACGCCTACGGCAACAAGGTGGGCAGCCACGAGTGCGACGAGGGCAAGATCTACATCGAGCCCCAGGGCTTCGTGGTCATGTCCGGCGTGGGCGTGAAGGAGGGCTATGCCCAGAAGGCCATGGACAGCGTGGAGAAGCACCTGCTCAGCGAGCACGGCGTGGCGATCCTGACACCCCCCTACACCCGGTACCACCTGGAGCTGGGCGAGATCAGCTCCTATCCGCCGGGATACAAGGAGAACGGCGGCATCTTCTGCCACAACAACCCCTGGATCGCGCTGGCGCAGGCGACCCTGGGCCACGGCGGCAAGGCCTTCGACATCTACCGCCGCACCTGCCCCGCCTGGATCGAGGACCAGGAGCTGCACTACACCGAGCCCTACGTGTACAGCCAGATGGTGGCCGGCCCCTACGCGCCTCACTTCGGCCAGGCCAAGAACAGCTGGCTGACCGGCACCGCGGCCTGGAGCTTTTACACCATCAGCCAGGGAATCCTTGGCGTCAAGCCGGATTACGACGGCCTGAAGCTGGATCCCTGCCTGCCCAAGGAGCTGAACGACCTGAAGCTGGTGCGCAAGTTCCGCGGCAGCACCTACAACATCCACGTCGTCAACAAGGCCGGCGACGAGAAGGGCAAGCTGAGCCTGACCGTGGACGGCAAGGCCATCGACGGCAACGTCATCCCCGCCGACAAGGCCCCCGCGACCCATCAGGTCGAGGTCGTGCTGGCGTAACCCTTTGAAAGGAAGCGCCTCCCGCGCGGCAGCGCGGGAGGCGCTTCCTTTATATTCTCATTGGATTGTACAGTATCGCCTGCACCGACTGCTCCAGCGTGCCCATACGGGTTCTGTACGGTATGGTCTTGACCTCGGCAAACCCGCACTTTTCGATCACCCGGGCGGACTGGCGGTTCCATTCGAAGTGGCCGACGAGTATGAAATCGAGCTTCACCGCGTCGAACAGGTAGCCCGTCACGGCCTTCACCGCCTCGGGCATCAGGCCGCGGCCCCAGTATTCCTTCGACAGCGCGTAGCCGATCTCACGGCCCCGCAGCTCACATAGCTCCGGGAAGTGCCGCTCGTCATAGCATTCGATGCCAAGCGAGCCGATGGCCTTCCCCTCATGCTCCAGTGCGAAGGTCTTTTTTTCGGCGATGAACATCTCCAGTATCTGCCGGGATTCCTCGATGCTTTCATGGGGCTTCCAGCCGGCCATCTGTCCCACGCCGTCCTCCCGGGCATAGGCGTAGAAGTCCTCCAGGTCCGTCTCCCTCCACGGGCGCAGCAGCAGCCGCTCCGTGCGCAGCTCGACGCCGGTGATGTCGATCAATGCGTTCATATCTGCCTCCTGTGCCGCTTTATCGCGTCAGGTTCTTCACCCATTTGTACTTACGGAAGCGGAGCATCACCCAGGGGATCTTGCCCACCTCGTCCAGACAGGTGCAGCTGTAGACCACCAGCACCGGCCAGTGAAACACGAACGCGCCCAACAGCGCCAGCGGTATGGCAATGCCCCACATGCACACGGCCAGGCTGTACATGTCGAACAGCGTATCGCCGCCGCCGTCCAGCACGCCGTTGATGGTCACGGTGTTCACGCAGCGGCCGATCATGTAGATGGCCATGATGACCATCATGCCCGTCAGGTAGCCCCGGGCCGCGTCGGTGAGGATCACCATGCGCACCACCAGCGGCGTCAGCGCCAGCACGATGGCCGTCGATACAAAGCCGATGACATAGGACAGGTTCTTCAGCTTGATGCCATAGGCCTTGCCCAGCTCCAAATTCCCGGCGCCCAGCGCGTTGCCAACCATGATGCCCGCGGCGCTGCCGACGCCGTTGCACATGCAGCAGATCAAATCGCGCACCACCGCCGCCACAGAATTGGCCGCCGCCGCGTCGGTGCCCATGTGACCCATGATGGCAGTATAAGAGGTGAAGCCCACGCCCCAGAACAGCGACCCGCCCATCAGCGGCAGGCACTGCCGCCTGAAATCCTGGGCCAGTTCCCTGCGCTGCTGCATAAATCGGCGCCACGCAGGCCTTATATAGCCCTCGCGGGCGCAGACGCCCAGGCAAAGCCCCAGTTCGACCACCCGGGCGAGGGTCGTGGCCAGAGCCGCGCCTCTGGCCTGCATGGCAGGCATGCCCAGAAGCCCGAATATGAACACCGCGTTCAGAACGATGTTGACCACCACCGCCGTCGAGCTGATCCACGCGCTGGGCGACACGTGGTCCGTCACCTTCATCGCCGTCAGATAGCACTGGGAGACGCCCGTGATCAGGTAGGACCACCCGGCGATGCGCAGATAGGCGCTGCCGATGACCAACAGCGTCTCGTCATGGGTAAAGATCCGCATCAGAAGTCCGGGGGCCAGCTCACAGGCTGCGAAGAATACCAGCGAAACCCCGCCGCTCCAGCGCAGCATCAGATTGAACAGATCCTCCAGCGTCCGCCTGTCTCCCTTGCCCCAGTATTGCGCGCCGAGGATCGCCCCCGCGCCGGTCACTGCGGCGACGAACATGTTCTGCACAAACTGCACCTGTGTGGCCAGCGACACCGCCGTCATCTCGTCCTGCGCCACACGGCCCAGCATCAGGGCGTCGCCCGCGGCCACCGCAGCCAGCATCAGGCTCTGGAAGACAATGGGCAGCGCCAGCCTGCCCAACTGATTGTAAAAGGCTTTGTTGTCAATACGCATATGCTGATCCCTTTGTTGGATTTCCCGGCCATTATAGCAGGTCGGTTTGACGATGGCAAGCACGAATTTGAGTATTTACCTCCCCGGATTAACCGCATCCTTTCAAACAAACTTCTCTTATGCGCTGGTTTTCAAGGTGGGCGCGTGGTATCATAATATACAGGGACTACTGAAAACAGGCAGAAGGTTTGAACGATGAATAACGCACCCCACGATTTCACCCGCGGCGGCATTGCCGGGCCGCTGATCCGCTTTGCCATCCCCGTGCTGGCCGCGCTGTTCCTGCAGGCGATGTACGGCGCGGTGGACCTGCTGGTGGTGGGCCAGTTTGCCGACAAGGCCGACGTCTCCGCCGTGGCCACCGGGGCCCACATCATGATGACGCTGACCAACCTGGTGGCCAGCCTGGCCATGGGCGCGACGATACTGCTGGGGCAGCAGATCGGCGAGGGCAACGCGGAGCGGGGCGGCGCGACCATCGGCGCGTGCATCGCCCTGTTCGGTTCGATGGGGCTGGCGCTGACGCTCGTCACGGTGCCCGGCGCGGGACTGCTGGCGTCCGTGATGCAGGCCCCGGCCCACGACCTGACCGCCGCCTATGTGCGCATCTGCGGCACGGGCATGCTGGTCATCATCGCCTACAACCTGATCGGCAGCGTGTTCCGGGGCATCGGCGATTCCGTGACGCCGCTGATCACCGTGGCCATCGCCTGCGCGGTCAACATCGCCGGCGACCTGCTGCTGGTGGCGGTGTGCCACATGGGCGCCGCCGGCGCGGCCATCGCCACCGTCGCCGCCCAGGCGGTCAGCGTGGCCATCTCGCTTATGCTGGTTCGAAGGAAGCAGCTGCCCTTCCGGCTGGAAAGGCAGCACATCCGCTTCGACAGGCCCCTGGTGGCGCAGGTCCTCCGCCTCGGACTGCCCATCGCGCTGTCCGACCTGCTGGTCAGCATATCCTTTCTCGTCATACAGGCCATCGTCAACGCCCTGGGCGTGGTGCCCTCGGCGGGCGTGGGCGTCGCAGAAAAGGTCTGCGCCTTCATCATGCTGGTGCCCTCGGCCTTCTCCCAGTCCATGTCCGCCTTCGTGGCCCAGAATGCCGGCGCCGGGAAGTACGACAGGGCGGTCAGATCGCTGTACTGCGGCATCGGCCTGTCCCTCGCCGTGGGCGCGGTGATGTCCTGGATGTCCATAGGCCACGGCCAGCTGCTGGCCGGCATCTTCTCAAATGACCGGGAGGTCATCGTCGCTGCGGCGGATTACCTGAAGGCCTACGGCATCGACTGCCTGCTCACCCCGATATTCTTCTGCGCCATCGGCTTCTTCAATGGCCTGGGCCGAACCCGCTTCGTCATGGCCCAGGGCATCGTCAGCGCCTTCTGCGTGCGCGTGCCGGTTTCGTACCTGATGAGCCGGCGGGTGCCCGTTTCTCTGTTCTGGATCGGCATGGCCACGCCGTTTTCGTCGATGCTGCAGATCGCGATGTGCACGTGGTATTTCCTGTCGTTGCGGCGACAGGGATTGTTGAGATTGAGAGAAAAGGGTTAAGGAAACGCCGCACAATACACAAATGGACAGTCATGAGTTCGAAACGGTATAGAGAACGAGAACACTCCCCCACAATAGGGTCCCGAAGGTAAACTCACTCAGGCCTGAAGCCCATAACGGGTATCGGCCAGGAAGAGG
>JAZOUD010000139.1:0-19941 GCA_045658005.1 Clostridia bacterium | reverse complement strand
CCCCGTTACACCTCGTTCGTCTATTCCGATAGACGATCTTATCCCCGCGTGGACACCTCTTCCGACCCGCCGCAAGCGGCGGCCCACCTTCCCCTCAAGGGGAAGGCTTTTGGAGACCGCACCGCTTAAGTTGATGACATTGCCTCCAAGGGGAAGGCTTTTGGAGGCCGCACCGCTTAAGTTGATGACATTGCCCCAGAGGGGAAGGCTTTTGGGGACCGCGCCAGCCATTCCTCATTCCCTGTTTCCTCATCCCGTGGCGACGGATAGCGACACGCAGTCAGTCCTTCAGGGTCGCCGCAACACCCGGCCATTCCCTAACCCCTAACCCCTAAAACCTAACCCCTATCTCCCGTTCTCCCTCCGATACTCGCTGGGCGTCATCCCCGTCTGCTTCTTGAACATGTAGCTGAAATAGTGGGCGTCGTTGTAGCCCACGGCGAAGGCGATCTCGGAGGAGCGCATGGCGGTGGCGGAGAGCAGCTCCTTGGCCTTGCCGATGCGCAGGGCGGTCAGGTATTGGGTGAAGGTCAGGCCGGTCTCCTGGGCGAAGACCGTGGAAAAGTGGCTCTGGGACATGCCCACCTCGCCGGCCACGTCCTGGAGCATCAGGTTCGGGTCGGAATAGCGCTGGCTCAGGAAGCGGCGGGCGCGGGCCACCGGGGTCTGGCCCAGGCCCCGGCCCCGGGCGTCCCGGCAGGCCATCGCCGCCGCCAGCAGCGCGCGCACCGCGTCGATGCCCTCGGCCCGCAGGGCCTCCGCGATCAGGCCCTCGTCCAGCACCCGCTGGGGGTCGGCCCCGGCGTCAGTGACGATCTGGCGGGCGGCGATCACCGCCGCGATGCGCAGGTACCCCAGGGCCAGCTCACGGCCCTCGGCGCCGCTGCCCAGCAGGTCGGCGTAGTCGGCGAGTATGCCGTCCAGCTCCTCGGCGGGGGCGTATTGCAGCCGCTCGTACAGCGGCGAAAGCTCCAGGCTGTTCAGTGAGGTGGTCTCGTCGTCCAGCTCGCCCACGCCGATGATCCGCCGCCCGCCGCCCTGTCCGGCGGCGGCGTGGCGCACGTGGCGGGCGGATTGCATCGAGCGGCGGATGTCGAAGTAGTCCGTCACCGTCTCCCCGATGGACAGCAGCAGGTTCTCGCAGCTCTCCAGCTGGGGCAGGTGGGCCGCCGAGGCCGCGAAGGAATAGGCCCGCTCCTCGGCGTCCCGCTCGTTGTCGCCCAGCACCAGCGCCCGGGCCCCGTGGGGCTGGCCGCAGGTGAACACGCTGCCCCCGCTGGCCTCCGCCAGGGCGGAAAGCGCCTCCCGGGCCCTTGCCCGGGCCTCGTCCTTCAGCGGGAAGGCGATGTCGATCACGGCGTAACAGCCCGCCGCCAGGTTCACGCCCATGGCCCGCATCTGGCGCATCAGCTGCTCGTCCTCGAAGCGGTCGCCCTCCTCGGTGAACAGCGAGGCCAGCAGCTTCTCCCGCAAGAACGGGTTGCCCGATGCGGCCTCCCGGCGCAGGGACTGGGCCCGGCGCTCCTCGGCGATCTGGCCCGCCACCCGGCGCAGCGCCTCGCCCAGCTCGTCGGCGGTGATGGGCTTGAGCAGGTACTCCTTCACCCCCAGGGAGATGGCCTGGCGGGCGTAGGAGAAGTCGTCGTAGCCGGAGAGGATCACCACGCCGATCCAGGGCAGCACCCGCTTCACCTCGGCGCACAGCGCCATGCCGTCCATGAAGGGCATGCGGATGTCCGTGAGCAGTATGTCCGGGTTCAGGTCTCGGATCATCGGCAGCGCCATCTCCCCGTCCGGGGCCTCGCCCACCAGCTGGAAGCCGTTCTGCTCCCAGGGGAACGAGTTGCGCAGGTTCTCCCGTATGGCGATCTCGTCGTCAACCAGAAATACCTTCATCATCGGCGATTTCCTCCCGTGATTTCAGCGGCACGCAGAAGGACACCGCCGTGCCCCCCGGTCCGCTCTCGATTTCAAGGCCTGCCTGCTGCCGGTAAAACAGCCGGATGCGGGCGTCCACGTTCCTCAACCCGTAGCTGGAGCCCTCGGCGGGGGCCACCCCGGACAGCGCCGGGGCGTCGCTGCGCATCACGGCCACCACCCGGGAAAGTTCCTCCGCCGTCATGCCCTTGCCGGTGTCGGCCACCGTGAAGCGCACCTTCTCGCCCTCGGCCGCCGCCGAGACCCGTATCACGCCGCCGCCCCGCTTGCCCTTGATGCCGTGGTACAGCGCGTTCTCCACCAGCGGCTGCAGCAGCAGCTTGACGATGTAGCCCCCCTGCAGCGCCTCGGGGATGTCGATTTCGTAGTTCAGTATGTCCCGGTAGCGGGTCTTCTGGATGCTCAGGTAGCCGGACACGTGCTGTACCTCGCCGGACAGCGGTATCCAGTCCGCGCCGGAGGACAGGCTGATGCGGAAGAAGTCGCTCAGGGCGCGGGTCAGGTGGATGACCTCCTCGCTCTTGCCCGACTGGGCTTGCCAGATGATGGCGTCCAGCGTGTTGTACAGGAAGTGGGGGTTGATCTGGGCCTGCAGAAGGCGCAGCTCCGACTTGGCCAGGTTCTCCTGCTCCACCCGGCTGCGCTCGATCAGGGTCTCCAGCCGGTTGGCCATCACGTTGATCTGCTGGGCCAGCTCCGAAAGCTCCTCCACCTCCATCTCCGGCACGCGGGCCTTCAGGTTGCCGCCGATCAGACGGTGCACGCTGCCCTCCAGCTGCTGGATGGCCCGGCGGATGGTGTCCGCCAGCTGCAGCGACGCCGAGCCTGAGCGCAGCATGGCCGCCGCCAGCAGCAGCACCTCCAGGAAGGCGGTCACCCACACGACCTGGCTGATCTGGTTGCCCGTGCGCACGGTGCCGTCGATCTCCACCGATATGAAGTCGTCCAGCATGTCGGTGATCAGGTCGCCCACGTCCCGCACCTCGTCCACGATCTGCTCCATGTCGGCCACCGGCGCGCCGCGCTCCACGCCCACGCGCAGCTGCTCCAGGTATCCGGCCAGCGTGGCCATCGTGCGGCGGGCCACCGTCAGCTCCAGGTACCCCGCGCCCTCGGTGTCCTCCAGCAGCCGCTGAAGCGTCTGGTCCACCGAGTCCACCAGCGCGTCTACGCCGCTGGCCGCGTAGTCCAGCCGGCCTGCCGTCACCGAAAACAGCTGCTCCGGCAGCTGGGTGCCCACCACCGGCTTCAGGCTTGCCACCGTCGCCATGCGGTCCATGGCCCGATGGTAGCGCACGGTGGTCAACAGCATCATCCCCAGGCTGACCAGCGCCGGTATGGCCAGCATGAGGGCCGTCGCCCGGGTGGTGCGGCTCAATCTCTCGATGATGCTGGTCTTTGCCCGCCTGTTACCGTTCATATCAGTATCCCCTCGGCCCGAGCTCCGACAGATCGTCGAACTCGGAGAACACGGTCTCCTCGGGGTGGATGGTCTTGGGGATGGTCCGGCCCCGGGTCAGGGCGTCCACCTGGGCCATCACGTCGTCGCCGAGGTGGGGGGTGCATTCCACGATGCAGTTGATGCGGCCCTTGACCAGCTCGTCCACCGCGGCCTGCTCGCCGTCCACCGAGATCAGCACGATGTCCCTGCCCGGCACGATGCCGGCCTCGTCCAGCACGTCCAGCGCCCCCAGGGTCATGGCGTCGTTGTGGGAATACACCACGTCGATGTCCGCCGCGCCGTACCTGTCCAGCAGCGAGCGCATGCACTCCCGGCCCTTGGAGCGCAGGAAGTCGCCGGTGATGCTCTCCAACACGGTGAAGCGCCCGTCCCCGGCGATGGCCTGCAGGAAGCCGGCCTGCCGGTCCCGCATGGGGGTGGAGTCCTCGGTGCCGGTGATCTCCACGATGTTCAGGTGCTCGGCCCCCAGGGCGTCGGCCTTTTTGATCAGGAATTCACCGGCCCTGCGGCCCTCCGCCAGGAAATCCGCGCCGATGTAGGCGGTGTACAGCGTGTCGTCGGCCACGTCCACCATGCGGTCCGTCAGGATCACCGGGATGCCCGCCTGCCGGGCCTCCCGCAGCACGTTGTCCCAGCCCGTTTCCACGATGGGGGAGAACACGATCACATCCACCTGGTAGGAGATGAACGAGCGTATGGCCGCGATCTGCTTGTCTTGGCGCTGGTTGGCATTGTCCAGCATCAGCCCGAAGCCCCAGCGCTTCGCCGCCTGCTCCATGCTGGCGGTGTTGCCGATGCGCCACCCGCTCTCCGAGCCCAGCTGGGAAAAGCCGACCACCACCGCAGGAGGAGAGGAGGCCGCCGGCGCGGTGCTCTGGCAGGCGGAGAGCGTGAGGCAGAGGGCGAGGAGGGCGAGGATGAGGTAGCGTAGTTTCATGAGGATCACCTTTGGGTGTGGTCGTTTGGAAAATTCTGATTTGTCGGGGTGTTGAGCGGTTTCCCAATAGCCTTCCCCCGTTGGGGAAGGTGGCCCGCGAAGCGGGTCGGAAGAGGTCCTCCCCTCACGTTGCTAATCGCGTCTGTGTCTCAACAGACGTTGTCCCAGCGACAAGGACCTCTTCCGTCTTTCGGCAAAAACGCACGCGTTTACACCGAAATCCACCTTCCCCAGAGGGGAAGGCTACTTTTGGGACCGTCACCAACACTTCCACAAATCAGAATTTATCGCAGCTTTACCCCCATTATCGCATTATTCACCGATTTCGTCAATACCCGGCGCCATTCATTCCTAATTCCTCATTCCTCATTCAAAAAGCCGAACCGGCATCGCGTTAAACCGCAATGCCGGTTCGGCTTTTTCCCTCCTCTCACGCCGCTGGCTTTTTGTCGTCCTCCTGGGCGTTGGTGTGGCCGGGGGCGACGCCCTCGGTGCTCTCCCGCTTGAAGAGTATCGTGAAGGTGGCGAAGAGGATCTTCAGGTCCTCGACGATGCTGGGCTTGGACATGTACATCAGGTCCATTTGCAGCTTGTCGTAGGGGGTGGTGTTGTACTTGCCGTAGACCTGGGCGTAGCCGGTCAGGCCGGCCTTGCACTGCAGGCGCAGGGCGAACTCGGGCATTTCCCGCTCGTATTCGTCGGCGATCTCGGGCCGCTCGGGGCGGGGGCCCACCAGGCTCATGCTGCCGCCGAGCACGTTGAACAGCTGGGGCAGCTCGTCGATGCGGTGGGCGCGCAGCACCCGGCCCACCTTCGTGATGCGGGGGTCGTCATCGCCGGTGGACAGGCGCGCCACGCCGTCCTGCTCCGCCGAGACCACCATCGAGCGGAACTTCAGCATGTTGAATTCCTGCCCGTCCCGGGTCAGCCGGACCTGGCGGTAGAACACCGGCCCGCCGTCCTCCAGCTTCACGGCAATGGCGGCGACCAGCAGGATCGGGCTGCACAGCAGCAGCAGCAGCGTGCCGATGCCGATGTCCAGCGCCCGCTTGGCCACCAGGAACTCCGGCGGCGGGGCGTAGCGGTCCACCCGCATCATCGGCAGGTGGAACATCGGTATCTTCTTGGCGCTGCTCATGATCACGTCGCCCACCCGGGGGATGATGTAGACCACGATGCCGTTGGCCACGCAGTACTTGAGGATGATGTTGCGCTCGTGGCTGTGCACGCCGCACAGGAACACGGCGGTGAAGTCGTCCAGCGCCTCCAGGCTGCCCTCCAGGCACTCCTCCACCGTGCAGACCCGCTGCACGTCGAACTTCTGGTCCATGCCGTAGCGGCCGAACAGGTCCTCCACGCCGCGGCGCACGTCGTAGATCACGGCGGTCTTCTGGCCGCCGTAGTGTGCGAAGTACCAGCGGTTCGCCGCCCAGCACCAGATGGCCCCCAGCACCAGCTGGGCCGCCAGGGCCATCAGCGCCGGCCATATGTTGGGGAACGCGCCGCTCATCAGCCACAGCACCAGGTACATGAAGCCGTCGGCGAAGAATATGCTCAGCGCCTGGGCGTAGAACATCTCCGAAACCCGCTTCAGCGACACCAGGAAGGCGTCGAAGGCCCGGCCGAAGAAGGCGTAGAGCACGATGAACATCAGTATGATGCCGCCGCCGCGGTAGATCGAGGGGAATATGACCACCGTGTGCACGTAGTACAGCAGCCAGACCAGCGCGAAGGGCAGCGTGACCAGCAGCACGTTGGCCGCCTTGATCAGCCTCAGGCCATAGTCGTGGCGCAGATTGGCGCCCCGTCTGGGTCGCCTGGGCAGGGTATGGTCGCCGCCGGAGCGGCCCGAACCCCTCATGCGCCTCTGAGTGTCCATCTCAATTCACGACCCTTTCAGTGCTGTAATATATGCTCCCTCACATTCTATTTTATCCTGTCCCCTTTACGTTGTCAACGCATTTACCTCGGTTTGACAGGAAGAGCGAAAACAAGTCGAACGGATGTCATTGACAAAATGCATGGCTGTCACAATGCAGCCATGCATGATGCGGTTCCCCTGCGTCAGTACAGCAGGCTCTCCTCGCTCTGGGGGTCGAACAGGTGGGTGACCTTCTCGGGGAAGGTGAAGCGCAGCTTCGTGCCGTAGGTCAGGCCGGCGCGCTGCTGCTCGGTCAGGTCCAGCGTGGGGATGCGCAGGATCGCCGAGGCGCCGTCGGGCAGGTCCACGTGCAGGTGCAGCTCGCTGCCCATCATCTCGTTGACCCGCAGCGTGCCCGCGATGCTGCCGGGTTCGTCACCGAAGCACAGCTGGGTGTGCTCCGGGCGTACGCCCAGTATCACGTCCCGGCTGCCCACGCCCCTGGCCGCAAGCTTTGCGCACTTGTCCGCGCCCAGGGGCACGCGGATGCCCTGGACCTCGGCGGCGTACCCGCTGCCGTCCTTCACCAGCCGCGCCTTCATGAAGTTCATCTGGGGCGAGCCGATGAAGCCGGCTACGAACAGGTTCCTGGGGGCCTCGAACACCTCCTGGGGCGTGCCCACCTGCTGGATGTAGCCGTCCTTCATGATGACGATGCGGTCGCCCAGGGTCATGGCCTCGGTCTGGTCGTGGGTGACGTAGATGAAGGTGGTGTCGATGCGCTTGCGCAGCAGTATGATCTCCGCGCGCATCTGGTTGCGCAGCTTCGCGTCCAGGTTGGACAGCGGCTCGTCCATCAGGAAAACCTGGGCCTCGCGCACGATGGCGCGCCCGATGGCCACGCGCTGGCGCTGGCCGCCGGAGAGGTTCTTGGGCTTGCGGGCCAGGTACTGGGTGATGCCCAGGATCTCCGCCGCCTCGCAGACCCGGCGGTGCACCTCCTCGTTGTCCATCTTGCGCAGCCGCAGGCTGAAGGCCATGTTCTCGTAGACGGTGATGTGGGGGTACAGCGCGTAGTTCTGGAACACCATGGCGATGTCCCGGTCCTTGGGCTCCACGTCGTTGACCACGCGCCCGCCGATGGTCAGCGTGCCCTCGGAGATGTCCTCCAGGCCGGCGATCATCCGCAGCGTGGTGGACTTGCCGCAGCCCGAGGGCCCGACGAACACGATGAATTCCTTGTCCTTGATCTCCAGGTTGAAGTCGTGGACCGCCACGACGTTTTTATCGTATACCTTCTTGACATGCTCAAGCTTCAGGTCAGCCATAATCGTTCCTCCTTATCCCTTGACCGCGCCGCCGGTGACGCCTTCGACGTAATACTTCTGCAGCGCCATGAACAGCGCCGTGATCGGCACCGCCACCAGCACGCCGCCCGCGCAGAAGCGGGTGAAGTAGTTCTGGAAATCGTTGGTGTTGACCCAGTTGTACAGGCCCACGGCCACGTTGTAGCCGTCCTGGTGGCCGAAGGCCACGTAGCTGGCGAACACGTAGTCGCCCCAGGGGGCCATGAAGGCCATCAGCACCGTGTAGATCACGATGGGCTTGGCCAGGGGCATGATGATCTTCAAGAACACCTGGAAGCGGGTGGCCCCGTCGATGCGGGCCGACTCGTCCAGCGATTTTGGGATCGTGTCGAAGTAGCCCTTGGAGATGTAGTAGCCCATGCCGGAGGAGGCGCAGTAGATCAGGATCAGGCCCGGCACCGCGCCGGCCTGGGTCAGCCCCAGCTGCTTGAGCAGGAAGTACAGCGTGATCATCGTCAGAAAGCCCGGGAACAGGCCCAGCACCAGCACCGCGTTCATGATCAGCTTGCGGCCCTTGAAGCGCAGGCGGGAAAGGGCGTAGCTGACGGACAGCACGATCGCGGTCTGGATCACGGCGGTGAACAGCGCGATGGTCAGCGTGTTGCCGTACCACCTCAGGTACTGGCTGGTGACCATCGGGGTGATGGTCAGCTGGATGATCAGGCACAGCGTGAACAGCTCCAGCGCCAGGAAGACGGCCCGCTTCGGGCCCCGGTAGTGCTTCTCGGGCACGTAGCCGGGAAGCGAGCGCAGCAGCTTGTCGTCCTGCTTCAGGAAGACCTGGGAGAGGGCCATGCCCCCCACCACGAACACCGGCAGGCACAGCAGTATCAGCTTCATCCGGTCGCCCATCGCGTGGCCGTGGACCCGGCAGGCCGCAAAGGCGAGCCCCGCGTAGCAGGCGACCATGGTGACGATCATCGTCAAAAGGGACGTTCGATGGTTCGCGTCGCCCCTCTCCACCGCCGCGCCCAGCCCGGCGACGACCAGCGTCGACACCACCGCCACCGCGGCGGATATGAGCAGCGCCCTGGGCAGCCACTGGAAGAAGCTGCTGCCCTCGAACAGGAAGGCGTAGTTGTCCAGGGAGAAGGTCTTGGGAATCAGGTAGTCCACCATGCCGCCCTTTTCCAGCTTGTAGGATCGGAAGGACTGGAGGACCAGGAACACGAAGGGCACCAGCCAGACGATGCTCATGACCACCAGCACGGTGTAGATCGTGCCGTTGATGCGGCGCTCGTGGCCCCTCTTGCTGCGCAGCCTCGGCTGCTTCGTTTCAGACATCACTGGAAATCCTCCTCATTCTTCACGGACGGTATCAGGTTGTAGACCACCAGGTTGATCACGGCCAGCACCACGAACACCATGATGCCGATGACGGCGGCGATCTTGTAGTTGGTATCGCTGACGGTCATGCGGTACAGCCAGGTGATCAGCAGGTCGGTATAGCCGGCGTTGCCGTCCAGGCCCATGGGCTTGCCCTGGCTGAGCAGGAAGATGACGTTGAAGTTGTTGATGTTTCCGGTAAAGCTCGTCAGCAGGTAGGGCCCGGTGACGAACAGCATGTAGGGCAGCGTGATCTTGCCGTACATCTGGAAGGCGTTGGCGCCGTCGATGCGGGCGGATTCGTACAGGTCCGCCGGGATGTTCATCAGTATGCCGGTGGCGATGAGCATCAGGTAGGGGATGCCGATCCAGATGTTGATCAGTATGATCGTGAACCGGGCCCAGCCGGGGTCGGTCCAGAAGGGGACGGGCTTGCTGATCCAGTGCCACTTCATCAGGTAGGTGTTGATCAGGCCGTCCGCCGCGAACATCTTGGACACGTACAGCAGCGACACGAACTGGGGGATGGCGATGGTCATGACCAGTATCGTGCGCCAGAGCTTCTTCAGCCTGATGCCCTTGCGATTGATCATGATGGCCACGAGCATGCCCAGGAAGTAGTTCAGGAACGTGGCGAAGAAGGCCCAGACCAGCGTCCAGAACAGCACCTGCCGGAAACTGTTGCCGTAGCTGGCGGTGTCCGAGGACAGCAGCGTCCGGAAGTTCTCGAGCCCCACCCAGGTGAACAGCTTGGCCGGCGGCTGGTGGGTGGCGTCGAAGTTGGTGAACGCCACCAGTATCATGAAGATGATGGGCAGCACCGTGAACGCGAACACGCCCAGCGTGGGCAGGGCCAGCAGCGTCTTGTGGAACTGGCTGTCCGCCAGGGACTTCAGGTCGTCCCCGGTGGTCTTGAGCTTGTGGCCGGAGGCCAGGATCTGCTGGGAGATCTTGTTCTGGCGGACGTTGACCCGCCAGGTGTAGATGAAGGCCAGCACGAAGAACAGCGTCAGCACGCCGTAGAGCAATATGAGGAAGGAGTTGTCGCCGTAGATCGTCTTGCGGCCCTCCTTGTAGGTCTCCACCACGCCCAGCGTGTTCAGCTTGGCCAGGTAGCCGATGCCGAAGTTGACCATGTACAGGTTGAACACCGTCTGGAACAGGAAGAACAGCAGCCCGCGGCCCCACTGGCCCCGGGCCATCGATCCAAAGCCCATCACCACGTAGGAGATCCGGGTCTTCCAGTCGCCGTCCCGGAAGGTGGTCACCAGGTCGACGATTTCGGTCCACAGCCACTTCACGACCCGGTTGATCGTAAACAGGCCGTTTTTCAGCAGGTTCAGAAACCGCCCCGGCAGGGCGGCGAAGAACTGCCCGAGATTGTGCAGCAGCTTCCGAGGCGCGCTCAGCTTTAAGTAATCGAGATCCACCATGCTTG
The DNA here is from genome assembly GCA_045658005.1 of Clostridia bacterium. GTDB lineage: Bacteria > Bacillota > Clostridia > Christensenellales > Aristaeellaceae > UBA2862. The sequence goes on along the minus strand of JAZOUD010000139.1, from coordinate 9,612 downwards.
GAGTCCCCCGTTTCTGTTGGTATGGTAAAAATTCAAAAAACAGGCCGGGAAGAGTGCTCCCCAGCCTGTTTGCTTGCGCGTCAGCCCGCGTAGGAGATGCAGGTATTCTGGAATTCGGTCAGGGCGGCCATCAGGGCGTCGTCGTCGGCATTGTCGAACTCGTCGGCGATGACGCGATCGCCCAGGCCGGTGGCCAGGTTCCAGTAGTCGCCCGGGTACTGGCCCTGGGGGATGCTGTACTGCAGCTGGTCGGCCAGCGCGGACAGGGCCACGTCGCTCTTCACGGCGTCGCTCTGCTGGGCAGCCAGGTTGGAGGGACCCCAGCCCAGCGCCTCGTAGCGGGCCTGCTGGACGTCGCCGGAGGACAGCCACGCGGCCAGCGCGTCGCAGGCGGCCAGCTTGTCCTCGTCGGTCTGGGGCTTCACGCCCAGCATCTTGAAGCCGCCAAAGCCGGACATCTGGTAGCCGTCCACGGTGGGCAGCTTGGCGGCGGCGTAGTTGTCGCCGAACAGCTCCTTGGCGGCCTCGGAATCCCAGGTGCCGTCCACGATGGCGCCCACGTTGGTGGCGTTGGAGATGGAGGAGCCGTTCACGAAGGCCGGGCTCGCCGCGACCTTGATGATGCTCTTGAAGGCCTTCAGGCCGTTCTCGGAGGCATAGTCCACGTTGCACTTGGTCAGGTTGCCGTCGTTGTCGGAATCGTAGGTCAGCCTGCAGCCTGCGCCGAAGAAGAAAGCGGTCTGGTACCAGCCGGAGTTCAGCTCCATGTAGAAGCTCTTGCCCGCGGCCTCGCAGTCGGCCAGGATCTGCTCCAGGGTGGAGGGATCGGTGACCACGCTCTTGTCGTAGTACAGGAAGTAGCCGTTGTCGCTGGTCAGCGGATAGGCGTACATCTCCTCGCCCATGGTGACGGCGGCGACGGCGCCCGCGTCGTTCTCGGCCTTGACGATCTCGGCGTTGCCGGGCTCGACGACCTCCACCGCGCCGGCAGCCACCAAGCGGGCCAGCTGGTCCTGGGCAAAGCCGAAGATGTCGGCGGCGGCGGAGACGTCGGTGATCACCTTGCTGGCGGCGTCGCCCTCGCCCACGGCCTCGACGGTCACGTTCATGTTCGCATAGTCGGGATTGGCCGCCTTGAAGGCGTCGATCTGGGCGTTGGTGAAGTCCACGGCGGCATCGGCCACCCAGACCTTCACATCGCCGCTGTAGCCCTCGGCGAACGCCGCGCCGCACAGCGTCAGCGCCAGCGCGAAAGCCAGAACCAGGGTCAGTATCTTCTTCATGGTAACTCCTCCTCTGCTTTTTTGACGGTCTTGTGGAAAATAGAAAGCGTTTTTCCACGGATTGCACGATAATTATATATCCTGGGGTTGTGTCCTGTCAAGGACAGAACGGGCACAAATTGATGCGGATGTAACAAAAAGAGCCGGTTTTGACACAAAAGGGGATTCTGTGGGAGCGAACGCGCCTACAGCGCCTGGACCTTCGCCAGCTGCCGGTTCTTGTAGGCCGGGTCGCCGGTGACCTCCCGCAGCACGGTGATTTCCGGCGGAACCTCGGCGCTTTCGCCGTACATGAACAATACGGCCCTGTCGCCGGAGAAGGGGTAGACGTCCAGCTCGAATTTGCAATCCCGGTAGATGAAGCGGTGCTTCTTCTTGCGCACGCTGTGCAGCTGCTCGTCGCACTCCATCAGGTAGTGGAGGTACTGCTTTTCGGAGATGGGCTTCTCGGTGACCCACTTCGCGCCGTCCTCCGTCACGTGCTTCTCGGTGTAGAAGTAGAGGTAGTCCTCGCCGTTTTCCTGCTGGCGGATGCGCCGTTCCACCCCGGGCTGGGTGACGCGCAGGTAGGTCTGCATCATGTCGATGGCCAGCGCCCCGTATTCCCGCTTGAGCAGCCCGACGTCGGGCATCTGTACCAGGAACTTGCGCTTGTTCACCATCGGCTCGGGCTCGCCCAGCAGCCGGTAGATCTCCACGATGGCCCGGTTGATCTTCTCCTCGAAGTTCACCGAGTTGTCGATGATGTGCAGGTTGGGGTGGCCCCGCCAGGCCCGCAGGGTGCGGTCGTCCATCTCCCGGGCGTATTCCAGCGACTCGGTGCGGGCGGCGTTGCCCAGGTTGTAGGCGAACTCGGCCCCCTTGGCGCAGGTGACCAGGTGGAGCACCGCGTCGTAATTCGCCAGCACGCTGGCCTCGGTGCGCCCGTCGAAGCGGGAGAGCACCTCGGCGAACTCCTCGTCGCTGATATAGGCCTTGTCGTCCATCAGGGCCCGGTCGTATATGATGAGTATGTTGTCCTCGTTCACCACCCGGGCGGCGTCCAGGGCCAGCTTTTCCTTGTGGATCTGGTCGGCGACCACGAAATCCTGGAAGGCCAGCATGCTCATGCAGTCACCGAAGGGCCGTATGCCGAAGCCGGAGATCAGCTCGGTGGCGGTCTCGGGGATGGTGATGACCCGCCAGCCGTCCTCCTGCTTGAATTCGTGGAGTATGCGGCTGATCAGCGTGGTCTTGCCCGCGGCGGGTCCGCCGGTGAGGACGATCTTGGTGATGCGCTTGGACATGGGGGATGCCTCCTTTTTTTATTCAAACAGCCAGCTTCCGAACGCCTCGACGGTCTTGAAATAGTACCGGCAGTTCTCGCGCATGAAGCGCTCGATCTCGGGGATGTCGTTGGCCCAGCCGGCGGCGGCGAAGTCGACCCCGGCGGCCCGGGCCATGTCGTGGCCGGGCTTCAGGTCGTCCACCACCAGCACCTGGCCGGGCGCCAGGGCGTACTTTTCCATGATCTGTTCCACGGCCCAGGGGCTGGGCTTGCGCAGCTGGGGCGGGCATTCCCAGCCGTATACCGCGTCCGGCTCGGGCAGGCCGTTTTCCCGGTAATCCCGGAGTATGTTGTCCCGGTAGGAGTGGGAGATCACGCACAGCAGCCCGCCCTCCCGCTTCTGCCGCCAGAGTATGTCCGCCATGCCGGGGTAGACCTCGGGCACGTGCCGCTGCACGTAGGCGTTCCACCAGGCCTGCTCGTGGACCATCTCCGCCTCGCTCAGGCCCACCTCGTCCCGGAAGAAGGGCACCACGCCGGGGTGGAAGTTGCGCAGGAAGTAGTGCTCCAGCGTGCAGCGGTAGTCCGGGCGGTAGAGCTTCATGTATTCCACGAAGCAGGGAAAGTGGACCGTGGCGGTGCTGTTGACGACGGTGTCGTCGTGGTCGACGATCAGGCAGGGGTATTTCAGGTTCATCGAAAGCTCCTTCGCAGTGGGTGAATGTCCCCCCGCGCCGGCGCATATGCTGTGCTGAAAGCGGGGGAGGTGTGGAATGTGCAGATACCCTGGGAACTGGTGCTGTCCTTCGCCATCGGGCTAACGCTGCTGTGCCTGATCGGCTATCTGCTGCTGGTGCCGATGCGCTTCATGTGGCGGCTGGTGGCCGGCGGGGTGATGGGGGCCCTGGCGCTGATGCTGGTGAACCTGCTGGGCAGCCTGGTGGGCTTCGGTGTGGAGATCAACCCCTTCACCGCCATGGCCGTAGGCTTCCTCGGCCTCCCCGGCGCGGTGCTGGTGGTGGCGCTGAGGGTGTTGATGTAAATTCTGATTTGTCGCTCTGGCGACAAATCAGAATTTATCTCACTTTCCCTCGTCCAGCGTCACGACTTCGACCGCCTTCTCCACCATCGCCTGCAGCGCGTCCTGGTCGAGGCAGTCGGCCTCGGTGTCGCCGCGGCTGACGGCGCGGAAGATCACGCAGCACTCGTGGCCGGCGTCGATGTAGCCGGCCACCGCGCGGCTGTAGCCGTTCTCGGCGTCGGCGTCCCCGGCAGCTTCGGCCACGTCCTCGTGGGCGTCCTCCGGCGTGGACTCGGCGGCGGTGAGGTCGGTGTCGTAGCTGTACCAGCGCGCCTCCCGCCCGGCCAGCTGCCCGGTCTGGACCTCACCGGCGGTGATGCCCTCGGTGTTCTCCATCAGGGAGTGGGTGTACTTCGCCATGGCCTCGGCGCTGCCGTGGCCGCAGGTCACGGTCAGGCGCGCGTCCCCGGCGTCGTCGCCGGCGGGGGTGAAGGCGTATTCGGGAATGTTCCCGTCGGAGGTCAGCGCGCCCTTCTGGCGGCTGTAGCCGTCGATCTCGCCGATCTCGCCCAGCTTGTAGTACCGCGCGCCGCCCTGCACGTTGCTGCCGTTGGCGATCAGCCAGTTGTCGCCCTCCGTGACCACCGCGCCGTCCTTCACCTTCAGCGCGCCGTCGTCGTAGCGGAACAGGAAAAACGCCGCCACGGCCAATACCGCCACGATGCCGCACAGTATCGCGATGTCCCTCTTGCTCAGGTAGGGCTTCTTCGCCGTCTGCCTGCGGTAGCCCTTGGATTTTGCGCTCTTCTTCGCCATGCTCGGTCATGTCCTTTCGGTTGGAATTTTCCATATGATTATAGCATATATTTTTCGTTTTGTGTAGATTATATCGGGGGGAGGAGGAAATACTGATTTGTAAAAGCACAGCGTCCGGCGAAAGTCGCCGGACGCTGTCGTCGTATCGCGCTCAGTTTCCCGCCAGCACGGTGCCGGGGATCAGGTAGTCCGCCGCGCCGCAGTCGGGGCAGGGGGTCAGGCCCTGGGCTAGGGCGTCGTCCCGCAGGATCAGCGTATAGCTGCCGGAGAAGGCGGCGCAGGTGTCGCTGGTGTGGCACACGCCGTCGGCGTCCTGCCACAGCGCCGCCTTGCCCAGCAGGGCGGTGGAGGGGGGATCGCAGCGCTTGCAGGCGCTCTTGCCGCTGGCCGCGGCCTCGGCCAGCGAGTGGGCCGGGGCGTTCTGCATGCCCTTGCAGTTCGGGCCGCTGTGATAGCCCTTGCTGGAACTGTAGTAGTAGACCTGGATCTCGCTCACCGGCTTCAGCGCCACGGCGGGGCTGACGGCCTCGGGCTCGGGGGTCGGGGTGGGGGCAGGGAAGAGCTCCTCGACGTAGAAGCCGGCGCCGCAGTCCTCGCAGGGGGCGTAGCCCGCCGCGATGGCCTTGTCCAGCGCCATCAGCCGCCACTGGCCCTTGAAGGACGGGCACTCGTCGGTGGTGTGGATGATGTCCTTGGCGTCGACCCAGGCGACGTGGGCCTCGTCCAGTATGCCCTCGTCCGGCATGCCGCAGGACTTGCAGGGGTTCTTGCCCATGTCGAAGGCCTCCTGCAGCGTGTGGGCGGGCGCGCCGGACATCTCGTGGCGGTTGGGGCCGTTGTGGAAGCCCACGCTGCCATTGTCGAAGAAGTAGACGGTGGCCTGGCCCGCAGGCTTGACCGTGTATTCGGCATTCTGCGCAGGCGCTTCGGCGGGTTCCTCGGCGGGTTCTTCGGCGGGCGCTTCGGCGGGTTCCTCAGCGGGCGCTTCGGTGGGTGCTTCGACGGGTGCCTCCGTGGGCGCTTCGGTGGGTTCCTCGGTGGGCGCTTCGGTGGCTTCCTCCACGGGCGTCCACAGGATGGTCGCCGACTCGGACGTATCGGTGGCTTCTTCCGTCGCGTCCGCCTCGGGCGCTTCGGTGGCCTCCTGGGCCGGGGCCGGGGTCGCCGCCTCCGTGGGTTCTTCGCGCACCGCCTCGGTGGGCAGGGCAGTGGCCGGCTTCAGGGGAATGGCCGTGGCCTCCGCCAGCGGGGCGGCGGTGGCGTTATCGGCGGGGGCGTCGGTGGCCGCGTCCGCCGCGCCGGGCTCAAATTCACCGTTGGCGTGCAGCGTGCCCTCGCCCAGGGGAGTGGCGTCCGCGGTATCGGGCGTGGCCTCGGGCAGCCGGACGTCCACGGCTTCGGGGGCTTCGGTCCCGGCGGCTTCGGTGGCCTTGGGCTTTTTCGTAGCCTTGGGCTTCTTCGTGGCCTCGGGCACCAGAAGCACGGGTTTGTCGGTCTCTTCGATGGCGTCGGCGGCAGCGGTCTCCTTCGGCGCCTCAGTGACTTCCGCCGGCTCGGTCGCTTCCGCCGCTTCGGTCTCCTTGGGTGCTTCGGTTTCCTTCGGCGCCTCGGTGACTTCCACCGGCTTGGCCGCTTCGGTCGCTTCAGGGGCGTCGGTCAGGGCGGGCGCCTCGGTGGCCGCGGGCGGCAGGGTGTCGGCGGGGGCGTCAGTGGGCGCGGGGGAGGCCGCATCCCGGTGGAACAGGTCCTCGATGGCGGCGCGGGCCTTGCCCGCCGCCTCCACGCCGGCGTCGATGGCGTCGGCGGTGTATGCGCCGCTGTAGGCCGCGCTGGCCTCGCCGAAGTCCCGCATCACCTGCCAGGTCTCCGAGGTCTTCTGCATGGCGGCGTCACCGGCCACGGCCACGTCCGCCGCGGCCTTGTCCAGCCAGTCGTTGGCCTTGTCCTGGAAGGCGGTGAATTCCACGTTGTCCAGCGGCACCGTCAGCGCGAACACGATCAAAAATACGCTCAGGCACAGCGTCAGCAGCGACACCACCAGCTTCGTGCCGGCGGTCATGCGCACCTTGCGCTGCCACAGCATCACCATGCCCACGGGCCACAGGATCACGCTCAAAAGCAGCGTGATGAAGATGTAGAAAAAGCCGGCCTTCTTGCGCTTCGGCGGCCTGCGGTTGGGGCTGCCGTAGCCGCCGTCCCGCTTCTCCGAGCGCATCATGTAACCGCTGCCCCCGCGGGAAGCGAACCACATCAGCCCGCCGGGCCGCATCGCCTGCTCATAGGTCATTTGCATAATATATCACCTTTCAGGATCGTCACACTTCACCTATGGATACACATAACCATTTGTATTATATCAGATTGCATGGCAAAGGACAAACGACAACATTGTGACGGGGATGTGAGGGAAATGTGCGCGGTTACAAGCATTGTATTTTTGAGCGTGATATGGTATCATATAAATATTGACAAATTCAACAAGCGAGGTAAACATGTCCTTCTTCAGCTTTGCCGAGGGGTCGGCGATGTTCGACACCACGCCCATCGAGAACCTGTTCCTGATGGAATACCTTTCCACCGCGCCGGAGGCCTGCCTGCGGGTGTACCTGTATGCCCGTATGCTGGCGCTGCACCCGGAGCTGGGGGGCGACATGGCCGAGACGGCCCGGTTTTTGCACATGGACGAGGAGGCCGTCTACCAGGCCTTCGCCTACTGGGAGCGCCAGGGGCTGGTGAAGCGGCTGAGCGACCGGCCGCCCACCTATGCGCTGCTGCCCCTGCGGGGGGACGGGGCCGGGGCCCAGCCGGCCATGGAGCAGAGCTACTACACCTACCGGGACTACAACGCCTCGATGCAGGCGCTGTTCGGCAAGAACCTGATGGACACCCACGACTTCCGGGTGGCCAACGACTGGCTGGACGTGCTGGGCTACGACCAGGACGCCGCACTGCGGCTGGTGCAGTACGGCATCAGGACCTCCCGCAGCAAGGACCCCAAGCCCCGGGGGGTGTTCGATCGTATGAACAAGCTGGCCGCCGCCTGGGCGGACCGGGGGTGCCGCACCCTCGAGGACGTGGAGAAGGTCATCGCCGAGCAGGAGGACGTGTACCCGGTGGCCAAGGCAGTCGTCAAGCGCTTCGCCCTGCGCCGGGACCCCACCGTGGACGAGGTGGAGCTGGTCAAGAAGTGGGTGGTGACCTGGAAGCTGACCCAGGATCAGATCCTGGACGCCTGCGCCGAGACCACCAAGGCCTCGAAGCCCTCCTTCGCCTACCTGGACGCGGTGCTGAAGAACCGCATGGACGGCGACGACGCCCTGTGGGGGGATTTGACCGAGGTGCTGCGGGAGCTGGACGCCGGACAGGCCACGCCCACCCCCGACCAGCGCAAGAAGTACGCGGAGCTTTTGAGCGAGGGCTTTGAGCCGGAGTGCGTGAAGCTGGCGGCGATCCAGTGCCATCGCCGCAAGAAGACCCGGTTCGAGGACGTGGAGTGGATGCTGCGCCGCTGGGGGGCCGAGGGCATCCGCACCCGCGCCGCCGCCGAGGCCTATATCGAGGCCATGCAGGCCAGGGCTGAACGGGTGCGGCAGGTCCTGGAGCAGTGCGGCCTGGAGCGCCGCCCCACGATGGGCGATCTGACGATGTACGAGGGCTGGCAGTCGGCCCACGACCCGGCCCTGATCGACTACGCCGCCACCTGCGCCCGGGGCATGCAGGTGCCCATGAAGTACATGGACAGGCTGCTGGAGGACTGGAAGGCCGCCGGCGTGCGCACCGTCGAGGAGGCCGCCGCCCGCCATGCCTCCGCCCGGCAGGCCCGCGCCGCCTCGCCCCAGGCCCCGGCACAAAACCCCGCCCTGAACTACGCCCAGCGGGAATACAAAGAGGAAGACTACGGCGACGACTTCTTCGTCGACCTTGACAGATATGCCGACGACAGCACCGGGGGAGGCGACGGGAAATGAAGAGAGCGGAGCACGTGAAGGCGCTGCTGGCCGAGTACGCCGAGCAGCGCTCGGAGGACGAGCGGGATCAGCAGGAGAGGTTTCGGGAGGCCGTCGCCCGGCAGCCGGAGATCGGCAGGCTGCGCCAGGAGAGCGCCGACCTGGCCCTGGGGGCCATGCGCCGGATACTGGGCGAGCCCGACCCCGACCGCCGCAGGGCGCTGTCCGAGGAGACGAAGGCCCAGGGCCGCCAGATCAACGCCCGCATCCGCCAGCTGCTGGTGGAGGCCGGCATGGAGGGCGACGCGCTGGAGATGCGCTACCGCTGCCCCATCTGCAGGGATACCGGCTACGTGGGCGAGGCCCCGGCCCGCTTCTGCGAGTGCTTCGAGCTGCGCCTGCGCCTGCGCCAGCACGAGGACGGCAGCATGGCGGGCGTCCAGGAGCAGAGCTTCGAGCGCTTCGACGCCAACGTGGCCCCGGAGGCGGACGGCCAGCGGGACCGGCTGGTGAAGGCCCGCAACCTGTGCCAGCGCTACGCCGACGCCTTCCCGGACACCGAATACCGCAACCTGCTGCTCACCGGCGAGGGGGGCCTGGGCAAGACCTTCCTGCTGAACTGCATCTTCGGACGGGTGACCGGCCGGGGCTTCTCCGCCGTGCGGGTCACCGCCTTCCGCATGTTCGAGGCCATGCGCAAGCAGCACGTGGGCAATGACGAGAGCTACGACGGCTTTTCGGCGCTGATCGAGGTGCCGCTTTTGCTGATCGACGACCTGGGCACCGAGCCGATGATGCGCAACATCACCCTCGAATACCTGTTCACGCTGCTGAACGAGCGCATCGCCGCCAAGCGCCACACCGTCATCGCCACCAACCTGACGCCGCCCCAGCTGAAGGAGCGCTACGGCGAGCGGGTGGCCTCCCGGCTGCTGGACCGCAGCATCTGCGCGCCGGTGCAGTTCAAGGGAAAGGATCTGAGAAGCCTGTGAGCGACACCGCAAGGGCAGTCCTTGAATACTTCGACGGGCTGGGCATCGAATATCGCATGGCCGAGCACCCCCCGGCCTTCACGATGGCGGACTGCGCCGCCATCGACCGGCAGCTGGGGGCGCTGACGGTGAAGAACATCTTCCTGACCACGAAGAACCGAAAGCGCTGCTATCTGTGCCTGTGCCGGCCCGATGTCCGCTTCCACACGGCGGACATCTCGAAGCAGATCGGGTCGTCCCGCCTCAGCTTCGCGCCGGAGGAGATGCTGTTTGAGCGCCTGCGCTG
>JAZOUD010000138.1:0-3473 GCA_045658005.1 Clostridia bacterium | reverse complement strand
TCACCCCCGAGCCCACGCCCTTTTCGTACCTGCCGGTGATCCACAACGCCGAAATTGAATCGAAAAAGATCGCCATCACCGTGGACGACTGCTATCAGGTCAAGAACCTGGAGCGCATCGCAGAGGCCGCGGAGAGCGCGGGCGGCAAGCTGACGCTGTTCCCCGTGGGCGAGACGCTGTCCAAGGAGGGCATGCCGAAGCTGCTGAAGCGCTGCGCCTTCGACCTGGGCTTCGAGATCGAAAACCACACCTACAGCCACTCCCGCATCTTCCGCCTGTCCGACGACGAGATGGCCGCCGAGATCTGGAAGCAGGACGCCGCGCTGGACAGGGCCCTGGGCGTGCACTACCAGGAGCACTTCCTGCGGCTGATGGGCGGCGACGGCGACACCGACCCACGCATCCACAGCTACCTGAAGCAGCTGGGCTACCTGGGCATCGCCAACTGGAGCGTCTCCGGCTCGGATTCCGACATGAAGCACATCCGCGCATCGCTGGCTCCCGGCCAGGTGTACCTGTTCCACTGCACCGACCCGGACACCAAGAAGCTGGAAGAGTTCATCCCCTGGGCCGTCTCCAAGGGCTACAAGCTGGTCACGCTGAACGAGCTGTTCAACCTGCCGGGCAACGAGACCTCCGCCCAGACCGACGCCGCCATGCCCACCCCCGAATACAACGTGGACGACCACCACACCCTGGTGGAGGGGGAATACACCTGGGTGGCCCTGCAGCTGCAGGAAAAGCTTCGGGCCATGGGCTACCTGAAGATGGACGGTCCCTCCACCGGCTACTACGGCCCTCAGACCGTGAAGGCCATCGCCGCCTTCCAGCAGGACCACGGACTGCCCGTCACCGGCGAGGCCGACATCGAAACCCAGCGGAAGGTGCTGGAGGGGTAAATCGAAAAGCGGGCCGCCTCAAAATGACTTTCAGGGTCATATCGAGGCGGCCTGTCTTTCTACTGTATTCAGCCGGTATACGTCGACCAGTCGATCTCCGTGACGGTGCCGTTGTCGCTCACCCACACATTGATGCAGGAATCGTGGCCCCTGGGGTCGGTGAACAGGGAGGCTCCGGTGGCCCTGTGCTCATAGGTGACGCCGTTGACCGATTCCACGTAGTCCAGTCCGGCGGCGTTCAGGCAGGCCCTGGCGGCATTGATATCCATGCCCACAGACACGCCGTAGACCTCGTAGCCCGGGCCGTACACCACGATGTTCTCCACCTGCTGGTTGCCGGCGAGGATCAGGGCCTTGTCATAGTACTGATAGGGCGCCTCGGATTCCACCTGGCGATAGGAGATCAGGCCGATTTCGTTGGCCGCCTCCACCAGGTTGTGCAGGTAGTAGGTGGACAGCTCCACGGTCCTGGCAGGCACATTTGCCGAAGCAGGCGCGGGCGTTTCGGCGACTTCCTCTGCCGGTTCCTCCGCGGGCGCTTCTGCCACGGGTTCATCCGTGCCCTCCACTTCGACCTTTTCATCGGTCTCTTCTTTGGAAGCATCGCCGCCGAACAGCAAACCGGCGAAAAGCGCGCTCTGGCTGGCCGGCGCCTCGGTGGGCGCTGGCTCGGCCGCTTCGGCGGCCTCCGCCTCGTCCTCCGCCTCCGCCGATTCCCCGATCAGCTCGGTATACCGCGAGGAAACCCAGCCCTCCTTGCCCCCGGCGCTGATCCTGTACCAGGCGACGCCGCGCCCGTCCACGCTGGTTTCGCCCAGATAATCAAAGTTCTTGCCCGACGACAGTATGGATACGGCATCGTAATCCAGTCCCGGGCCCGTGCGCAGCCAAACATCGCCGGTGGTGCGCACCTCGGCCAGCGCGAGGCCCAGAATCAACATCAGCGCCGCAGCCACGGCCAAAATCCTGATAACGCGGTTCTTCATCAATATGTACCTCCCGAACGGCTTGTAAACGTCCATTCTTGTCCTATGTCGATCCAGTTCCAAGTATAGCATTTGCCCGCGCGATGTCAACACGATGCCTGAAGATTTCACAGCGGCGTTGAAATTTTTTCCGGCTTCGGTATATTTTGCGAAAAAGGGGCCAACATAAGAGCATCACGCCGGAACACCGGCTGAGAGAAGGAGATGTCAATCATGCTGGATCGCATATCCCTGCTGCTGAGCATCATCGGCGGCATCAACTGGCTGCTTGTCGGCCTGTTCCGCTTTGACCTGGTGGCCTACCTCTTCGGCGGGCAGGCGGCGACCATCAGCCGCGTGATCTACACCATCGTGGGCATAGCCGCCCTGTGGTGCATATCCCTGCTGTTCCGCGAGCGCGTGGGCGAGCCCGACGGCGACATGCGATAAACGCCGGCGGGAATGGCCCGCCGGTACATACCCCTTATTATGTTGGACGTTCATCGGGGCAAAAGAGTTCATGACAAATCGGTAAAAAACAGTCGGTTGCACCGACTGTTTTTTACCGATTGTCATGCATTCATCAGGTATTTTCCGATCACCGCGGCGTGTACGGCGGCTGCGGTGACGGGGGCCTGTTCGTCTGGGAGGAAGGCGGTGTTGTGCAGCGGCAGGCTGCAGCCCGCGCCGATGTGGTAGAAGCTGCCGGGTCGTTCCATCAGGAAATAGCCGAAGTCCTCGGTGGTCATGGTGGGTCGTTCGATCACATGCACATTGTCCCTGCCCAGCAGCCGCCGGGCGGCATCCTCAACCAGGGTGGTCATGGCATCGTCGTTCACCACACCGGGATAGCTCTCCCGCAGCGTCACCTCCGCCGTCGCGCCCCAGGCCGCCGTGACCTCGTCCACCGCCAGGCGGAACAGGCGCTTCAGCTCCGAGCGCGCCACAGGCCCCAGCGTGCGGATGATGCCCGCAAATTCGGCCCGGTCCGCCAGGGCGTTCTCCGCCGTGCCCGCGTGGAAGGACCCCACCGACAGCACGGCCCGCTCGCCCGGCAAGCGCTTGGGCAGGTCGATCAGGCGGCTCACCAGCGCCGCCGCCGCGCCCAGGGCGTCCACGCCCTTCTCCCGCTCGGCCCCGTGGGCGCTGACGCCGTGGACGACGATTTTGAAGGTGTCCGAGGCAGCGTAAAACTTGCCGTAGCGCACGCCCACGTGGCCCAGGGGCAGCTCCGGTGAGACGTGGGCCCCGAATACCGCGTCCACGCCCTGCAGAGCCCCGGCCTCGATCATGCGCTGCGCCCCGCCCCGGCCCTCCTCGTCGGGCTGGAACAGGAACAGCACGCTGCCCTTCAATTCATCCCTGTGACTTGCCAGCAGCCGTGCCGCGCCAAGGGCCGCGGTCATGTGCACGTCGTGGCCACAGGCGTGCATCACGCCTTCATTCCTGGAAGCAAAGTCCACACCGGTGGCCTCCGCCAGCGGCAGGGCGTCCATATCCGCCCGAAGGGCGACCGTCGGCCCCGGCAGCGTGCCCTCCCGCCCCCCCCCCCCCCCCCTGGCCAGCCGCCGGCCGGGGGGGGGGCCCCCCCCCCCCCGCCCCCCCCCCC
>JAZOUD010000137.1:0-3544 GCA_045658005.1 Clostridia bacterium | reverse complement strand
CAGCGATTCCGTGAGCATCTTTTCCGCCCTGGCTGCGTCAAGCCCCCTTGACTTGCCGCCAGCAAGCCTGCGGGGTCTTTCCTTGCCAGAACGAAAAATCCGCATCACGGCTTTCGCTGTTCTAACCTGAGAGTAGTATTAGTCCTTTAGGTCCGCCGCTACATAACCGCGCGGCAACCGCCATCCCTAATCCCTAATCCCTAATCCCTCAAACCCCACCCCTACACGCCGAAAAGAGGTAATACCCTTGAATACAGTTCGCAACGATCTCCGCAACATCGCCATCATCGCCCACGTCGACCACGGCAAGACCACCCTGGTGGACGAGATGCTGAAGCAGGGCGGCGTGTTCCGCCAGAACCAGCAGGTTCAGGACCGCGTCATGGACTCCAACGACCTGGAGCGGGAGCGCGGCATCACGATCCTGTCCAAGAACACCGCCGTGCACTACAACGGCGCCAAGATCAACATCGTGGACACCCCCGGCCACGCGGACTTCTCCGGCGAGGTGGAGCGCGTGCTGAAGATGGTCAGCGGCGTGCTGCTGCTGGTGGACAGCTTCGAGGGCCCCATGCCCCAGACCCGCTTCGTGCTGAAGAAGGCGCTGGAGCTGAACCTGAAGGTCATCATCGTGGTGAACAAGACGGACCGCCCGGACGCCCGCTGCGACGAGGTGGTGGACGAGACACTGGAGCTGCTGATCGACCTGGACGCCAATGACGAGCAACTGGACAGCCCGGTGATCTACGCCTCGGGCCGCACCGGCACCGCCACCACCGACTGGCACCAGCCCGGCACCGACCTGCGGCCGCTGTTCGACGCGATCCTTGAGCACATCCCCGCCCCCGAGGGCGACCCGGAGGGCCCGCTGCAGCTGCTGGTGTCCACCATCGACTACAACGACTACGTGGGCCGCATCGGCGTGGGCCGCATCGAGCGGGGCCGCATCGAGGCGGGCCAGATGGCCATACGCTGCGTGTACGACTCCGCCTTCGTCTCGGCCCCGGCGCGGCTGGCGGGCCTGTTCGAGTTCGACGGCCTGAAGCGCGTCAACGCCGAGAGCGCCGAGGTGGGCGACATCGTGGCCGTGTCCGGCTTCACCGACCTGCTGATCGGCGACACCATCTGCCCCCCGGCGATGGCCGAGCCGCTGCCCTTCGTGAAGATCGACGAGCCCACGATCTCCATGACCTTCTGCGTCAACGACAGCCCCTTCGCCGGCACCGAGGGCACCTACGTGACCAGCCGCCACCTGCGGGCGCGGCTGGAGAAGGAGGCCCTGACGGACGTCTCCCTGCGCGTGGAGGAGACCGACAGCACCGACGCCTTCCGGGTGTACGGCAGGGGCGAATTGCACCTGTCCATCCTCATCGAGAACATGCGCCGCCAGGGCTACGAGTTCGCCGTGACCAAGCCGGTGGTGCTGTACAAGGAGATCGACGGCGTCAAATGCGAGCCCATGGAGCGGCTGGTGTGCGACGTGCCCACCGAGTATTCCGGCGCGGTGATCGACAAGATCGGCCGCCGCCGCGGCACGCTGCTTTCGATGAACGGCGAGGGCCGCATGCGCCTGGAGTTCCTCGTGCCGTCCCGCGGCCTGTTCGGCTACCGCAGCGAATTTTTGACGGACACCCGCGGCGAGGGCGTGATGAGCGCCGTGTTCGAGGACTATGAGCCGGTCAAGGGCGACATCCCCACCCGCAACGTGGGCGCGCTGGTGGCCTGGGAGGACGGCGTCTCCACCCCCTACGCCCTGTTCAACATCCAGGACCGGGGCGAGCTGTTCATCGAAGCGGGCGTGAAGGTGTACAACGGCATGATCATCGGGCGCAACTCCCGCCCGGGCGACATCGACGTGAACGTGTGCAAGAAGAAGCACATGACCAACAGCCGCAACTCCGCCGCCGCCGAGGAAGCCCTCAAAATCACCGGCGTCCACATCCCCACCCTGGAGGAGGCCATGGAATTCATCGACGACGACGAGCTGGTGGAGATCACCCCGAAGTCGATCCGCATGCGCAAGCGCATCCTGGGCACCGAGGCACGCAAGAAGCTGGAGGCCCGGAAGAAGAACGGATAGATTGAAGACATGCAGGGCCGCACGCAAAAGCGTGCGGCCCTGATCGTTTGATGACAGACGGAAAAATGGGACAAGGGGACGGTTCTTCTGTCCCACTTCCGGAGCTAATTTCGCTTGGAAAGTGGGACAAGAGACCCGTCCCCTTGTCCCACTCGCGATGTTTAGAGTCCAGAGGTATTTCCGTCTCTCTCCGCCTGTAAATTATCTCTTTGAATGTCTGAAGCAGCCTTTAACCACACATCTCCATCATATATAAAGTAGTTAATATTTATGGTATCAACAACAAAGGGTGGCATAGCCTTGATGGGCTTACCCACAGATAACGCGACCCCTGTATTGTTTGACCCCTTCCAAACCGTATATTGCCATTTATGAAACGAATTAGCCGCATTCCCAAACTGGTCCGGTTCGCCATATAAACCACTTAGTTTCTCTGTCAGATCATTTGCCGAGGAATCAATATCGTTTGGGTTGAATGTGTATCTGACTGCATAACACTTTAACCTGCTTTCAGCAGTCTCCAGTTTCCCATCGATTACAGGCTTGACAAGGAAAAAAGTGATACAATCAAGCGGATATCCGGCAACTGACATATCCGAAGGGTAATAATCGGAATATCCACTGATACCGTGCTCTAATTTTGAATCAGAGGATATCGTGATGATGCGTTCAATATCACAGACGGCTGGGATATTCTCATCCGTATTGAAATACAGATCTTCAAAGTCAGGGAAAATATTCTTTAGCTCAGAAAATGATGTGCCCCAAGGCATATCCCTGAAAAGTATCTCGGTATCTGTCTGTGCATATACATTGACATTGCTTAATATAAGCAAAAGAATAACCGCAAACAGCATCTTTTTCATAAAATCAGTCTCCTTGTATGATGTAAACAACGCATGAACCGAGGTACACATATAGTATATCATATCGTATACCATAAATCAACTTAAAATATAATAGAATAGACGGAGAGTATTCGTTATAATGGAGACACTGTAAATGAACAAACAGGCATTTGGTGAAAGGCTGCGTACACTCCGTATAGACAAAGGTTTTTCCCTGCAACAGCTTGCAGGGCGAATCGGCGTTTCCAAATCAATGGTCAGCTTCTATGAAAGTGGAGAGCGCCTGCCCTCCTACGACGTGCTGTTTGAGATTTGCAGAGTTCTTGATACATCCGTGGAATACATGCTTTATGGCGGGGATAACCACAGGTTGATCGATGTAACCGGATTGGCAGAGGACGAAATCGAAGTCTTATCCACAATGGCACACATGTTGCGGAGGAATAAAGGATAGCCCGTGGGACAAGGGGACGGTTCGAGACCACTGAAGAAATGGGGGGGGTCAGAAGCATAATCAACAGGTAGGCCGGATGAACTGGAACATATGTGAGACAAAAGCCTGAATAATACAAGAGGTATTGTACAAAATGGAGGAAATCAGGGGTATTGCCGCTTC
>JAZOUD010000136.1:0-11751 GCA_045658005.1 Clostridia bacterium | reverse complement strand
AAAGACTCGCACGCGCAGGTTTCTTTGATCTCTCCCTTGCCTACGAGTCTATTCAATCTGCTTGTGTTGGACGCGCCGTATACCGAACGGTACGTACGGTGCGGTGAGAGGACGGGGGCTAATCACCCCCTCCTACTCGATTCAACTGTTCTGTACCACTGCTGTTCTTTTGGGCACGCCTGCGTGTCGGTAGTCCTTTTCCTGAAAATGGCCAGCCAGCTCTGCCCAAGGGCATGGCTGCGCACACCTCTGAGAGGGAGCCTATAAGGTGTAAATGCACACCAAAAGCCTCCTTCCTAGAGGGAGGTGGCCCGCGTGGCCGAAGGCCTAGCGAAGCGTCCAGCGGGTCGGAGGGAGTACGGGATTGAATAGTTACAATAACAGACAAATTGCCGGGAGCAGTTGACAAATGGTCGATTTTGTGTTGCCGCGTTTGTCTCATTGAATTAATGAGATGAGGAAAATGCGACCTTGAAAGTGGGTGTTCCATTCACATTCAAGGATGTCTGTTTGCTTGGCCTTCTCTTCTTCCGACCTCTCCCGCCTCTCCTCTGTCTGCATTCGAAGCGTTTCTCTCCCTTCCTCTGCTTACCTGTCTTTCCTTAAGTCAATGCCGTTGAAACCGTCCCCGCTGACTCCCCGTATCATTGAAACACTCTTTTAAATCATGCGGTTGCCCTGCTGTAGATTGACTTATCGATTGTACTGTGGTATACTTATCACTGCTTCCGTAATGCGATTGCCCTGAGCTGGTGACAGCAGTTTCTTTGCGCTAAGAGGATGTTCCTTTTGGTGCATAATATGTATATAAAGTGTTAAACATTAACGAAAAGACTTACAGTATCCAGATTTGGAGGGAGACGATTCCTGATGAAATACCGAAGCTCGACAATGATTGTCTTTGCACTGCTCATATTGCTTTTGTGCTCTTTTTTTGTACCTTCTTTGAAAATGGAGAGCAGCGAAAACCGCTCCATGGCAACATTCGATATGGTTATTCATCCCGAACCGGAATCAATCACCTATCGGAAGAGCCCTGTTGAACGACTTGACGCTGCCCTTTCTGACCAATTTCCATTCAGAGAAAAATTAGTAAAGAGCTATCTCGGTATTTTTAACACCTCCGAGGCAATAGCTTCGAGCGCTGTAAAAAGTATTATGCCAAAGGCCGAAAATCAGTACTCACTGACCGCCATTGGCAAATATCAGATGATCGAGGACACCAACTATATTACAGAATTCCCTCCCACAAATCCGATGAATCCGGATATTGTCAGTCTGCATGTGAATCAGATTGAACGCCTGCATAAAGAATTCCCCGATCTGAAATTTTACGTCTACTTCGTTTCTCAGGCTTATGACATGCCATGGTGGGAAAACTATATCGGCACAAAAACTGCAGATCATTATCAGCAGATTCTTGATGCGATACCGAGCTATGTTAGATGCGATCATCTTGTTTATCGGGATCTTGATGATTATATGGATATGCACTATAAAACCGATCACCATTGGAATCATCGCGGTGCCCAAAGGGGATATGAGGATATCTACACAATGATGAACAAGGATTTCCAAATGGGTGATCTGTTGGTGCCTTTGTCTGAAAATCGTGTTTCTGAAACCTATGACTTTGTCTACCTTGGAAGCTATGGCAGAGGACTTGGCGAACTATACAAGGGAGGATACGACTCATTTTCCTTCTATGAATATGACTATCCCGAGGAAACCTACGCCATCTTCAATTCAGAAACGCATGAGGAAATCGAAGCGGTTTGCATGGGTATTTACGATAGATATCGGAAGGGAAAAATTAATAAGGATATTGATACTGATCATTACATCACAATGTATCATATTGCCATTGGTGTAGATGGAGTATGGTACGCAGAGCAGTACCCATACATCATACGTAATACCGCAGGAAACGGGAGAAATCTGCTTATCTGCGGCGACTCTTATAACAGAGCGATACGGGATCTGCTTGCTTCGAACTTCAGCACGTTGGTTTATGTGGATTACCGCGTTCTCAAGGACAATCCAATTGATGATTTAATTAAGAGATACAACATCGATACTCTTCTGATCAGCTCTCACAAAAGCATGTGGAGCACAGAAGAATACATGTTTACATTTGAGGAGGGCGATGAATAATGGTTTTCTCGAGCTTGTCCTTCCTGATTGTATTTCTGCCGGTTCTATGCATTATATACTTCGTCACGCCAAAAACATGGAAGAATGTCCGGCAATACATTCTTCTTGCGTTCTCGCTTATTTTCTATGCCACAGGCGAACCACTCTATATCTTCCTGATTGTTGGCTGCATTATAATAACATGGTTCCTGTCGCGCTTTGTAAAAAACAGGAATAAGCTCGCATTGATCGTTGCCATCCTCGTCAACGTTATCCCGCTTATCATAACAAAGTATGCCGGCTTCTTGGCGAGAAATATAAATAATGTTATCGGCGGTTCAGCAATACAAATTCCCAATATCGTGATGCCGATTGGCATTTCATTTTACACTTTTCAAGTGCTTACATATGTCGTTGATCTTTATCGGGGCAAAATTGAGCAACAGCGAAACCCTCTTCTTTTTGCACTCTACATTATGTTTTTCCCCCAACTTATTGCAGGCCCAATTGTAAAATATGAAGAAATCGCAAAAGAAATTGAAACACCGGACATAAGCTGGAAGAACATCCAGTATGGTACAGGCCGATTCATCATTGGTCTGGGTAAAAAAGTGCTCCTGGCCAACCAGGCTGGCTACATTGCAAGCACAGTTCAGGACAATGCTCTGGCTTCGCTTACAACAGGTATGACGTGGCTTTGTGTAATAGCCTACACCATTCAGATCTATTTTGATTTTTCCGGGTATTCTGAAATGGCGATAGGACTGGGAGCTATCTTCGGCTTTCATTTTCCGGAAAACTTCAAAGATCCTTATTCGTCAAAATCCGTCACGGAATTCTGGCGCAGATGGCATATTACACTCGGAAGGTTCTTCCGGGAATATGTTTATATCCCTCTCGGCGGTAATCGTGTTGGCAAGGCAAGATGGATACTGAATATATGTATTGTCTGGGCGCTGACGGGATTATGGCATGGGGCTGCTTGGAATTTTGTTATCTGGGGTGTCTACTATGGTTTTCTCATCATCTTCGAGAAGGTAACAGATATTCATAAAAGACTTCCCAAACTGCTTGGTTGGCTGATTACTTTCCTTGCGGTTATGGTTGGCTGGAGCATTTTCATGTGCGATGGTTATTCCATAAAGGATATGCTCAAATTTGTTGCAGGACTATTCTTTGCAGGCAGAGAAGTTACCAACCCAGTGACCATCGCCTCGTTGAACCTCTGGGGATATATTCCGTTCCTTGTTGTTGGTTTTATTGCCGCTTCTCCTCTTTGGGTATGGATCAGAAACAGAATTTTTCCGTTTATTCAGAAAGAGATACCAGCGGTTAATATCGTCAACGATATTTGTATGTTGCTGATTCTTGTGACTTCAATCCTGTTTTTGATCGGAGGAACTTACAATCCGTTTATCTACTTCAGATTCTGATGCGTTACAGTGGGAGTCAGCGGGTACGGTTCCAACGGCCCGCTTCCGCCCTCATTCGCCAGCGTGCCAAGCTCAACGACGATTTCTTTCCGGCCCTGCTCAAACGCCTGAATCATCTCCAGAACCGCGCCTGATCGCCCCTCTTCCTTCGGCTCGGGTTCTCTCTCTTTCATTTGCATACTCCTTTTTGACAGACTTCTGCCTGCCTGTTTGCTTTGCCTTCTCTTCTTCCGTCCTCTTCCCGACCCTCCTCTGTCTGCATTCGAAGCGTTTCTCTCCCGTCCTCTGCTTACCTGTCTTTCCTTACGTTGTGAGTTTCCTACTCCAGGTTTTTAGCTTTTGTTTTTTCTTGTAGTCGTTTCCCTTACATGGTATAATTGATTCAGAAACGCTCGGAGGTAGCCAGGCATGAACAAAGATTCAATGGCCTTTGTGGTATATATGATTCACCGTTGCGCCAATCAATGGGGGATTTCTCCGGCAGCGGTCTACAGGAAGCTCAAGGAATCCGGCTGCATAGATACCTATCTTGTCCCACATTATGGCGTGCTGCATACACAGTCCAGCGCATATGTATTGGATGATATTGAAAAGTATCTGAGAAACAGAGGGATCGCGGTATGATCGTCTCTCACGGCTCATCCGAAGTTGTGCGTCAGCCGGACATTCTCCATTCCTTTCGTGCATTGGATTTCGGAAAGGGATTTTACGTGACCACGGTCAGGGAGCAGGCAGAGCGCTGGACGCGACGCAAGGTTGTCTTGGATGGCGGCAGGGCTATCGTCAACCTGTATCAGATGGATGATGACATGACAGAGCTTCAGGTCAAGAGATTCCCCGACGACCTTTCGGATTGGATCGAATTTGTGTGCGATTGCCGGGATGGCAAGTTGGGCTACCAGGATTATGACCTGATTATTGGAAAGGTCGCCAACGACAAGGTTTTCCGCGTAGTCGACATGTATCATTCCGGTATCTGGGATAAGGAAAGGGCGCTAAAGGAAATCCGAGTCTATCCGAATTATGACCAGCTTGCTTTCATTACACAAAAGGCGATTGACATGTTATTGCGCTTCGAAGGATATTTGGAGGTGTAAAGCGTGGATGATCTGATTCTGGAGCAAACCTATCAGGAAAACCTGGAAGAACGATTGATTGCCTACATTGCCGATCAGCATGACATTTCGCTGGAAAAGGCAATGGACATATACTACAGCAGCAATCTCGCAGAGATGATTCACGACGGCGTGGAGGGGATACAGTATCTGGATTACAAGGTGCTGGCGCAGATTCTTCAGGAGACAGAACCGGAAAGGCTTCAATAATATCATGACTGGCGATGCCGATCGTCTGTTTCCCAATGCAGGGAGCCTGCCCGATATACGATTGAACGCGGGCAGGACCTCACATCTGTGACCAATCCACCCCCTACACGCTCCTTCGCCTGACCAGCTTTGTCGAGACCTCGATTTTCAGCGGCTGGGTGTTGGCGCCCTCGATCAGCTGGATGACCCGCATGGCGGCGGTCTCGCCCATGAACAGCTTGGGCACCATGATCGTGGTCAGCTGGGGGTCCATGTATTCGCAGGCGGGCATGTCGTCGAAGCCGACCACGGCCACGTCCTCCGGGACGCGATAGCCCGCCTCCTTCAGGGCCAGGATCGCGCCGATGGCGATCAGGTCGTTGTCGGCGAAGTAGCAGTCCACCGGCCTCTCGCCCGCGTTCAGTAGCCGCTTCATATCCGCGTAGGCCCCCTCCTGGGAGGGGGTCAGCCGCAGGACCTGGGATTTGGCCGTGGACATGCCGGCGGCGCGGATGGCCTTGTAAAAGCCGTCGGCGCGCTGCTCAAAGTTGCTGATCCAGTAGTCCGAGCGCAGGTAGCCCGGCTGGGTGCGCCGCTTCTTGATCAGGTGCTCCGTGGCCATGTAGGCCCCCTGCACGTTGTTGATCAGTATGAAATTGAAATTCAGCTTTTCATAATAGGCGTCCAGCACGACCATGGGGATGCTGAGACGGTTGAAGCCCTTGAGCGTTCCCTCGTCGATCTCTGTGGCCAGCAGTATGATCCCGGAAAACTGGGAAGCGCCGAGGGTGTACACCTGGTCGGCGATGTCGTCGTCCTCGTACAGGTAGCGCACCACGCAGTCGTAGTGCTGCCGCCGGCAGCCCATGCTGATGCCGTCCGTCAATGTGGAAAAGAAGGGCGTGTCCGAGACAACGGCGCCGCTCTTTTTATAGATGGCAAAGCATATCGTGCCCTTCCTGCCGGTGGCCGCGGAGGCCTTTTTGGAAAAGTCGTAGCCGTAGGCCTTCGCCGCCTCGATGACGCGCATTCGCGTTTCGCGGCTGACCCCCGGCTTGTCGTTGAGCGCCAGGGAGATCGCAGATTCGGAAAGGCCCAGCTTCGCGGCCAGCTGCTTTGCCGTGATGGACATCGTATCACCTCAATTCCATTATATGTGATTTAGTGAATTTAGTCAATTTCATCTCAATAATTTATTGAAATTTAGTACCTAAAGGGTTATAATGATATTGCAAGCGGTGATAAACCGCGATGAGCGACTGGCCCCGCCGAGGGGCCGAGAATAAAAGGAGGATAACCCCATGAAGAAGATCTGTTCCATCGTCCTGGCACTGGTTCTCGTGATGAGCCTGGCCGCGTTCGCGTCCGCCGAAGGCATCATCTACATCATCACCCCCTCCACCTCCAACCCGTTCTTCAAGACCGAGCAGGATGTCGGCGCGCCGAAGGCGGAAGCGCTGGGCTACGAAGTGAAGTGCATGTCCCATGACGACGACGCTGCCAAGCAGCTGGAGATGTTCGAGGCCGCCATCAACGACAAGGCCGTCGCCATCATCTGCGACAACGCCGGCGCCGACGCCTCCATCGAGGCCGTCAAGAAGGCCGACGACGCGGGCATCCCCGTGTTCCTGATCGACCGCGAGATCAATGAGTCCGGCCTCGCCAAGGCCCAGATCGTCGCCGACAACGCTCAGGGCGCTGCCGCCATCGCCGAGAAGTGGGTCGAGGCCATGAACTACGAAGGCAAGTACGCCGAGCTGCTGGGCCTGGAGTCCGACACCAACTGCCACGTGCGCTCCGACAACTACCACGCCGTGATCGACGAGTACGACACGCTGGAGATGGTGGCGCAGCAGTCCGCCAACTGGGATCAGACCCAGGGCTATGAGAAGACCGAAGCCATCCTGCAGGAGCATCCCGAGATCACCGGCATCATCTGCGGCAACGACACCATGGCTTGCGGCGCGACCCAGGCCTGCATCGACGCCGGCCGCGAGGACATCAAGATCATCGGCCTGGACGGCTCTGACGAGGCTGCCGCCTACATCAAGGACGGCAAGATGGTCGGCACCGCCCTGCAGCAGATCGCCGCGATCACCGAGCTGGCCATCGAGGAGGCCGACGCCTACATCAAGAACGGCACCCTGCCCGAGCAGGAGAAGCAGCTGGTGCCCTGCGTGGCCATCACCGCTGAGAACGTGGACAAGCTGTCCGCCTTCGTGTACTCCGGCGACTGATACCTGATTGAAACCCGTTTGGCGGGGATGGTCTTTCATCCCCGCCATATTTCTACCCGGTTGAAGCAAAGGAGAACGCTGTCATGAATAAGAAGACAATCATTTGTATCGCCCTGGCCGTGGTGCTGGTGGTGTTTCTGGCCCTGTCCGCGAAGGTGATCGACAAGGGCACCGAGGGCCAGTACACCGGCGAGGTGGCGTTTGACGCCAACGCCTCCTCCAGCGGCGACTGGGAGAGCGTCGTCAGTGAGATCACCGGCAAGGCGCAGGATATCGCTGCGCTGGACGTGGCCGCGATCGGCCCCGGCACCGCCGTGAGCATCAAGGGCACCGTCAGCGAATTCGTCTCCAAGGCCGGCGGCAAGAAAAATTCCATCACCGTCGTGCCCGAGGGCTATTCCGGCGACGCCGTGTTCACCGTGCAGCTGGGCAGCATCTATTCCGGCACCGACGTGCGCGACGCCCAGACCGTGAAGGGCTTTGCCGACTTCACCAACCAGACCGAATGGAGCCAGTACGCCAAGGCGCTGAACAGCCAGCTGGACGAGCTGGTGGTGGTCCCGCTGGCCATCGACGAGGGCATCCAGGGCAAGACCGTGCAGATCGTCGGCGCGGCCTCGGCTTCCGGCAAGGAAGTGACGGTCACGCCCGTGGCGATCACGATTGAATGACAGGAGGGCGCGCAATGTTTGATGATCCCAATGTAGTGCTCCACTGTGAAAAGATCGACAAGATCTACCCTGGCACCAAGGCGCTGGACCAGGTTTCCTTCGACCTGCTCAAGGGCAAGGTAAACGTGCTGATTGGCGAGAACGGCGCGGGCAAGAGCACGCTGATGAAGATGATCGCGGGCATCGAGCAGCCCTCCGCCGGCAAGATGTACATGGACGGCGAGGAGGTCTACTTCAAGGATACCAACGCCGCCAGGGCCAAGGGCATAGGCATCATCCACCAGGAGCTGAGCCTTTTCCAGAACCTGACCGTCTACCAGAACATCTTCATGTGCCACGAAAAGCGCAAGGGCCTGTTCCTGGACGACAAGGCCCACATCGAGGGCGCGAAGCGGATACTCAAGCACCTGGAGCACGAGATTCCCCCCGAGACGATGGTGGGCGACCTGCGCGTCGGCCAGCAGCAGATGGTGGAGATCGCCCGCAACCTGGTGGAGAACGACCTGCGGGTGCTGATCATGGACGAGCCCACCTCCTCCCTTTCCGCGGCAGAGGTGAAGGTGCTGTTCAAGATCATGCGCGAGCTGCTGGAGCAGGGGATATCCATCGTCTACATCTCCCACCGCCTGGAGGAGATCATGGAGATCGGCGACCACGTCACCATCCTGCGGGACGGCAAGTACGTGGCGGACGCCGACATCAAGGACATCGACCTGTCCTGGATCGTGGAAAACATGGTGGGCAAGAACACCCAGTACCACCGCTTTACGCGGAGCATCGACCTGGACAAGGCCGAAAAGGTGCTGGAGGTCAACCACCTGCGCCTGCCCAAGACCGGCGGCGGCTGGCTGCTGGACGACGTGAGCATGTACCTGAAGAAGGGCGAGGTGCTGGGCATCTACGGCCTTCTGGGCGCAGGCCGCAGCGAGCTGTTCGAATGCCTCATGGGCATGCGCCCCGAGCACACCGGAGAGGTGATCTACCAGGGCAAGCCCATGAAGATCGGCCAGATCGCCGACCAGCTGAACGCCGGCTTCGCGCTGGTGCCGGAGGACCGGCAGCGCCAGGGCCTGGTGCAGAGCCTGGACATCTGTAAAAACGCCTCGCTGGCCTCGCTAACCGACTTCCTGAAGGGCTTCCTGATGAACTACCCCGCCGAGGAAAAGGCCGTGGACGAGCAGATCAGGGACCTGCACATCAAGGTGGCGGACAAGCACCTGCCGATATTGTCCCTCTCCGGCGGCAACCAGCAGAAGGTGGTCATCGCCAAGGGCCTGATGACCCATCCCACGGTGCTGCTGATGGACGAGCCGTCCCGCGGCATCGACATCGGCGCCAAGACGGAGGTCTTTGAGATCATTCACGAGTTCTCCGAGCGCGGGCTGTCGATCATCGTCATCTCCTCGGAGCTGAAGGAGATCATGGCGATTGCCGACCGCATCTATGTGCTTTCCAACGGGAAGTGCACCGCGGAGCTGACGGGGAGCGATATCACCGAGGACAACCTCGTTCGGGCCTCCTACGCCGGCCTCGGAACCGGAAAGAGTGCGTAAGACAGGAGTGGTATGAATATGAAAAAGAACAACAACCAGCTGTTGATGACCCTGTTGAAGGGCCGTACCTTCATCGTGCTGATCATACTGGTCATCTTCTTCAGCTTTGCGTCGTCTTCCTTCCTGCAGCCCAGCACGCTGACGATGGTCGCCAAGCACGTGGCGCTGTACGGCATACTGGCCCTGGGCATGACCTTCGTCATCATCACCGGCGGCATCGACCTGTCCGTGGGCTCCGTCGTCGGCCTGACCGGCATGCTGGCCGGCGGCCTGATCCAGGAGGGCCTGACCATTGGCGGCAAGACCATTTACTTCACCGTGCCCGCCGTCATCGTGCTGATGCTGCTGGTGGGCTGCCTGATCGGCCTGATCAACGGCCTGATCATCACCAAGCTGAACGTGGCGGCCTTCATCGCCACGCTGGGCACCATGTACATCTGCCGGGGCCTGGCGAACCTGCGCTCCAACGGCGCGACGTTCTCGAAGATCTCCGGCTACGAGGGCCTGGGCAACGTGGGCCTGAAGGCGCTGGGCACTAACTGGCTGAACGTGCCCGCGGGCGTGTATGTGTTCGCGGTTCTGGCCATACTGGCGGCGGTGCTGCTCAAGCGCACCCACATCGGCTGGCACATACTGGCCGTGGGCGGCAACGAGAAGTCCGCCAAGCTGTCGGGCATCAAGGCCGACCGGGTGAAGATACTGGTCTACATCATCTCCGGCTTCTGCGCCGCGTGGATCGGCCTGATCAACACCGCGCAGCTGTCCGCAGCCCATCCCGCCTCCGGCGACGGCTGGGAGATGAACGCCATCGCGGCCACCGTACTGGGCGGCACCTCCATGGCCGGCGGCTCCGGCACCATCGTGGGCACCATCGTCGGCGCGTTCGTCATCGGCGTCATCAACGACGGCATGACCATGTGCGGCGTTTCCGAGTTCTGGCAGAAGATCATCCGAGGCGTCGTGATCATTCTCGCCGTCGTCATCGACCAGACCCAGCGCAATTTGCAGGCCAAGATGGCGCTGCAGGCGCGGAATGAGGCTAAATAAGAAAGGAATAATATCATGGCTGCAAATATCAAATTGGGCTATGCGCCGACGCGGCGCGCCATATTCAGCGCGCCGGCCGCGCTGGAATACCGCAAGCTGACCGCGAACCGGCTGCGTGAGCTGAACATCGACTTCGTGGACATCGACGACGTGAACGACGAGGGCCTGCTGTTCGACGACGCGGGCCTGGAGAAGATCATCGAAAAGTTCAAGCGTGAAAAGGTGGACGGCCTGTTCATTCCCCACGCCAACTTCGGCACCGAGTACGAGTGCGCCCGCCTGGCCAAGGCCCTGGGCGTGCCGGTGCTGCTGTGGGGCCCCCGGGACGAGCGCCCGGACGAGAAGGGCATGCGCCTGCGCGACAGCCAGTGCGGCCTGTTTGCCACCGGCAAGGTGCTGCGCCGCTTCAAGGTGCCCTTCACCTACATGAACAACTGCAACCTGGAGGACCCGGAGTTCGAGCGGGGCATCCGCGACTTCCTGGCCGTGTGCAACGTGGTCAAGGTGTTCCGCAGCACCCGCATCCTGCAGATCGGGCCGCGTCCCTTCGACTTCTGGAGCACCATGTGCAACGAGGGCGAGCTGCTGGAAAAGTTCAACATCCAACTGGCGCCGATCCCGCTGCCGGAGCTGTACGCCGAGATGCGCAAGTGGAAGGCAGAGAAGAACGAGGTTCAGAAGGTGGTGGACTACTGCCACGCGAACATGACCTGCTCCATCGACGAGCAGGGCCTTACCGAGGTCGCCGCGCTGAAGGTGGCCATGAAGAGCCTGGCCACGAAGTACGGCTGCAACGCCATCGCCATCCAGTGCTGGAACGCGCTGCAGGACGAGATCCACATCATGCCCTGCGCCGCCAACGCGCTGCTCAACGAAGAGGGCATCCCGGTCATCTGCGAGACTGACATCCACGGCGCCATCAGCCAGCTGATCGCCGAGGCCGCCGCCATGGGCGAGCGCCGGGTCATGTTCAGCGACTGGACCGTGCGCCATCCCGACAACGACAACGGCGAGCTGCTGCAGCACTGCGGCCCCTGGCCGATCAGCGTGGCGAAGGAGAAGCCCAGCATCTGCGTGCCGGTGGCCTTCCCCCAGAACGGCGCGGTGTCCGCCGAGGCCAAGCACGGCCCCATGAGCCTGGTGCGCTTCGACGGCGACGACGGCGAGTATTCGATCCTGCTGGGCCACGCCCGGGGCATCGACGGCCCCTGGACCCGCGGCACCTATGTGTGGGTCGAGGTCAACAACCTCAGGCGCCTGGAGGCGAAGGTGGTCGAAGGCCCCTACATCCACCACGTGGCGGCCATCCACGGCGACGTGGTCCCGGTGGTCTACGAGGCCTGCAAGTACATCGGCGTGAAGCCCGACCTGTA
>JAZOUD010000135.1:0-41546 GCA_045658005.1 Clostridia bacterium | reverse complement strand
GGTCATGATGATCGAGCCGCCCTTGAACAGGTAGCTGTAAGCGGTGGTGGAGAACTCCAGCGGCCACAGCCGGTAGCCGTAGGTGGTCAGCGCCACCTCGCTGGTGAACGAGGAGACCAGTATGATCCACAGCGGGAAGATCGTACCATGCCTGACGCACTAAAAAAACCCGCTTACACCATGTAAGCGGATACTGTTACTGGGTTGGTCAGGGCTTTGCGGCTCTACCGCGCAGGGCAGCCCTTCAGGGCTCCCGGCTGCGGTCGATGCCGCCCTTCAGAGACTTCATTTCTTCGCTGGCCGGGGTCTCGTCATAGAGCAGCTCGATCAGCGCCTGCCGGTCGCGGACGAGGGTATTTTTGATGTTGCCGATGGGCTCCAGCGCGGCAGCCAGGTGCTCCCGGCCCTGCGCCAGCTTCCGGGCCATCGCGTCCCTTCGGGCTTCGGCTTCCCTGCGCAGCTTCCCGGTTTCGGCGCGAATGGCGTTCATCCGCTCGGTGATGCGCTCCGTGCGGTAGATGACATCCGGATACGCGTCGGCGAAGCGCTTGTAGAAGTAATTTCGGTCACTGAGCAACAGCCGGACCTCCCGGTTGATCAGCTCGGTGTTGTCCGCTTCGCTGCTTTCCACGCCGGTCTTGATCAGCTTTAGCACGCAGTGGGTCACCACATAGTCCGCCGCGAACACCGCCAGCAAGAAACAGGCGACGACCGTGCGCGCCCGCAGGCCCGCGCCGTCAAAAGCGCGTAACAGCAGCGGATTGGCCAGGTTGTCCACGAACACGCCCCCGAGGCCGAAGAGCATCAGGTTGCCGATCCAGATCCGCCCGTTCAGGTTCATGGGCTTGCGGCTGTAATCCCACCAGCGGGCATGAAAGCGCCGCTCCATGATCCAGCTGGACACGTATTCCACCGTGCCGCAAAGCACGAAGGCGATCAGGAACGTGGTGCCCATGGAATGCTCGATCCCCGCGATCGCATCCACGCCCAGCGTGATCAGCACCGCCCCAAAGCCATAGATGGGCAGCCAGGGGCCCGTCAGGAAGCCCCGGTTGATGAACCGGCGGTACCTTCGGTACTTCATGCAGACCTCCATGCACCAGCCTGCGATGGCATAGGCGAAGAACAGGAGGACGAGGTTGACAAAACGTTGCACAAACAAACCCCTTTGCGTATCCATGCGACTTTTGACTGATCGAGCCGAGCCCGATCAGTCAGCATAACGAGGAATTCCTCGTTATGCTTTCAGCCCATCTCCCACTTTGTAAGGCGCCACCGTTCCGGGATTGTCCCCGTGTCCTGCGATGGCCTTTTCCATCCATACCATGTCGTACCACCGTCCGAACTTGCTGGCGCACCTGTGGAAGCGGCCGACGGTGACATAGCCCATGTGTTCGTGGAAGCGGGGACTGTCGAGGGTCAGGTATTCGTCCTCGGGGTCGGCCAGGGCGATGCAGGCGTACAGGTTGCGCACGCCCATGGACCCGAGGGCCACCTCCAGCGCTTCATACAGCGCCCGCCCGATGCCCCGGCCCCGGGCATTTCTGTCGAGATAGATCGTCGTCTCACAGGACCAGTCGTAGGCGGCCCGGTCCTTGAAGGTCCCGGCGCAGGCATAGCCCAGCAGGCGACCGTTCTCCTCGGCCACCAGCCATGGATATCTGGCGATCGTGGCGGCCATGCGTTCTCGGAATTGATCCGGGGTCGGCGCCTCGTATTCAAAGCTGACGGCGGTGTGGCGCACATACCATGCGTAGATGTCCAGCATTTCCCCTGCGTCCGCAAGCCGCGCTTCCCTGATGATCACGCCGCGCCACGCCCCTTCCTCTGGCCGGGCAGCGGCAGCTGCACCAGCACGATGGCGGCGAACATCACGACGCAGCCCAGCAGCTCCCGGGGCCGCATGCGCTCGCCCAGCACCAGCGCCCCGCCGATGGCGGCAAACACCGATTCCAGGCTCATCAGCAGCGAGGCCACCGTCGGATCGGTATAGCGCTGGCCCACGATCTGAAGCGTATAGCCCACCGCGCCGGACAAGATGCCGCAGTACAGTATCGGTATGGCGGCGGAGGCCACCTTTTCCCAGGTGGGCTGCTCCAGCAGGAAGGCTGCCGCGCCGCAGACGACGGTCGAGACGACGAACTGCACGGCGGACATGCGGATGGGGTCCGCCTCGGGGGCGAAGTGGTCGATGCACAGGATCTGGCCGGTGAAGAGCACCGCGCAGACGCACACCATGGCGTCGCCCCTGGTGAGGCTGAAATTCTCGTTCACGCACAGCAGGTACAGGCCCGCCACGCCCACCAGCACCCCCAGCCAGACCAGCCAGGTGTTTTTCTTGCGAAACAGCACGAAGTTGACGACGGGCACCAGCAGCATGTACATGGCGGTGATGAACCCGGCCTTGCCCGCCGTGGTGGTGACCAGACCCATCTGCTGCATCACGGTGGCCGCCGCCAGGAACGCACCGCTGCCCAGCCCGCCCAGCAGGCTGGCCCGGGCACGGCGCTTGCGCTCGGGCTCCGGGCGGGTGTCGTTGCGACCCGTCAGCAACGCCACCAGCCCCACGGCCACCGTCGACAGCGCCATCCGCGCCGCGCAGAAGGTGATCGGCTCAATGCTGTCCATGCCCTGCCGCTGGGCCACGAAGGCCATGCCCCAGATCAGCGCCGTCAGCAAAAGCAGCGCGTTTCCCAGCAGCCTCCGGCTGCCCGAGCGTCGTTCTTCCATGCGTCCATCGTCCTTCCAGGAATGCTTCATATTACTGCATTCACTATGATAGCATCCTGAATGGGAGAAGTAAACCGAATTGATGTTATATTGTCGTATTGCGTCGCGGCGTTCAATAAATCACATTCCCATAACCATTTCTCCTTATTTCCCCGCCTTTCGCCCTTGAAAAACAACAAAGCCTGAGTATAATAATCGAAATTCAGGATGGACTCCCGAATCATTACATGAAAGGATCCTGTGCGCCGGGCCTAATCCGCGCGCAGGTTATGGATATGGATTATGTTTACCAATGAAACGATGATGCAGTACTTTGAATGGTACCTGCCCAACGACGGGCTTTGGTGGCGACGGTGCGCCGCGAAGGCGGAAAACCTGCACGACCTGGGCATCACCCAGGTCTGGTTGCCCCCGGCCTACAAGGCCACCAGCCAGGCGGACGTGGGCTACGCCGTCTATGACATGTACGACCTGGGCGAGTTCGACCAGAAGGGCACCGTGCGCACCAAGTACGGCACGAAGCAGGAATACCTGGACGCCGTCAGCGCCTTCCACAAGGCGGGCATAAGGGTATTTGCCGACATCGTGCTGAACCACCGCATGGGTGGCGACGAGACCGAGGACGTGGTGGCCGTCAGCGATGACCCGGAGAACCGCAACGAGCAGATCGAGGACGAGAAGGTGATCCGGGTCTGGTCGAAGTTCAACTTTGCCGGCAGAAACGGCAAGTACAGCACCTTCAAATGGAACCACACCCATTTCACCGGCACCGACTGGGACGAAAAGACCCACGCCCCCGGCCACGTGTACCGCTTCCTCGGCAAACGCTGGCACAGGGACGTGGACCCGGAATGGGGCAACTTCGACTACCTGATGGGCATGAACGTGGACATGGACAGCCCCGCGGTGATCCGCGAGACCAAGAAGTGGCTGGAGTGGTACATCCGCGAGACCCACATCGACGGCCTGCGGCTGGACGCGGTCAAGCACATCAGCTTCGCCTTCTACAGCAAACTGCTTCACCACATCCGCAAGGCCACCGGCATGGCGGTACCCGCCGTGGGCGAATACTGGAGCGGCGAGCTGGAGCGCCTGACCCACTACCTGGATCAGGTGGACAACCGCATGGCGCTGTTCGACGCGGCGCTGCACTACAACTTTTTCAACGCCTCCCAGGGGCGGCTTGCCCTGAAACACATCTTCAACAACTCTCTGGTGCAATCCCGACCCTACTCCGCCGTCACCTTCGTGGACAACCACGATACCCAGCACGGCCAGGCCTTGCAATCCACCGTCGAGGACTGGTTCAAGCCGCTGGCCTACGCGCTGATCCTTCTGCGCAAGGAAGGCATGCCCTGCGTGTTCTACTCCGATTACTACGGCAACCCGCCCCAGGGCGGATTGATGGTGCCCAACCTTGGCAAGCTGATCAAGGCCCGCCGCTGGTATGCCTACGGCGAACAGACCGACTACTTTGACGACGAGCACGTCGTGGGCTGGACCCGCCAGGGCGACATCGAGCACGAACACTCGGGCATGGCCGTGGTGATGAGCGACGCCGAGGGCGGCAGTATCGAAATGGACATGGGCAGCGCCTGCGCCGGCGAGCGTTTCTACGACGTGCTGGGCAAGTGCACCGAGCCCGTCACCGTGGGCGAAGACGGCGTCGGTCGGTTCTTCACCGACGGCAGGAGCGTGTCGGTGTGGGTGCACAGGCGGGCGTTTGAGGATCTGATTATCAATGAGTAAGGTCTGAAAAATGCAGGGGCGACACAATCGGAATCACGCGGTCCCGATTCGTGCCGCCCCTGCCTTCATCTGAGTCGTCAGCACGGCGCGCCGTCGCTCGCGTGGAGGGCCATGAATGTCCTGCGCTCCGCCTCGAAGGCGTTCTTCTTCGCGAGGCATTCCCCAAGTATGCGCTCCCGGTTCACCCGCACATAGCGGTAGGACCAGCCATGCAGCACGTTCAGCAGGCGGTAGTACCCGTCGAAGTAGTAAAAGTCGTACTCCTCCTCCATGCCGAAGCCGGTCTCATCCCACCCGGAATCCCCGGCGTAGCCCTCGGCCATGAAGATGCCGTCCGCCACCTTCGAGGTGGGCATATTTCCCCCCGCCCTGGCCAGGTCCAGCAGGCCGAGGCGTACCACGCCCGTTGCGCTCTGCGCAGCGGGGCTATACCATGCCTGCCAGTTGGAGCCGCGTATGGGATGCAGTTTCATAAAAGCCATCGTCCCGAGCCGGGGCTGCGCCTCCAGCGCCGCCCTCGCCGCCTCGTCTCCAAATTCGGCCAGGCGGCAAAGCCAGAAGGCAGAGGCGCGGACGTTGAAGCAATCGTCGGGGCGGGCCTCCAGCCAATCGTCCCAGTCGAACAGGGTTTCGGCTTCGTCGTTCAGGTAGTCCTCCATGCGGCGCCGTGCCTCCGGGGAGATGCGGGATTCAAAGTGCTGTCGCATCCGCCGCATCGAGGGCAGGTGCCCCATGGAGCACCAGTCCGCCAACACCTCGAATTTGGCCGGGTCCATGCCCAGGCCCTTCCTGCCGCCGCAGTCCTTCTCCAGGCAGGGCACAAATCGCCCCCGTTGGGTATCCGGCCCGCGCCAGCTGTCGTCGAAAAACGGCGGGGGGATGATCGGATTTTGAGCGGTACTTATCGCTCTTTTCAAGGCTATTTGCCGCCTGTTCCCTATTTTCTGCAAGGCTCGTTCCTCCTTCACCGTCATTCCGGCGCATCCCCTATCGTATTTCCTGTTGCCTGTTCCCTATTGCCTTTGATGCAGCTCATGCAGGTTCTCCCGGTTGAAGATGACATAGTAATTATCGGTCTGCTGGATCGCTGCCGCGAACTCACGGGAGGCCAGATAATGAGCGCCCTCGTCGATGAAGATCACGCTGCCCTTCGTGTGACTCAGCTGGTTTTGCCAGTCCATATCCACAAGGGCCACGCAGGGGCAAGGCGCGCTGACCTGCACGCCGCTGTCCTCTCCCAGCCGCGTGTATTCGGCGATCATGTCATAGAGCGTCGTCTTGCCGATGCCGCTGTCGCGGCGCACGACGGTGATGTTTCGCTCCAATGTAAACCTGAACAGAGCGCGATTGTTTGAAACCCGAATATCAATTCTACCCTTCATTTCACTTCGATGCTCTTCAATTCCAGCATGGTACTTTCATGGTTGACTCCATAGAACCTCTCAACCTCTGCTCTGCGTTCAAGCACTGCCCTGATTTGCTTGTACACAATGCTTGTTGGTGACAATCCTATGGTCTTTAGCTTTTCAATCATTTCCTGTGCAGTTCTGACATCCGATATCTTTTGAATCACAGTTTCTACTCCTGGGTTTGTATCCAAATTGGGTATATAGCTCGTCATGCCTTCTATTCTTTTGTTCACATCTGCATAGCCTCTAACCTTGTCATAATACCTGTATGCTTCTTCATATCGCTTGGTATCGAAAAAGGCATTCCCCAGTTCATAATAATACATAGTCCGATTGGGTTCTGCGATATCTTGCTTCTTCGCGTCGTTAAAAGCTTTCGCAGCCTTCTCAGCCTGAATCTTGATCGTCTCCAATTCCTGTTCCTTGCTTTCTATTTCTCGTTCGAGCTTGGCACGTATTTTCCTGTCAAACGGACCACGTGCATATTCCAAGTCTCGCTTTAGCCCATAAATAACACTGCTTATTTGTGCTAAACTGTTTTGGCTTTCTATATATGCTTTTTGTGCCTTTTCATTTTCTTCCAGCTTTTGAACATATATACTCTGCTGTTGTTCAAACCTCTTTTTTATCTCGGCAATCCTGTTATTCAAGTCCGCATTTGTTTTGCGAACGGCGCTCAAATAGCCGTCGACTCTACTTACCAATTCCTCTTCCCCAAAACGCTTGATCTTGCGATAGTTTTCGTTCCCATCGAAAGGCGTTTTCAGCCCTTTCAATGCGGCTTCGTTCGTTACTTCAAGGTCAGCCAGCAGTTTCACAAGATACGCCTGACCGTTTTCCACTTGCATGTCAAGCACTTTATCAGCATAGATCCTGGCATCATTCCATTTTTCATCTTCCAAAAATACCTCAGCACGACGCAGCAGGTTGTCAATAGTCGGACTGCTATTCTGTACAACAGAAGCGGAAACTTGCATGGGCTCAGAACCATCCTTCTGACACAGCTTCATCACGCCTCGCGTCAAATCCTGCAACCAGCCCAGCTTGCCCATATCCTGCCCTTGCAGATTCTTGAACTCGCGCGGCATATCATAGGCGTCGATGTCCTTATAGCACGGGATGAGCGTCTTGGACTTGTCGCTCTTCATCATGTCCAGGAAGCGCGACCACTCGTTCTTTACCCATACCGCGTCGAAGTATTCAAATTGAGTCCCGATTGCCAGCATCACATTTGCGGAATGCAGCGCCGCATAGATGTAAGGCTCATACTGTTGGCCCAGCTTGTCCTCCAGCGTGATGCGGGCGAAGAACACCTTCAGGCCCTTCGCCGTCAACGAGTCATAGATATCCTGGGCCAGCACGCTGTCCTCGGTGCGCTGGCCGTCGTCGTCCGTCTCCTTGTAGCAGATGAACACATCGTAGGGGCTCTCATTGGCCACGACAGAAAGGATGTCCTGCTGAAGCCTGTCAATGGCCTTGGCCTCTTCACGATAGACGCGCTTTGCGACAGCATCAGCGTTCTCGCAAGCCTGATCGAAATCCGGGTCATCCATAATGGACTCCGAGCGGGTGCGGTGACAGGTGGGAATCTTCTTTGCCGTCGCCGGGTCCTCGACATACTCAATGCCATACTTGCACAGGCACAGTCCCCAGTAAGCCTCAGCCTCCTCCGGGAATTCCGCCGTGATAGAGGTATACACCGCAGCCGCCTTGTCGTATTCAGCTGCCATCCTCAAGCGGTTGGCACGGTTGAAAAGGTTGCCCTTCTTCTCGTTATCCGCTGTAGGAATCGTCTGTACGCTGCCGCAGTATTCACACTCACATGTGGTTGCGTTCTCTTCCGGGTGCAGGTCGCCGCCGCACATCTTGCATTTGAAGGTGATCATTGTTCTGCCTCCTAAATTACAGATAATTCTATACTTTTACTTACTCACCGAGCAAACCCTATTCCTCTCCGCCAAGCACCCCATCAACTTCCCGCACAGCTTCTTCGCGCCGTCGGAATCGCCCTCCACCAGGGCCTGCTGGATGTCGCCCAGCTGGACCTTCATGTCCTCCTCGAGCTCCAACGTCTTTTCGGAGGATACCGGGTCGCTGTAGCGGAACTCGTCGGCCAGCTTTTGCAGGGTGGGCTTCAGGGATGCGTCGGCGCACTGGCCCACCAGCGCGGCTGAGAGGGACTGGAGCTCCCTCACATTGCCGACGTTCCTCTTCAGCGCGCCGTCCTGGCGGATGATCTCGTCGCGCATGGCGTCCACGGTGATGCAGCCGACGACGGCCAGGGCGAGCAGCAGCACGTTGACCGCCACCGCGACCCCCGTGGGGATCACCCTGGCAAGTGCCATCTCGATGACGCTCACGATGAGCTGGGCCACGAGATAGTACACCCCGAGCCGGGCGATGGGAAAGCCGTAAAACCGGCTCCTGGCATCGTCGTCACCGGCAAAGGAGACCTTGAATATGTAGAGCTGGAACAGGATCGCCAGCGCTCCGAAGCCATAGGCGACCCAGAAGGCCGTCGTGTGCGCAAACGGTACTGCAAAGGCGACGACGCTGAAAACCACCAGCGCGATGGCGATGACGATGAGGCTCCTTGTGCTGTTCTTCACGGCTTATTCCCCCTTCTTCCTACCGCAGTTGTCGCAGAAGTTACCGGTGATGCCCGTATTGCCGCAGGCGCAGTCCCAGGTGGCGGGCTGGGGCTCCGGCTTTTTCGTGCCGCAGTTCGGACAGAACTTGCCGGTTATGCCCTTCTGGCCGCAGGCGCAGTCCCAAGCGGCCGGGGCCTCGAGCTTCTTCGCGCCGCAGTTCGGGCAGAACTTCCCGACGTTGCCCTTCTGGCCGCAGGCACAGTCCCAGGTGTTCGGGGCGGCGGGCTCGGGCTTCTTCGTGCCACAGTTGGGGCAGAATTTGCTGGCGATGCCCTTCTGCCCGCAGGCACAATCCCAGGTGTCCGGGTTGGCTGCGGGCGTCTGTTGAGGCTGGTGTCCAAAGCTGAACTGCCCCATCATATTGCCGATCTGCGGCGCGACCGCGTTCATGGCCGCCATGCCGACGCCCAGGCCCAGCATATCGCCCATGAGGCCGCCGCTGCCGCCGCCGTT
Source organism: Clostridia bacterium (assembly GCA_045658005.1). Taxonomy (GTDB): domain Bacteria; phylum Bacillota; class Clostridia; order Christensenellales; family Aristaeellaceae; genus UBA2862. The sequence continues at coordinate 32,554 of JAZOUD010000135.1, read as the reverse complement.
GACCACGTCCGGGCCCATATTGCCGATGCCCTCGGCATAGGCCTTCTGAACCTCCGCCTGGAGCACATCCCGCTGGTTGTAGCCCTTCGCGGCCATGATCTCCGCTTCGGTGAGTCCAGCCATCCGCTGGGCCTGGGCCTCCGCCTGGGCCGCGATGACCCTGCGCTCGGCCTCGCGGCGGGCCACCTCGGTCTCCGTCGTCTGGCGCTGTAGCTCGGCCTCCCGGCGGGCGGCCTCGATCTGGGCCTTGCTCTGCTCCTGAGCCGTGCGGTACATCGTCTCGCTCTGGGCCTGGGCGGTCTTGACCGTCGCCTCGGCCTGGTAGATGCGGGTTTGCAGCGTAATGGTATGCAGTTCGCGGATGCGCTTGAAATTCGGATCGTCCTCGGGGAGTACGACGTTGTTGACGTAGAACTGGGGAATCGTCAGGCCGTATTCCTCGAAGCCGGGGAGGATGGCCTTGCGGAGGGTGGCGGAGATGAGGTCCAGCTTCTGGTCGATCTCCAGCAGGTCGATGGCCTCATCCCGGATCACCGAAGCCAGGTTGACCTTGACCGCGTTGGTGATCAGCGGCCTAAAGGACGCCTGCAGCGACTTCGTCAGGCCCGCGCCCTCGTCCCAGGAGATGCCGTTCGTGGTGCCCACCAGCTTGACCAGCAGCTTGCGGGCGTTGGACACCTGCACGTTCATCTCGCCGGACGCGCCCAACTGCAGCGGCGTGCCCGTCAGCGGGTCGATGAAGCGCACCTTCTCCGGCGTGCCCCACTTGATGGCCATCTGAACCGTCTTGTTGATGAAATAGACCTCGGAATGGAAGGTGCCCTCGGTGTCGGTGGGCAGCTTGTACACCTTCTCCAACAGCGGCAGCTGCTGGGTTTCGAGGGTATAGCGACCGGGGCCGAACAGGTCGAGGGCCTGGCCGTCCTTGAAGAACACGGCCTCCTGGCTCTCGTGGACGATCAGCTGGGAGCCGTAGTTGAAGTCCTCGATGGGATGCTTCCAGATGAAGGTGTTGTTGTCGCCCTCGTACTTGATGATGCTGGCGAGGCCGTCCCTGCGGATGCGCTCCGACATGAGTCGCTCCTGCACGTCGTTCTCAAAGTCACAGACCGGGCAGACGTATTTCGCCGCGCTCTTGACCACGTTCAGCCGTATGCCGCACTGCTGGCAGGAGAAGGTCTCCATCTGCTGCTGCTCCGACATGGTGTTGACCGGCGCGTGGCAGACCGGGCAGAGGGCATCGGCCCCCTTGGTCTGGTCGAAGACGATCTGGTTCCCGCAGTGGGGGCACTGGCGCGACGCCAGCTTGTCGGTCCTGATGTTGATGATATTGCCACAGGCACATTCAATCTTTTTCTTTGCAAAGAAGCCCGTCTTCGCCTCGGCATACTTGCCGCACACAGGGCACGCAATCGCAAACTTCGCCATCTGTAACAGCCTCCTACTTTTCTTCTACCTCCATGTTGTCCAGCGCATACTCCAGAGACATAACCATAATTTCATTCCTGGTTCTCCCCGTTGTCGCAGCGATGTCCTCAATAACTTTTATCATATCTTTCGGTAATCGCAGTGATATCACCGTGGTTTCCGCGCCATACCGACGCGGTCTGATGATCAGTTTTTTCTTATCCATATTGTCTACCCCGTGGCTTTTCGCCGGTAAATGCTGTGTTACTATCTTTACGCACGATTATATCACAAATGTAGCACACAGGCAAGAGGTAATTGACTGTATAAATATGAAAATGCTTCATAGGGGCGCACCAAGAGCGCCCCCCATGAAGCATTCTCATATATACAATACTGTCCGGGTTACAGCTTCTCCTTCACCATGGTCAGCGCGATGCGCTTTTTCTTCTCGTCCACGCTGACCACCCAGACCTTGACCACGTCCCCCACCTTCACCACCTCGGAGGGATGCCTGATGAAGCGGTCGGCCATGCGGGAGATGTGCACCAGGCCGTCCTGGTGGACGCCGATGTCCACGAACGCGCCGAAGTCGATCACGTTGCGCACGGTGCCGGTCAGCTCCATGCCGGGCGTCAGGTCCTTCATGTCCAGCACGTCGGTGCGCAGCACCGGCTTGGGCAGGTCGTCCCGGGGGTCGCGGCCCGGCTTTTGAAGCTCTGAAAGGATGTCCCTCAGCGTGGGCAGGCCCACGCCCGCCTCCGCCGCCAGCTTGTCCATGCCGTACAGCTGCGCCCGCTGGGCGATATCCGGGATGCCACCGCGCACAGCCTTCGCGTCGCAGCCCAGCGCGGCGAGGATGGCCTTCGCCGCGTCGTAGCTCTCCGGGTGTACGGCGGTGGCGTCCAGCGGGTTTTTGCTGTCGCGGACCCGCAGGAAGCCGGCGCACTGTTCAAAGGCCCGCGGCCCCAGCTTGGGCACCTTCTTGAGCGCCGCCCGGCTTGGGATGCCGTTTTCCTCCCGGTAGGCCACAATGTTCTTCGCCAGCGCCGGGCCGATGCCCGCCACGTGGCTCAGCAGCGCCGCCGAGGCGGTGGAGACCTCCACGCCCACCTGGTTCACGCACTGCTCCACCACGCCGTCCAGCGCCGCGGTCAGGGCATTCTGCTTCAGGTCGTGCTGGTACTGGCCCACGCCGATGGCCTTCGGATCGATCTTCACCAGCTCGGCCAGCGGGTCCTGCATCCTGCGGGCGATGGACACCGCGCTGCGCTGGGTGACGTCGAAGTCCGGGAATTCCTCGGCGGCCAGGGGGCTGGCGGAGTACACCGAGGCCCCGGCCTCGCTGACGATGATGTAGGCCACGCCCGGCAGCTCCGGCAGCAGGCTGACGATGAACTGCTCGCTCTCCCGGCTGGCGGTGCCGTTGCCGATGGCGATGGCGGTCACGCCGTACTTCTTCACAAAGCCCTTGATCAGCCTGGCCGCGGCAGCCTTGCCGGCGTCGTTCCCCGGCAGGGTGAAGTGGCCCACGCCGGTGTCCAGCACCTTGCGGTTTTCATCCACCACGGCCAGCTTGCAGCCGGTGCGGAAGCCCGGGTCGACGCCCAAGGTCACCTTGCCCCTGATGGGCGGCTGCATCAGCAGCTGGTGCAGGTTGTCGGAGAATACCTTGATGGCCGATTCGTTGGCCCGGTCGGTCAGCGTGGCGCGCAGCTCCCGCTCCAGGGAGGGGAACAGCAGCCGCTCCCAGGCGTCGTCGCAGGCCTGGCCCACCTGCTCCGAGGCTGGCGAGCGCCCCCGCACAAAGGCGGCGCGCACGGTCTGCTCGGCCCACTCCTCGGGGGCGTCCACGCCCACCTTCAGATAGCCCTCCCGTTCGCCCCGGTTGACGGCCAGTATACGGTGGGGCGCCATGCTGCGCAGGGGTTCGCGATAGTCGTAGTAGTTGCTGTAGACGCTGTCCTCGTCCTTGGCCGCCTTGGTCGTAACGGCGCTCTCCCGGGTCAACATCTCCCGCAGCTGCTTGCGCAGCGGCGCGTCGTCGCTGACCATCTCGGCGATGATGTCCCGCGCCCCGGCCAGCGCCGCCTCGACGTCGGGCACCTCCTTTTCGGGGTCGATGAAGGCCGCCGCCTTTTCAAGCGGGTCTCCCTTCGCCGGCTGCACCAGCAGCCAGGTCGCCAGCGGCTCGAGGCCCCGCTCCTTCGCCAGGGTCGCCCGGGTGCGGCGCTTGGGCCGGAAGGGGCGATAGATGTCCTCCAGCTCCGCCAGCGTCGCCGCCTTCGCGATCTGCGCCGACAGCGCGTCCGTAAGAACGCCCTGTTCCGTCAGGGCCTTCGTGATCTCCTCCCGCCGCTTGTCCAGGCCGCGCAGGTATTCCAGTCGCTCGGAAAGCGTGCGCAGCACCTGGTCGTCCAGCGAGCCGGTGGCCTCCTTGCGATAGCGGGCGATGAAGGGAATGGTGTTGCCCGCGTCCAGCAGCTCCACCGCCGCCCTCACCTGTTCGGGCCGAAGGGACAGTTCCTTTGAAAGTATGGAAATATAGTCGCTGTTCATGTGTCTTGCCTCCTGTTGGTTGTATTATGATAACAGAAAAAGGATGAAAGGGCAAGGCGAAGTCGGAAAATCCTGTTTTACAACCGCGTTGGCATGTGGTATACTCTTTCATGGATAGATTGTGGAGCAGTAAATACTGCTACAGTCAACACAGGAGGTACCATTATGTTGAACGAAAACATCACCAAGCGCAACGCGCTGCTGGCACAGAAGGTCATCAAGGGACTGGAATCCCGCAACATGTCCGGCTACTACGCCCAGAGCAAGAAGGAGGCGCTGGCCCTGGCGCTGTCGCTGATCCCCGAGGGCAGCTCGGTGACCATGGGCGGCGCGATGAGCGCCCACGAGATCGGGCTGGTGGACGCGCTGAAGAAGGGCAACTACAACTTCATCGACCGGGACACCTGTGAGGACAAGCGGGCGGCGATGCTGGCGGCCTACGACGCCGACGTGTTCCTGGCAAGCGCCAACGCCATCACCGAGGACGGCATCATGGTGAACATCGACGGCAATTCCAACCGCGTCTCCGCCATCGCCCAGGGTCCCCGAAAGGTCGTGTTCATCGTGGGCATGAACAAGGTCTGTCCCGACCCCGACGCCGCCATGAAGCGCGCCCGCAACGTGGCCGCGCCCATCAACGCCCAGCGCTTCGGCCTGAACACCCCCTGCTGCAAGACCGGCGCCTGCATGGACTGCAAGTCCCCCGACACCATCTGCTGCCAGTTCCTGATCACCCGGTTCTCCAGGCACAAGGATCGGATCCACGTGATACTGGTGAACGGAAACCTGGGGTTCTGAGCGCTGGAATACACGAGAAAGGACGATTCCCATGCCCCATGCCATCGACGTGCGCCATTGCGCGCCGGAAACGGTTTATTCCCTCGGCCCGGACTTCTCCGGCGTCTCTCCTTCGGGGGAGACGCTTTCCTTCAACAATTATTTCCTCGAGCGGAACGGTCGGCCCTTTATCCCGGTGTCCGGGGAATGCCACTACAGCCGGCTGGACCCCTGCCGCTGGGAGGACGCGCTGGTCAGGATGCGCATGGGCGGGATCAACGTCGTCGCCACCTATGTGTTCTGGAACCACGTGGAGGCGGCGGAGGGCGAATTCGACTTCACCGGGCGGCGGGACCTGCGGCGCTTCGTCGAATTGTGCGGCAGGCATGGCCTGTATGTGATCCTCCGGGTGGGACCCTTCTGTCACGGGGAGGTCCGCAACGGCGGACTGCCCGACTGGCTGTACGGCAAGCCCTTCGAAGTGCGCACCACCAACCCCGCCTTCCTGGGCCATGTGCGCCGCCTTTACGGCGAGATCGGCCGGCAGGTGAAGGGGCTGTGCTTTAGGGATGGCGGGCCGGTGATCGGCGTGCAACTGGACAACGAGTATATGCATTCCTCGGCTCCCTGGGAGATGACCACCGGCATATCCGACGAGTGGGTGAACACGGGCAGCGAGGGCGAGGCCTACATCCTGGCGCTGCGGGAAATCGCGCTGGATTACGGCCTGACCCCGGCGTTTTTCACCGGCACGGCCTGGGGCGGCGCCGCTTATTCGCCCCAGGTGCTGCCGCTGTGGGGCGGCTATCCCTACCGCCCGTGGCTGTTCTACGAGCGCGAAGGCGAGCACCCCGCCACCGAGGAATACCTGTACGAGGACTACCACCGGGACGGCGCGACCTGGGCCGACGACTTCGCCCCCGCCTATACCCCCTCCCAGCGTCCCTATGCCTGCTGCGAGATGGGTGGCGGCATGACGTGCAGCTACCGCTACCGCTTCAGGCTGCCCTTCGAGAGCGTGGACGCCCTGGCCAACGTGAAGCTGGGCTCCGGCTGCAACTTTATCGGCTATTACATGTTCCACGGCGGCACCAACCCCATCGGCCCAGGCGGAATCTTCATGAACGAGGGTCAGGTGCCCAAGCGCTCCTACGACTACCAGGCGGCCCTGGGCGAGTTCGGCCAGCTCCGGGAATCCTACCGCCGCCTGAAGTGCATCCACCAGTTCCTGCGCAGCTTCGGCGAGCGGCTGGCCCCGATGGTCACGGCGCTGCCGGAGGGTGCGCGTATAATCGACCCCTCGGACACGGCGCCCCTGCGCTATGCCCTGCGCACCGACGGCGAAAGCGGCTTCCTGTTCGTCAACAACTTCCAGGATCACCGGCACATGCCCGCCCGGCGGCACGAGGCCGTGCGCATCCGGGCCCGGGAGGGCGTATACGATTTCGACGTCAGCCTCGCCTCCGGGGAAAACGCCATACTCCCCTTCGCCCTTGACATGGACGGCATCCCGCTGCGCCAGGCCAGCGCCCAACCTCTGCTGCGCACGGTGATCGACGGGCGGGTGACCTACGCCTTCATGGTGCCCGAGGCCATGGCCGGGACGTTCTGCTTCGGGAACGATATGGCGATAGAGGGAGAAGCATCCCTGCCCCGTGGCTCGGAAGCCCACCGGTTCACGGTCACGAAGGGCGAACGCGCCGTCGACGTGCTCGTTCTCAGCCGGGCCATGGCCAACCGGCTGTACCGGCTCAAGAATGGCGGCCTGCTCTTCACCGACGCCGCCCCGCTGGAGGACCCCGACTGCGCCCTGCGGCTGGAGACCACCCTGGCGGACAACACGCTGTATACCTACCCCACATGCCTGCCAGAGACCGCCCGGACGCCGCAGGCCGACTGCGGCCCGCTGGCCGCCTACCGGTTCTGCGCCGCGCCTCGGGATATCCCCCTTCGCGTCGTCAACACCGCGCCTCGCCGCTGGACGGTGACGCTGCCTGCCGGTACGATGGCCGGCCTGAAGGACCTCCGCCTGCAGATCGACTACACCGGCGACATCGGCATGCTGTTCCTCGGCAACGAGATGATCAGCGACAACTTCTGCAACGGCGACACCTGGGAGGTCGGCCTGCGGGAGTACCTGCCGAAGGCCGGCGCACTCACCCTGACCCTCGTCATCGCCCCCCTGCGCCGGGGCCGAAGGATCAACGCCGATTCCCCCATGGCCGCCAGGAGCGAACAGGCCGAGGCCACGGTGGCCGTGCTGTCGGAGGTGCGCGTGCAGCCGGTCTATGAAATACTGATTTGTCGCAGCGCGACAAATCAGTATTTGCGCGACACAACGTTTGCCTCCCGGCATTCATGAACACACCCCTTGCATTCCACGGGCCGCGGATAAACCGCGGCCCGGTTTTTATTTCTACAAACTGCCCGTAAAGCAGGATTTAGTGCCCTTTGCATAGAAATATAAAAGGTTACAGTCATTCCAACCAAGGAGAACCCAAAATGAAAAAATCAATCCCCAGAGGGCACGCTTCGCTTCTGTGTGCCATATTGGCGCTGCTGCTGGCGCTCTGCCTGCCCTGGGCCGCATGGGCCGAGGACGGGGAAAACCTGCTGAAAAACGGCGACTTTTCCGAGATCGTCGACGGTGATCCCGCCGGCTGGCGCAGGGACATGTGGCTGACGGACGCCGGGGTGAGCCTGCTGACCGTGGACGAAGACGGCTACGACGGCAGCTGCGTCACCGTGAGCAACGTGGACGAAAACGACGCCCGCTTCGCCCAGACCGTTTCCGTGGAGCCGGATGCGCTGTATCGGGTCAGCGGCATGATCCGCGCCTCGGACGTCGATCCGGAGGGCTATGGCGCGACCCTGTCGATTCAGGACGTGTTCGTCTATTCCGACGGCCTGTTCGATACCGGCGGCGAATGGGAATACGTGGAGCTGTACGGCAACACCGGCCCGGACCAGCATTCCTTGACGGTGTTTGCCCGGGTGGGTGCCTACGGCGCGCTCTCCAGGGGCACCGCCAGCTTTGACGACCTGTCCGTGACCCGGGTGGACGAGGCCCCGGAGGACGCCGCCGTCTATGACTTCTTCCAGGACGACAGCTATTACGACGACGACGAGGACTCCTCCGACGAGGACGGCGCGCCGGCCCGGAACACCGAGGCCTGGCTGCTGTTCACCTGCGTGTACGCCCTGGCGGTGGTGGGCTTCACCCGCAAGCGCCGCAGGGCCGCCGAGCCCATGGGCAAAAAGGCCATGACGGCGCTGATGGGCGTCGCGCTGCTGCTGGCCCTCGTGCTGCGGCTGGTGCTGGCCGCCCGTGTGCGGGGCTACAACACCGATATCAACTGCTTCTCCAGCTGGTCCGAGCGCATATTCACCCTGGGACCGAACCGCTTCTACGACCCGGAATACTTCTGCGACTATCCCCCGCTGTACATGCTGATGCTGTGGGTGGTGGCGGCGCTGAGGCGGCTGCTGGGCATCGCCACCGGCACCGGCGCCTACCTGGTGCTGCTCAAGCTCATACCCATACTGGCCGACCTGGCCGGCGCGGTGCTGGTGTGGCGGGTGGCCCGCCGCAAGCTCAGCGAAAGCGGCGCTGCGCTGCTTTGCCTGATGATGGCCTTCAACCCCGCCGCCATCGCCAACAGCGCGGCCTGGGGACAGATCGACGCGGTGCTGGCGCTGTTCATCGCGCTGTGCGCCCTGTACGCCGCAGACGGCAGGACCGTCCCGGCGCTGCTGTGCTTCGGCGCGGCGCTGCTGGTCAAGCCCCAGGCGCTGCTGTTCGGGCCGGTGGGACTCACCGCCGTGCTGTGCGGCATATTCTGCGCCCAGGGCGAGGCGCGCAGGCGCAGGATCACGGACGCCCTCGTCGGCCTGATCGCCTGCCTGGCGCTGATCTACGCTGTGGGGCTGGTGTGCTGCCTGGGCCAGCCGCTGACCCGGCCCGTCACCTGGCTGTATGAGCTGTATACCGAGACCCTGCAGGGCTACCGCTACGTCACCGTAAACACGTTGAACCTGCACTACCTGCTGGGCATGAACTGGGCCAGCGCCGACGAACACGCGGGCGTGATCGCGCTGGCGTGGATATTGTTCGGGCTTGCCCAGGCGGGCTGTATCTACCTGACCTTCGCCAGCCGGAGGCAGCCCCGGCGGCTGTTCCTGACCGGCGGGCTGCTGATGGTGCTGATCTGCACCTTCGGCCCGATGATCCACGAGCGCTACATCTATCCCGCCCTGCTGCTGCTGGCGCTGGCCTTTGCCTATGATCGGGACAGGCGGCTGCTGATCGCGCTGACCGCGCTGACCTGCACGCTGTTTATGAACGAAATCCTGGTGCTCCAGGGCGGCATGACCGAGGCCAACTACGGCCACCTCCAGGACAGCGAGCACTGGCTGAACTGCATCGTCAGCGTCGTAAACGTGCTCAATGCCCTCTTCCTGGGCTGGACCGCCTTCGACCTGTGCGTGCGGGACCACGCCTGGCCGATGGACGATCCTCAGCGGGAGAAGATCCCCGCCGGCATCTACACCCTTTCCCAGGCGCCCGACTACCGCATGGGCATCAAGCGCCCCGACGTGCTGCTGTTGGGGGCGGTGACGCTGCTGTACAGCGTGCTGGCCTTTACCAACCTGGGCGTCACCCAGGCCCCCCAGAGCGGCTGGACCGCCAGCAAGGGCGGCGAGGCCGTGGTGTTCGACCTGGGCCAGAGGGAGACCTGGCGCATGACCTACTACGGCGGCATCTGCAATTCCACCTTTACCGTCGAGCTGTCCGACGACGGCGAGATCTGGAGCGCGCCCACCTTCGCCCAGTACAACCAGGGCGAGATCTTTCGCTGGCTGTGGTTCGTGCCACTGGACGCGGACATGAACACGCTCTACGGAGAGCCGGAGGACAGCGTTCCCGGCGCCCCAGAATGGACCTATTCCGGCGGCGAGGACAGCCAGCCGACGCAGACGGCCCGCTATGCCCGCATCACGGCCCAGTCCGCGGGGCTGATACTGTACGAGGTGGGCTTCCTCGACGATGAAGGCCATCCCCTGCCCATTGCCGGGGTCAGCCAGAGCGGCCAGAACGACCCGTCGAGCACCAGCGCGGCGACGTTGATCGACGAGCAGCACACCGTGGCGGCCTATCCCAGCTACCTGAACAGCACCTATTTCGACGAGATCTACCACGCCCGCACCGCCTTCGAGCACCTGCACGGCATGAACGCCTACGAGTGGACCCACCCGCCGCTGGGCAAGGTGCTGATGATGGTGGGCATACAGCTCTTCGGCATGACGCCCTTCGGCTGGCGCTTCATGGGCGCGTTGGTGGGCGTGCTGATGGTACCGCTGATGTACCTGATGGCCAAGCAGCTGACCAAGGACACCCGGCTGTCCTTCATCGCCATGGCGCTGATGGCGCTGGATTCCATGCACTTCACCCAGACCCGCATCGCCACCATCGACAGCTACGCGGTGTTCTGGATCATGCTGATGTACCTGTTCATGTTCCGCTACTGCCAGATGAGCTGGAACCGGGAATCCCTGGGGAAGACGCTGGTCCCCCTGGGGCTCTGCGGCGTGACCATGGGTGTTGCCTGGGCCACCAAGTGGGTGGGCCTGTACGCCTCGGCGGGGCTGGCGATACTGTTCTTCTGGACGGTCTTCCGCCGCCTGCGGGAATCCTTCGCGCTGCGCAGGGGCGGCCAGGCCCAGCAGTTCAACCAGAGCATGCGCAACCTGGTGATCACGCTGGCCTTCTGCCTGCTGTTCTTCATCGTCATACCGGTGCTGATCTACTATTTCAGCTACTTCTGGCTGCTGCGGGCTGAGGGCGTGCACACCTTCGGCGACATGCTGTCCAGCGAGCGCGTCGACCGGGTGATCCAGCTGCAAAAGAGCATCTTCGACTACCACGCCGGCCTGGGCGGGGACACCCACTACTTCCGCTCCCCCTGGTACCAGTGGCCGGTGATCTGGTGGCCGATGTGGTACTTCTCCGGCACCGGCTACATGCCCGAAGGCACGATCTCATCCATCAGCTGCATGGGCAACCCGGCGGTGTGGTGGTTCGGGCTGGCGGCGATCATCTTCGTGACCGTGCGCATGTGCTGGGTTCGCCGCGCCTCGAAGAAGGACCTGTTCGTGGTGATCGGCTTCGCCTCCCAGTTCCTGCCCTGGGTGATCGTGCCCCGCTCCACCTTCATCTACCACTACTTCGCCAGCGTGCCCTTCATCATCCTCGCCTCGGCGCTGCTGCTGGACGTGATACGCAGGAAGAATGAACGGGCCTTCTCCGCCGTCTCCGGCGGCCTGCTGGCCGCTGCAGCGATACTGTTCGCAGCCTTCTACCCCCTGGAGAGTGGTTTGCCCTGCTCGAGGGAATACGCGAAGTACCTCAGGTGGTTCAAGTGGTACAATTACTGATCGCGAGGTGTAAACCATGCTTTCATTCGTCTCCAGCTGTGGATTGACCGGCATCGAGGGCTTTGCCGTCGAGGTGGAAGTGAACATGTCCCACGGCATGGTGCTGTTTGAGGTCGTCGGCCTGCCGGATGCCTCGGTGAAGGAATCCCGGGAGCGGGTGCGCACCGCGCTGAAGAACAGCGGCTTCTACTTCCCCGCCGAGCGGCTGATCGTGAACCTGGCCCCGGCGGACCTGAAGAAGGAAGGGCCCGCCTTCGACCTGCCCATCGCCCTTGGCATACTGTGCTGCATGGGTGTGATCGACCAGCGGGCCCTGGACGGGCTGTGCGTGTTCGGCGAGCTGTCGCTGAACGGCGGCGTGCGGTCGGTGCGCGGGGCGCTGCCGATGGTGATCTCGGCCATGGAGCGGGGCGTGAAGCGCTTCCTGCTGCCCGCCGAGAACGCCGGCGAGGTCAGCTGCATCGAGGGCGCTGAGATCTTCCCCGCCACCACGCTGATCGAGGCGGTGCGCCACCTGACGGGCAACCTGCCCATCGCGCCGCTGCAGCCCGTGGCCTACCAGACCCTGATCGGAAGACGGCAATTCTCCGAGGACTTTTGCCACGTCAAGGGCCAGCACAAGGCCAAGCGGGCGCTGGAGATCGCCGCCGCGGGCGGGCACAACGTGCTGATGATCGGCCCGCCGGGCTCCGGCAAGACACTGATGGCCCGGTGCATGCCCACGATATTGCCGGACATGACCTTCGAGGAGGCGCTGGAGGCCACGCGCATCCACTCGGTAGCCGGGGCCGTGCCGCCTTCGGGCCTGCTGACGGAGCGGCCCTTCCGCTCGCCCCACCACACCGCCAGCCATGCCAGCCTGGTCGGCGGCGGCCCCAACGCCCTGCCGGGGGAGATCAGCAAGGCCCATAACGGCGTGCTGTTCCTGGACGAGCTGCCCGAATACCGCCGGGACGTGCTGGAGGCGCTGCGCCAGCCCATGGAGGACGGCTTTGTGACCATCACCCGGGTGAACGCCCAGAGCACCTACCCCAGCCGTTTCGTGCTGGTATGCTCGATGAACCCCTGCCCCTGCGGCAACCTGGGCAGCAGGACAAAACAGTGCCGGTGCACGCCCAACGAGATAAGGCGATATCTGAACAGGATTTCCGGCCCCTTGCTGGACCGGATCGACATGCACATCGAGGTGGAGTCCATCCCCGCCGAAAAGCTCTCCGACACCACCCTGTCCGAGCCCAGCGACGCCATCCGCCAGCGGGTGGAGGCTGCGCGGGAGGTCCAGCGGGCGCGCTACGGCGACAGCGGCATCCACTGCAACGCCGAGCTGAACGCGAGGACCCTCGCCAAGGCCTGCAAGCTGACATCCTCCGCCCAGGAGCTCCTTACCGCTTCCACCGAGAAGATGAAGCTGTCCAACCGGGCGTATACAAGGATATTGAAGGTGGCAAGGACCATCTGTGACCTGGACGGCGTGGAGACGATCGGCGACGAGCAGGTCGCCGAGGCGGTGCAGTACAGGACGCTGGACCGAAAATATTGGGGATGAATACACGACAAAGGACGGGGGATGCGCTCCCGTCCTTTGTCATGTCATTATCCAACTGCGTCGCTGCCCTTGTCCCATAATGTCGATGATTGTGTATCCATTCTTCGCATACTGGATACCAGGGTAGACTACCTGAGGATGATAGGAACCTGGTAATTGCCCGTTCAAAGGGGGACGGTCTGCACCGTCCCCCCTTGATACATACGCTATTATTGATTTCCTGTCATTCCGCCTTTTCCAGGAAGATGTTCACATCGGAGTAGCTGTCCAGCGTCTCATAGGCGCGCTCGTCCTGCCGGTAGCCCTCCGGGGCCTGGAGCACGTGGACCTCGTAGACCTTCTCCACATCCACGCTGAACTCAGCCCGTCCGTTTGCGTCGGTGGGCTGGAAGGCACAGGTGGTGTCGTCGCAGAACTGTATGAAAACGCCTTCCACGGGATTGCCGTCCGGGTCGTAGACGTAGACGCAATACTTGTTGTCGCCGTTCGACACCGCGCCGGTACCTGTGACCGTATCCGCGCTTTCGCCGGCCAGCAGGGCCTCGACGGTGGGCTCATACTTCGCCACCGCCGCGCCGACGATGGGATAAGTCAATATCCTGCCCTCGCTGTCCACGAACAGCGTCGTGGGATAGCTGTTGAACTGGTCGAGTATGGGATTGCCCTTGGGCTTGATCGCGTTGGGGTAGGTGGTGCCGTTGGCGGTCATGACGGCACTGGCCGTGTCCGCCACCGCCTCGATCGGCTTCTGCTCAAACTCCAGGCCGACGATGCCGCAGCCCTTCTCCTGAAGGCGGTGGTGCAGCTGGGCCAGCTCCGCCATTTCATTGATGCAGTTGACGCACCAGCTTCCCCACACGTTGACCATGGTGATCTTGTTGTCCTTGAACAGGTCCGCGCTCTTCACTGGGTTGCCGTCCAGGTCGGTGGTCTCGAATTCGAGGGTCTGGCCGATCAACCTGTCGTCGGGATCCACGGGCTCGACCCAATCGCCGGTTTGAAGCTGCTGCATCAGCGCGGATTGGACCAGCTCAAAGTCTGTACGAACCGCCTCCTGATCCGCGCGGGCCTCTTCCTCGGTGTATTCATCGTCGATGAGTTCGGGATCGTCATAGACCGCAAGCAGATCGTCCACGGGCAGCTTGACGAAATAGCAGTGCCATCTGTCCTTTGTCGCGACCTCGCTGACCTCAACGCCGTCCGCCGCCTGCAGGCCGATGGTGTCCATCATGGCCGCCTGATCCGGCGCGTCACTGACGATGATGTAGGCGGCCATGGCAGCGAGCGACTGAATGAGCTGCGCATACGCCTGCTGATCCTCCTCGGAGGACAGTTTATAATCGCTGACGATCTGATCCAGCATCTGCTGCGGTATCGCATAATAGATGACGTGACTCAGGGCCACATACGGATCGCGCGAGAGCACCCCGTCGCTCTCCAGCCGGAGGGAATTCGTGCATTTTTCCCTGATGGCCGCAAGATCCAGCGTGACGCCAAGCGCCTCAAAGAACACCGTGTCGGTGGGATTCTCCTCAGCCAGCACCGGGATGCAGGTCAGCAGCAGTATCGCCGCAAGCAGGATCGAGAGAAGCTTCTTCATCACAGATTGCCTCCTTGTTTAAACCTTACTTCATTGTGTGCAGATACGCCACCAGTGCCTCGCGGTCGTAGAAGCTCTCCGGCCACAGCAGCGGCACGTCCGGCTCGACGCCCTGGTCGATGTTGTAGAAGGAACCGTTGCGCACGGTGGAGAACTGCAAATTGCTGGAAATCTGGAACAGCGTGCCGGTAGCGGTGGTGCACAGTAATGGTATTGATCCATTCGATTCATTATACCGATAAAGTGTGGCAAATACAAGAGGTGTTTCGGTAAAACACAATTTTTCAGGTAGACAGATGTGGGACAAGGGGACGGTTCTCTTGTCCCACTTACCATCGGAAATGCTCACTCTGGGACAGAAGAACCGTCCCCTTGTCCCAAAGCCAGTCCTTTAGGGGAGAAAACGGGGACGGCCCTCGCCGTCCCCGCGTCATGCCTTGCGCCATTTTACCGCGTCTTCGCCCCCATGCCCTTGAGCAGCTGCTTCTCTTTGTACATGGCGGCGTCGGCCCGGTCGAACACCGGGCGCAGGCGGGCGTCGGCGTTGCGGTCGAACACGGCAAGGCCGCCGGCAATCACCACATCGCCGGTTTCTATGTTCGCCACGGAACGGTCGTGGAGCGCCTGCATCAGCTGCGCCCGTTCCTCGTAATCCCTGCCCGCAAGGTACACCACGAATTCGTCGCCGCCGTTGCGGTAGACCGGGCTGTGGGAGAACAGCTCGCAGATCACCCGGCTGGCCTGGCGGATGCGCTCATCCCCCGCCTTGTGGCCGAATTCGTCGTTGATCAGCTTCAGGCCGTTCAGGTCGCAGACCACGATGCCGAAATCCCCGGCGGTGTGGTTCCCGATCTGCTCGTCCAGCTCCCGCTCCTTCTCCTGGTAGGCGTGGCGGCTCTTCACGCCGGTCAGGGCGTCCCGGCTGGCGATCTCCCGCACCACGCCCAGCTGCAGCTCGCTGGTGGTGGCCCGCTCGTTGATCAGCCGGAAGTTGCCGATCAGCACGTACAGCGACAGTGTGATCAGGGCCACCACCGCCGTCACGTTGGTGCCGGTGACCTGCCGGATCCGGGTCAGCTGCGCGCTGACCACCCCGGCCTGAATGCCCGCGCCGCGGTTCTGCACGTAGAACTGCTCGATGTTGCGCATCCCCGAGCCGGTGACTTCGATGATGGACTGGACCAGGTACACCAGAGACACGAACAGCACCAGCGAAAACAGGGCGATCCACACCACGATGGACTTGCCGAAGCGCCGCGCCTTGTCGACGCGCAGCATCCGCCGGAAGTAGACGAAGCCCAGTGCCGACCATACGATGAAAAAGAAGTAGGATTCCCGGGCCATGGTGCTGGAGGTGTAGAGGTTCGGCACCAGCGTGTAGATCCCGAAGCAGACCATCATCGCAAGCCCGATGACGCCAAGCCACCGCTCCCTTTGGTCCCGGCGCTCCCTGGCCAGCTTCATCGCCGAGGCCGACACCAGCCCGTAGATCAGCGTCGCGCCGATGGTGGTGACGTCCACGATCCACCCAATGGCCGTTCGCCCCAGGAAGGGGAACAGCGCGGACAGTCCGACGATCAGCGCGATGGCATTGGCCGGGACATTGCGCTCGTTCAGCCTGCCGAAGCGGGCGGGCAGTATGCTGTTGCGGCCCAGGGCGTAGAACAGGCGGCTCAGGGCTGTGATGTTGCCGATCAGGCTGGTGACGATCAGCGACAGCAGCGCCAGCATCAGTATAACCACGCCGGTTTTGCCCATATAGCGGTTGGCCGCGTAGAAGGCCGGCAGCCCCTTCAGGCCCTGGAGGTGCTCCCGGTTCTGGATGTAGTCCAGCCAGGAGCGGTATTCGCCGGGATAGGTCGTGACCGACAGCAGCGTGATAAAGATGTACAGCGCCGTGGTGGAGATCACCGAGATGAACAGCACCCGGTACAGCCGCGTATTCCTGAAGCTTATCTCCTCGGTGGCATGGGAGATGTTCTCAAAGCCGATGAACGCCCAGGGCGATATCACGGCGATCCGTACGATCTGGGAGAGGGCGGAGCTGCCAAGCACGTAGCCCGCGCCCAGTTCCCCCCTGCTGCCTGTAATGCCCGCCGCGAAGCAGACGACGATGCCCGCCGTGAATACGACGGCCATGGCGATCATCAGCTTCGACATCGTACCCTTGCGCCGGGCGCAGAGCAGCGCCACCAGCAACAGCGCGCCTATGGACAGCAGCGCCTCGCCGAGGTACACGTCGTAGCCAAACAGCGTGTACAGCCTTCCCACCTTGAACACGTCCCCCAGGAAATAGCGGGCGAACAGCGGTATCGACGTGGCGTTGGCCCACAGTATCGCCAGGTAGGTCAGGCTGAGGAACCAGGCCGTCAGGAAGCCATAGTCATGGCCGAGGATCTCGCTGGCATAGTGATACGCGCCGCCCGCGTCGGGATAGACATTCATCAGGTAGGCGTAATTCGCGGCGATCACCAGCATGATCAGCCCGCCGACGATCATACCGAAGGTGCTGCCCAGCGGCCCGGCCTGGGCCAGGTAGGTGTTGCTGGTGACGACCAGGGAGCCCCAACCGATGCTGGTGCCGATGGAAAAGGCCCATGCGCCCAAAGGGGAAAGGTTTCTCGTCAACCTTCTGTCATCCTGCATACCCTCAGCTCCTCAACCGGGATGGTTGTACCGGTTTGAAAGTAATTACAAACATCACCGTCTTATATATTAATACATTCTCCACGGGGTTGCAACCCATTTACCACAGTTTTGTCGATAAAATCTTATTTGAGGTGTGATATCCTGTATGCGCAGCGCCTTATATGCTATGCTTTGACCGAGCCCCGGGCCACCGGGAAGTCAAACCAGGTGTTCGGGAAGGGCTCGTCCGCAAGGCGGAAGTGCCACCACTCGCATTCATAGGGCTCGAAGCCGTTGCGCTCCATGGCGGCGCGCAGCAGCATCCGGTTGGCATACTGCTCGTCGGTGATGCCCCTGTAATCCGGGTGAGATACCTCGCTGAACAGGTCGAAGGGGCCTCCCATGTCCACCTCGCGGCCGGTCTTCATGTCCAGAAGCGTCAGGTCGACGGCGCTGCCCCGGCTGTGGCTGGACTGCTTGGCGATGTAGCCCAGCTCGAAGGCGTCCTGCTTGTCGATGTCGGGATAGAAATAGGGCTTCATGCGCACGTCTGCGTCCTCGATGGCCCAAAGCACGAAGTGCTTTACCGCCATCACCGGTCGGTAGGCGTCGAACACCTTCAGCCGGTAGCCCTTCACCATCATCTCGTTGCTGACGGACTTCAGCGCCCGGGCCGCGTCCTGGGTCAGCAGCGCGACGGGCTCCTCGTAGCCGTCCACACGATCCCCGACGAAATTGAAGGTGGAAAAATAGCGTATCTCCTGCACGATGTGGGGCACCACGTCGGAAAGCAGCACAAAACCCCTGGGGTCCTTGCTGATCATGTCAAAGTCCTCCTCTGTCGATGGATATCCCCATTATACCCGCATTTTGGATAAAAGTCCACTGGAATAAAGACAAAGGACATCACGTCGTTGACAGAAAAAACAGTTTGCTGTAAAATGGAATTATCCTAAATATGGAGATGATTTCATGCGCTATGTCAAATGGTTATCCCTGCTTGCCGTTCTCTGCCTGCTGTGTGCCACACTGCCTGCGGCACTGGCAGACGATGCATTGATTGTCGACCAGACGTCTTCCGTCGACGGGATGCTCGAAATCGAGCCGTCTGTGGATGGCCTTGCGCCGGACGACGCCTACGACCTGCCGGAGCTCGACCTGCCGGAGGCTGCCATAGAGCTGGACGGCCTGGAGGACGCGCTTTCAACGGAGCAAGCCGAAGCTATCGGAGCCCCCGCGGCCGCCAACGACATTAGTGATTTTGAGATCGTCGACGGGGTGCTGACGAAATACAACGGCTTTGACAAGGATGTCGTCATTCCCGATACCGTCCGAATCATCGGCGGAGAAGTCTTCAGAGACGATAAAAACATGCAGACCGTCTCCATTCCCAGCTCCGTACAGATGATCGGATCATACGCCTTCATCGGATGCGATAACCTCAAGAGCGTCTACATACCGGACAGCGTGACGGAGATCGAACAGGGCGCCTTCAGCTACTGTCCCGGCATTAAAAGCATCAGGGTTTCCAAAAACCTGACCAACTGGGGCTCCCTGGTCTTCAACGACTGCCCCGAGTTGGAAGAGGTCGTCCTTCCCGATGGCCTGACGAGCCTCGGCGCCTACGCCTTCAGCTATTGTATCAAACTGAAGACCGTCGCGCTGCCCAGCACCATCACCTCGATCGGCGAATGCGCCTTTTCCGATTGCCAGGGGCTGGTCGAGATCGCCATACCCCAGGGCGTCACCAGCATCGAGGCCTCGGTTTTCAGCAACTGCCCAAGTCTGGAGAGCGTGACCATTCCCGCCAGCGTCACCAGCATCGACCGCGCGGCCTTTGGAGGCGACAATATGGTCGTCATCCGCGGCGAGGCCGGCACCTATGCCGAGCGCTATGCCAACGGCATGGGCATACCCTTCAACGCGCCGAATATCGTCATCACCACCGATGCTACGGTCGAAACGCCCAGCCTGGTGGTATACCGCAACTTCACCGGGTCCCTGACCGCCGTTCAGACCCCCTCTGACCTTGCGACTGCGTTGAAGTGGACCTCCTCCGACCCCGGTGTCGCCACTGTAGACGAGAACGGTAATGTGAAGGGCATCGCCCAGGGGACCGCAACCATCACCGCAGAAACCGCCGATGGCAAGGGGCGGCCGGACAGCATAGAGATCATCGTGCCGGAGCCGTCCACCATAGACGCGCCCGACTGGGACGACTGGGATTTTTACGCCGGTACATCAAACACCCTGTATGTCAGTATCGAGACGCCCTATTCTGACGGTGCCTTCCGGATGCCCATCAAGAAATGCGTCAGCTCTGACAAGAAAACCGTGAGCGTCGACGGCTGTGAGGACGACAAGGTGTTCGTCACGGCCCACAGGGCCGGCAGGTTCACGCTCACCCTGACCCTGGCCGACGGCGGCGAGGGCACCGTCGAGCACGAGGTCCTCTGGCAGGAGGTCACCTCCCTCCGGATCGACCAAACTGATCCCGTCATACTGCATCCCAGGGAAAAGCTCGCCCTCTCCGCTGTCATTGAGCCCTCCGCCGGTACGGACCCCTCTGCGAAGCTGAAGTGGGAATCCTCCGACCCGTCCGTCGCCAAGGTCAGCAAGAAGGGCGTGATCAGCGCGGTATCGGCCGGGGTGACCACGATCAGCGTATGCCTCGAATCCGATAGCTACATTAGAAACGAGATCACGGTCCTGGTTTATAACGCGCCCAAAAAGATCCGCCTGGATAAAACCAGCGCCACGCTGTGCGTAGGCGACAAGCTGACCCTTAAGCCCGCCCTGTCCCCGGATAACGCTGACGCACGGCTGACCTGGACCAGCAGCGACGAGAAGGTGGCCACGGTCAGCGCAAAGGGCAGGGTAAAAGCCCTGAAGAAGGGCACAGCCACCATCACCGTCAAAACCTTCAACGGCAAGAAAGCCACCTGCAGGATCACCGTGGCCCCCGCGCCCACGAAGGTCACCCTGAACAAGTCCAAAGCCACTGTTTACGCCGGGTTGAAGCTGGCGCTGAAGGCGAAGGTAACGCCTGTAGGCGCCAAGGGCAACCTGACCTGGTCCAGCAGCAACAGGAAGGTCGCCACCGTCACGCAGAACGGTGTGGTCAAAGCACTGAAGAAGGGCACGGCCACCATCACCGTCAGGACCGGCAACGGCAAAAAGGCCACTTGCAGGATCACAGTGCCTGCCGCCCCCACCAGGATCAGGTTTGACAAACACAGCTACAGCATCCAAGTGGGAAAGGCCCTCCGGCTCTCAGCAAAGCTGACCCCCGCCAAGGCCAGAACTGTCCTGACCTGGGCCAGTAGCAATAAGAAAATTGCTACAGTCTCCGACAAGGGCGTCGTCACCGGCGTCAAAGCAGGCACGGCCACCATCACCGTCAAAACCGCCAATGGCAAGGCCGCAACGGTTACCATCAACGTCCAATAGGGAACTGAGCGATGAACGATAACGAAAGACTTACCCTCCCCTCCGGCGCGCCGGAGGGGTTGACCGATTTATCCGGCCTGACCGAAGCCGAAGCGGCGCGTCGCCTCTCCGCCGGGCAGGGCAACGCGGCGGCGAAGGACGATGGGCGCACGCCGCTGCAGATCGTGGCGAAGAACCTGTTCACCCGGTTCAACCTGTTGAACGTGCTGTTGGCGCTGGCCCTTGCCCTGGTGGGCGCATGGCGAAACATGCTGTTCATGGGCGTAGTCGTCTCCAACACGCTGATCGGCACCGTACAGGAGCTCCGCGCCCGCAAGACCGTGGCCGAGCTGACGCTGCTGGCCCAGACCCCCGCGACGGTGCGGCGGGACGGCAAAGAGAAGCGCGTCTCCCCCGAGGCGCTGGTGCAGGGCGACCTGGTGATCCTGCGCGCCGGGGACCAGGTGCCCGCGGACGCCGTGGTGCGTCAAGGCGCGGGCAGCGCCGACGAGAGCCTGCTCACCGGCGAGAGCGACCCCGTCTCCAAGGGCGAGGGCGACTGGCTGTACAGCGGCAGCGCCGTCGTCTCCGGCAGCTTCACCGCCCAACTGGTCTACGTGGGCGAGGCCAGCTACGCCAACCGGCTAACCCGCCAGGCCAGGCAGATCAAGCAGCCCAAATCCGCGCTGATGAGCGACCTGAACCGGCTGGTGCATTTCGTCTCCATAGCCCTGATCCCCATCGGCCTTGCGCTGCTGGGCAAACAGGTGTGGCTGCAGCACATTCCCGTCAGGGAAGCCGTGCCCAGCGCGGTGGCCGCCATGGTGGGCATGATCCCCGAGGGGCTGATCCTGCTGACCAGCGTGGCGCTGGCGGTGGGCGTGGTGCGGCTGGGCAAGCGCAAGACGCTGGTGCAGGAGCTGTACGGCATTGAGACGCTGGCCCGGGTGGACGTGCTGTGCCTGGACAAGACCGGCACCATCACCACCGGCGACATGACCCTGGAGCGCGTCATCCCCCTGTCGGATGACACCGAGGACGAATGCCGGGCGGCCCTCGCCCGCTTTTTGGGCGCGGACGAGCGGCTGAGCCCCACGATGAAGGCGCTGGCCGCCGCCGTACCGCCGGCGAGCGAGGCGTCGGTGGCCGCGCTGCCCTTCGATTCCGCCACCAAGCGCTCCGCCTACACCTTCCAGGACGGCGCGACCCTCGTCCTCGGCGCCCCCTCCTTCGTGCTGCCGGAGGACGACCGCTGGCAGGCGCCGGCCCGGCAGGCCGCCTCGGAGGGCCTGCGGGTGCTGCTGCTGTGCCGCTGCGACGGTCGCATCGAGGACGACCGCCTGCCGCCGTTATCGAAACCGCTGTGCCTGCTGGCCCTGAGCGACACGCTGCGGCCCAACGCTGAACAGACGCTGCACTACTTCGCCGATCAGGGCGTGCGGGTCAAGCTGATCAGCGGCGACGACCCCCGCACCGTCTCCGCCATCGCCGCCCGGGTCGGCCTTGCGGATGCCGACAAGTGGGTGGACGTCGCCACGCTGGAAGACAGCGAGCTGGCCGGGGCCGCCGATTCCTGCGCGGTGCTTGGCCGGGTGACTCCCCAGCGCAAGCGGGCCCTGGTGGAGGCCCTGAAGGCGGCGGGGCACACCGTGGCTATGACCGGCGACGGCGTGAACGACATCCCCGCGCTGAAGGCGTCGGACTGCTCGGTGGCCATGCCCGGGGGCTCGGATGCGGCCCGGCACGCGGCCCAGCTGTTGCTGCTGGACGCCGACTTCGCCGCGCTGCCCGCCGTGGTGGACGAGGGCCGGCGGGTGATCAACAACATCACCCGCGCCGCCTCGCTGTTCCTGGTCAAGACGCTGTACTCCTTCGCGCTGGCGCTGCTGGTGCTGTTCCTGCCCACCCGCTACCCGTTCCAGCCGATCCAGCTGACGCTGATCTCCAGCCTGACCATCGGCGCGCCTTCCTTCTTCCTGGCCCTGGAGCCCAACCGGGAGCGTGTTAAGGGCAACTTCCTGCGCACGGTGCTCACCCGTGCGGTGCCCGGCGCGCTGGCGGTGACGATCTGCGCGCTGGCCGCCTGTTTCCTGGAAAAGCTGGGCTGGAGCCACGAGGTCTGCTCCACGCTGGCGACCCTCTCCGCCGCCACGGCAGGGCTGGTGACGCTGCTGGTCACCTGCCTGCCCTTTACAAAACTGCGGGCGCTGGTATTCATCGCCATGTGCGCCGCCATGGCGCTGTCCGTCATCTTCATTCCCGGCCTCTACTACCTCGTTCCCCTGACCGGCGCGCAGCGGCTGACCCAGCTGGGCCTCTCCTGCGCCGCGGCGGTGATCATACTGGTGGCGCGGAGGATCGTGGCGATGAGGGAGAGGTAAATTCTGATTTATCGAGCTGTGCTCGATAAATCAGAATTTTCCCATAATAATGCACGCTTTTCGTAGAATTGCGGAGGCACGCGGCCTCCGCTTTATTATATAATGTACCCATCAAAGTTGGCCGTAGCGGCGGCAGGAGGAATCTCATATGATCATCATCGGCGAAAAGCTGAACGGCTCGATCCCGGCGGTGGCGAAGGCCATCGCGGACAAGGACGAGGCCTTTATCCGGGAGCGGGCGCTCATGCAGGCGAACGCCGGAGCCACTTTTCTGGACGTGTGCGCCTCGGTGGAGGAGGCCGTGGAGGTTGAGACACTGGTGTGGATGATCTGCAACATCCAGGCCGTCACCGACGTGCCCATCTGTATCGACAGCCCCAGCGCGAGAACCTGCGTGCGGGCGCTGCCCTTCTGCCGCAGGCCCGGGCTGATCAATTCGGTCTCGATGGAGGGCGACAAGATCGACACCATCTTCCCCGTCATCGCCGATACCGACTGGCAGTGTGTGGCGCTGCTGTGCGACAACGACGGCATCCCCGACTCGGTGGAGAAGCGCATGGATGTGTTCCACGCCATCATGGACAAGGCGAAGCAGTACGGCATCGCCCCCGGCCGGCTGCACATCGACCCGCTGGTGGTGACGCTGTCCACCGACCAGACCGCGCTGCTGGTGTTCGCGGAATGCTGCCGCCGCATCAAGGCCGAGTATCCCGACATCCACATCACCAGCGGCCTGAGCAACATCTCCTACGGCCTTCCTATCCGCAAGAACATCAACTACGCCTTCATGACGCTTGCCATGGAGGCCGGCATGGACAGCGCCATCGTGGACCCCACCAACCAGCAGATGACCGGCATCATCTACGCCACCAGCGCGCTGCTGGGCCGGGACGAGTTCTGCCTGGAGTACATCGAGAGCTGCAAGGGCCAGGCGAGCGCCCCCGCCCCGCAGGCCGCAAAGACCGTGCCCTCCCCCGCCCCCGCCGCGCCTGAACAGGATAAGGCCGCCCCGTCGGGGGACGTAAAGGCCGAAAAGCTGCGGGCCGTGGCCGAGGCCGTGGAGAACGGCAAGAACAAGAAGGTGCCCGAGGCCGTGCGCGCGGCGCTGGAGGCCGGGGTGGACCCGAAGGACATACTGAACACCGGCATGATCGACGCCATGGACGTGGTGGGCGACAAGTTCCAGAAGCAGATCATATTCGTGCCCCAGATGCTGGCGGCGGCCAGGGCCATGAAGAGCGGGGTGGACGTGCTGAAGCCCCACCTGAAGGGCGAAGGCGGCGGCAGCGTGGGCAAGATGATCCTGGGCACCGTGGCCGGCGACTTCCACGACATCGGCAAGAACCTGGTGGGCATGATGATCGAGAGCGCCGGGGTCGAAGTGATCGACCTGGGCGTGGACGTGCCCATCTCCACCTTCATCAAGGCCATCGAGGATCACCCCGACGTGACCATCGTGGGCCTGTCTGCGCTGCTGACCACCACGATGCCCTCGCTGCGGGACACCGTGGCGGCGCTGAAGCAGCAGCCCTTTGCCAGCCGCATCAAGATCATGGTGGGCGGCGCGCCCATCAGCCAGGCCTTCGCCGACGAGATCGGCGCAGACGCCTACACCCCCGACGCCGCCTCCGCCGCCAAGAAGGCCAAGGCCCTGGCGCTGGAAATGCAGGGGCTGGCCGGCGAGGCCACAGAAGCCGAACCGGCTGCGCCCGCCGTTCAGGAAGCAAAGCGGACTCGGGAGGAAGCGAAAGCGCCTGCCGAAGAAGCGCCCGCCAAAGCCTATGACACCGCCCGGTTGGACGCCATCATGGCGAAATCCTTTCCGCCTCAGGACCTTGCCAACAGCCGCTATTACGACCACTGGGCCGCGACCCGACAGAAGTGGATCAACTACTGGAAGCACCAGAACACCGGCCGGCCGGTGATGACCGTCATCGCCCGCAGGCCCGAGGTGGAGGCGCTTTCCGACGGCACCCCCCAGGACGGCGGCTACCTGGGCCAGATCTGCCAGGGCAACTACTACGCCCTGCCAGAGGAATTGAAATGGAAGGACATGGTGGACAAATACCAGGACCCGGAGCGCATCGTAGCCCGATACCGCCAGTTCTGCGAGACCCACGCCTTCCTGGGCGAGAGCTTCCCGAACCTGAACATCGACTTCGGCCCCGGTTCGCTGGCATCGTACCTGGGCTCGGACATCGGCTTCAAGGAGGACACGGTGTGGTTCATCCCCAGCCCCGACTACCAGAACGGCTGGGACGGCGCGCCGAAGCTGGCCTTCAACCCGGAAAATGAATGGCTGCTGAAGCACCTGGCGCTGGCCGCGAAGTGCCGCGAGCTTGCCGGGGACGACTTCTTCGTGGACATGCCCGACCTGATGGAGAACATCGACACGCTGGCCTCGCTGCGGGGCGCCCAGGACACGCTGTACGACCTGCTGGACGAGCCTGAGGCCGTGGAGAAGCGGATCAAGGAGATCGACAGGATCTATTTTGAGTACTACGACCGCTTCTACGACATCATCCACGACCACGAGGGCGGCAACGCCTACACCGTGTTCCAGATCTGGGGCCCCGGCCGCACCGTCAAGCTGCAATGCGACTTCTCGGCCATGATGTCCCCGGACGACTTCCGGGCCTACATCCAGCCGTCCCTGCGCCAGCAGGCGGAGAAGGCCGACTGCGTGCTGTACCACTTGGACGGCCCCGACGCCATCAAGCATCTGGACGCCCTGATGGAGATCGACGGCATCGACGCCCTGCAGTGGACCAGCGGCGACGCCGGCCCCGACGGCACCCTGCCCGACTGGGACGTGATCTACGACAAGGCCATACTGGCCGGCAAGTCCATCTGGGTCAAGGTCTACTCCGGCAGCTTCGAGGACTGGCTGAAGAACGTGGACCGCATCGTGCAGAAGTACGGCTCCCACAGCCTGTACCTGATGTTCCCGGAGATGAGCATGGACCAGGCGCAAAGGCTGCTGAAATACGCCGACGAGCACTGGAGCGACGTGAAGGGAACCTTCTGTGTGGAGCATGGGCTGAGGTAATGGAATAACAACGGGGAATCGCTCAATCGAGCGATTCCCCGTTGTCTCATCCTACATCATTCTTCTTCCAATATGCCATCGAGATTGTCCAGCAGGAACCGCTGGGCCTGTTCAGTCAGCACGAGGCGGGATTTGATCTCACCGGTTTTGGGATCCGTGACCTCCGCCTCCATAATGCCGATGCCAGCCGCCTTCTGCATCGGCTTCATCACCGTCCGGTTGACGACCGAGGGCTGCTTGGTCTCGACGATATATTCATTTTTCAGCAACCACGCATTGATTCGCTTGACAGACAGCTTCTCCATGGTCTCGCTGTCGATTACCCGATTGATCTGGTTGACAAACGATATGGGCGTCACCGATGCCCTTGCGACGAAGACGCGCCCTCTCTGCTCCGGCGAGAGACGGAAAGCCGCCTTCTTTCGCACCAGCTCGAACTGAGACACACCGGAGCCCTCATCCGGCATGCTGACATAGCCCCCGTTGGCCAGCAATTCCTCCAGGATGCCCGATACAAAGGCAAAGCATTTTTGAAGCCTTGGTTCAACGACAATGGATTGGGGGTCGACCGCCTTCTGGCTGATGGGATCGATGCCCTGGGCCAGCAAATCCATATAACAGATCGATATCGGGTAATCCCTTGCCAAACCCCAAGAAACGTGGTATGATATCAGCAGAGAAGGCGTGGAGGTGATGACCATGACAATCAATGACATCTACCTTCAGGAACGTTACCATCAGGAAGACCTGCAGCGCCTTCGGGGCTTTCGCCCCATTGACGACACCTTCATGCGCTGCCTTTTTCGGGACAACCTGCCGCTGGCGCAGTTTGTGCTGCGCATAAACCTTTCAATGATCGGGAACACATCCTGTACGTCAACGGTCAATATAACGGGGACGATGCGCTGGGCCGATTGATGCACGACTTCCTGTGCAGCAATCCCGACGACATGCATTACGACATCATGGCCGAAAGGGCACGTTATTTCAAGGAGAATCCGAAGGGGGTCAATGAAATGTGCAAGGCAATGGAGGATATGCGCAACGAGGCTTTGGAGTTAGGGCGCGCAATAGGTCACGCTGAGGGACGCGCCGAGGGACGCGCTGAAGAGCATATGCTTTCCATGCTCAGTTTTGCAAGCAGTCTCAAGGACAAGCTCGGCTTGACCAACCAGCAGATTCGTGATGCCCTGAGCATTTCCAACGAGGATTGGGCGTTGATCGCGGACAAGCTGTGACGGTGAAAAAAGCAGGGGACGGTCTATCCACCATATCGACAGAAGATACGTTGGATAGACCGTCCCCTGTTTCTTGTTGCGTGCTTCCTTTACATTTAGTGCGTTTGCATCTGTTCAGCCCTGCGGGCGATCAGGAGATCGCCCCTACGGGGAATGCCGCATTCTCTGTATTACGCCCCGAAGTGCGCCACGGCAAAGCTGTAGCCCTCGGGGGCGTCGTCGATGATCTCGCCCACCGTCCGGGCGTCCACGTTCAGCGCGACTTCATAGCCCTTGGCCTGCGCGTCGGCCAACTGGGTGTAGTTCGCGGTGAAGTCCTCCCAGCCCTCGGGCTGCAGGATGCCCACCACGTTGCGAAGGGATTTCAGGGCCGCATCGTCCAGCGCGCCATACTCGCCCAGCAGTATGGTGACGTCGTCGGCAGTGCCGTTGGCGACCATCATGACCTTGCCGATGTTGGCGGCCATGCTGGCGGATTCCTCGGTCAGCGCGCCGTAAAACAGGCTCCGGTCGTCGATCACCATCTCCTCCAGCCCCTTCATCGCCCAGGGGCCGGCGATGTTGATGCGCACGGCGGTGGTCCCGGCGGCCTCGTCCGGGGTCATGGCGAAGTCGTCGCTGGAAAGGTCCAGCATGGACAGGCCGTTGACGTAACCCATGGTCACGCTTCCGTTCATGCCCAGGTAGTCGGCCACCGCCTTGACCACGTAGATCACCATAACGCTCTGCATGCCATCGTTGGAGATGGTCGTGGTGAGGACGTCGCCTTCCCGCGTGAAGTGCCAGTTGCCGCTATTGTATTCGTCGCCAGTGACGGTGATGGTGAAGCCGTCGTTCTCCAGCTTCTCCTCGTACTTCGTTTCTGGCGAATACTCGACCGTGATGGCCTTGGCCTGGCTGTAGTCGGAGCCCTCCGCCAGCAGCGCGTCGTAGATGCCCTTGATGGCGGCGTCGGGCTCGGCCCAGGCCGCCGGGATGAGCAGCGCGAGGGCAAGGATCAGTACCAGCATGGTTTTTGCGATTTTCTTCATGGTGTTTTCCTCCTTTTATCGACCATCAACTTTGAGTCGATCGTTCTCACGTTTTCATGGCGCAGGGGCCACATGTCCGGGCGACTACCGCCCCTGCCGGGGACTTTCCCCCGTATGCTTCTTATACAGGCGATAGAAGTTGCTGCTGTTGGGAAAGCCGCACTCGATGGCGATCTCATAGATGCTCTTGCCGGAGGTCTCCATCAGCTCCCGGGCCTTGCGGATGCGGCGCAGGGTGACGTAGTCGCTGAAGGAGATGCGGGTGGCGTCATGAAAATAGTGGGAGAAGTAGTTGGGGCTCATGAATACCTGATCTGCGGCCTGCTTCAGGGTGATCCGAGCGCAGTAATTGGCGTCGATGTACTCGAAGGCGGGCTGCAGTCGGCGCAGGGCCCTGCTGGGATCACCCCACTCCGCTGAGCTGTCATCGCTATGGTAGTGGCGCACCAGCATCGTCAGGATCCGCAGCACATCTGCCTTGATCATCAGCGGGTAGCCGTTTTCGCGCTGTCGCCATTCGCCCTGTATCTCCTGCATGATGCCGGCGATCCGGGCGGCGCAGGGCTCGCCTTTGCCGATGCGGTTGCGGAAATTGCTGCCCCGGCCGATGAAGGGGCGCAGGTATTCCATGTCCATCAGGTCGCCGTAGCCAGCCACGATGCTGTCGGAAAACACCATTGCCAACACCCGCATCTCACTCTGGAACACCTGCCAGCCGTGCAGCTCGGCGCTGTTGAAGATGACGATGTCCCCCGGCGACACCTCGTAGGCCCGGTCGCTGACGTAGTAGCAGCCGCTGCCCTCCAGTATGCAGGTGATCTCCAGAAAGCTGTGCCAGTGAAAGGCCTCGTCGGCATTGTCCCCGGCGGCCAGCGTCACCTCGTCGATCTGGAAGGGAAACCCCTTGTCCAGAATCAATCCGTCCTGATGTACGTTCATGCTTTTCACCTTGTCCACGGAGTTCGCCGGCCGGTCCCGCCGGGTTCAGCCCTCCAGCCTGATTCGGCGCTCAATTTCCCCGTTTCCTTCAAATCATATCACAACCGGCGTCGACCGAAAAGACACTTCCATAAAAAAATACACAAATTACGTAAAAAAATACATTCCCATAATCGCTTTAATTTGATAAAATGGTAATCGTAAGCGTGGGAAGTGCTGCTTTTACACGCACAAATCATGACAGGAGGAACAGTAACATGAAGAAATTGTTGAGCGTTGTACTCTGCCTGCTGCTGGCCATGAGCCTGCTGGTGGCGGCGAGCGCCGAGGGCGTGGTCGTGGAAGCCGTACCCAACGAGGGCCAGTTCGAGGGACAGGAGCTGAGCATCCTGGTCTCCGCCGACTGGATGGCCGACCGCTATGACGACACCATCGCCCGCTTCGAGGAGACCTACGGCGTGACCGTGGACCTGCAGACCCTGCCCGCCGACCAGTATGAGAACGTGCTGGCCAGCAACTTGGAAAACGGCACCTGCCCCGACGTGTTCTGGATCCAGTCCAACGCTGCGGGCGCCATCGAATCCAAGATCGTCGATCCCGAGAACCGCTGCATCGACTTCACCGGCGCGGATTGGCAGAACGTGATGCCCGAATCCCGCCAGAGCGCCTGCATCTCCGGCGGCAAGCTGTACGGCCTGCAGATCTGGCACAACAGCCCCGAGTACGTGATGCTGTACAACAAGACCCTGTTCGACGAGCTGGGCCTGACCGTACCCACCACCTACGCGGAGCTGAAGGACGTCTGCGCGAAGATCGCCGAGCAGGGCATCACCCCCTGGTTCATGGCGGGCGCCGACGGCTGGCGGCACCAGCTGGCCTTCTTCCAGATCGGCGGCGTGTATGAGGAGGCCCAGCCCGGCCTGTACGACGCGCTGAACAACAACACCGCCACCTTCGCCGGCAACGAGAAGATGCTGGAGGTCCTGGGCCAGTTCAAGGAGCTTTCTGACCTCGGCTACTTTGGCGAGGACTGGATCGGCACCGACTCCACCAACCAGTCCAACGAGTTCGCCGATCGCAGCGTCGCCTTCACCATTGAGAACTCCGGCACCATCAAGCAGATCAAGGACGACACCGGCACCGAGGACGAATTCGGCCTGTTCCTGTGCCCCCTGGGCGACAACACCTGGTACACCACCAGCCCCGCCGGCCCCACCATGTTCGGCTACAAGGGCACCGAGCACGAGGACCTGGTCCGCGCCTGGTTCCAGTTCGTGTGCACGCCCGAATCCCTGCAGGAGATCCTGGACAACAGCCCCAAGTACACCAACCTCCACGTGAACGTGGACATCCAGCAGCACTGGCTGCCCGAAGAGGAGGCCTTCATCGCCACCGTGCCCGCCGAGAAGATGGAGTGCTGTGTGCTGCAGAACGGCACCAAGTACACCAACAACTACTGGATGGACTTCGGTGCGGATATGATCCAGTTCGTCCAGGGCGAGATCGATGCCAACGAGGTGCTGGCCCGCATGGACGGCTATCGCGCTGAAAATGCCAAAATCGTAGGCGACGAGGCCTGGAAATAATCTCAATTGAACCTATTCCATAGGGGCGGCTTCGCCGCCCCTATCTTCCGTAAAAAGGCGGCGATGAAATGAACAAGAAAAAAGTCTATCCCCAGTGGTTTTTGATACTGCCGCTGGTATTGTACATCGTGTTCTTCCTGTTCCCCAGCCTGTTGGGGTTATTCTATTCATTCACCGACTGGAGCCTGGCAACACCGAAGAACGGCCTGCACTACGTGGGTCTTAAGAATTATATCGAAATATTCACCTCCAGCAAAAACTATTCCAGCGGCATCTGGAACACGCTGAAATTCACCCTGGTTTCCAATGTTGTGAAGATCATCCCGGCGCTGTTCCTGGCCATCATACTCTTTGAGGGCATCCGGGGCATGGGTGCTTACCGCACGGTGTTCTACCTGCCTTCGATCATCCCCTTCGTGATCATCGGCATCATATTCACCTCGGTGCTGAACTTCAAAAACGGCATGCTCAACGGCGTGCTGGAGGCCATCGGCCTCGGGGCATTGAAGCAAAAATGGCTTTCCGATTTGAATGTAGTCTGGAAATCCATCTACATGGTGGACGCCTGGCGGGGCATCGGCTACGTCATGACCATCTTTATGACCGGCCTGTCCACCATCGACAAGAGCTATTACGAAGCCGCCAAGGTGGACGGCGCGAACTTCTGGCAGCGCCTGTGGAACGTGACCCTGCCGATGATGCGCGGCGCGATCATGATCAACTTGGTCTTCGGCGTCACCTACGGCCTGAAGGTTTTCGACATCGTGTACGTGCTGACCAACGGCGGTCCCGGACACGCCACCGAGGTCATGACCACCTATTCCTTCCAGCTGTACGGCGCGGGCAGCTACGGCCTGGCCACCGCCTTCAACGCCATACTGCTGCTGATCACGATGGTCGCCGGAATACTGATCGTGCGCGGCATGAGCAGAAAGGGGGTAGCATAGGCGATGAGGAACCCGAACAAAAAGCCCCTGACCGTCCAGACGGTGCTCAAGCAGCTGCTGTGCATCTTCCTGTCGGTGATCGTGCTGGCCCCGCTGTACCTGGTGTTGATCAACTCCTTCAAGACCAAGAGCGAGGCCGCCCGCATGAACCTGAGCCTGCCCACCCAGTGGGTGTTCACCAACTACCCCGACGTGTTCAAGAAGGCCAAGCTGCTCACCGGCCTTGGCAACAGCATGCTCTACAGCTTCGCCTCCACCACGACGGGCGTGCTGCTGTGCGCGATGGCCGCCTTTGTGCTCAGCCGCAAGCGCACCAGGCTGAACAACTTCATCTACTACTTCTTCATCTGCGGCCTGTTCTTCCCGGTGAACTACATCACCCTGGTGCGCGTGTTCCAGTGGATGAGCCTGACCAACACCAGTCTGGGCATCATACTGGTATTCACCAGCGCCATGATCCCCTTCTGCGTGTTCACCATCTACAGCTTTGTGGAGACCATCCCCAGAGAGCTGGACGAGGCCGCAGTGATCGACGGTGCAGGGCCCATGCGGATGTTCTTCACGGTGATATTGCCGCTGCTGAAGCCCACGCTGATGACCTGCTTCGTGCTCCAGTTCATGGGCGTCTGGAACGACTTCCTGACCCCGCTGTACCTGTCCTCCAAGAGCAAGCTGCACCCGATGACCATGTCGGTGTACCAGTTCTTCGGCAAGGAGGGCAGCAACTGGAATTACGTGTTCGCCGACATCGTGCTGACCGTCATCCCCGTGATCGCGGTCTACGCCGTCGGCCAGCGCTACATCATCGGCGGCGTCACCGCGGGAGCGGTGAAGGGGTAAATACTGATTTGTCGGGCTGAAGCCCGTTTGAAGGGGGACAGGTCCCCCTTCAATACATCCTCCTCAGATTTGCCTGAAATCGCAAGCGATTTCCGGGCGGCAAATCTGCAAGGAAACGATTTTTGCTCTGGTCGGCAGGCTCCCTGCCGCAAAAATCGCCCC
>JAZOUD010000134.1:0-15979 GCA_045658005.1 Clostridia bacterium | reverse complement strand
GAGGTATCACGAGGAATAGAGCGACCGTTCCCGCGACAGAACAGAGGATTATTCATGTTTTAAGGGATGGTGTTTGTTTCTACCATGCGCCAGCCACTATTTCTAATCCCTAATCCCTAATCCCTCTCCCCGACAAATCAGTATTTACCGAATTCGCGTCGCCCTAAAGGACTAGCTTCGCGTCGCCACATCCTGGCCCCCCGCGTCTTCCCGGTGGCCCTGACGCAGAGGCATTCGTCCTTGTCGAGGTTGGCGTGGTAGATGCTCCGGTAATCGGCGGCCATGGCCGTGATCATGCCGGAGAGGATCTCCCGGTTCTGGTCCTGCAGGTAGATCAGCACGATGGAAACGGCACCGCAGGTCCAGGTGCCGGGCATGCCGGTCTGGAACAGGCTCACGATCGACCCGATCACCGGGATCAGGTAGAACTTGAGCAGCTTGTGGATGTCCTTGCGGGGCACGCGGGCGTCCCTGCGAACCAGTTGGATGAGGATGTGCACGAACGAGATCACGATCATGCCATAGGCGCCGATGGTTTGCAGCCAGAACAGGGGGCCGTGGCTGTAGACGTTATCAGGAGAGACGGTGAAGATCCAGCCCGTCCATATGGATATCAGGTTGAGCGCCATGAAGATGTAGCCTGGGAGCATGACCAGGGCCTGTAGCTTTGGCGTGACCCGATAGCCCAGGGATTCCAGGACGTACAGGTACCACAGGCAGCCTATGACGACGCCGCCCCCCAGGTACAGGGCGTTGACGACGAGATTGGCGGTGACGGCGCCGGGAAACCGGCGTCCCTCGACCAGCACCCACAGGATATCGAGGGCGAGGAGTATGATTATGCCATAGGCCGTGGTTCTAAACAGTATGCGATCCTTCTGCTGGTTGACGCTCTGCCGGCTCTGCATCGCGATGGTGCAGAGCAGTATCAGGCACAGCGCGTCGAGCTCTATGTGGATGGCCGGGACCATAGCGCGTCACTTCCTTGCCTTTTCGGTTGTCATGATTTTACCATATATTCACCTCTGTATCAACTGTAATTTTAATGTGAGCCCAAATACCACACAGTCCGCAGGCCGCTCAGATGAGCTTCTTCTCCCGCCATTTCCCGCTGGAGAAGCGCAGCACATCCAGCAGCGCCTTCAGGCACCAGTCCAGCACCATGGCCCAGGCGATGCCGACGATGCCCATGTTCAGCCACAGACCCAGGACGAAGGAGAGCGCCGTGCGGAATACCACGGTGCACAGCAGCGAGGACCACAGGCTGAACTGAACGTCACCCGCGGCGCGCAGGCCGGAGGACAGAGGCATGGCGAAGGGCTGCACCAGCGCGGCAAAGATATTGTGGATGATGACGATGACCCAGATGTAGTGCCGGGTCTCGGCGGTGACGGCGTACAGCGGCAGGATCGCGGGCACCAGCAGCAGCACCAGGGCGTTCCACAGCGTGGAAAGCAGCAGCGACAGCCGCGTCAGCTTCCGCATGTACCAGGCCGCGGCGTCGGCGTCGCCCGCGCCCATACACTGGCCCACCACGGTGATGAACACCGGGCTCATGGACGTGCACATGCAGGCGGCCAGCGACCACAGCGTCTGTCCGATGCCGTTGGCGGCGATCTGCGACGTGCCGAAGGTGGCGATCAGGGAACCCAGCACCACCTTGGCCAGCTGGAACAGCACCTGCTCGGCGGCGTTGGGCACGGCGACGCGCAGTATGCGCCCGGCCATCTCCCGCCGAAGGCACAGCATGTCTCGGAAGCGGACATGAACGCTGTTGTTTTCACCAAAACACAGCGCAGTCATAACGACGGCGGCGAAGATCCAGGAGATCGTCGTCGGCCAGGCCACGCCCGCCGCGCCGGCCCTGAGCACGAACACGCCGATGGCGTTGCCGATCACGTTGATCAGGTTCATGCCCGCGGAGACCAGCATGGTGGTCCGGGTCTTGCCCATGGAGCGGTACAGCGCCGCCCCGGCGTTGTAGATCGCGTTGGCGGGGAAGGACAGCGCCACGATGCGCAGGTAGGTCTGGCAGGCGTCCATCACCGCGCCGTCCACCCGGGCGTAAAGCCTTGAGAGTATGGCGTTGCCAAACAGCAGCGTCAGGGCCACGCACAGCAGTGAAGCCACTCCGGCGATGTGGAAGCCCTGGGAGGCCGCGAGGTTCGCGCTCTGCCGGTCGTCCCTGCCGATGTACTGGGAGACGATCACCGCCGCGCCGGTGGCGATGGCCGTGAACAGGTAGATGAATATGGTGTAGATCATCGTGTCCAGCGAGACGCCGGAGACCGTGGCCTCGCCCGCATAGCTGACCATCATGGTATCGGCGATGCCCACCACCAGCTGGAGCAGCTGTTCGATCAGCAGCGGAACGATCATGGCCTTCAGCGCAGCGTCTGAAAAGATCTGCCGCCCCGCGGGCAGCACGGGCCTTGGATTGCGTATGCGTTCCATGCCTGAAATCTCCCTCACAGGCATAATGTCACTGTGTATTGTAGCATCGACATGACTGAAAGTCAAGATTGATATATGCCTTTTATGACATGACGTCAGATTAAAACTTTATCACCTTTGAAAAGAATTTGGCAATGGTATTGACAAATCGTCAGTAAATCGGTATACTACGAATTGACACGATGTCAGCAAATATTGATCGGGCTGACGGCATGGGAATACCCCGAATCGCTACGGCAAAAGGAGGACGTATGTTATGAAGAGGATGATCGCATGGTTGATGATGCTCTGCCTGCTGATAGGCGTGGGCGCGCTGGCGGAGGACGCGGGCCACAGTGACGCGCTGGTGGTCTATTTCTCCTGCACGGGCACCACGAAGGGCGTGGCGGAAAAGTTGGCGAAGGTGACCGGCGCGGACCTGTATGAGATCGTACCGGCGATGCCCTACACCGACGAGGACCTGAACTACAACGACCGCAGCACCCGCGCCACCTCCGAGCAGGATCACCCCGACACCCGCCCGGAGATCGGCGGGGAGGACATCGACCTGGCCGGCTACAGCACCGTCTACATCGGCTATCCCATCTGGTGGGGCGAGGAGCCGAGGATCCTCTGCACCTTCGTGGAGGCCCACGACTTCACCGGCATGACCGTGATTCCCTTCTGCACCTCCGGCGGCAGCGGCATCGGCCGCAGCGGCAAGGACCTTGCCGAGCTGGCCGGAAGCGGCACCTGGCTGGACGGCGCGCGCCACAGCGGCGGCATTTCCGAGGACGAGCTGCTGGCCTGGGTGAACGGACTGAAATAACAGAATACTGATTTGTCGCAACGCGACAAATCAGTATTTATCCACCTCCTTCCCCGGCGGCAGCAATGCCTCCGGTTTTTTTGTGTGGACAAAGCCTCGCTCTGTTGCTATAATGATGGCAGGAAGTGTGAGCGAATGGAGCCAGTTTTGGAAAAGAAGCGATATGGGTGGACGGAGAAGGGGATCATCGGGGGGATATTTGCGCCCATTGGGCTGATATTCCTTCCACTGGACGGATCCGGATACGGGCACGGTCCACGTCTTTCACAGCCGTTACCTGTACGTCAACGTGGAGCCGCTCCTGACCGGCGACGCCCTAAAGGACTCGCTTCGCTTCGAGGTGCCGGTTTACCTGGACCGGGGGGATGTAAGGGTCGGATTTGTGGATATCGAGCCGTCCTGCCGAGGATCGAGGTACACGGTTGAGGCCGCGTGAGGATGTGCTTATGAAACGCCGTCCCTGTGCGGCAGAAAACGGGAGGGATATCACATGCGGTGCATCAACATCAACCGGGGCTGGCACTTTGGCCACGGGCTGATCGACAACAGCCGGCGCCTGACCGGCGAGCTTAAGGAGCGCGTCGTGGATCTGCCCCACGACTACATGATCGAGGGCGACGTCTATGCCGAAGCGCCGTCGGGGTCGGCCAGCGGGTATTACAACGCCGGCGTCGCCCATTACTGGCGGCCGCTGGACATCCCCGCCGAATGGGCCGGGGAGCGCATCGCGCTTCGGCTGGACGGCGCGATGATGAACGCCACCGTGGAGGTCAACGGGGCCAAGGCCGCGCTGCACCACTACGGCTATTCCCCCTTCGAGGCGGACATCACCCGGCTGGTCTATCCCGGCGGGGCGAACACCGTGGCCATCACGGTGAACCCCAGCATGCAGCCCAATTCCCGCTGGTATTCCGGGGCGGGGCTGTTCCGGGGCGTGGCGCTGGTCCACATGCCGAAGCTGTATATCGCCTTCGGGGGCCTGTCCGGATACACAAAAAAGATCGAATACGCGCCGCGACACGAAGTTAGTCCTTTAGGGCGACACGAAGCCAGTCCTTTAGGAGACGGCAGCGCGGAGACCGCCTATTTGAAGGTCAGCGCCGAGATCGGCAACGAGTGGGCCGAGGACCGGCTGGCCGAGGTGACCTTTGAGCTGATCGACGACGCCACCGGCGAAGCGGTGGGCAGCGCGGGGACGCTGACCCAGGTGCTGCCGATGGGCACGTCGACGGCCTACATGACCCTGACCGTGGACGCCCCGAAGCTGTGGAGCGCCGAGGAACCGAACCTGTACCGCCTCTCGGCGCGGGTGAAGGACGCGGGTAC
This sequence comes from Clostridia bacterium, assembly GCA_045658005.1. Classification (GTDB taxonomy): domain Bacteria; phylum Bacillota; class Clostridia; order Christensenellales; family Aristaeellaceae; genus UBA2862. The sequence continues at coordinate 11,391 of JAZOUD010000134.1, read as the reverse complement.
CTATAAGACCCGCATCATTCCCGCCGAAAACCCGACTGTGGATGAGGAGGGCGTGCTGTTCGGCATCCGCACCGTCGAGGCGGACGTGAAGCACGGCCTGCGGATCAACGGCAAAACCGTCAAGCTGAAGGGCGGCTGCCTGCACCACGACAACGGCGTGATTGGCGCGGTGAGCCTGTACGACGCCGAGGCCTGGAAGGTGGGGAAGCTGAAGGCCCTCGGCTTCAACGCCATACGGACGACCCACAACCCGCCCTCCGCGGCGTTGATCGAGGCCTGCGACCGGTTGGGCATGTACGTGTTCGACGAGGCCTTCGACGCCTGGGGCATGGGCAAGCAGGCCGGCGATTACAACCAGTACTTCGAATCCGACTGGCAGGCGGACCTCGCGGCGTTCGTGCGCCGGGACCGCTGCCATCCCAGCGTGATCCTCTGGTCCACCGGCAACGAAATCACCGAGCGGGCCGGGCTGAACGACGGCTATCTTTGGGCGAACCGGCTTGCGGAGGCCGTCCGGGCGCTGGACCCCAGCCGCCCCGTCTCCAACGGCATCTGCTCCTTCTGGAACGGACTGGACGACGTTCTGATGGCCGACCAGCTGCGCATGTGGCGCGGCGAGGGCAGCCTGCAGAACGCCGACGCCGGCGGCCCGGAGGACCTGCAGTGGGAGCGGTACACCAAGGCCTTCGCCAACGGGCTGGACGTGGTGGGCTACAACTACCTGGAGGACCGGTATGCCCAGGACCACGGACTGTTCCCGGAGCGGGTGATGCTGGGCTCGGAGAACTATCCCGTGCAGGTGGGCGTCCACTGGCCGATGATCGAGCGCACGCCCTGGGTGATCGGTGAATTCACCTGGACGGCCTGGGACTACATCGGCGAGGCGGGCATCGGCAGGGCCACCTTCTACGACCCGGAGGACCCCGCCATGAAGGACGGCGCGAGCCCCTGGATCATCGGCGCGCCCTTCCCATGGCGGCTGGCGAACGACGCCGACTTTGACATCACCGGCGCGGTGCGCCCCCAGGGCGTCTATCGCCTTATCGTGTGGGGCAGCGAGGAGACCGCTGTGTTCAGCTACGATCCCCGAGATTACGGCAAGGTGGAGGTGCTGTCGGGCTGGGGCTTCCCCGGCGTCTGGGACAGCTGGACCTGGCGCGGGCAGGAAGGTCAGGGCGTGGACGTGCTGGTGTTCAGCGGTGCGGAGGAGGTGGAACTGCTGGTCAACGGCCAAAGCGCCGGCAGGGCGCGCGCCGGCGAGGCGCAGGTCCACGGCATGCCGAAGAGCTTCCTGTTTCACACCGCCTACGTCCCCGGCACGCTGGAGGCCGTGAGCTACACCGGCGGGCGGGAAATATCAAGGGCGAAGCTGGAGACGACAGGCGCGCCGGCGAAGGTCCGGCTCATCCCGGAGACCGGGGCCCTGCGCGGGGACGGGGAGTCCCTGGGCTATGTGCGGATCGAGCTGGCGGATTCAAAGGGCAGGGTCGTCCCGGACGCCAGAGTGGCGCTCAAAGCCGGGGTGACCGGCGCGGCGCGGCTGCTGGGCATGGGCTCGGGCAACCCCATCACCGACGACAACTATGCCCGGGGCGAATGCGTCAGCCACTGCGGCGCGGCGCTGGCGGTGCTTCGCTCGGGGTACCAGCCCGGCACGGCCCGATTGAAGGTGACTGCCGAAGGCGTAGGCGAGGCGTCGATTGAGGTGAGAGTCAGGTAAATACTGATTTGTCGAGCTGTGCTCGATGAATCAGTATTTATTGCTTATAACGCAAGGCATCGCCAGCCGCGCCACGACGTCGGCGCCGGTGTCCTCGCCGCTTTCGTCGAGCCACCTGGCGGGCAGGGCAGGGCGGATGGCCGGCGTCCAGGAGGGCGCGGGGCAGGGGATGTGCAGGGCGAAGGGCCTGTTATCGAGTATCGCGTCCACATAGTCCCGGATGCCGCGAAGGGGCGCGTCAAAGGCGACCCCGGAGAGCCGGTCGGGCTGCATGGTATCGGCGTTGTGGTTGTCGGAGCCCGCGGTCATTGGCTTGCCGGTGACCTGGGCATACCGCGTCGCCAGGCAGTTCCACTCCGGTTCGTTTCCGGCGTTGAAGACCTCGACCCCGTCGCACAGGTACTGGGCCAGGTAGATCGTGTGGTTGTAGCTCCTGGCCCGGAAGGGGTGGGTCTGCACCACGCAGCCGCCCGCGGCGCGCACCGCCTCGTATTGCTGCCTGCGGGTCCACGAGACCATCTCCGGGTGCTCCAGCATCCAGGCCTTGTCGAGGCCGTAGATCAGGTATTCGTCCCCGTCGAAGTTTTCCTCCCAGCCGAAGAGCACCGGCAGGCCCCTTCGCACGCCCTCGTTCAGGGCGTCCTCGTAGCCGGCGCAGAAGCGGCTGACGAATTCCCGCCAGGGCAGGCGGCGGTCGACGGCGCAGTTGCCCCGGTAAAAATGGTCGGTGACCATGATGCCCGCGTAGCCCGCGTCGATGTAGCGCTGTATATAATCCCGGCCCATCGATTTGCCGCAGGCGCTGGCCTGGCAGGTGTGCATGTGCGTCTCATATACGAATGCCCCCAAAGGTCCCGGGTTCTGGCTTGTCATGCTTTAAATGCTCCTTCAGCCCCGCCCCGTGCCGGGGTGGTCCTTGTAGTATTGCCGCTTGTCCTCGTACATGTTCTCGTCCGCCTTGCGCAGGGCGGTGCGCACGTTCCTGCAATCGGCTTCGACGTGATGGCCCACCGCGATGCTGACCGCGCCCTCCCGGGCCGCGTACTGACCGATCAGGCGTGCCTTCACTTCCATCTCCCCGGGCGTCGCGCCGATGACGATCACGGTGAATTCGTCGCCGCCGGCGCGGAAGATCTCGTCGTCGCCAAACACGTTGCGCAGTACCCGGTAACCCGCGCGGATGAGGGCGTCGCCGGCGGCGTGGCCCTGGGAATCGTTGACCCGCTTGAGGCCGTTCAAATCGGCGAACAGCACGCCGACGGACTTGCCGGGGGATATCCGACCATCGCTGAGCGCGTCCACGAAGTTGTTCATCTCGTTGCGGTTCAGCGCCCCGGTGAGCATGTCCCTGGCGCTCAATACCTGCAGGCGCCTGAGCAGCAGGTGATTGCCGATCTCAGAGCCGAGTATGAAGGTCGCCAGCTCCAGCGCCTCCTTGATCCTCGGCGCGTTTTCCGGGTCGAAATCCGTCGCCCAGATGTAGCCGTGCTTCTCCTGACCCGACTTCAGCGGGAACAGCACGATGGAGCGGACGTCGTTTTGGGCGAGGGAGCTGTACCACGCCGGGTTCCGCTCCCTGGCCACCTCCATGTCCCGCTCGTTCTTGGCGATCAGGCAGTTGCTGCCGGAGATGGTCGCCTCCCAGGACTCGGCCAGGTCGTAGAAGCCGTCGTCGATGATCTCGGCCATGGGCTTCTTTGGGCTGTCCGGGGCGATATCCTCGCAGAGCACCGAGCAGGTGCGGGTGAGGGGATCCATCAGCAGTATGCAGCACTGCTTCGCCAGGCAGATCTCCCGGATGTCCTTGATGACGTCGGCCATGGCCGCCTCGAAATCGGTGGCGCCCCGCAGCTTGATGGCGGTCTCCAGCACCGCCGACGCCATCTCCGACGAGACGTTGGACATCCTCGAGCTGTCCGCCACGAGGTTGATCTCCATCGTATAGGTGCAGAAGCACAGGTCACCCTCGTCGGGCACCAGCGGCAAAAACGTCATGTTGAACCAGACGTCAAACCGGTCCGGGTGGGCGTAGGAGTGCAGGCACTTCTTTTCGACGGCGGCCCGGTAGCAGTACTCCTCGAAGTTCAGATCCCGGGTCAGGTAGTCGGTGTACAGGCTGTTTGGCGTGAACCGGGTGGTCAGCATCCGCACATCGCCCATCGGGTGCTCGATCGAATCGATGTAGGCCCTGTTCCCGGTGACGATCCGTATGTCGCCATAGCCGCCGCCCGGGCGCTTCTGGACGGAAACCACGCAGGTCATGGCCCCCATGTGGTCGACAACTTGCTGAAAATCCATAGCTTACGCCTCGCTTTCCCTCGTGTTCGCACCCCTGTCACCTTCGATTTTACCATGCTCCGGCGCTCCCGTCCATACTGCTATTTGCGGATAAATGCGCTTTATTGCTATACGCCGGAGTTCTCCCACAGCCATACCTATTTTGAGATACTGTATGTGTACAGGGGCAGCTGCGTCAATGCGGTGGGGGGCATCCCCCTGCACATGCGGACGGGGGACATCTGCTTCATCACCCCCGGCGAGACCCACGCGCTGGCGGTGTTCGACGAGAGCATCGTCATCAATGTGCTTGTCAGGACCAGCACCTTCCAAAAGACCTTCTTTCACATCATGGAGGAGGGCGACATACTGTCCGACTACCTGTGTCGGTGCCTGAGCGGGTCGGGAAAGAATCGCTACCTGCTGATCCACACCGGCGAGGACGCGTTCATACAGTCCCAGGTCGCCTTCCTCTATATGGAGAGCTACCGTTCGGAGCGCTACAGCGCCCAGATGCTCAACAACGGCTTCATGACGCTGTTCTATTACATCCTTCGCAACCACATCCAGAATACGGAGGCCGAGTACCAGGATCGCTACAACAAGCGCATCATCGACATACTCGGCTATGTCCGCCAGAACTATGCCCATATCTCGCTGGAATCCACGGCCCGTGAATTCCACTATAATCCCGCCTATCTCAGCCGCATGCTCAAGCAGAGCGTCGGGAAATCCTTTTCCGAGATGCTCAGGGAGTGTCGCATGACCGAGGCCTGCCGGCTGCTGCGCCTGCCCGACGAGAAGCTCAGCGTCGAGGAGGTCGGCATCGCCGTGGGCTATATGCACGTGGAGCACTTCATCCGTACCTTCCGCCAGGTCTTCCACAAGACGCCGGGGGAATACCGCCGGGACAACCTGGAGGATGTATTTAGGTAAAAAAATATCAATTTCATATCCGCTTTTGCAATTCAATATTCCGCAAAAGTCCTTTATAATACAGTTAAGGGCTGATGCAAGCACCGCCTGTATCGGTGCATAAACGATGCGGGAGGTCAATAAAATCCACAAATACACATAATTTGGACTTGAAAAACTGTCGAAAATAGTTTATACTATTAACACAATGGAATTAAGCGACACATGGCATGTGGAGCTTAAAATACGCCAATGGCGAATATCAAGGAGGAACCATGAACAGGAAGCTTATGTCTTTGACCCTGGCCATCGCGCTGGCGGTCACCATGCTGATGGGCGTTTCCGCAGTTGCGGAGGCCAAGCCCTATGAGGGCGTGACCATTACCTTCTGGGGCGGCCAGGCCGAGCTGAACCCCGGCACCCTGGCGGTCATCGCGGCGGCTGAGGAAGCCCTGGGCCTGCACGTCGAGACCGAGATCAATCCCGGCGGATCCGAGGGCGACAACCTGCTCAAGACCCGCATCGCCTCCAACGACCTGCCCGACCTGATGGTCTACAATTCCGGCTCCAAGCTGTACGACCTGAATCCCTCCCGCTGCTTCCTGGACATCAAGGATTGGGATCTGGTCTCCCGGGTCGACGACGCCTTCCTGAGCTCCGTCACCATCGACGGCGCGGTGTACGGCCTGCCCCAGTCCTCCACCCAGGCGGGCGCGATCATCTACTACAAGCCCGACTATGAGGAGCTGGGCTTGGAAGTGCCCCACACCTGGGCCGAGTTCGTGGACAACTGTGCCAAGCTGAAGGAAGCGGGCAAGACCCCCATTGAGCTCACCGCCGGCGATACCTGGACCACCCAGGTGCTGTTCCTGGGCGACTACTACAACATCAACGCCGAGTATCCGACCTTCGCCGAGGAGTACACCGAGGGCAAGGCCAAGTACGCCGACATTCCCGTGGCCACCCGCTCCTGGACCAAGTACGAGGACCTGGTGGACTACCTGAACGCCGACAAGTCCGCCGCCACCGTGCAGGACGGCAACTTCGCCATCGGCACCGGCGAGGCGACCCACTGGTTCATCCTGACCCAGCAGCTGCCGCTGATTACCGCGGAAGCTGACGACCAGAGCCAGATTGGCGTGTTCGGCGTGCCCGGCGACGATCCCGACAACCACGGCCTGACCGTGTGGGAGCCCATGAGCTTCTACGTCTGGAAGGACAGCCAGAACATCGACGCCGTGAAGGCCTTCCTGGACTTCTACTTCTCCGAGGAGATGCTGAACCTGTACTTCGAGACCTACGGCGCCAACGGCCCCTCCTGCATCAAGGGCTATACGCTGCCCGAGACCGTGTGCGACGCGGTGCGCGTGGACATGCAGCAGTACTTTGACGCCGGCAAGACCTGCCCCGCCCTGGAGTACGTCTCTCCCATCAAGGGCACGGCCTGCGAGCAGCTGACCACCGCTGTGGCCATGGGCCAGATGTCCGGCGCGGACGCCGCCAAGGACTACGACGAGGATTGCAAGAAGTCCGCTGTCCAGCTGGGCTACAACTGGGAATAACAGGCTCTGATCGACCTGTGTTTAACCGAACCTAATCACAAGGGGCTGCCCCAAAACAGCGTTGCGATAGAGAACCAACCGTAGCGGCGGCAATCTGCCGCCAAAGGGCGCCTTGATCGGCACCGCTACAGTAGGATTCGCAAAATGCATTCGTTTTGAGGCGGCCCCTTCCCAATGGAGGCGACAAGCATGACAAAGACGAAGGAAAAGAGCCTGTATTCGGTTTGGTTCGTCGTACCGTCGTTGGCCATTTTCCTGATCTTCTTCCTCTGGCCCGTCATATCCTCGCTCTACTACAGCATGACGGTCTGGAACTTCGAAACGGCGACCTTCAACGGCCTGGAGAACTACAAGCTGTTCTTCACCGACCCGGCCATGAGCTCGTCGGTGCCCCACACGCTGCTGTATGCCTTCGCCACCAGCGGCCTGAAGGTGGTGCTGGCGTTCTTCATCGCCATCTTCCTGACCAGCAGCATCAAGACCAAGGGCTTCATCCGCTCGGCGGTGTTCTTCCCGAACCTGGTGTCCACCATGGCCGTGGGCCTGACCTTTGCCTACATGATGCACCCGACGAAGGGTCTGCTCAACGTGGCGATCCAGGGCCTCGGCGGAAAGCCGGTGGACTTCCTGGGCGACCCCAAGGTCGCGCTGTGGGGCATCATACTGACCGACGTGTGGAAGGGCCTGTCGATCTCGGTGGTCATCTACATCGCGGGCATACAGTCCATCGACCAGAGCTATTATGAGGCGGCGTCCATCGACGGCGCGACCTGGTGGCAGCAGATCACCAACGTGACCCTGCCGCTGGTGGCCCCGGCCCAGAACTCCATCATCATACTGTCGCTGATTGGCGGCCTGCGCACCTTTGACCTGATCTGGGCCATGACCGGCGGCGGACCGGGCTTCGCCACCGACGTGCTGGCCTCGGTGATCTACAAGCAGTACGCCGCGGGCTTCTACGGCCTGTCCACCGCGGGCAACGTGGTGATGCTCATACTGATTTCGATCATCGCCTTCCCGCTGCAGCACTTCCTGAACAAGCGAGAGGAGGCGATCCGGTAATGGAAGGCAAGAAGAGGAGAAACCAGATCATCGGGGACATCGTCGGCCTGATCCTGACCGCCGTGATCTTCCTGATCCCGTTCTACTTCATGTTCGTCCAGTCCATCAAGTCCAAGAAGGAGGCCAACCGGCTGTCCATCGCCTGGCCCACCGAGCTGCACTTTGAAAACTACCTCGAGGTCATCAAGCACGGCAACTACCAGCTGGTCACCGCCTTCAAGAACAGCGCGATACTGACGGTGTTCACGGTGCTGGGCCTGATCGTCACCGGCGCCATGGCGGGCTACGTCATCCAGCGGCGCAAGGGCAAGCTGATGACGACCATACAGTCGGTCATCATGCTGGGCCTGATGATCCCCGCGTCCATACTGCCCACCATCCGCATGCTACAGTCCATGGGCATCTACAAGACCATGTTCTCGATGGTCATGATCGAGATCGCGCTGCAAACCCCCTTCACGATCATGCTGTACCGCGGCTTCATGTCCTCGATCCCCGTGGACCTGGAGGAGGCGGCGTCCATCGACGGCTGCAACCGCTGGCAGATCTTCCAGAAGGTGATCTTCCCGCTGCTCAAGCCGATCCAGGCCACGATCATCATACTGGTGGGCGTGCAGACGTTCAACGACTTCACCAACCCGCTGTACTTCCTGCCCGGCGCGGCCAACACCACCGTGCAGCTGACGCTTTACAACTACAAGGGACAGCTGGGCAACAACTACAACCTGCTGTTTGCCGACATCATCATCATCACCGTGCCGATGCTGATACTGTTCCTGTTCTTCAACAAGCGCATCGTGGCCGGCATGGTGGCGGGCGCGGTCAAGGGCTAACCCATCTGTAAACAAGGAGCACATTCAAATGAAGATCATCCATTGCAAGCTGAACCACCTGACCAACCCCCTGGGCTGGGACGTGGCGCACCCGACGGTTTCATATGTGGTGACCGAAGCGAAGGGCAGCTTCCAGCAGGCGGCGCGGGTCTGGGTCTCCCTGTCGGAGAACTTCGCCGACTGCCTGTACGACAGCGGGGAGCGTGCCGACATCGTCTCCACCGGCTTCGAGCTGCCCGTGGAGCTTGCCCCGATGACCCGCTATTACTGGAAGGTGTGGGTCCGGGACGACGCCGGGGACAGTGCCGAGAGCGCGGCCCAGTGGTTTGAAACCGGCAAGGACGCGCCCTGGCGGGCCCGGTGGATCACCCCCGACGCGGACAAGTCGGTGCAGGCAGTGCTGTTGCGCCACATCGGCGTCGATAAGCCCGTCGCCCGGGCCCGTGCCTATGTGGTGGGCCTTGGCGTTTACGAGCTGAGCCTGAACGGCGAAAAGCAGGGGAACGAGTGCCTGCTGCCCGGCTTCTGCGACTACGACGACTGGATCCAGTATCAGACCTTCGACCTGCCGCTGACTCAGGGCGACAACCTGCTGGAAATCGCCCTGGGCGACGGCTGGTACAAGGGCAATTTCGGCCTGGTGAAGCGCTTCGAGAATTACGGCGACCGGCTGGCGGCCATCGCGGAAATCCACATCCGGTATCAGGACGGCACGAAGGACATCGTCTGCACCGACGAAAGCTGGCAGGCCCGCAAAAGCCAGATCGTGGCATCCGGCATCTACTGCGGCGAGGTCTTCGACGCCACGCTGGAACCCTCCGAGACCTTCGGCGTCAGGCCCATCGACCTGGACTATGGCCGGCTGTGCGACCGGCTGTCCCCGCCCATCGTCGTCCACGAGCGCCTGAAGCCCGCAGCGGTGCTGCACACCCCGGCGGGGGAGACGGTGCTGGATATGGGCCAGAACATGGTGGGCTGGCTCCAGTTCCGTTGCGACGCGCCCAAGGGCACGCAAATCCACCTGCAATTCGGCGAACTACTCCAGGACGACTGCTTCTATCGGGACAACCTGCGCACCGCGAAGGCGGAATTCACCTATATCTCCGACGGCACGCCCCGGGACGTGCGCCAGCACTTCACCTTTTACGGCTTCCGGTTCGTGAAGGTCGAGGGCTGGGTGGGGGAGGTCGACCCCGACGCCTTCACCGGCCTGGTGATCCACTCCGACATGGACGCCCGGGGCGACATCGTCACCTCCGACGCGCTGGTCAACCAGCTGGTGCGCAACGCCCGCTGGGGCATGAAGGGCAACTTCCTGGACGTGCCTACCGACTGCCCCCAGCGCGACGAGCGCTACGGCTGGACCGGCGACGCCCAGATCTTCTCCGGCACGGCGTGCTTCTTCATGGACACCTACGCCTTCTACACCAAATACGGCCACGACATCTACCTGGAGCAGAAGAAGCTGGACGGCAGCGTGCCGGACGTGGTGCCCGTGGCCAACTATTCCGGCGACGCCTCCACCGTCTGGGCCGACGCCGCCACGGTCATCCCGTGGAATACATATCTGCATTCCGGCGACAGGGGCATACTGCGCCGCCAGTACCCCAGCATGAAGGCCTGGGTGGACTATATGAAGCGCCAGGACGACGCGGACGGCGGCAAGCGCCTCTGGCTCACCGGCACCCACTACGCCGACTGGCTGGCGCTGGACGGCAGCTATCCCGGCGGCGTCTACGGCGGCACGGACCCGAATTACATCGCCTCGGCCTACTACTGCCATTCCACCCGCATCGTGGCAAAAGCGGCCCACGTACTGGGTTACGCGGAGGATGCCGCCTTTTACGACAACCTGGCCGAGGAGATTCGCGCGGCCTTCGTGCGGGAATACTTCACCCCTTCGGGCCGGCTGGCCATCGACACCATGACCGGCTGCGTGCTGGCGCTGGTCATGGACCTGGCCCCGGATTACGCCGTCGAGCAGGTGCGCGGCATGATGCTGAACCGCCTGCAAAAGAACTTCTACCATTTAAATACCGGTTTTGTGGGAACGCCTTACCTGTGTCGGGCGCTCTCCGAGAACGGCATGAACGACATCGCCTATCACCTGCTGATGGAGAAGGGCTATCCGGGCTGGCTGTACGAGGTGCTCATGGGCGCGACCACCATCTGGGAGCGCTGGAATTCGGTGATGCCCGACGGCAAGGTCAGCGGCACCGAGATGAACTCGATGAACCACTACTCCTACGGCTCCATCGTGGAATGGATGTTCCGGGACATGCTGGGCATCAACCCCGTGGAAGACGCCCCGGGCTTCAAGCGCTTCACCGTCGCCCCGAAGCCCAATTACCAAATCGGCAGCGCCTCGGCGAAGCTGGATTCCGCGGCGGGCCTGATCGAATCCGAGTGGGCCATCGAGGGGAGCCGGCTGCGCTTCGGCTTCACCGTGCCCTTCGACACTCAGGCGGAGATCGTGCTGCCCGACGCCGAAGCTAAGGTCATCGAGGCCCAGTGCCAGGGCCTGAACGTGCTACCCGGCAGCCTGCGGCAGCAGGGCGCGGACGTGGTATTCACCGCGAACCCGGGCCGCTACGGCTTCACCTACGCGCCGACCACGCCCTATCGCAAGGTCTACAGCCTCGATTCCAGCTGGGAGGATTTGAAGGCCAATCCCAAGGCCCTGGAGATCATCAAGCGCGAGTACACCTTCAAGGAGGATCACATTCCCTTCGAAAAGGAGCTCTGCACCCTGCGGGAGATGAGCTGGGGCCCCTTCACCAGCATGACCGAGGAGCAGCGGCAGCGCATCGATCGGTTGCTCAGGGAGGTCGAATAAAGGGATTCATCCCACATGCCGGGTGCGGCATGTGGGATGATTTTTGTGCGCCCTGCATGGGCAACAACCAGGCGGTGAAAGTCCGCTACGCGCTTGGCAGTAGGGAGCGTTAGCCGAAGGCAAGGGTGTCCGTCGCGAGGCGGAATCTGAAGGAAGCCGGATGTCGGGGGAAGGATATAAACCCGG
>JAZOUD010000133.1:0-116937 GCA_045658005.1 Clostridia bacterium | reverse complement strand
GCGCCGGGCGGGGGTGGGGCGGCTTGCGCCGCTGTTTGCCTTCGATTACTTCTCCTTCGCCGCGTCGGCCAACGCCTCGGTGACGGTCTGGTAGGCCTGCTCGACTTCCGCGTCGCTGTACGCGCTGGCATTGACCAGCGTGTTCCAGGCATCGGTCACCTCCTGGCTCGCCTGGTGCAGCCATGCCTCGATGGCCGGGCCGTTTTCGTCGATAAAGGTCTGCAGGGAATCGCGGGTCTGCTCGGCCCATTCGCTTATGCCATAGGCGTCGGCCCAGGCGGTCAGCTCCGACAGGGTGTGCTGGGCCCAATCGGACAGGCCGCTGCCCGCGATCCATGCATTGACGTCGTCGATGGCGCCTTCGGCCCATTCCCTAACGCCCGATTTTTCCGCCCAGTCCGAGATGTCCTTGCCCTTTTCCTCGGCAACCTTGACGAGGGAATCCCAGGTCTTGGAGAGGTTTTCAAGCAGTTCATCGGTGGAGGAGGTTTCGGCCAGGGAGGCTGTGGACAGCGACAGCGTGAGTATCAGTATCAGTATCAGAACAATGCGCTTCATGGCGATGTCTCTCCTTTCAATAAAGCCTCTGATGCCAGCATTATACCAGATATAAGGGCGTCACTTCAACCCAATCCGAAGATTTATTATCATCTGAATGTAGACAAAGATGTCGCCTGTATGTTATAATATGTGTGAATGTGTTATATCCTTAAGCGGTATATGTCCCGGGGGAAGTGTTGTGTATGGAAAAGTACAGATTCACAGACGAACAACAGTCGCTCATGGAGCGCATGACGATTCCATTTGCCGTCTTTCAGCTCATCGACAAGCGCATCGTGCCCCTGGCGCTGTCCGACGGCTTTTGTGAACTGCTTGGAATCGGGGATCGGGATAGCGCTTACGCGGCCATGAACCGGGATACATATCAGAACGTACATCCCGACGACGCGCCGCGCATCGCGGACGGCGTGTATCGGTTTGTGCGGGACGAGGACAGATTCGACGCCATCTATCGCCTGAAGGACGGGGACCGAGGCGGGTATAACGTCGTTCACGCCTTCGGCAGGCATGTGCATATGCCCACCGGCGAGCGGCTGGGGCAGATCTGGTATGCCAACGAGGGCCCGTATACCGGGGATGCCGCCCAGCCCGGCGAGGGGCTCGTCCAGTCGCTGTCCAGTGCCCTGCACCGGGACAGCATGCTGAATGCCAGCTATTACGATTACCTCACCGGGCTGCCCAGCATGACCTACTTTTTCGAGCTGGCCGAGCTGGGCAAGGAGGCCATGCTGAAGCAGGGCGAAAAGCCCGTGCTGCTGTACATGGATTTCTCCGGCATGAAGTATTACAACCAGAAATACAGCTTTGCAGAAGGCAACAAGCTGCTCCAGGCCTTCGGCAGGACCCTGGCCCGCACCTTTGGCAATGAAAGCTGCTGCCACATCAGCGGGGATCATTTCGCGGCCTACACCCGGGAGGAGGGGCTGGAGGATGCGCTGGACGGGCTGTTTGAGGCATGCAAGGGCCTGAACGGCGGCAATGCGCTGCCCGTTCGGGTGGGCATCTATCCGGCCAGCATGGAGGCGGTGCCCGTCAGCACGGCCTGTGACCGGGCAAAGCTGGCCTGTGATGCCCTCGGGAAGACCTTTATTTCAAGCTTCAACTGGTACAATGCCGACCTGCGGGACGAGCTGGAAAAGCAGCAGTACATCCTCGGCAACCTGGATCGGGCCATCCGGGAGGGGTGGATACAGGTCTACTACCAGCCCATCGTGCGCTCGGTCACCCAGAGGGTGTGCGACGAGGAGGCGCTGGCGCGGTGGATCGACCCGGTCAACGGCTTCATGTCGCCGGCTGACTTCATCCCCCATCTGGAGAAGGCCGGCCTGATCTACAAGCTGGACCTGTATATGCTGGAGCGGGTGCTGGATAAGATGCGGCGCCAGCAGCAAATGGGGGGCGAGGTCGTGCCCCACTCCATCAACCTCTCCCGCTCCGATTTCGACGCCTGTGACATCGTCGAGGAGATTCGCAAACGGGTGGATGCCGCCGGTGTGGCCCATGATCGCATCACCATCGAGATCACCGAGAGCGTGGTCGGCTCAGACATGGATTTCATGGCCGGACAGGTCGACCGGTTCCGCAAGCTGGGCTTCCCGGTGTGGATGGACGACTTCGGCAGCGGCTATTCCTCGCTGGACGTGCTGCAGAGCATCCCCTTCGACCTGATCAAGTTCGACATGAGCTTCATGCAGAAGCTGGATGAGGGCGACAGCGGCAAGATCATACTGACCGAGCTGATGAAGCTGGCGACGTCGCTGGGCGTGGATACGGTCTGCGAGGGCGTGGAGACGAAGGCGCAGGTGGATTTCCTCCAGGAGATCGGCTGCTCGAAGCTCCAGGGGTACTATTTCGACAAGCCGGTCCCGATGGAAAAGGTATTCGAGAAGTTCGAGAAGGGTTTCAGGTTCGGCTATGAAAATCCCGCGGAATCGGCCTACTACGAGGCCATCGGGCGCGTGAACCTGTACGACCTGGCGGTGATATCCAACGAGGAGGAAAACGCCTTCCAGAAATTCTTCAACACCCTGCCCATGGGCATCCTGGAGATCAGGGGCGATCAGGTGCACTTTATCCGCACGAACCAATCCTACCGGGAATTCATACGGCGCTTCTTCAACCTGGAGCTCACGGCGAAGCCCGAGGATTATCACGCCACGCCCTTCGGCCCCGGCTCGGCCTTCATGAAGCTGGTGCAGGACTGCTGTAAAAGCGGCGGTCGTGCCTTCTTCGATGAGCAGATGCCGGACGGCTCCGTGATCCACGCCTTCGCCCGGAAGATCGGTGTGAATCCCGTGACGGGGACCGCCGCGGCAGCCGTTGCGGTGCTCTCAATCTCCGAGCCCAACGATGGCGCCACCTATGCGGAGATCGCCAGGGCGCTGGCGGCAGATTACTACAATATATATGTCGTCGATCTGGATACCGAGCGCTTCATCGAATATACCTCGCCGGTGGGCGTCGAGGAGCTGGCCATGGAGCGTCACGGTGAAAACTTCTTCGCCGCAGTCCAGCGCGACACCATGACCCGCATCTACGAGGAGGACCGCGAACCCTTCCTGGCCGGCTTCTCGAAGGAGAAGCTCATACGGGAGTTGGACGCCCAGGGCGTCTATACCGCCACCTACCGACTGATCGACACCGGCACGCCGATGTACGTCAGCATGAAGATCACGCGCATGCATCCCAACGGGAACCGCATCATCATGGGCATCAGCATCGTCGACGCGCAGATGCGCCAGAGCGAGCACATCCGGCAGATCCAGCGGGAGCGGGATACCCTGTCCCGGGTCATGGCGCTTTCCGAGGATTATCTCAGCCTCTACATGATCGATCCCGAAACCGGAAGCTATGTCGAATACAGCGCGTCGGATGAATACGAGCGCCTCGGACTGGCCAAGGAAGGGGAGGATTTCTTCCTTCGGGGCATTGAGGACGGCAAGCGGAACGTCTATCCCGCCGACCTGTCCACGTACCTGGCGCGCTTCACCAGGGAAAACGTCATGCATGCGATCCAGCAGGAGGGGGCCTTCAAGCTGCAGTACCGACTCGTGATCGGGGGCGAACCCAGGGCCGTCAGTCTCAGGATCGCCCCGTTCAGGGATGCGGGCGAGGAAAAGCTGGTGGCGGGCGTTCGGGCCTGGCGAAGGCGGCGGTAGCGCAATGAAAGAACCGGCAGCACAGTGAAGCGAGCGAATGACCGGGCACATTTCGAAAGGAGGGCATACCCGTGAATCCCGTTCCCGACCGGAATAAGAGAAAGCAGGAAATCGGCATGGCCTTCCGCAATGAGCCATACCTTCCCCACGAAGCGGATCCAGAGATCTACGAGGCCTTGTGCGTGCGCGTCGGCGCGACGAGCAGCCATGATATCAGCATCCTGATCTCCATAGTGCAGGACGCGATCATGATGGCGCGGCGCGACGAACGTCCGACGACACCGCTGGATACCTTCCGGGACTGGCTCCTGAAGAAGCAGTTCGGATAAATCGAAAAGCGTATGAATGAACGAACTGCCCGATATTCCGGGCAGTTCGTTCATTCATCTATGTCTGTTCCTTTTTCATCAGCTTCAAAAGCGGCTTTGCCTCGGGCAGCACAGAACCCATCGGCGAGGGTACGTCCTTCACCGCGTCCAGCCAATCCCACAGGAACTGGCTGTAAGCGGGGGAGGGGACCGAGCTGATTTTCTCTAGGTCGATGCGGTTGATGTTCCCGAGGTTTGGGGCCTTGTGAGGGTCCGGCGCTTCAAAGCGGTACAGCAGGCGAAGGGCTTCGCCGTAGTGCGCCCAGCCCTTGACCAGCGGGGTGCCGTCCTCCCTGCGCATCAGGAGCCGGGATTCCCTGTATCCCTCCAGCTGCAGGGAGATCCTGTCCTGTTTCACCCGGCGCGTGAACTCCCAGCGAAAGCCCTTGTAGGTGTCCAGGCAGAGCTCCGGCGTCGCTTCCAGCACATAGTGGCGCAGCAGGTGGGCAGTGTAGAACGAGACCTTCGGCTTGTTCAGGAAGAGCAGGACCAGCGTCCAGTTGCGCTCATCCACGCTCATGCCCGGCAGATGCGCGTTGCGAATGCGGGATAGTCGGTTCAGATAGAAGGTATCGAATTCCAGCTCGCTGGCAGGCAAGGGCCACTGATGGCCGCATTCAGGGCAGGCAGAGGGCTTGTCGGGCGAGGGAAAAATGTAGTGACAGCGGGGACAGGCATACAGCGGCATGGTTGACCTCCATCGGGAAACAGATTAATGCTACACTATTATGATAGCATAGAAAAGCGGCGCTGTCCACAGGCTTTTAAAATTTTGGAGCTGTTCAGACAGGAAAATACGGATTATTCATTATTACTCTTTCATTGCCCCGACGGGTTTTCCGAAGCCTTTTCCCGGGTCATCAGGGTATAGACCACCTCCCGGGGGGCCATGCCGCGATTGACGATCTGGTCCACGGCCTCGGTGATGGGCATCTCGACAGCGTAGCGCTCAGCCAGCTGCATCGTGGCGGACAGGGCGTTGATGCCTTCCACGACCATGCCAATCCGGGCGATGGCCGCCTTCGGGGGCACGCCCTCGCCGATCAGCTGCCCGCAGCGATTGTTGCGGCTGTGGCGGCTGGTGGCGGTGACGATCAAATCGCCCATGCCCGCCAGACCCGAGAAGGTGCGCTCGTTGCAGCCCATGGCCTTGCCCAGGCGGGTGATTTCGGCCATGCCCCGGGTGATCAGCGCCGCCCGTGCGTTGTCGCCGTAGCCCAGGCCCGTGGATATGCCCGAGGCCAGTGCGATGATGTTCTTCACCGCGCCGCACAGCTCGACGCCCTCGATGTCGGTATTCGTATACACCCGCAGGCAGGAATTCATGAAGATGTCCTGCACGCGCCGCGCCGCCTGCACATCGGTGCAAGCGGAGACGATGGTGGTGGGCAGATCCCGGGCCACCTCCTCGGCGTGGGTGGGGCCGGACAGGGCCACCAGCGCGTTGTCGTGCGGGCCGTGACGGTCCAGCTCGCTGCGTATGACCTGGGTCATCGTCAACAGCGTGTCCGGCTCCATGCCCTTGGCCACGTCCACGATGATCTGGCCGTCACGGATGTGGGGCGCGGCAGCGCGGGCCGTGGCGCGCACGTAGACAGACGGCACGGCAAACAACAGCACGTCCCGGCCTTCACAGGCTTCGGCGATATCGGTGGTAAAGTCGGTGGCCTCGGGGATGACCATGTCCGGCAGGTTGGGCTGGCGTCGCGTGGCGCTGAGCCGCTCGATCTCCTCCGGCAGCGCCGACCAGACCGTCACCCCGTGGCCCAGGTTGGTCAGCATGCGGGTCAGCGCGATGCCCCAGGTGCCCGCGCCAAGCACGCCGATGGACGCGGGGGTGGGATTGTTGACATGGTTCGGATCAGGACTATTCAAACGTGACATGATAAGCGCCTCCATGCAGTTTGTTATGCGATCATTATACCGCCTGGAGGCACTTTGTGCAAGCACGTCAATACAGATTGTGAAACACCCATCCCGGTTCCACACGGTCGCAGTCGGGGCAGAGGCCCGAGTATTCGTTGGCGCAGTCGTCGCACAGCGGCGCGCCGCAATCGGCGCAGGAACGGAAGGCCCTGGAATCCATCATCCTGTGGCAGTTGCGGCATTCGCTCATCGGCATGGCAATCCACCTCCGAAACGCAGTATGCCCCGACATGGGACGGGATATGTATTCACAGCAGCGCGCGTACAGCCTGTAAAAACCGCTCGACCTCTTCAAAGGTGTTGGCGTGGCCGATGCTGGCCCGCACGGCGCCGCGTAGGAGCGTGCCCAGGAAGCGGTGCGCCTCGGGGGCGCAGTGCAGGCCGCCCCGCACGGCGATATCCCTGCGGGCCAGGGCGTCGGCGACCTGGGCAGAGGGGAGATCGCCCACGTTAAAGCACACGATGCCCGCCCGTCCGGCCTCCTGGGCGGGGCTGTACAGCGTGATGCCGGCCATGGCGTCAAGGCCGTCATAGAGGGCCTGGGTCAGCTCCCGTTCCTGCATCATGATCTGGGAAAGCCGGGGCGTCACGTAGGCGCAGCCCGCCGCCAGCCCCGCGATGCCGGGGAGGTTCACCGTGCCGGATTCGTAGCGCTCGGGCAGCGTCTCCGGCTGCAGCAGGCTGTTGGAATCGGTGCCGGTGCCGCCTTCCCGAAGGGGATTGAGCCAAATGCCCCCGGCGATGTACAGCCCACCGGTGCCCTGAGGTCCCAGCAGGGATTTATGACCGGGAAATGCGTACAGGTCACAGCCCAGCGCCTTCACATCCACCGGCATGCCGCCCAGGGCCTGGGCACCGTCGATCAGATAGCGCACACCCGCTGCCTTCGCTACCTGGCCGATGGCGGCCACGGGTTGGATCGCCCCGGTGACGTTGCTGGCGTGGGTGCAGACGATCAGAGCGGTATCGGGCGTTAGTGCGTCGCCCACGTCCCCGGGGTCCACGAAGCCGTCCGGCCGGGGCGGCACCAGCGTCAGCGTGATGCGCCCGCGCGTTGCCAGAGCGTGCAGCACCCGCAGCACCGAGTTGTGCTCCAGGCAGGTGGCAACGACATGGTCACCCACGTGCAGGCTGCCCTTGATGGCCTGGTTCAGCGCGTCGGTGCAGTTGAAGCAGTGTACGACGTGCATCGGGTCGCCTGCGCCCAGCAGGGCAGCCAGGCGCTCCCGGCAATCCAGCACGACGCGCGCCGCCTCGATGGCGGCCCGATGGCCGGAACGGCCGGGGTTGGCGTTGGTTTCGGTCAGCGCCTTTGCCACGGCTTGGACCACAGCGGATGGCTTTGGATGGCTCGTGGCGGCGTTGTCAAAATAGATCTGCATGCCTGGTTTCCTCCTTCACATGCGAAGGATCGTTCGCGTAGTATAGGATACATGCGCCGGGTCCCCTTTATGAGCCGGCGCGTGAATCCATTGGAACGGAGGAGACACTATGCGGGATGTATACGGCGTAGCGGCGTTTCGCTCGCGCCAGCAGGTGCTGCGCTTCGAGGCGACGCTGCGCCAGCGCGGCGTGCCCACCCAGGTGGTCACCACGCCCCGGGATATATCGATGGGCTGCGGTCTGTCTGTGCGCTTTCCCATGGAGCGCCTGAACGACGTGCGCCGGGCGCTCATGGCCGCAAACCCCGGCAACCTGATCGGGCTGTACCGGGCGGAATACGACGGGGCGAGACTGAGGGTCGCGCCGGTATAGCGGTTGACAACTATGCAATTCTACGATAAAATATAACTGCCCGAAAGGGACAAGAGCGAACAACAAACGCACAGGCGGTTGCTCCTACATCTCCGAAAGGAGGTGGGGACCATGCGTATTACATTCCACATAGGAAGGTATACCGTCACGATCATCGTGAGGGATCGCAAAAAAAGCAACCGCCACTCTGCCAAGTGACGGTTGTTTTTGTGATTCGAGAGAATCACATATAGGGAACAATCGAATCTAAGGAGCAACCGCGTGCGTGGTTCGCTCTTCGTTTATATTATATTCCAACAAAACTGGGTTGTCAAGGCTGATTTTTTTGGAATGACAAGCATTCAATTCTCCAAAACTGAATCGCGGATGTATTGGAATGATCTGCGCCAAACACATTTTGGAATAAACCGAAACATGCTTGACCAGACGGCGGAAGGGAATGTATAATTATAGCCATACAAAGGCGGGCTTGTGCCCGAATGGAGGGAACGCACATGGATGCCAGTCGCGCCGCGCAGGTGATGGAGGCGCTTCATCAGCTGTACCCGGAGGCGAAGCCCGAGCTGCACTTCGCCAATCCATACGAGACGCTGATCGCCACGATCCTCTCCGCCCAGTGTACCGACAAGCGGGTAAACATGGTCACGGCGCGACTCTTTCCCCAATACCCGGACGCCTTCGCCATGGCGAAGCTGGAGCCGGAGGAATTGGAGCCGCTGATCCGCGAGTGCGGCCTCTATCACAACAAGGCGAAGAACATCGTCGCCGCCAGCCGCGCGCTGGTGGCGCAGTACGACGGCAAGGTGCCCTCCACCCGCAAGGAACTGATGGCGCTGCCCGGCGTGGGACAGAAGACCGCCGGGGTGGTGCTGCTGGCCGCCTTCGGGGACGACCAGATCCCCGTGGACACCCACGTCTTCCGGGTGTCCCGGCGCATCGGCCTGGCTGACGGCAATACGCCTGAAAAGGTGGAGGAGCAGCTGCGGGCCATACTGGATCGGGACATCTGGTCCCTGGGCCACCACCTGATCATCTGGCACGGGCGGCGCTGCTGCCACGCCCGCAAGCCCGAGTGCGAGCACTGCCCCCTGAACGGCGGGCTCTGCGAAAAACACATGGAGAATTGACTATGGCATTGTTTGTTGATGTTGTGACCATCACGGTCAAGGCGGGAGACGGCGGCAACGGCTGCGTGTCCTTCCACCGGGAAAAATACGTGCAGGCCGG
The DNA here is from genome assembly GCA_045658005.1 of Clostridia bacterium. Taxonomy (GTDB): domain Bacteria; phylum Bacillota; class Clostridia; order Christensenellales; family Aristaeellaceae; genus UBA2862. Next base: position 107,942 of record JAZOUD010000133.1, on the reverse strand, counting down.
CGGGCCGGACGGCGGCGACGGCGGCCGGGGCGGGGACGTGATCTTCGAGGCCTCCGAGCGCATGCACACGCTGATGGACTTCCGCTACAAGCGCAAGTTCACCGCCGGCAACGGTGGCGACGGCATGGCGAACCGGCGCACGGGCAAGTCCGGCGAGCCGGTGGTGATCGAGGTGCCCCCGGGAACGGTGGTGCGTCAGAAGGCCACGGGCATGCTGCTGCTGGACCTGTACACCCCCGGCGAGCGCAAGACGCTGGTGCGGGGCGGCAACGGCGGCTTCGGGAACCAGCATTTCGCTACGCCCACCCGCCAGGCCCCCCAATTCGCCAAACCGGGGGAGAAGCGGGAGGTCATCGAGCTGACCCTGGAGCTGAAGTCCATCGCCGACGTGGGCCTGGTGGGCTTTCCCAACGTGGGCAAATCCACGATACTGTCCGTGGTGACGGCGGCGCGGCCCAAGATCGCCAACTATCACTTCACCACCCTCCAGCCCAATCTGGGCATCGTCAAGCACGGCGAGGCCAGCTTTGTTCTGGCGGACATCCCCGGCCTGGTGGAGGGCGCGGCCCAGGGCGTGGGCCTGGGGCATGCCTTTTTGCGCCACGTGGAGCGCACGCGGATGCTGCTGCACGTGCTGGACATCGCTGGCAGCGAAGGCCGGGACCCGCTGGAGGACTACGACGCCATCATGAAGGAGCTGGAGGCCTACGGCGACCTGAAGAACCGGCCCATGATCGTGGTGGCCAACAAGATGGACCTGCCGGGGGCCGAGGAGAACCTGAAGCGCCTGCGGGACAAGCTGGCGGGCACGGGCATCGACATCTACCCGGTCTCCGCAGCCACGCGCCAGAATTTCGACGCCCTGCTCTACGCCACGGTGAAGCTGCTGGACACCTGTCCGCCCGCCGAGCCGTTCGCGGAGGAGGCGCTGGGCGACGCCGACGCGCTGGCCCAGGGCGTGCCCTTCACCGTCGAGGTGGACGGCGGCGTCTACTTCGTCTCCGGACGGGAGATGGATCGCTTGATCGAATCGGTGAACTTCGATAACGAGGAATCCCTGAACTGGTTCCATCGCTCCCTGCGCCGCCTGGGCGTGATCGACGCCCTGCGGGAAAAGGGCGCGAAGGAGGGCGACAGCGTGGTGATCGGGGATATGGAATTCGACTTTGTTGAGTAATCAGAATTGACGGAGGTTATTCGTATGACGACCAAGCAGAGGGCCGCGCTGCGGTCCATGTGCAACACGATGGAGCCGGTTTTGCATATCGGCAAGGAGGGCATCAACGACAATCTGGTCAAGCAGTGCTGGGATGCCCTGGAGGCCCGGGAGCTGATCAAGGTGACGGTTCAGAAGAACGCCCCCTTCGATTCCACCCGTCAGGCCTGCGACGCGCTGTGTGAGCGGGTGCACGCCGAGCCGGTGCAGACCATCGGCAGCAAGTTCTGCATTTACCGCCAGGCCCGGGAGAATTCGAAGATCAAGCTGGAGGAGCTGTAGGACAGGCGCGCGATCCTGCGCCTGGCCAATGTCTCCGCATTCCCTCAATCGTCCTCAAACAGCCGCCTGCCGCTGCCGTGGCGGATCAGCGCGACGCCCGCGTGGGCCGCGACGGCCAGCGCGGGGAACAGGTACCAGCCGTTGCCGGTCAGGATGTAAATGCCGAGCATCGACAGGGCCAGCAGGGCGCCGCCGGGCGTGAACCGCGACGATTCCAGGCCCACCCAGAGGCGCCGGATCACTGCGCCCGGCCTGAGGCGCGGGGGATGGGGCAGTTGATCGGCGGGCAGGGCCCGCAGCAGCCGGGTCAGCCTACGGCTGTCCACGATCGCCACGACGGGACCGCGCAATTCCCTGGCATAGAACGCCGCCCGGGGCTCGCAGGGGCAGGTGGCGGCGACCACCAGGCGTTCGGCGTCCCGATTGGCTTTCCAGGCGTTCAACACATCCCCGGAGGACACCGTCGCCTCCGGGTGCTTCAGTACCGGCGTGAGTCGAAAGGATTCGCCGGGCCAGCGCGTTTGGACCAGAGCCTCGAGGGCACGCACGGCGGCCTCGTCGTCCAGCCCCGCGATGCGCAACAGCTCCGCCCGGGCCTGGGCAGCGGTGGCCCGATGGACGATCGGCAGCCCCCTCAACAGCATGCGGCTCAATGCCGTGCAGGCAAACGCCGCCCCGCAGGCGAGGGGTATGCTGCCCGTGGCATTCAGGAAGAACAGGTAATAGGCAGTCGCGCCGAGAAGGCTGAGCGCGGCCCGATCGATGAAGGAAATCATGGCCAGTCCTCTTTTTTGAAAATTTCCACAAGTAGAGTATTGGCGGTATGCGTGTGAATCAAACAATGCTTCCAGGAGGAGATGGATATGAAGCGAATTATTTGTCTGTGCCTTGCGCTGGCGCTGATGATGGCGCTTGCCGCCCAGGCTGAAAACGCGGGCGGACTGCAAAGCCCGTCGGACGCCGTGCCGGGCGACGCCCAATTCGATGCCTACATCCCGCTGCTCGAGGGCAAGAGGGTGGCGCTGTTCTCAAACCACAGCGGCATTGTAGGGGACAGGACCAGCAGGTTGGGCGACACCGCGAGCGTCGATGCGAGCCTCATCCCCTTCGGCAGGGACGTTGAAGGCAACGACCTCAGCTACGGTGAACACGTGCTGGATGCGATGCTGGCCCGGGACGTGAACGTCACGGCCATATTCAGCCCCGAGCACGGCTTCCGGGGCACGGCCGGCGCGGGCGAGTCGGTGAGCGATTCCGTGGATCCGGCGACGGGCGTGCCGATACTGTCGCTCTATGCCGAAGACAGCCACTATCCCAGCGCCGAGAGCATGGACGCCTTTGACGTGCTGGTGATCGATATGCAGGATGTGGGCCTGCGCTACTACACCTACTATATCTCGATGTACTACCTGATGGACGCCTGTGCCGCCGCGGGCAAGCCCGTGGTGCTGCTGGATCGGCCCAACCCCAACGGCTTCTATGTGGACGGGCCGATCCTGAAGGAGGCGTTCGTGTCCGGCGTAGGGCGCCTGCCGGTGCCCATCGTCCACGGCCTGACCCTGGGCGAGCTGGCCCGGATGATCAACGGCGAGGGCTGGCTGGAGGCGGGGAAGGACGCTTGCGACCTGACCGTGATCCCCTGCCTGAACTACACCCATCGCGACCGGGTCCCGCTGGTGCGCGCGCCGTCCCCGAACCTGAAGGACATGCGGGCGGTGTACCTGTACGCCTCCACCTGCTTCTTCGAAAACACCGCTGTTTCGGTGGGCCGGGGAACCGACCATCCCTTTGAGATCTACGGTAGCCTGTACCTCGAGGGCAACGAAGCTTTTGACTACAGCTTCACTCCGGTGAGCATGCCGGGGGCCAATGAGCCGCCCTTCGAAGGGGTCGCATGCTACGGCAGGCAGCTGATGGAGGTGCCGCTGGAGGAGATCTGGGAGGCAGGCATCAACCTCAAATACCTGGTGGACGCCTATAACGCCGTCCACGAGGCCCACCCCGAGGTGGATTTCTTCGGCACGCCGGACAAATCGGGCCGGTATTGGCTGGACAAGCTGTGCGGCACCGACGAAGTCCGCACGATGATCGTCGCGGGCGAATCCGCCGAGGCGATCAAGGCCAGCTGGCAGGCGGACATCGAGGCGTTCCGGGAACAGCGCAAGCCGTATCTGTTGTATGAGGAGTGACAAATCAGTAGTTGCCTGTCTGCAGAGGAACAAAATACAGCACCGACTCGTCGATGCTGTATTTTGTTCCTCTGTTACTGCTACCTTCCCAGCGTACACCGCCCCAGGGTGGTGGAGCTCTCGTTGGTGGACGCGCCGAGGAAGTACTTCGTCACGTCGTCCAGCGACTTGGAGTAGCGCAGCGGGTGCCCGTCGGGGATGTAGATGATGCCGAATACCCGCGTATTGTGGCAATTGTCACTGGCTACCTGGTGGCTGTAGGCACAGACGGTGACGGCGCGGTGCATGTTGCAGTAGGCGGTGGGCTCGGTGCCGGACAGGTAGTAGTCGGTGACCGGCTCATAGCCGTTGATGTCGGCGCGGCAGGCCGACGTGGGCAGCATGCCCGACACGGCGCATACCGTACAGGCCGTCAGGTTGTAGTCGGCGGGGGAGCCGCTGATGATGGCGCGGTCGGTGGTGCAGCCTGTGATCTCGTGCACGCGGCTCATGATCTCGGCCCACAGCGGCGCGGCGTAGCTGCCGCCGGTGGCGTCGTCGGTCAGGGGCTTGTAGTTGTCCGAGCCGACCCAGACCGCCCCGGAGTAATAGCCGGTCATGCCGGCGAAGGTGACGCCGATGTTGTTGGTGTTTGTGCCGGTCTTGCCCGCGACGGTCAGCTCGCCGAAGTTGGCCAGCTGGCCGGTGCCCTCGGGGCTGACGCAGCCCCGCAGCACATCCACCAGCATAAAGGCGGTGGAGGGCTTGAAGGCCTGCCAGGTCTCCTGTACCTCCCGCACGTCGATGTACACCGTGCCGTCGGGGTTCAGGATCTGGGTGAAGGCGTAGGGCTCCTGGTAGACACCCCGGTTGGCGATGGCCCCGAAGCCGGTGGCCAGCTCGATCACCGATAGGCCCGACGAGCCCAGGGCCAGGCCGGAGCCGTTGCCCAGTATGTGGTTGGGGTTCACGCCCAGCTTCAACAGGTAGGTGACGGCGTTCTGTATGCCCACGTAATCCATCAGCACATGGGCCGTGGAGGTGTTGTGGGACTTGTTGATGGCCAGGCGCATCGATTCAACGCCGCTGAAATCGCCGCCGCCGAAGTTGTTGGGGTAACCGATGTCGCTGATCCAGCCCTTGATGGGGATGGGCAGGTTCATGACCGGGGTGCCGGGGGAATAGCCCATGTCGAAGGCGGGGCCGTACACCGCCAGGGGCTTGATGGACGAGCCCACGGGCATGTCGTTCTGGTAGGCGCGGTTCAGCTGCTTGCGCTGCACGGGCTCGTTTCGGCCGCCCACCACCGCGATCAGCTCTCCGGTGTGCCAGTCCATCACCGCACAGGCGCACTGGGGCTGCACGACGGTCAGGAATTCGCCGCCGCCCAGGGAGGCCTGGGTGGAGCTGTCGTTGGAATAGCGCATGGAGGGATAGCGGGTGTAGTTGGTGATGGTCTCCTGCACCGCCTGCTGCACCTCGGGCTTCAGGCTGGTGAACACCTTGTAACCGCCGTTGCGCAGCTTGGTCTCCATCTGGGCGCGGTTGTAGGAGGTATCCTCCAGGCCCTCGACCCGCAGCATCTTCGTGACCACGTCGTATATGGAATATTCCACATAGTAGGCGTTGTCGTACATGTTGTTGGTGGCGGCGGTGGCGTTCTCGATGACGTTAAGCGTATCGGCGCGGGCCTGCTCGTATTCCTCCTCGGTGATCAGGCGGTGGTCCAGCATCTCCTCCAGCACGTAGTTGGTGCGTCGGTCGGTCTCCTCCGGCCGGTTGCGGACGTAGTAGTTTCGCCGGGGATTGTAGCGGGAGGGGTTGCGGATTAGCCCGGCCAGGCAGGCGCACTCCCGCAGGGTCAGCTGGTTCAGGTCCTTGCCGAAGTAGTCCTGGGCGGCGATCTTCACGCCGTAGCTGCTGCCGCCCATGTAGATCACGTTCAGGTAGGCCTCCAGGATCTGCTTCTTGTCCAGGTTCTTCTCCAGCTCCAGGGCCAGGTAGGCCTCCTGCACCTTGCGCTTGTAGTTCTGGTCGCTGTTGAGCAGCGTCAGCTTGACCAGCTGGCAGGTGATGGTGGAGGCGCCCTGGGTGTCGCCGCCCATCACGTTGTTGATCAGCGCGCCGCCGATGCGCTTCAGGTCCACGCCGTGGTGCTCGTAGAAGCGGGCGTCCTCGATGGCGATGACGGCGTTGATCAGCTGCTGGGGAATGTCCTCGATCTCCACGTAGATGCGGTTTTCCGAGCCCTTGAATTCCATGATCAGCTGGCCGCTGGAATCGTAGATGAACGAGGTCTGGGACTGGGCGCCGATTTGGGACAGGTCCAGGTTCGGCGAGGTATCCACCCAGCCCTTGGCGATGCCGACCACCAGCCCGCCGCCGATCAGGCCGATCAGCAGCACGACGAAGAACAGCATCTTCACAGTCAGCAGTATCACCGCGAACAGGAAATTGCGGTCATACTCCCGTGGTTTGAATATCGCGTATTTCACTTATTTCCTCCTGAGATCAGGGTACTATATCAAAATCCATTCTATATTATATCACATCTTCGCATTATGCGCACGTATATTTGATGTCAATTTGATGAACAATGAAAGGATACATAACAACGCACAGGGGGGACAGCGATAGCCGTCCCCCCTGTGCGTTGTTATACGGTAGCATCACATCCTGTGCTTGAGCTGGCTTTGCAGCTTCGCGATGCGGTTATAGGTCAGGCCGTGCATGATCATGCTCACGCCGATCAACAGCCCGATGAAAGCAAACATACCCACCACGCCGACCATCAGCGAAGTATCGGAAACGGTTTTCAGGCTGGTGATGGCCATGGAGAGAACCTGCTTCTGTTCCACGAGGTTGTTGGCCAGAATGGCGCCCACGCCGGTAAAGATAAAGAAAGTGATCGCGCCCAACAGTATACTCACGATGCCCATGACAATTCTCCTTAATGAAATAATGTGTAATATTGCGTAGGGTCATTATAGCGGGCATGGCATGGGCTGTCAAGGGAACGTGCGGATTTGTCGAAATATCGCGCCATTCCCGTTAAAAAACTGCGGGCAGATGAAAAATGCATTTTTCATCTGCCCGCATGGCATGGGCTTTTTATTTCTTGCTCTTGATATACTCGTCGATGGCCGCGGCGGCGTTCTTGCCCGCGCCCATGGCCAGTATGACGGTGGCTGCGCCGGTGACGGCGTCGCCGCCGGCGTACACGCCCTCGCGGCTGGTCAGGCCGTCCTCGCCCTGGGTGACGATGCAGCCGTGCTTGTTGGCTTCAAGGCCCGGGGTGGTGGAGCGGATCAGCGGGTTGGGGGAGGTGCCGATGGCCATGATCATGGTGTCGATGTCCAGCACGAACTCGCTGCCTTCCTTGACGATGGGGCGGCGGCGGCCGGAGGCGTCGGGCTCGCCCAGCTCCATCTCCACGCACTTCATGCCGATGACCTCGCCGTTGCGGGGATCCCTGGGATCGTCGGGGTTGTTGTAGCCCAGCACCTCAACGGGGTTGGTGAGGGTCTTGAAGATGATGCCCTCCTCCTGGGCGTGCTCGACCTCCTCGGCACGGGCGGGCAGCTCGTTCATCGAGCGACGGTATACGATATACACCTCGTCCGCGCCCAGGCGCTTGGCGCACCGGGCCGCGTCCATGGCCACGTTGCCGCCGCCCACGACGGCCACCTTCTTGCCGTGGCGGATGGGGGTCTTGCTGCCCTCGCGATAGGCCTTCATCAGGTTGATGCGGGTCAGGAACTCGTTGGCGGAGTACACGCCCTTCAGGCTCTCGCCGGGGATACCCATGAACCGGGGCAGGCCCGCGCCGGAGCCGATGAACACGGCCTCGTTGCCCATCTCGAACAGCTCGTCGATGGTCAGCACCTTGCCGATGACCATGTCGGTCTCCACGTCGACGCCCAGCGCCTTGAGGTTGTCGACCTCCTTGTTGACGATGGCCTTGGGCAGGCGGAACTCGGGGATGCCGTAGCTCAGCACGCCGCCGGCCACGTGCAGCGCCTCGTACACGGTCACCTTGTAGCCCATGCGGGCCAGGTCGCCCGCGCAGGTCAGGCCCGCGGGGCCGGCGCCGATGATGGCGACCTTGTGGCCGTTGGAGGCCGGCGCCTTGGGGGCCTCGGTGGCGTGCTCGCGGTGCCAGTCAGCCACGAAGCGCTCCAGGCGGCCGATGCCCACCGGCTCGCCCTTGACGCCGCGGACGCACTTGGATTCGCACTGGCTCTCCTGGGGACACACGCGGCCGCACACGGCGGGCAGGGAGGAGGACTTGTTGATGATCTCAAACGCGCCCTCGATGTCCTCGTTGGCCAGCTTGGCGATAAACTCAGGGATATCGATCTGCACGGGGCACTTGCTGACGCAGGGCTTGTTCTTGCAGTGCAGGCAGCGGCGGGCCTCCTCGATGGCCATCTCATAGGTATAGCCGGTGGCGACCTCCTCGAACACCTTGTTGCGGTAGTTCGGCTCGAGGGACGGCATCGGGCACTTCTTCATGCTCATATTTCTCTCAGCCATGTTATTCGGCCTCCTTGTTCATGAGGTTGCAGAACTCGTCGCGCTTGTGCTGCTCGAAGTCGCGGTAGATCGCGCCGCGCTTCATGGCCTCGTCGAAATCCACCAGGTGGCCGTCGAAGTCGGGGCCGTCCACGCAGGCGAACTTCGTCTCGCCGCCCACAGTCAGGCGGCAGCCGCCGCACATGCCGGTGCCGTCGATCATGATCGGGTTCATGGAGATCACGGTCTTGATGCCATACTTCCTGGTCAGCTGACAGACGAACTTCATCATGATCACCGGGCCGATGGCGATGACCTCGTCGTACTGGTTGCCGGCCTTGATCAGTTCCTCCAGGGCGTTGGTGACCAGGCCCTTGGTGCCGTAGCTGCCGTCGTCGGTCATCATGCAGACCTTGGAAGAGCAGGCGTTGAACTCGTCCTCGAGGATGACCAGGTCCTTGTTGCGGAAGCCCACCACGGAGTGGACCTCGCAGCCGTTGGCGTGCAGGGCCTGGGCCACGGGCAGCGCGATGGCGCACCCCACGCCGCCGCCGACCACGGCCACCTTTTTAAAGCCCTCGACCTCGCTGGCCTTGCCCAGCGGGCCGACGAAATCGGGCAGGTAATCGCCCTCGTTCAGGGTGTTCAGCTCCATGGTGGCGCCGCCGACGATCTGGAAGATGATGTCCACGGAGCCGGCCTCCCGGTCATAGCCGGCGATGGTCAGCGGGATGCGCTCGCCGTCGTCGCTGGCGCGGAGGATGATGAACTGGCCCGCCTGCGCCTTGCGGGCGACCAGCGGCGCCTCGATGACCATCTTGGTGACGGTCGGATTCAGAGGCTGCTTTTTGAGAATTTTGAACATGCTTTCCCTCTTCTCTGAGTGATGTCCGGCACGTCTGCTCACGACGCGCCGACGCACCTCCGGTTCGCGCGATCGGCGAACGGCGGTGTTATTCACAGTTATCATAGCATAATGATTCCGAAAAATCAATTAAGATGTAGAAAAAACTGAGCCCAAGGCATTATACATGCCCATCGCCCATATCATGGCGGCATAGCAGCCATGATATGGGCGATGGGCATGTATCGTTATCCTCGCTTCTTCTCCTTCAGCATGTTCCCGTACTTCGAGAACAGGAAGCTCTGGAATTCCACGCCGGCCACGCCGTCGGCGCTGCCGTAGCCCATCTTCAGCTGGGCGTCGATGACGGCCTGCCGGGTGGCGTCGTTGAAGGTGCCGATGCTGTCCTGCACGTCCGCCTTGTCCAGGAAGCCCAGCTGCCACAGCCGGCGCTGCAGATTGGTGACTGCGTCGCCGGTGTCGCCCAGCTGCAGGGCGGCGTAGCTGTCGCCGGTGGCTTCGAAGCGCACGGAGGCGTCCGGGGCGGCCTTGCTGAAGATGTAGCGCTGCAGCGAGGCCGAGGCTTCGCCGGTGGGCTCAACGCCGATGGCGTTCTGGAAGGCGACGACCGCATCCCGGGTGGCCTCGTCATAGAGGGTGCTGGGCATTTCAAGATACCCAAGCTCCACCAGCCGGTTCTGAAGCGACATGACGGCGCTGCCCGTAGAGCCCAGCGTCAGGTTGAAGAACAGCATGTCGGTTTCCGGCTCCGGCGTTGGTTCCGGCTCGGGCGTTGCCTCGGGCTGCGGCTCCTGTGTGGCAAAATCCTGTTCCTCGGCCGGCACCGTCGTTTCCCCGGCGCCCTGGTCGCCAAAGCCCTCGGAGAGCATCTGGGTCTGGTCGTAGGTGAGGGCGCGGCTGCTGAACAGCACCGATTGCAGCCAGGCCGTGGCCAGGCCGTCCTCCTCCAGTCCGTTGCAGTGCTGGTAGAAGGTCACGGCGCTGATGGTCGCGGGGCCGTATTTGCCGTTCGGGGTGCCGTCGGCATAGCCCAGCTCCACCAGCCTGCGCTGCAGGGCCAGCACGGCGTCGCCGCTGTCGCCGGGCGCAAGGTCTTCATAGTCGCTTACCTCGACGCTGCCGCCCTGTGCAGGGGCACTGCTGGAGAGCAGGAAGTCCTGCATGTCCAGCGTCAGCATGCCGTTGGGCGTGCGTCCGATGGCGGCCAGGAAGCGGTTGACGCCCTCCTGGGTGGACTGGTCGAACACGCCTGTGTCGCTGCCCTCAGCCATGTAGCCCAGCGCGATCAGCCGCTGCTGGATCTGGGAAACCCGCGTGCCGGAATTGCCCAGGGCGATGGCGGTGGATTCGTCGATCTCCCCGTCGTCCTCGGGGATGGCGATGGCGGGTTCCAGGGGCGTTTCGTCCGGCGGGACCGTGACGATCACCTGCACGTCGGGGGAGTAGCGCTTCGCGGTATCGGCGTACAGCTCCTGCTGCATGCCGACGCTGGCCGTGTCGCTGGAGGGCAGGCCGTAGGTGGCGTAGAACAGCCGCACGCATTCGGCGGTTTGGTCGTCGAACACGCCCGTCAGGTCGGTGATCGGGTAATCCAGGTTCTTCAGGCGCTGCTGCAGGGCGTAGACCGAGCTGCCCACCGTGCCGGGGCGCAGTATCGAATACTGGGAGAGCACCGCGTTGTTGTAGGCTTCCGTGCCATAGGCGGGGGCCGTGGCGGCAAACAGCTTCAATTGCAGCTTTGGCGTGGCCACGCCGGTCTGCATCGTGCCGAAGGTCTGCTCGAAGCGCTTCACGGCCGTCTCGGTGTCGCTGTCGTACAGGCCGGAAACGTCGCCGTCGAAGTAGCCCAGGTCCTTCAGGCGCAGCTGGAGGGCCTGCACGGCGATGCCGGTGTTGCCAAGGCTCAGGCTGCGGTACTCGGTCTGCTGCTCCTGGGCGCGCAGCGACTGGAAATCGCCTTCGATGACCGAGCTGTCGTTCAGCGTGACATTGCCGTCGGCGTCGATGACGATGGCCTCCGGCGCGCTCATGTTTTCGGGCAGGGGCGTGGCGGTGGCGTAGGGCATGTTGATCTCGACGGAGGTGTTGGCCTGGGTGTCCAACAGGTTTTCGTCAATCGAGCCACAGCCGCACAGCAGCAGGCTTGCGCCTGCCGCCATGAGGGTCAACGCTGCGATTCTGTAGTTTCCCATCACAAGCCTCCGGGTTGTCGCGCTTTGATTTCGATTTCGCCGTTTATACGGCAGCTTTCCATATTTTGACGGTTCATCGTGCCGCTTTGTAGCAGCTGCCTGAAAAAAGTCATATTCATACAGATGGATTATATATCATGCAGCGTCAAAAAACAATGCGTTGAACGCTAATTTTGCATGGATTTCCAATCATCGCCCCGTTTGCGGTAGACGCACACGTCTCCTTCGGCAAAAACGGTGTCGCAATGGTCGGCGAACCACGCCTCGTCCACCTCGAAGTCGCCACGCTCATAGCTGGAGATATAGACGCACTCGATGTCGTAGCGATCGAACAGCTCCAGGTTTTCGCCCGGCCATTCCAGCATGTCGCGCTCGTCCTGCAGCTGGGTGGAGTAGTCGATGCCGTGGAAGAACAGGTAGCTTCCGGTGCCGCAGACGATGTTCCGGCCTGCCAGCGCGGCGACGGGGTTGTTGTGCTGGTAGCCGGTCAGCACGGCGGCGTGCAGTGGGGTGTTCTCCTCGATCCAGGCGGCGGCATGGGCGTCCTCGGCGCTGAAGATCTGATAGTCGGAGACCACCTCACGACCGATGGTCAGCGCGCCGGAGAGGGTGGAGGCCAGTAAAAACGCACTGGCCAGCAGCGCCCGTCCGGGCAGGCCCTTCAGCCGGTTCCAGATGGACACCAGGTACAGTCCCACGGCGGGCAGCATGGCCATGTAGGCGACATAGAAGAGCTTGTTGTTGTCGTACTCATTGGGCTGGAACTGTATCAGCTCCGCGATGACGTATACGAAAAGTGACCCCAGGCCCAGAAACCGGGTCAGGTCGCCCTGCATCATCGGCCCGTCCCCCTCGCTCGGACGGCGCTTGCCCGCCAGTGCCGCCGGGACCATCATCAGCCAGATCAGCCCCACGTTCTTGATCCAGAACCAGCAGTAGCCGTCGATCAGCCGGCCCTCGCCCTGGTTGTTGACCCAATTGAACCGGAAGCGCAGCGAACCGCCGTGTACGGTCTGGGGCACCGACCAGGTCAGCAGCTGGGGCAGGGCCAGCGCCAGCGCGATGGCGCCATACAACGCGAAATGCAGGAACACCCCCAGCCGCCGGCCCTTGGAGTGGATCAGGGCGTAGAGCATCGCCCCGGCACTGATCAGTCCCAGCGCCAGGAAGGAGTGGGTGTGGATCATCGGCATCGTCCCGGCGAACACCCCCAGCACCGCGAAGGAGACGACGTCGTCGTCCCGGGTTGCGGTCAGCAGCAGCCACAGCGACGGCAGCAGGGCCATCCAGCCCGTCAGCAGTGTGCGCTGTGGGATCATCATGTCGCAGATCACGTTGACCCAGCGCAAATTCAGGGCGGGCTGGTTGGTGGGCGTCAGGTAGAAGCCTGTGAATATGTTGCGAAAGGCCGTGGCGTCCCTGGCGACGCCGTCCAGCGCGTACAGGAAGCCCAGGCCACCGTTGATGAACATCAGCGCCGTGGCCACCACCGTGGCGGCGCGGCTGCGGGTCAGCTCCCAGCAGAAGATCACAAAGCCCAGGTACACCAGCGCCATCATCAGCGTGCCGGTGACGACAAAGGCGCCCGTCAGGTCGCTGCCGAACAGCAGCATCGTCGTGACCATCGTGTCGCCCAGGAAGGGATAACCCAGCGGCGTGCCGGGCAGCAGCGAGTATTCCGGCGGGAAGACCGCGCCCCTCAGGCTGGTGGCGATGCCCAGGTGCAGGCACAGGTCGCCGTAGGTGGACTGGCCCACGTGCAGCGCGCCATCCACGTTGCGCAGTATGTGGGTGTATTGCAGATAGCCGCCGAGTATCGTCAGCGGTATGACCAGCGCCAGCGGCAGCCACAGGGGCATGTCGGTGAAGCGGCGGGATCGGGGACGATTCCTTCCTATAAATGCAAAGGCCCCGGCGATGGCTGCCGCGGCAGCGAGGCCGAGCAGCTGCGCGGCCCTGTCAAAGCGCAGCGCAAAGGCGAACAGCGCGGGCAGCCACATCATCATCACAAGACCTGCGCACAGTCCGAGCCACAGCCGCACAAGCCCGTCCCTGCGGGCCAGCAGGGCGTCCATCGTGACACAGCCGCACAGCAGGAAGCCGGCAAGTATCAGATATCCTGTCATAGAAAACCTCCGATATGGGAAACGATGAATTACACGCCCATTATAGCACCACGGACGATTGCCTGTAAAGGCGGCAGTTGCGTGAGGCCGTATAATCTTGCTGGTGGGTGACAGCTTGAATATTTCAAAATAGTTCTGAATATATTGCTTAATTATTATAATATATTACATATCTATTACTATTTATGCAACGTGTGCGAAAATCTATGACTGAAATTAGATAATAGTGTGCATATATGCGGATATCTATTGAAATTTGGGAAGGGGTGCAGTAAAATTACCATAACTACAAATGCACGTGAAGTACTGGAGGGGTTCAGCATGAACAGAGTTTTGAGCAGATTGGCTGTGCTTTTGATGGCCATCATGCTGTTGGCCTCTGTCTGTGCGTATACGGAAAGCCCGATCTCAACGACGGTGGTGATGCGCGTTTCCAGAATGACGCAGAACGCCGTGGTCAAGGCCGGCGAGGATCTGTCCATCGAAGTCGGCATAGACGGCGTCGAACCCACCCAATACCAGTGGTACTTCAACGATGTGCCCATCGAAGGGGCGAACCAGAAGGTTTTCAACATCGTCAACGCGAAGCCGGAGGACACCGGCGTCTACCGCATGGATGCCTTTGACGCAAATGGGAAGATGCTGGTGAGCATGGACATCTCAGCCCGCGTGCTGGAGGATACCGTTCCCCAGGCCGGCGACCGTTCGATGCCCGTGGGTGTCGCCTTCGCGGCCATCCTGCTGTGCTCGGGCGCGCTGGTGCTCCTGCTGAAGCGCCGCGCCAGGGCGTGAACGACACATAAAGCCTATTGATTTTAAGGGGCGTCCGTGTGACGCCCTAAATTAATGCCCATACACAGGAGGTTCCATGAGCAAGCCCTTTGAATTTGAACTATTGCACGTCTGCAAGCAGACCGGGGCGCGTCGCGGGCGGCTGCACACCCCCCACGGCGTGATCGAGACGCCGGTGTTCATGCCCGTGGGCACCCAGGCCAGTGTCAAGACCATGACTCCGGAGGAGCTGAAGGACTGCGGCGCTCAGATCATACTGTCGAACACCTACCACCTGCACCTGCGCCCGGGCGAGGACCTGGTGCAGAGGGCGGGCGGCCTGCACAGCTTTATGCACTGGGACAGGCCGATCCTGACCGACAGCGGCGGGTTCCAGGTGTTTTCGCTGGCCGACCTGCGCAAGGTGGAGGAGCGCGGCGTGCAGTTCCGCAGCCATCTGGACGGCTCGAAAATGTTCATCGGGCCGGAGGAATCCATCGCCATACAGCAGGCCCTGGGCTCGGACATCATGATGCAGTTTGACGAGTGCTCGCCCTATCCCTGCGACTACGACCGGGCCAAACAGGCCATGGGGCGCACACTGCGCTGGCTGGAGCGCTGCATGAAGGCGTGGACCCACGAACACCAGGCGCTGTTCGGCATCGTGCAGGGGGCGTTTTACGCCGATTTGCGGGTGGAGTGCGCGAAGGAGATGGCCAAGCTGGACCTGCCGGGCTACGGCATCGGCGGCCTGTCCGTGGGCGAGCCCAAGGAGATCATGTACGACATGCTGGAGCGCATGATGCCCTACATGCCCCAGGCCAAGCCCCGCTACCTGATGGGCGTGGGCTCGCCGGACTGCCTGATCGAGGGCGTGCTTCGAGGCGTGGACATGTTCGACTGCGTGTTGGCCACCCGCGTGGCCCGAAACGGCACCGTGTTCACCCACGACGGCCGCCTGGTGGTGCGCAACGCGAAGTACGCCGAGGACTTTACCCCCCTCGACCCGGATTGCGATTGCTACGTCTGCAAAAACTACACCCGCGCCTACATCCGCCACCTGTTCAAGGCGGGAGAGATACTCGCCCTTCGGCTGAACAGCATCCACAACATCCACTTCCTGACGAAGATGATGGAGGAAATGCGCGCCGCCATCGAGGCCGACAGCCTGATGGACTGGGCCAACGAATTCTACGCCAGGCATGGGCGGGGGAATTGGTGAGGCAACAATTGATCGATCGAGCCGCGCTCGATCGATCAGTATTTGCTTCCCCGAACAGTTACCGAAAATTTACATCCTATCGCCTTATTTTATCCGTCGAAAAGTTGTAATTCTCCCCGGACTCGGTTATAATTGTATTGTTTCACAAGCATGCAAAGGAGATAATCGTAATGTTCACGAATCTGTTAAACCTGTTGGCAGAGGCTGGTCAGTCCGTTTCCGTCGCCACCGGCGAAGCCGCTGCCGCGACCACGACCACAACCACGACGACCGCTGCCACGGCCGCTGACGGCGCAGCCGCGGCCGCAGCCGGCACCGGCAGCCTGATCAGCACCGTCGTGATGATGGTGGCCATGATCGCCATATTCTATTTCTTGCTGATCCGTCCTCAGAGGAAGAAGGACAAGCAGGTGAAGGACATGCTGTCCGCCCTGAAGGTGGGGGACAGGATCTGCACCATCGGCGGCCTTTACGGCACCATTGCGGCCCTGAAGGACGACACCGTCACCCTGACCATGGGCTCCCTGCAGAACACCATCGTCATCGCCCGCTGGGCCGTCCGCTCGGTGGAGAACGTGGCGCTGGAGAACGACGCCGAACCCCAGATCTGATCGCGACAGCGATGAAACAATTTGCGCCGCCGGGAATGCGTTCCCGGCGGCGCAAATTGTTTTTGGACACTACATGCTCGCCCGATAGATCGCCAGCATGTCCGACTCGTGCAGCAGCCTGGCGGAGCCCTTCGCGCCGCCGACGCCGATGGCGCACTTGTGGGCCATTTCCTTCAGCTCGTCCTCGGTGGGGTTCACGCCCAGCTCGCGCAGGTTGGTGGGCATGTGGATGCGGCGGTAGAAGGCCTCCGTCGCCTCGATGCCCTTCACGGCGATTTCCTCGTCGGTCCCGACGGCCTCCACGCCCATCACGTTCACGGCGAACTTTTTGAAGCGGGGCAGGCAGTCCCTGTAGACGTACCGCGCCCAGCTGCCCCAGATGGCGGTGAGCCCCGCCCCGTGGGCCACGTCGTACAGGCCGCCCAGCTCGTGCTCCAGCTTGTGGGTCATCCAGTCGCCCCCGTCGCTGCCGAAGCCGGTCAGGCCGTTGTGGGACAGGCTGCCCGCCCACATCACCTCGGCCCGGGCGTCGTAGTTCTTCGGGTCCTTCACCAGGATCTCGGCGTTGGTCATCACCGTGCGCAGCAGGGACTCGGCGATGGCGTCGGTCAGCTGCATGGTGGCCCCGCCCGTGAAGTAGCGCTCCATGGTGTGCATCATGATGTCCGCGCAGCCGCAGGCGGTCTGGTAGTCGGGCAGGGTCATGGTCAGCTCAGGGTTCATAAGCGCGAACTTCGCCCGCCCGAAGTCGCTGCTGTAGCCCCGCTTGACCAGGCCCTCCTCCTTGGTGATGACCGAGGAATCGCTCATCTCGCTGCCCGTGGCGGACAGGGTCAGTATCACGCCCAGGGGCAGGCAGCCTTCGGCCTTGCGCTTGCCGTCGTAGAAATCCCAGACGTCGCCGCCGTTGTATACGCCGTAGCCGATGGCCTTGGCGCTGTCGATGGCGCTGCCGCCGCCCACGGCCAGCAGGAAGTCGACGCCCTCCCGCCTGCACAGCTCGATGCCCTCGTATACCAGGCTCAGCCGGGGGTTGGGCACCGCGCCGCCCAGGCTGACGTAGGCGATGCCGGCGGCGTCGAGGGTATCGGTGACCCGCTTCATCAGGCCGGAGCGGATGACGCTGCCCCCGCCGTAGTGGATCAGCACCTTCGTGCCGCCGAACGTGCGGATCATCTCGGCGACCTTCAGCTCGGTGTCCCTGCCGAAGAGCACCCTTGTGGGGGCGTAGTATTTGAATGGAAACATGCTGTCGACCTCCTCGCTTATCATTTGGCTTTGTTGACAATGCCGACGAAACAGTTTATACTATATATACTCTGAAGTTTAACCGAAGTCAATAGCCTGGAAGAAAAAAAGGACATCCTGCGCGTGAGATGATGGAGGAGACGGACATGAGGAAGCCGATCGCGTGGCTGGTCGTTCTGGCGCTGGCCGTGACGCTGCTGCTTGCGATTCCCGCGAGCGCGGACGAATACATGAAGTACGTCAACAGGGATACCCTGGAGGCCCATAGGGAGCCCGACCCGGATTCAAGGGTGGTCAAGAAGCTGAAGGGCGGCACCCGGGTCATGCTCAGCGGCGACGTGCGCTTTGGCAGCAAGTATACCTCCATACTGCTGGAGGATACCAGGCATGGCGGGCAGATGGAGGCCTGGGTGCTGACCAAATACCTGGTGGACGACATGCCCCCGGAGTATTGCAAGCACCAATGGGGCAAGTGGCGCGTGACCGACGATCCCACCTGTACCCACTCCGGCGAGCGGGAGCGCACCTGCAAGGTCTGCGGCGCGATCCGGACCGAGAAGCTGAAAGCGCTGGGCCATGATTTCGGCAAGTGGACGGTCATCAAGGAGGCCACCTGCGTCAGGGAGGGCGAGCGGGAGCGCGCCTGCAAGCGCTGCGACTACCAACAGACCGAAACCTACCTGGCAGACCACAGCTTCGGCAAGTGGAAGGTGACCGTGGAGCCGACCTGCACCCAAAAGGGCGAGCGGGAGCGCAAGTGCAAGGTCTGCGGCCATGTCCAGACCGAGACGCTGGACCGGCTGCCTCACGATTACGAGTGGAAGGTGACCCTGGAGGCTACCGATCATTCCGCGGGAACCCGGGCGAGGATCTGCAGGGTCTGCGGCCACAACGGTGGCGAGGAGCCCTTTGACCCCGAGGGCACGCGGCGGCGGGGCGACCGTGGCGAAGCGGTGCGCGCGCTCCAGCAGCTGCTCGCGGACCAGGGCTACCTGAACGCCGGCGGCGCGGACGGCATCTACGGCGGCGGGACCGAGAAGGCGATCGTTCAGTTCCAGATGGACCAGGGCCTGGAGCCTGACGGCGTCTGCTGGCCCCAGACCCTCAAGCGCCTCCGGCACGACTTCGGCCCCTGGGAGACCGTGAAGGAGATGACCCGCGCGAAGGCGGGCGAGCGCGTGCGCACCTGCCGGGATTGCGGCTACGAGCAGCGGGAGAACGTGAAGCCCCAGCCCTGGCTCGAGCGGGGCCGCCGGGGCGAGGACGTTCGCGCGCTGCAGCAGATCATGAAGCAGCTGGACTATGACGCTGGCGGCTTCGACGGGATCTACGGAAGGAAGCTGGACGCGGCCTTCGCGGCCTTTGCCGCCGACCGCGAGCTGATGGCTGAGGAAGGCGTCATTCGCCCGACCGACGTGGACGCCGTGGTGAACGCCTGGCTGGATGCCCTGCCCGAAGGCGAATGGAAGGGCGAGGGCCAGGGCGGGGACCCGGTGAACCTGGCGCTGACCGTCACCCCCAACGAAGGAGCCGACGACAGCGGCATGGTGTCCTTCAACTGGTCGCTGACCAACCTGGGCAGCGGGCGCTGCACCTTTACGGCCCTGCTGCTGACCTTCGGGGAGACGCCCGATTTCCGTTCGGAGGACCTGGTGATGGTATTGGATGGCGTCGAGCTGAGGGCCAATGCCGATGGCAGCGCCTCCGGCAGCTTCACCGCGGATATGGAGTGGGGCGAGGGCAGCCTGCATTTCGCGGCACTGGCCATCGACGACGCGACCGGCGAGAAGTGGCTGAGCAACGCGGTGACCTGTGAAAACGGGACCGAGGCCTCTGTGAGGACGGTCGTCCCGATTCCCGTCGACCTCGATGTGAACCGCCTGCCGGACGGCACCTGGCCGGTAGCCTTCGACAAGGGGGATATTTTCGCCGGCGCTTCTGGCATATACATGAACGGCGTGCACGTCTTCACCGAGGAGCGGTATGCCCCCGAGGACGTCGAAGCACTGGCGGTGGGCGACAGCATCGTGGTGGGGGGCAGGACCATCGAGGTCAAGTCCGTCGAGCTTGGCGAAGACGTGATCATCAACGGCGGCTTGGACGGCGGGGACGGCGCGGTGCTGCGCCTTGATGAGGCAAGCAGCGCCTATCGCGCGGCAGACGACGGCGACCTTTCCGCCTACGCCGACCACGGCGTGACCACGCTGATGATCGATGAAGATACCGCTTATACAGATGTTTCCGATCCCACCCAGAATCCCACCATCGTCCGTGGCGCGGACATCGTGGACGCCATAGTGAAGTCCGGAGAAGGCGCCGCCTTCGATGCGAACAATACCCGCGTGACCATAGCGAGCGGCAGGGTGGTTTCGATCAGTCACCTCTATTTGCCGTAGGATTGGATGCTTTGGCGGCATCCGCGCAGATAATAGATAAACCGTAATAATAAGGAGGCAGTATCATGGGCGTTTTTTCCAAATACCAGCGGTTCCACGAGGCCGGGGAAGCCGCGAACGTCAACAACGTCGAGCGCTTCGGCGAGCCGGACCATTCCCTGTTTACCTCGTCAAAGGTTTTCTCGCTGCACCACCACATCGACATCACCGACGCCCAGGAGCGGGTGGTCTACGAGGCAAACAGCAAGTTCTTCTCGATCAGGGACAAGACGGACATCGTGGACGCCCAGGGCAGCCAGGTCGCCCACATCGAGCGCAAGGTTTTCTCGTTGCACGAGCGTCATATCGTCACCATGGCCGATGGCCAGACCTTCGAGGTTTCCAACGAATTGTTTCACCTGATCAAGGATATCACCAACATCGAGGGGCTGGGCTGGCAGCTTCGGGGCAATATCGTAGGCCTCAATTTCGAGCTGTACGACGAGAGTGAGCGCATCATCGCCGTGATCGGGCAAAAGATGATCTCCCTTCACGACAAATACTGCATCGACATCTACCGCCCGGAGAGGGAAAAGACCGTGGTGGCGATACTGGTCACGCTGATCCACATGATGAAGGATCGCGCGAACAGCGCGTCGTCTTCCTCCGGCTCCTCCAGCTCCTCCAGCAACGGCTGATCGAAGGAGAAGTGAAAGAAACCTATGAAATGCTTTGAAGCCGTCAGGGCCTTCCCCGGCAATGTCGGCCTGTATTATCGCGCGCTGGGGCAGGCACGGGAGGAAACCCACAACCCGGACCTGCCCCTGGTTGCCGCCAGCGTCATCAAGATCCCAATTATGGTGACGGCGTTCCGGGACATCGCCGCAGGCCGGCTGGATGAGAATGAGATCGTCACCATAAAGCGCGAGGACAAGATGCCCTCCTGCGGGGCGCTGACCTACATGCATGACGGGCTGGAGGTGACGCTGTCGGACCTGATCACGCTGATGATCATTCTCAGCGACAACACGGCCGCCAACCTGCTGATCGACCGGCTGACCCCGGATCACGTCAACCGGACGATGGAAGATTTGAACATCCCCGGCATCGCGCTGCGGCGCAGGCTCTTCGAGCCGGAGCTCTCTGCCCGGGGCATTCAGAATACCGTCACCGCCCGGGGCATCGGCACGCTGCTGGAGCGCATGGCGACGGGGACGCTGCTGGGCAAGGACGTCGACGGGCGCATGATCGACATACTGCTGAACCAGCGGCTGAACGGAAAGCTGCCCTTCTACCTGCACGGCAAGGGTATCCGCTGCGCCCACAAGACCGGCGAGGACGACGACATCACCCACGATGTGGGCATCATCTACACAGAAAGGCCGTTCGTGCTCTGCATGCTGTCCAACGGCGTGGATGTGCCCGCCTTCGAGCGATTGGTGCAGGATACGGCGCGGGCGCTCGCCTTCGGGGAGTGCGCGCCGTGAACGTCGAACTGGCGCGGTCCCGCTGCTGGGTGGAGATCGACCTCGACGTCGTCGAAGCCAATTATCGCTCCGCCAGGGCCCTCTGCGGCAGGGAGGTGCAGGTCATTCCCGTGCTGAAGGCGAACGCCTATGGTCTCGGCGCGGCGGCGCTGTCCCGGCAGCTGTACGGCCTCGGCACGCGTCTGTTCGCCGTCGCTGAGCTGGGCGAAGCGCTGGAGGTCAGGCGGGCCTGCGGCGGCGACGCGCTGGTGCTGGGAATGATCGCGCCGGGGCAGATGGAGACTGCTGTACGGGAGGACGTGGTCGCCACCGTCTATGACATTGACCAGGCGCGGCAGTTGGACGCCTCGGCAGCGCGCGTCGGCAGGAAGGCCAGGGCCCACGTCAAGCTGGACACCGGCCTGCACCGCCTGGGCTTCGCCCCGGACCGCATCGACGAGCTCGACGCGGTCTTTGAGCTGTCCCATATCCGGGTGGAGGGCCTGTTCACCCATCTGGCGCTGCGCGAGGACAGCGCGGACGCCGAACAGATCGAGCGCTTTCTGAGGGTGGTGAAGGCCCTGAGGGCGCGGGGGAGGGGTTGCGGCCTGCTGCACGCCTGCGACAGCATCGGCATGGTCCGCCATCCCCGGTGGCGCTTCGACGCGGTGCGCATCGGTGCGTGGCTGTACGGCGTGGTGCCCAGCCGCTATCCCAACGCCAACGGGGAATGCCGCCTGCCCGTGCGGTTCATGACCAGGGTGGTCCAGGTCCGGCCCGTGGCGAGGGGGGAATACCTGGGCTACGACGAGACCCATCCGCTGGAGCGGGATCGGCTGATCGCCACGCTGGCGGCCGGCTATGCCGACGGCTATCCGAGAGTGAACAGCACAGGAGAGGTATGCATCCGCGGAAGGCGCGCTCCGATCGCGGGACTTCTGTGCATGGACCAGATGACCGTGGATGTCACGGATATTCCCGGCGTTCGACCCGGCGACGAAGTGACGCTGCTCGGCGACGGCATAACGCTCGAAGCGTATTCCGCCTGGACAGGCGCCCACCGCAACGAAGCCCTGACCCGCATCGGCCGGCGCGTGCCAAGGGTGTATACCCGGGGCGGAGCGGTGGCAGAGATTGGGTAAATCAATGAAAGAGGAAGTGACATGAACATGATCAAGCCCAAGCCGTTGCGGCGGGGGGATACCATTGGCCTGGTGGGCATATCCGGCGCGTTCCACGAGCCGGAGACCCGCTTTGGGAAGATGTTGGAGGCCATCGACGCCCTGGGCTATAAGGTCATCGTGGGGGACACCTGCCGGGAGAAGTACGGCTATCTGTCCGGCACCGACGCTTCCCGGGCAAAGGGCCTGGACCGGATGTTCCGGGACGACCGGGTGGACGCAGTGGTCTGCATGCGCGGGGGCTACGGCGTGACACGCATGCTGGACCTGGTGGATTTCGACGTGATTCGCGCCAATCCGAAGCTCCTGCTGGGCTATTCGGATATCACCGCGCTGCACACTGCCATCCATCAAAAGGTCGGCATGGTGACCATCCACGGCCCGATGCCCGACTCGGCCTGGATGGAATTCGACGACTTCAGCCGCCGGAGCATGCTGCGGGCGCTGACCAGCACCGAGCCGCTGGGAACGCTGTTCAACCCCGAGGGCATGGCCCCCCAGTGCTTCGCTCCGGGCCGCTGTGAGGGCCGGCTGGTTGGCGGGAACCTGTCGCTGATCGCCGCCCTCTGCGGAACCCCCTACCAGTTGGATACCGAGGGCAAGGTGCTGTTGCTGGAGGACGTGGGCGAACACATCTACCGACTGGATGGCATGCTCACCCAGCTGCGCCATGCGGGCTTGTTTGAGAAGTGCGTCGGGGTGGTGCTGGGAGGGTTCACCAAATGCACCGAGGAATATGTGGACTACGCCCTGCACCTTGATGATGTCATTCGGGACATCATCGTGCCCGCCGGCAAGCCGGTGCTGGGGAACCTGTCCATCGGCCACACGCCCGTCAAGATCACCGTGCCCCTGGGCGTGAACTGCGCCGTGGACGCCGAGGACGGTACGCTCACGATCACCGAAGCGGCGCTGGAGGAATAGATGCTGCTCTACTATGAGGGATACATCAGAAACCGGCGACAGCTCTGCCGGGACCTGTCCCTCCCCGAGGGGACGACAGAACAGGGGATCCTCGAGGCGGGATACCGGCGCTGGGGGGCCGACGTCGTGGACCGGCTGTACGGCGCCTTTGCCTTCGCCTTTAGCGGCGAGGATGATGGCGAGATCTTCTGTGCGCGGGACCAGCTTGGCTTGCAGCCCTTTTTCTACTGCCTGGCGGGAAATGGTGTGTTATTATACGGGGGAGACGTCAACGACATCTTCCGCGCCCCCCGCTATCGGCCTGCGCTTTCCTTTCAAGCGGCGTCGATTCCTCCTGGCTGCTCGCGCTCTCCGGCGTTCATCGCGCCATCGGCATCGGCTATCAGGGGGAGGATGGCAGTGAAGCGGCCCTGGCCGCGGAGACAGCCAGGGCGCTGAACGTGGATTTTTGCGAGGTGGATATTTCCCCGGAAGCTTTCTTCGAGGCCATTCCCCGCGCCGTTCGGCGAATGGGACTTCCCATCGCGGATGCCTCTGCCATCGCCCTTGGCGTGGGCTGTGAGCGCGCGGCGCTGGGCAGCTCGATCTGCCTGTCAGGGGAAGGCGCGGACGAATTCTTTGCAGGCTACCAAATCTACAGGCGCGCCGAGGCGCTGGCGCATACCGGCGGCCCCTGGCATTACGGCTGTGCCGGGGTGATGGCGGCGGCGGACGTCGCGTCGCTGCTGAAGCTTGAGCGCCCCTTCCCCTGTGAACACCTGGTTGAGCAGTTGTACGCGGATTCGGAATCCGACGAGCACCTGTCCCGGCTGCTGCGCATTGACTGCGCCCTCTGGCTGGAGGGCGACATACTCTTTGGGATCAACCGCTCCACACGGAGCAGCGGGCTGAAGCTGCTGCTTCCCTACGCGGACCGGCGGCTGTTTGAGCTCTCCACCCGCATACCCGCCGCGCTGAAGTGGAAGGACGGCGTCGGCAAGTACATTCTCCGTCGGGCAGCCCAGCGCCAGCTTCCCCGGGAAGTCGCCTTTCGACCGAAAATCGGCTTCTCGGTGCCGATACGCCGCTGGATGCGCCGGGAGCCCTTTCGCGCCCACGTCGAGGCCGTCCTGTTCGCGCCTCAATCCGCCCGTTTCTTTGACCAGCCTCTGCTCAGGCACTATTGGTCGGCGTTCCTGGCGGGAAACGATGTCCTGTGGCAAATCGCCTATGCGGCTTATGTCTTCCTGATCTGGGCCAGGGAATATGACGTCTGATGCCGGCGCTCATCCTGTCAGTCCAGCATCTCCATCCGGTCCAGCACCAATGCCGCCTGCATGGCCACGCCGATGGGCAGGCAGCGCTCGTCGGGGACGAAGCTACGACTGTGGAGGGGCGGGGCGGGCTGGGCGGAGGCGCAGCCCAGGTGCCAGAACGCGCCGGGCGCCTTTTCGACAAAAAAGGAGAAGTCCTCGCCGCCCATGCTGGGAGATTCCCGGAAGGCGGCGTTTTCCGTTCCCAACAGCTGTCGGCCAATGCGCAGTACGCGCTCGGCTTCGGCGGGGGTGTTCATCAGGGCGGCGTAGCTGGGGACGATCTCCACGTCGATGGTCGTTGCGCAGGTCGCCGCCACGCCGTCGCAGATTTCGCGGATCCGCTGCTTCAGCTTCGCGCGCAGGGCCGGGTCGGCGGTGCGCAGCGTGCCGTTGATCTCTACGCGGTCGCAGACGATGTTCGGCGCGTCGCCGCCTCGGATGACACCAAGGGAGACCACCGCGCTCTGAAGCGGCGAGGTGCTCCTTGAGACCACGGTTTGCAGCGTCATGATCAGCTGGGCGGCACACACGATGGCGTCCACGCCCTGGTGGGGCCGGGCTGCGTGGGCGGCAATCCCGTGAACCACGATGTTCAGCTCGTCGGTGGAGGCGTTCAGGCAGCCGGGTCGGGTGTCGAGCTGCCCCACGTTCATATAGGGCTGCACGTGCAGACCGTAGACGGCATCCACACCCTCCATGACCCCGGCGGCGACCATGGGCATCGCGCCGCCCACCGTCTCCTCGGCGGGCTGGAACAGCAGCCGCACATTGCCCCGAAGGCTTTTCTTCATATCGTTGAGCAGTTTTGCAGCCCCCAGCTGCACGGTCATGTGCATGTCGTGGCCGCAGGCGTGCATCCAGCCCTCGTGCGCCGAGCGGAAGGGGCAGTCCTGGGGCTCGGTGACGGGTAGGGCGTCCATATCTGCCCGAAGGGCCACGGTCGGCCCGGGGTATTCGCCGTGGATATCCGCCACGATCCAGGTGCGGTGGGTCTCAAAGGGAATGCCCATCGCTGTCAGCTGGTGCATCAGAAGGGCCTGGGTCTTGAATTCCTGGAAGCCGTTCTCGGGAACACGATGAAGCGCCCGGCGGGTCTTGACCAGCCAGGGCGCGATTTGTTGGGCTTTATCATACAGGTCGTTTACGGTCATGGTGTATCTTCCTTTGCAATCACAGATGGCATGCCACAAAATGCCCCCTTGAAATCTCACGCATGTCGGGCATGGCCTCCCGGCACACCGGCTTGCAGCAGCGGCAGCGGGAGGCAAAGGGGCAGCCGGGGGGCGGGTCGATGGGCTGGGGGACGTCGCCTTGCAGCACGATGCGCCGGGTCTGGGCGGCGAGGTCCGGGTCGGCGATGGGCACCGCGGACATCAGCGCCTGGGTGTAGGGGTGCTGCATGTTGGAATACAGCTCCTCCACCTCCGCCAGCTCCACCATGTGACCCAGGTACATCACGCCCACCCGGTGGGAGATGTGGCGCACCATCGAGAGGTCGTGGCTGACGAACAGGTAGGTCATGCCCATCTGCGCCTGCAGCTCCTCCAGCATGTTGATCACCTGGGCCTGTATGGACACGTCCAGCGCGGAGATCGGCTCGTCGCAGGCCACGAATTCCGGGCGCATGGTCAGGGCGCGGGCGATGCCGATGCGCTGGCGCTGGCCGCCGGAGAACTCGTGGGGATAGCGGTTCAGGTGGTCCTGCTTCAGGCCGACCTGCGCCACCAGCTCCCGGACACGGGCGTCGATATCCGCCTGGGGCACCTGCTGCAGCTTCATCGGCTCGGCGATGATGCTGGATACCGTCATGCGGGGGTTCAGCGAGGCGTAGGGATCCTGGAAGATCATCTGCATTTTGCTGCGGTAGGGCTGCACCGCCTTTTCGTCCAGGTCCGTGATGTCGGTGCCCCGGTAGATGACCTGTCCGCCCGTGGGCCGGTACAGCCGCACCAGCGCCCGGCCGACGGTGGTCTTGCCGCAGCCGGATTCGCCCACCAGGCCGAAGGTCTCGCCGGGGTACAGGCTGAAGCTCACGCCGTCCACGGCCTTCAGCTGCTTTCGCCTGCCGAAGATGTTGTTGCCGACGGGGAAGTACATCTGCAGGGACTTGGCTTCGATCAGGGGCTGGTCCATGGTCAATCCTCCCTCGTTACTTTCGGCGCCTTCGGGTGCATCAGGTGGCAGGCGACGCGGTGGGTCTCGCTCAGCGCCGTCTCCGGGGGCATGTAGGCCCGGCACACGGGCATGCAGTAGCGGCACCGCGGCGCGAAGGGGCACCCGGCGGGGGGCAGGAGCATGTCCGGCGGCGTGCCGTGGATGGGAACCAGCTTTTCGCCCCGCTTCCGGTGGACCTTCGGTATGGAGTTCAGCAGCCCCCAGGTATAGGGGTGCCTGGCGCCGTAGAAGATCTCCCGAACGTCGCCCTGTTCGCAGATGGTGCCGCCGTACATCACCAGGATCCGGGAGCACATGCTGGCGATCACGCCCATGTCGTGGGTGATCATGATGATGGAGGCCTGGGAATCCCGCTTCAGCCCTTGCAGCAGCTCCAGGATCTGGGCTTGTATCGTCACGTCCAGGGCCGTGGTGGGCTCGTCGGCGATGATCAGCTTGGGCGCGCAGGCGATGGCGATGGCGATCATCACCCGCTGCCGAAGGCCGCCGGACAGCTCGTGGGGATACTGCTTCAGCCGGGCCTCGGGGTTGGGAATGTCCACCTGGCGCAGCAGCGCCAGCGCCTTCTCACGGGCGCTGGCCTTGTCCATGTTTCGGTGGATCTTGAGGGGCTCCGTCAGCTGGTTTTCCACGGTGAACAGCGGGTTCAGGCTGGTCATCGGGTCCTGGAAGATCATGCCGATCTCGCTGCCGTGCAGCTTGCGCATTTCTTTTTTGCTCAGCCCTGAGATTTCCCTGCCGTCGAAGGTGATGGAATCCGAGGATATTTCCGCGTTGTACGGCAGAAGCCCCGTCACCGACAGCATGGTCACGCTCTTGCCGGAGCCGGATTCGCCCACGATGCCCAGGGATTCCCCCTGGGCCAGGTGGAAGGATATGCCGCGCACGGCCTGCACGGTGCCCACGCCGATGTGAAAGGATGCATTCAGGTTCTTGACTTCCAACAGGTTCATGGGCGTGCCTCACTTCTTCAGGCGCGGGTCCAGCGCGTCGCGCAGGCCGTCGCCGATAAAGTTGAACGATAACATGGTAATACAAATGGCCAGCACGGGGAAGAAAATCTGGTAGGGTGCGGAGAGCATCATAGGGATGGCGTCGTTTGCCAGTGAGCCCCAAGAGGCATTAGGGGCCTGAATGCCGATGCCCAGGAAGGAGAGGAAGGCCTCGGAGAAGATCGCGCCGGGAATCAGGAACGCGGTGGACACGATGATGGGCCCCATGGCGTTGGGGATCAGGTGCTGGATCAGCAGGTGCCAGGTGCTCGCTCCAGCCAGCCGCCCGGCCAGCACGTATTCCGAGTACTTCAGGGACATGACCTCGCTGCGCACCACGCGGGCCGTGCCGATCCAGCTGGTGAAGCACAGCGCCAGGATCACCGAGCCCACGTTGGAGCCGAAGATCAGCATGATCAGCACGATGTACAGCAGGCTCGGAAGGCTGGAGAGGATGTCCACGATGCGCATCATCACCATGTCCGCCCGACCACCCAGGTAGCCGGACAGCCCGCCGTAGAGCACGCCGATCAGGAAGTTGATGGCTGCGGCTACGATGCCGATGGTCAGCGAGATCCGCGCGCCGTACATGATGCGGATGAACAGGTCGCGACCCATCTGATCGGTGCCACAGGGATGGGCCAGACTCGGTCCCTGATTCATGCTTAACAGGTCCATGCCTGAGTAGGTATATGGGGAAACCATGGGCATGAACACGGCCATCAGCGTCATGATCAGTATAATGAACAGCCCGGCCAGCCCCAGCGGGTCTTTACGGAAACGCTGCCAGACATCCTGCCAATAGGTGATGCTGGGGCGCAATATGGCCTCGGCGTCGTTGACGTTGGCGTCGATCATGAACAGCTCGTCAGGCAGGGCGGCATACGCTTCCATGTCGGGATAGTTGATTGACATAGTGCAGCCCCCTCTCAGCTGTTCAATTTGACCCGCGGGTCAACAATGGCCAACAGGATGTCGGAAATCAGGTTGCAGATGACGACGAATATGCCGAAGAATATGACGATGCCCATGATCATTGTGTAATCACGGTCGGAGACGGATTGCACAAAGTACCGGCCAACGCCGGGCACCGAGAAGAGTCGCTCCACCACAAAGGAGCCCGTTAGCAAGCCGGCTACCAGTGGGCCGAGGTAGGTTATGACCGGCGTTAGCGCGTTCTTCAGGGCGTGCTTTCCAACGACCCAGAGTTCTTTGACCCCCTTGGCCCGGGCGGTGCGCACGTAATCCTGCTCCAGCGCCTCTAACATTGAGGAGCGAGTCTGGCGGGTGATATAGGCGATGGGATTGAAAGCGAGGCACGCCACAGGAAGTATGTAGTGCCGCCAGGTCGTTAGCCCATAGCTGGGCAGCCATTGCAGTACCCCTGCGAACAGATACAACAGCAGCACTGATATGACGAACACCGGCACCGATATACCTATGGTACAGAACACCATAGCCCCCATGTCCATCACTTTGCCACGGTACAATGCCGCCAGTACCCCCATTGGTATGCCGATGACCAGCGCCACCACCACTGCCAACGCACCTACTCGGGCGGATACGGGAAAATGCTGGGCGATGATGGCGTTTACCGTGGTGTCCCGTTTTTTATACGAAATACCCAAGTCGCCGCGCAGCAGGTTCTTCCAGTAGCTGACATACTGCTCAAAAACGGGGCGGTCCAGGCCGTAGCTGGCGGCGATGCGCTCCAGCACCTCTGGGGGCACATTCTTCTGTTCATCGGGGCTGAAGGGACTGCCAGGTATGGCGTGCATCATGAAAAAGGAAATCGTGATCAGTACGAATATCGTCAGTACGCCGGCCAGCAGGCGCTTGAGGATGTATTTTAACAAGCTATCACCTCCAGAGACGTGAAATTCAAAATGATATGTATAGTATAAATATATTTATATTCATTGCATTCTGATACTAATGCGAGAATAATTTTACTACGAAATAGCAACAGGCGCAAGAGAAAAAGCAGTGAAATGCATTTTTAACAACGAAAGTCATATCGTGCTGTCAAACAGAATCATCATGTGGCAAGCTTGTTTTTTTAAAACATTCTTGACAAAACTCATATAAGCTGCTATAAATAAATTGTGCTGTGAAGTGTTTCGGATCGGTTTCGCAACACGGCATGGTGAATAATCAATAGGAGGTTCCAATCATGGAAAAGCTGCTCTCTTTGTTGCTTGTTTTGGCATTATCGGCAATGGTGCTGGTTGTTCCTGCCTTCGCGGAGGAAGCAAGGCAGGTCATCGTCACCTCAATAGAGGATGACCCAGAAGTGATGAATCCCACTGAGTGCTCATTCTCGCGATCTTCACGCGTGTTGCAGAATTTGTTCACTGGCTTGTATAAGTTGGAATCGAACGGCGAGACTTATGTGCCTTCCCTGGCAGAATCATACGAGATGTCCGAGGACGGTATGACTTATACTTTCACTTTGAAGGATGGCCTGAAGTGGTCTGATGGCTCTGACCTTACGGCCTATGATTTTGAATACTCGTGGCTGTCCACCCTGTATCCTGTTACTCCTGCGAGCAACGATCTTTGGATTATCAAGAATGGAGAAGCATATAGCAACGAAAAAGTTTCAGCAGAAGAAGTTGGCGTGAAGGCGTTGGATGAGAAGACCTTTGAAGTTGAACTTGAGACATCTACTCCATGGTTTATCAATCTGACTGCGACAACTGCGTTTTTCCCCATTAGCAAGGTGAATGCGGAAGCCAATGAGAATTGGACAAGTGATGTATCCACATATGTTTCCAATGGTCCGTTTATGTTGGAAGAGTATTCTTCGCTAAGTCGTATAGTAATGGTCAAGAACCCTTATTACTACGATGCAGATCGGGTCAACATCGATGAGGTACAGTTTGTTGTCATTCCCGACGCTACAGCTGCTCTGACTGCTTACAACAACGGTGAAATTAATGTTAATACAAACTTGAACCCCGATGCGCTGGCTCAATATGCCGATTCAGATGAATTCTACACTAAGGGTAGAATAGGTATACAGTATTGTGATTTTCAGTGCCTGCTACCTGAGTTTTCTGACAAGCGTGTTCGCCAGGCATTTGCGATGGCGATCGACCGCAAGTCTATGCTGACTGCGTTGGGCATCATTGAGCCCCCGCTGTTTGGGTATGTGCCTTATTCTCAGATGTCGCTGACCGATCCTACAAAAACATATCGTGAAATTGCCGGCGATATGTTCTCAGAGGATGTTTCCGCAGCTCAACAGTTGATGGCTGAAGCGGGCTATCCTAACGGAGAGGGTTTCCCGACTGTCAAATTGGTTTGTAAGAATGATCCCCAACAGAAGCTAATGATGCAGATACTGGGAGAATTCTGGAAGACCAATTTGGGTGTAGACTATGAGATACAGACTTTGGAATCAAAAGTGTACTGGCGTGAACTGGGTGCTGGAAACTTTTCGGTTGATCGCAATGGTTTTACTTGCGATTACCTGGATCCTTCAGCTCATTTGAAGATATTTACTGACGGTTCCAACGCCTCAGAGAATCAATGGGATGATCCCGTATACACTCAGATGTATAAGGACTCTTTACAGATGATCGATCCCGCAGAACGTGAAGCGGCTCTGATCCAGATGGAAAAATACCTGACCGATATGATGCCTGCCATGCCGGTATATAGCTACGAGCTGCAATACCTTGTCAAGCCAGACGTCAAAGGCGTGATCGCAAATCCCATTGGACACTTCTTCTTCGAGTACGCCTCCGTCGGCTGATCAACGTGAATAGACCGATTCCTTTAGTTCAAATGCAGCACCCCCACGTTTGTATATGCGTGGGGGCGTTACATATGATGAGACCCCTGGTGACCATCATAACATGGTATGGGCCAGTGCTGATTTGCGAAAAGCTGCTATCACCCGAAAGGGATGGTGGAATAGGATCCTTTTGATCTGCGTAAATAGTCTGCTTTTGCGCATACTGCATGCCGCCCCAGCTTAAGAAACATGACGAGGAGGAAGCCTGTGACTTCCGTATTGGCGCTTATCAAGGACGTCTATAATATCTATCTGAACAGAATGGTGCCCCGGGCGTCGGCGGCGCTGTCCTATTACCTGACCATGACCATCTTCCCCCTGATCATCTGCCTGTACGCGCTGTTTGGGCAGAACTACCAGGTGGCGATGAACGTGTTCAACTATCTCGAACAGTTCCTGACGCCCTCGGCGGACGAGCTGATCAAGTCCTTCCTGATGCACGTCGCCGGCACCGGCGGCCGCACGGTGCTGATCGCGGCGATCACGATGCTGGTGGTCTCCGCCTCTGCGGCGGTCCGCGTGCTGCAGGGGACCATCAATGAGATGCAGGGCGGTCACCGCTTTCGCGCCATGACGGACTTCCTTGTCAGCTTCGCGCTGGCGGTGGCGCTGCTGCTGGCGGTATACCTTTCGATGGTCGTGCTGCTCACCGGACGCCGGTTCCTGGATTGGCTGCAGCAGGGCTTTTCAATCAACGTGACCGATGCCTGGTGGATATCGGCGCGATTCATGCTGCTGGGCGGCGTCGCGTTTTTGCTGTTCTGGGGCATTTTCGGCTTCACCCGACCCCGAAACGACAAATACCTGGTGCTGCCCGGCGCACTGCTGGCGACGGCGGGCGTGGTGCTGATGAGCACGCTGTTTTCCCGGCTGATCGCCTCCTCAGCCCGGTATTCCCTGGTGTATGGGTCGCTGGCTTCGCTGATCCTGCTGATGCTGTGGCTGTATCTGATATGCCAGGCGATATTCGTCGGCGCGGCGCTGAACATCGCCCTCCGGGACAGGCGGGCGCGGCGGAAAGCATAAAAAACCACCGCGGTGGGTTGCGGTGGTTCAGATGGGCGACATGATCCAGGTATAAACAACCTGCCGGCATTGGCGACAGGTTGTTTATACTTGTTACTGATCCAATGCCTTCGTGGCCCGGTCAAACAGGGCCTCGACCTTCGCGCCGGGGGCGGGGGTGACCAGGGAGACGATGACAGCGGCGAGCATGCCGGCCACAAAGCCGGGGATGATCTCATACAGGCCGGTGCCCTTCAGCAGGGCCAGCCACAGGATATCCACCACCGCGCCGACCAGTATGCCGGCCACCGCGCCGCCGAAGTTCAGCCGACGCCAGAACAGGCTGAGCAGTATGGTCGGGCCGAAGGCGGCGCCGAACACGCCCCAGGCGTTCTCCACCAAGCCCATGATCGTGCCGCTGTTGGGGTTGGAGGCGACGATCAGCGCGATCACGGCGATGATGATGACCACCACGCGGCCCGCCCAGAGCATCTCCCTGTCGGAGGCGTCCCTGCGGAAGACGGGCTTGTAGACGTCGCTGGCGAAGGCCGAGGCCGAAGCCAGCAGCTGGGAATCGGCGGTGGACATCGATGCGGCCAGTATCGCCGAGAGCAGTATGCCGGAGATCAGCGCCGGGAAGATGGCGCGGGTCATCTGGATGAACACGGTGGCGGAGTCGGTGATCTCAATGATGCCCCTGGAGGACATCACCCGGCCCACCGCGCCGGCGGCCACGGACATGGTCAGTATGATCAGCGTCCAGGAGATGCCGATCACGCTGGACTTGCGCAGCTCCTTCTGGGAGCGCACCGACATGAAGCGGATGATGATGTGGGGCATGCCGAAGTAGCCCAGGCCCCAGCCCAGGCCGGAGGCGATTTCCCGCCAGTCGCGGGCGAAGTGCCAGTAGTTCTCGGGCAGCTCGGTCACGGTCTGGGCCGTGCTGCTGTTGATGATCCCCAGCGCGAAGATCGGCGCGATCAGCAGCGCCGCCAGCATCAGCAGGCCCTGGAAGAAGTCGGTCCAGCACACGGCGGAGAAGCCGCCCAGGAAGGTATAGCCGATGATGATGGCCGCCGCCAGGTACATGGCCACGGTGGCGTTCATGCCGATGACGGTGTTGAACAGCGTGCCGCAGGCCTTGATGCTGGAGGCCGCGTAGATCGTGTAGGCGAATATGAAGATCACCGCGCAGATGATCTGCAGCGCCTTGCTCTTCGAGAGGAAGCGGTTGGTCAGGTACTGGGGGATGGTGATGGAGTCGTTGGCCTCGATGGAGAAGCGACGCAGCCGCGGCGCTTCAAAGATCCAGCTCAGGGCGTAGCCGATGGCCAGCCCGATGGCGATCCAGGTCTGGCCCATGCCCGCAGCGTACACCGAGGCGGGCAGGCCCATCAGCACCCAGGCGCTCATGTCGGAGGCGCCGGCGGAAAGCGCCGACACCCACGCGCCCATTTTCCTGCCGCCCAGGAAGTAGTCCTTCTCGTTGGCACCCTTGGAGCGCAGGAAGAAGTACACGCCGATGCCGATCATGAACACGAGATAGATGATAAAGACGATCAGTTCTGTTACATTCATATTGATCTCCCCATCCAATGTAATATCAATTTTATTATACAATATCGATATGAATATTCAACGATTTAGCAGTTTATCAGAGTAAAATTATAATTAATTCGGCATTGATTTGTCGGGACTATCATAGGATTGAAAAAACGACGAGGGGGATGTTTCATGGGAAAGCGCAGGGGACAGGCGATGGGTTCGATACTGAAGGGACTGCTTTGCGCCGTGGCGCTGACACTTTTGCTGATGGTGGGGGTCGCGGCGCTGGCGCTGGGCGTTCGCGTCTCCGACAGCGCGCTGACGGCATTGAACCAGGTGATGAAGCTGCTGAGCATACTGCTGGGCGTGACCGTGGCGGTGGGGCGCGGCGGTCATCGGGGCTTTTTGACGGGCGCGGCCGTCGCCATGCTGTACATGACCATCGGCTATGCCTGCTACGTGGCGCTGGGCGGCAACGCCTTCGTGGTCACCCAGATGCTGGGGGAGATACTGATCGGCGCGGCCCTTGGCGCGACGGCCGGGGCGGTGCTGTCAAACCTGCCCACCCCTCGGCGAGGGCAAATCGCATAGAAATTCTGCCCCGAAAGGGTAAGCGGCGAATTATACACACAGGCGACGTGGATATGTAACAATATTGATACAATGCATTGATATAATGAATTACAGAATCCCGACGGAGGTCGGGGCAGGCGCGAACCGGGGGCAAAGGGATGCCTTCGGTTCATTCTTGCGTTGCGCCGTGGCACCGACGGGACGGCAGGGATCCCAAACACAAGGACCCCATACATATGAAGGAGGATGGTTTATGAAGCGTTATTCGATTGGGCTTCGTATCGCGGCGGTGTGCTGCCTGCTGGCGGTGCTGCTGGGGATCGTGGCCGTGGCGGAGGACGGCCTGGAGCTTGAGCCCGACACCTCGGAGGCGGTTTACGCGGAGGAGGGCATTGAGATCGGCGACGCTTCGATCGGGGCGCTGCCGGAGGACATCGGCGATGACTTGTCCATCGTCAATCCCATCGACCTGGACGCCGGTTTGGACCTGGCCCTCGACGGGGAAGGTGCGGGGCGTGAAGAGGCTTCCGATCCTGTGGCCAACACCGACGTGGCGATCGACGCCGCGCACTTCCCGGACGAGGTGCTGCGCGGCATCATAATGGAATACGATCAGGACGACGACAATATCATCTCGGAACGGGAGATTGAGTATATTGACTTTCTGGAGCTGTCCGGTCCGATCAGAAGCCTGGAGGGCCTTCAATACCTGACGAGCCTGGAAGACCTCACCTTGTCCGGCATCGACGCCACCCAGCTGGACTTCAGCGTCATCAGCGTGCCATCGCTGGATATACACAGAATGACAGCGCTGGCGGCATTGGATTTGCATAGCGCAAGGCTGGAAACGCTCATGGTGGATCAATGCGACGCCCTGAAGGACATCGATTGCCACGGCATCGGGCTCAAGGAGCTCCATATCGACAATTGCAAGGCGCTGAAGAGCCTGGATTGCCGCGGCAACCAAATCTCCGGGCTGA
This sequence comes from Clostridia bacterium, assembly GCA_045658005.1. GTDB lineage: Bacteria > Bacillota > Clostridia > Christensenellales > Aristaeellaceae > UBA2862. Next base: position 72,413 of record JAZOUD010000133.1, on the reverse strand, counting down.
GCATTTACTTTTATGCCGGTTCACGTTCAACCGGCAATATCTACGGCTGCGACGCCCTCGAGACGGTCGATTGCAGCGACAATCCCCTGAGTGCCTATTCGCCGTGGTTTTACGTGGAAGAAGGGGCGGTATGCAAGCTGAAGACGCTGAACGTCAGCAATTGCACTACGGAGACCCTTGAAGTGGAATATGTTCCAACCATCGCCAGGATTAACGCCAGCGGCTGCAAAAACCTGAGGGTGATCAAATGCAGCGACGCCAGTCTCGAGACGGTTGATCTCAGCGGTTGTACCGCGCTGGAGGAGGTGACCCTTGGCAATAACAAGCTGGAAAGCCTGAACGTGCAGGCGGCCACGATGTTGACCAGACTGAAATGCGGCGAAAACCGGCTGAAGGCTTTGGATCTCAGCAAGAATACCGCGCTGGAGTATCTGGAATGCAACAATAACCAGCTGACCGCGCTGGATGTCAGCAAGAACAATGCCCTTGAGATGATGTTCTGCAATGACAACCAGCTGACAAGCCTGACCCTGGGCAAGCAGGACAAGCTGTACAACCTGTTCACCCATAATAACGCGCTCAAAACACTGAACATCGGGGAATGCCCGTACCTCTTAGACAGGCTCAAGTATGATGCCAGGACGGACATGGGAACCTATTATCAATACGTCGAGGCGGATCTCGAAAAGTCCAGCTATGGCTTTACCGTGGACAAGACGACCGAGCTGACCGGCTTCACCGTGCCCACGGCCAAGCCTACGCCCACGCCCACAGCCAAGCCCACCGCGACGCCGACGGCCACACCAAAGCCAACGGCCAAGCCCACCGCGACGCCGACCGGGGACGTGCCCATCGACAAGGCCCACTTCCCGGACGCGAACTTCAGGAAGTATGTTCAGGAGGAGATCGCCGGCGGCGCGAAGGCCCTGAGCAGGGAAAAGCTGAACAGCGTCACGAAGATTGAGTGTATCGAGCGGAATATCAAGAGCATGAAGGGTGTGGAGCTCTTCCCAAACCTGACAGTGCTGAACTTCACTCTGAACAATGTCACTGGTATTGATCTCGGAGGCAATGGAAAGCTCCGGAAGCTGTACTGCGACTGCAATTACTTTGAGACGCTGGACTTGAGCCATAACCCAGAGCTTCGGGTGCTGTCTTGCTACTGGTGTGAGCTGAAGTCGCTGGATTTGACGCACAATAAGAAGCTGCAAAGCGTGGAGGCATTCCTCAATCCGCTGACGGAGTTGGATGTCGGCGAATGCCCGGCGCTCACCAAAGCCTTTAAGCTTGGCACGATAGAATACTACTCCGAATGGAAGAGCATGGCATATAAGAAGGGAAGCTATCTGCTCCATTTGGGAGAAGCTGTCAGGATAAAGTGTGGGAGCTACAAACCGTCTCCGAAGCTCCTTGTATCGAAGGCTGCGATGGGCGAGGGGGAGAAGCTGAACGGCATCGTGTCGGACTCCAGCCGGGTGCTGGCGCGGCAATGTTCGTTCAAGTCAAGCAACGCGAAGGTGGCAAAAGTAGATGCCGCCGGCAAGCTCACCGTCCTGAAGGCGGGCAAGGCGACGGTCACCGTCACGTCGAAGGTGTACAAGACGAAGGCCAAGCTGACGGTCATTGTCAAGGCGGCGCCGGGTTCCGTTTCCGTTACGCCGAAGAGCAAGACGCTGAAGGTGGGCAAGACGCTGAAGCTGAAGGTGAAGCTGCCCAAGGGCGCCGCTTCATACGCGATAAAATACAAATCGAACAAGCCGAAGGTGGCCAGCGTGACCAGATCCGGTAAGGTGAAGGCCCTGAAGCCTGGCACTGCGGTCATCACGGTGAAGACCTTCAACGGCAAGACGGCGAAGGTGAAGATCACGGTCAAAAAATGACACACTGAAAAAAGCTGCCCCGAATGACTGCATGCAATCATTCGGGGCAGCGCTGTATTTGTCAGGCTTCGTCCACATTCACGCCCAGATCTTCGGGACTGAGGGATTCCGGCAGCAGCTCGCCCAGAGTCCTGACGGTGTAGCCCTTGCCGTATTGCCCCACGATCACGGGCATATCCAAGTCCGAAAATTCCCGCAGCACCTGGCGGCAGATGCCGCAGGGCCAGGCGACGGCGGTGGAGCCCACCACCGCGATGGCGGCGAAGCGGCGCGCGCCGGCGGCGATGGCGCAGGAGGCCGCGCAGCGCTCGGCACAGATCGTCGCACCGTAAGAGGCGTTTTCGAAGTTGCAGCCCTTGAAGGTCCTGCCGTCTTCAGTGAGGATGCAGGCGCCCACCTTGAAGTGGGAATAGGGGCTGTAGCTGTTTTGCATGGCCTCGCAGGCCAGTTCAAAGAGCTGCTCATGGGAGGGCGTTCCGCCCTCACGGGTGATGCCGACGGCGCTCAGTGCGCGCTCTTCCATGTTGCGCATGACGGTTTTCTCCTCCTCGTTCATATGGTCGTAGCCCATCAGGTGAAAGGCAGAATGGGCGGTGAGGTAGCTCAGCTCACGCTGCAGCGAGTGACCGTATTCCTCCGCCTGAGCGCGGGCGCGGCCCAGGTTGATCACGCAGTCGCCGAGGTTGGCGCAGTCCATGGCGGGGTCATATTCCCGGCTGACGCGCTTGGGGCAGTCCCGGGCGGTCTTGCCTTCGGGATAGGCGACGGTGGGGAAGGACAGCACGTCGGTGGGGCTGTCGATGCCCCGCATATCCAGGTTGAGGGCCCGGATCTGTTCGTCGTCCACGATGCGCACGCAGAAGCCCGCGCCACTGACGCCCTCCGCCTCGAAGCAGGCGTCCGCCACGCGCCGCAGCAGCTTTTCCAGTCCCTCCATGCCCTCCGGCACGGGAATGTCCCATTGCAGTTCAATCGCCATCTGCCTGAGCCTCCTGTTCTTCCAACCCCTCCACCCTCGGCGGTATGGCCACGTCCGGGTATTCGATGCGCTCGTGGAATACGCCGGTGAGCACCGTCGAGAAGGCGCTGCATATCTTCTCCAGGTCGTTGAAGGTCAGGTCGGATTCGTCCAGCTGGCCGTCGTTCAGCTTGTCCCGCACCAGCTTGCGGATCAGCACCTCCACCTTCTCCGTGGTGGGCTCCGGGATGCTGCGGGCCGCGGCTTCGATGGTGTCGGCCAGCATCACGCAGGCAGCCTCCTTCGTGCGGGGGCGGGGACCTTCATAGCGGAAGGCGTTGATGTCCACGTTCTCGCTGCCATAGAGCTTGACGGCCTTGTCGTAGAAAAACAGCACGACGCCGTCGCCATGGTGCTGGCGGATGATGTCCAGCACCGGGGCGGGAATGTGGGCCTTCTGGGCCATGGTGACGCCGTCCCTGGGGTGGGCGGTGAGGATGGCCACGGACACGCGGGGATCGGTGCGGTCGTGGGGATTGTCGCCCATCTGGTTTTCCTTGAAGTAGCTGGGGCGCTTCAGCTTGCCGATGTCGTGGTAATACGCGCCCACCCGGGCCAGCAGCGGATTCGCGCCCACCGCGTTGGCGGCGGCCTCCGCCAGGTTGGCCACGATGATGGCATGGTGATAGGTCCCGGGGGCCTCCAGCAGCAGGCGGCGCAGCAGCGGCTGGTTCGGGTTGGACAGCTCGATCAGCTTGCTGTTGGTGGCCAGGTTGAATATGGACTCCAGCACCGGCTGCAAGCCGATGCAGAGTATGGCGCTGATGATGCCGCTGCTCATGGCCCACAGCGCGTTGGTCAGCACGTTGGCAAGGTCTGCGCTGTTCACCAGGCCGACGGCCAGCGTGCACAGGAAGTTGGATACGCCCACCAGAGCGCCGGCCAGCAGCATGGTCAGGCGCTGGCCCCGGCGGCCCAGCACTGAGAGTATGATCGGGCCGGAGGCCATGCCCATCAGTAGCACCGAGAACATCGTCACCGAGAACAGGCCGCTGCTGGCGTTGGTCAGCAGCGAGGCGATGAAGCCCAGGCCGATGTTCATATAGAGGGCGGAGCGCTGGTCGAACAGCACGGCCACCAGCATCAGTCCCAGGGATATGGGCATCATGTAGGCGTCGAACCGACTGAAGGCCAGGCACAGACCGGTGACCAGCACCGAGATCAGCCCCAGCAGCAGCAGCGTCCGGGGCGTCATGCGCTCGCGCAGGTAGCGGTGCAGGTACAGACCCACGCAGCCCATGATCACCAGCAGGACCAGCGCGATGCCGCCGATCAGCTGCACGTCCAGGGAATCCTCCTTCAACAGGCCCAGGGACGACAGCATCGCGTACTGGGCCTGGGTCACGATCTCGCCCCGGCGCACGATGACCTCGCCCTTTACGCAGGTCACGTTTTCCACGTCGTCCCGCGCCTTCTGGCGGTTGGCCTCGGTGGTCTCCTCGTCGATGAGCATGTTGGGCCGTATGCAGGCGCGGATCACGTTCATGGCGATGGAAACCAGCTCCGCGGAATAGCCGTTGCCGGCCAGCGAGCGGGCCAACCGGTTGATCGCAGTGGCCTCCTGGCCCTCCAGCAGCGTGGAATTCAGCGTCTCCCGAACGTCGATGATGGCGTCCTCGAACAGCTTGCGCAGACTGCCCTCGTCATAGGTCATCAGGGCGCGGTACTCCTCGGGGCTCAGGTTCACCGACAGGGACGCGTTCAGCGCGGACAGCTCGTCCTCGGTGATCCGGTCGGGATCGGGCCAGGCGCTGCCCCGCAGGGCGAACAGCGCGTCAAAGGTCGCCTGCATGTCAGAGGAGACGCTGCCAACCACGGAAAAGTCGATGCTCTTGTAGCTGGGCTCGACCGCAGCTGCCGCGGCGGCCCGGCGCTCCTCGGTGCCGACGGTGTCTATGACATCCTTGCTGGCGAGTATGTCCAGCGGCGCCGGCGACCCGACGTGTATGTCGTGCTGCTCCGGCGTGATGCCGATCACCAGCAGTCCCCCCAGCAACAGATACGTGGCGAAGATGATCAGCCCGTTCTTAAACACCGGGCCAAGGCGCGACATGCCCGTCTTGCTGAGCTTGTTCATGGTATCCTCCTGATTACAGCCTGAAGGCTACGGACGGTAGACGCGCCTCTGGCGCTCGTTGCGTTCGCTCTTCTGGGCGTGCTTCTCGTAGGCCTTGACGATGGCCTGCACCAGCTCGTGGCGCACCACGTCCCGGTGGGTCAGCTGCACGATGCCGATGTCTTTCACGTCCTTGAGCACCTCCAGCGCCTCCACCAGGCCCGAGCGCTTGCCCACGGGCAGGTCGATCTGGGTGACGTCGCCGGTGATGACCATCTTCGAGCCCATGCCCATGCGGGTCAGGAACATCTTCATCTGTTCCGAGGTGGTGTTCTGGGCCTCGTCCAGTATGATAAAGGCGTCGTTGAGGGTGCGGCCACGCATGTAGGCCAGCGGCGCCACCTCCACCGCGCCGCGCTCCAGCAGCCGCTGGTAGGCGTCCACGCCCAGCATCTCGTGCAGCGCGTCGTACAGCGGCCGCAGGTAGGGGTCCACCTTCTGGGCCAGGTCGCCGGGTAGGAAGCCCAGCTTCTCGCCGGCCTCCACCGCGGGGCGTGTGAGTATGATGCGCTCGATCTCCTTGTTTTTCAGGGCCACCACGGCCATGGCGATGGCCAGGTAGGTCTTGCCCGTTCCGGCGGGCCCCACGGCGAAGGTGGCGGTGTTGCCCTTGATGGCCTCGACGTACTGCTTCTGGCCCAGTGTCTTGCACTTCACCTGACGTCCCCGGTAGGTGATGGCGATGACGTCCCGCATGATCTCGCCGATGCGGTCGGCCTTGCCCTCGGCGGCCAGGCCGATGGCATAGCGTATGCGCGTGCGGTCCACCGTCTCGCCCCGCAGCACGATCTCACCCAGCTTCTCCAGGGTCTCCCTGGCCAGCGCCACCTTGTCGGGGTCGCCGGACAGCGTGATCTCGCTGCCGTGGGCGTAGATTTCAACCCCCAGCTCCTCGCGGAAGAGGGGAATGTTCTCCTCGCGGATGCCGAACATGCCGATGAACTGCTCCGGCGATTCCACGCTCATGTGCTCGGTGTGGGACTGTTCGATGTTTTCCAAAGTGTTTAGCCTCCCTGTAATGCCTCCCGCGTTATTGCGGCGTCGGACTGTATCTCAATGACGGCCCTCGCGACGAGGATGCCGTCGATCATTTCATAATCCACCCAGCTGTCGCCGGGGGTGTATGTCTTCGGACCCTCCCGGACCAGCGCTGCCCGGGCGCTCGCCAGGGACAGCGTCCTTGCCCGCGCCTGTAGGGTCTCCCGGGGAATCTCCGATTCCTGCCGCAGGATCTCCACGTTCGTGAAGCGCTGGATTTCCAGCGGCACATACAATCCCCCGATGGGCAGGTACGCCAGTTCAGTGCGCTGTGACGGATAGGTCACGGCCCGGGCGATGGGCCATTCCATGCCCATCAGGGTGAGCTTTGCGCCGGTGGAGCGCCGACCGGTATCGACGGTGTCGGTCTGGGTCAGCGGCAACCGGGCCTCGCCGGAGAACCAGCTGCGCACGATCACCTCACCCAGCGCGCCGATGGGGCGCGTTGCTTCCTTCGTGGCCTGCTCCTCGCCCCGGATCAGCACCTGGCCCCGGCGCACGGCGTCCCCGGGCCTGACGCAAGCTGTGCCCGAGCGCACCACGACGCTGACGACGATGCCCTCCCGGGCGCAGACGAGGTCCCGCGCGGCATTCACGTCGTACAGGGCCGGGGCGGGGACCTCCGGCGCGGCCTCCACCAGCAGGCGCACGCCCTGGAGCCGGGCGCTCGCATAGCTGTAGCTTTCTGACCGGGCGAGCAGGCGCTGGGCGAGCAGGCCGGTGTCGATGCTTCGACCGATCCCGGGCCGCACGCCCAGCGCGGCCAGCGACCTGGACAGCGCGGCGGGATCGCCCGATGCGGCAAGCTCGCCGGTGAAGGCGATATCCACGATCCAGAGCCGGCTCAGGAACAATGCGCTCAGCGCCACCGCGCAGGCGATCCCGGCGACCAACGTGGCCCTCCGGCGGACAAAGCGGCGAAGGGCGCTGAAGCCCAGAAGGCGGATGACGCGCGCCTCCAGGTTGAAGCGCCGGCACAGGTCAAGCAGCAGCCGCGCGGACTGAGCGTCGCAGCGGACGACGAGGGCGCTGTCTTCGGCCAGCTGCACGTCGGCGAAGCGCGCACCCTTGGCCATGGCCCGGTCGATCAGCTTTTCGGGCATCAGGCAGCGGACCCGGACGGTGACTTCACCCCTCATCGGGCACGTCACCTCCCCGGCAGGGCAGCTCAAGGCGGCGGATGTCGCCCCGGATGATCACCGCGCCTGCCCTGGCGCAGCTGAGCGAAAGGCCGCTGCCCATCGCGCAGACGGCGCCCGCCCGGCTGTTCAGCACGATGCGGGTGTCGGTAAACATCGCGATGCCGGTGTGGTTTTCCACCAGCACGCTGTGACCGCCCACGGCGGTGATCCTCGGGCAGCGCCCCGTCATGTCCTCTGTCCATTCCAGGGCAGGGGGATATCCGCGCCCCCGCCGCGGCCTTCGGGAAACGCGCTCAGCGTCCCTCACGCGCCGGGAAAAACCCGGTTTTTTCATGCTCGCATCCCTCCGCAATGGGTAATGGGGTTCCAGGTTACCCTATGCAGCGGACGGGCGCTTCATCCATGCATAAATAAGCCCTATAATATTATACACGATTATACACTGGAAATGCAAGGGAATATGATGATTTGCCCAAATTGAGCCCCTGTTTGACAGAAGGGGATGAAGATTGCTATAATTCAGATGTGCGAATTTACAGAAGGAGCTTTGGAATGTCATTTCAAATTACTGATTTATTGAAGAACCGCGGCGCGGGGCTCGCGCCGATGGCGGGGGTGACGGACGCGGCCATGCGGCTGCTGTGCCACGAACAGGGCGCGGCCTGGGCGGTGAGCGAGATGCTGTCGGCGAAGGGCTGGGTGTTCTCCGGGGGCAAAAACCGCAACGCGCAGGACATCCTCGCCCGCCTGCCCGGCGAGGGACCGGCAGGCCTTCAGCTCTTTGGCAGCGACCCGGCGTATATTGCCGAGGCGGCGCGAAGGCTGGAGAACGTGGGCTTTCAGTTCTTTGACCTGAACTTTGGCTGCCCGGCCCCAAAGATCACCGGAAACGGAGAGGGCAGCGCCATGATGCGCGATCCCGTTCGAATTGGCGCAGTGGTGCGGGCGCTGGCGGAGGCGACGCCCCTTCCTGTGACGGTGAAGATCCGCGCGGGGTGGGACAGCGGCAGCATCAACGCCCCGGAGGTCGCCAGAATCTGCGAGGACAACGGCGCCCGGGCCGTGGCCGTCCATGCCCGCACCCGGGACCAGCAATACGCGGGCAAAGCGGACTGGCGGATCATACGGGATGTGAAGCGGGCGGTGTCGGTGCCCGTGTTCGGCAACGGCGACGTGCGCAGCGGCGCGGACGCCCTGCGGATGCTGGAGGAGACGGGCTGCGACGCCGTGATCGTCGGGCGCGCCGCCCAAGGCAATCCCTGGATCTTCCGGGAAATCGCTGCGGCCATGCAGGGAAGGACAGTCCCGTCCCCGACGCCCGAAGAGCGGGTGGACATGGCCGCCCGCCACTTCCAATTGGAGGCGCAGCTGTACGGCGAAAAGCTGGCGGTGCTGCAGATGCGCAAGCACATTGCCTGGTATGTGCACGGCATGAAGGGCGCCTCCCGCTTCCGCGAGCACATCAATCAACTGACCACTGCCGAAGCGGTGCTTGAGGCGCTGAGGGAAAAAATATGATTTGTCGCAGCGCGACAAATCAGATTTTTAGGGGTTAGGGGTTAGGTTTTAGGGGTTAGGTTTTAGGGGTTAGGGAAGGGAGGAATCCTTACGGATTTCTTTTTTTCCTCACTTCACATAGCATGCCCCCCCTGCCATGTGGCAGGGCGGCCATGGGAATCCGTGTGTTCCTCACTTCTTCTTCATGAAGCTGGGGACGTCCGGGGTGAAGCCGCGGCGGGTCTGGTTGCGGGGCTGCTCCTGGCCCTCGTCCTGGTAGACGCGGGGGCGGCGGGTCTGCTGGCGCTCCGCGCGGCGCTGCTCCCGCTGCTCATAGCCGGTATCGGCGGCCTGGCGGGGCTGGCGCTCGCGCTCGGTGCGGGCGCGGCGCTCGAAGATGGGGGAGACCTGCTCCTCCTCATAGCGGGAGGCCCTGGGGGCGCGCTCCGGCTCATCCTCCAGGGGCTCGCGGCTTTCGCTGCCGATGGCGCTCTTCAGGGGCTCGGTGAAGCTGGGCTTTTCGAAGCCGGTGGCGATGACGGTGATCTTGACCTCGTCGTCCATGTTCTCGTCGATGCCCGCACCGAAGATGATGTTGGCTTCGGGATCGGCGGCGGCGGTGATCAGCTGGGCTGCCTCGTTGATGTCGATGATGGAGGTGTCGGGGCCGCCGGTGATGTTGATCAGCACCGCGCGCGCGCCGTCGATGGAGGTCTCCAGCATCGGGCTGGATATGGCCTGCTTGGCAGCCTCCACCATGCGGTTCTCGCCCTTGCCGATGCCGATGCCCATGTGGGCCAGGCCGCGGGATTGCATGACCGTGCGCACGTCGGCAAAGTCGAGGTTAATCAGCGAGGGCACGGCGATCAGGTCGGAAATGCCCTGGATGCCCTGGCGCAGCGTGTCGTCGGCGATCTTGAAGGCGTCGGTCATCGTGGTGCCCTTGGTGACCACGGACAGCAGCCGGTCATTGGGAACCACCACCAGAGTGTCCACGTTGGCCTTCAGCTTCTCGATGCCCGCTTCCGCGTTCTTCATGCGCTGGCGACCCTCGAACAGGAAGGGCTTGGAGACCACACCGATGGTCAGTATGCCCATCTCGCGGGCGGTCTCGGCGATGATCGGGGCCGCCCCCGTGCCAGTGCCGCCGCCCATGCCGCAGGTGACGAATACGAGGTCGGAGCCCTTGATGGTGTTGGCGATGTCTTCGCGGCTCTCCTCGGCGGCCTTCTGGCCCACCTCGGGGTTCGCGCCTGCGCCCAGGCCCTTGGTCAGCTTGTCGCCGATCTGGATCTGGATGGGCGCCTTGGACATGGCCAGCGCCTGCTTGTCGGTATTCACCGCGATGAAATCCACGCCGCGAAGGCCGGAATCCACCATGCGGTTGACCGCGTTTGTGCCCGCGCCGCCGACGCCGATGACCTTTATGGCCGCAAAGTTGGTGTTCTCTTCCTCATTGTTGACGTTCCTGTCTTCCATTTCAAATTCCAACACAAGGCATCCCCCTCGTCAGTATAGTTTGTCAGATTCTGTATATGCCATCAGCCCCGGCCGCCGAAGAGGTTCTTCAGGCGGCTTGACAGGCGCTCGTCCTGTCCGCCCTGGTTCTCAATGGAATCAAATACCAGGTCGGCCAGGCCCAGGGACGCCGAGAATACCGGGCTGTTCAATTTCGATGATTTCGCGGCGGAGACCTTGATCGGACGGTTGATCTTTGCCGCGAGGGCCTCCCTGGCCCCGCGCATCAGCGCGATGCCGCCGCCGGTGAGGAACACCTGCGAGCGCTTGCCCAGCAGCGGTTCCACGTCGTTGCGCACGGTCATGTCGATCATGTCCGCCAGCTCCTGGAAGCTCTCCTCGACGATCTTGCCCACCTGATCCCTCGGGAAGGTCATCCGACGGCCATTGTCGTCGAAGACCTCGGAGAAGGAATTGGCGTCGAACTCGTCGGGGTTGAACACGAAGCCCCTCTTAATTTGCTCCGCTGCGCGCATCGGTATGCGCAGCTTCATGGCCAGATCGGCGGTGATGTGTCCGCCGCCCCGGGGCAGTATGGCATGGTAGATGATGGCGTCGCCCTCCACCACGCTGATTTCGGTGTTCAGGTAACCCACGTCCATCAGCACAGCCACGCGGTCGCGGTCTTCCAGAGACAGCACCAGCAGGCTCTCGCCCAGCGTGCAGGACAGGAAGCCCAGTATGGTGATGTTCTGCCGCCCGATCATCTCCGAGACGTCGTCGATGAACTGGGGGTCGGCCACGATGAAGGTGGTCCTTGCCCGCAGCCGGCTGCCGCGCCCGCCGGGCATCATGGTCTTCTTGCCGTCGTCCACGATGAACCAGGAAGGCGTTCTGTGCATCACCAGGCCGCCCTCCTCGCCGATGTGCAGCATGTCCGCCGCGGCGTCCTGCACGGCGTTGATCGCCGCTTCGTCCACCACCCCGTCGGGCAGCTCCACCTCGGTCTCGCAGGAGCGCACGTGGATGTATTCTCCGGGCACGCCAACATAGATCTCCTTGATCTTGGAATTGGCTTCCAGCTCTGCCGCCGCGATGGAATCGCGCACGCGCTGTATCATTTGGCCCGGCGTGTTCCAGTCGCCGTCGGAATAGCCGTCGTAGGGCACGGTGCCCGAGCCGATGATGTCCAGCCGGTCCATGCCGCCGTTCTGCGCGATCACCGTCACGATCTTGGACGTTCCGAATTCAATGGCCGCAATTTGCGTTTTCATATCTGTAGTCGACCCACCCTATCCTTTGTTACGCGCTATGTTCAGCCCAACATATACCGTTATTATACATGGAATTGTTTCGTTATGCAAACCGCAAACCCCGGATTTTTCCGTTTTTCGACAGTTTTCAAAATACTTTCAAATTTGAGGCTATGGTTTGTCATAGAATTTGAGGGGTGGAGGTCAGGATTTACCGCTACCCTCTCTTCGGTATGCTCCCGATGAACTCGGTGATATTCTCGTTCGATTCCACGCGGATCTCTCCGTCGTAGGCCTTTACGATCTCCTCAACGATGCTCAGGCCCGAGCCGTGACCGTCGCTCTTGGTGGTGAAGCCCAGCTGGAAGATGCTGCGGCGCAGCTGTGGAGGAATGGCGGGGCCGTTGTTGCACACGCGGAAGGTGAATGCGCCGGGGGTCTCGTCGATGGTCAGGTCGATGCGCTTGTCCGGACGGGCGGGGTCCTCCAGAAGCGCGTCCCGCGCGTTGTCGATCAGGTTGCCCAGCACACGGCACATTTCCCAGCCCGGCACGGGCAGGCCGTGCCAGGGGGACTGTATGTGCAACACCAGCGCGATGCCCTGGGCATGACAATCCTGGCGCTTGGCTGCGATCAGCGCGTTTACGGCGGGGTTGGCGGTCTTCAGGGCGCTGCCGGCGCGCTTGATGTCGCCGTAGACGCTCTCCACGTATTTCATGGCTTCGCCGGGATCGTTCAGCTCCAGCAGCGAGAAGACCACCTGGAGGTGGTTCATGAAGTCGTGTCGCTGCTTTCTGAGGGTGCCGTTCAGCGACTCCAGCTGCTGGTTGGCTTCCTCCAGCATCCGGGCCTGTTCCACGATGCGCCCGGCATTCAGGGCTTCACGGATGTCGGAGACTGCGCCCCAGGTCACGATCAACAGCGCCGCGGCGACGGCGGCGATCTCAATGTGCCGCCCCTCCGTAGGCGCATGGACCACCGTATATACCAGCACCGCCACCATGGCCGCGACCTGCAGAAGGTTGATCACCACGGTGAAGCGGGTGGCCTTTTTGACGTTCAGACGTTCCGTGAGCCTCGTTTTCATGCCTCAATAATACCAATATCGGCGTCAATCGAGATCGACGCCGATATGAAAAGAATCGATGATGCTCCGCTCTGGCAGCAATTACAGCTGAGAGGTACAGTGCGGGCAGCGGGTCGCGTCCTCGGCGATCTCGCTCTTGCAGTAGGGGCACAGCCTCGGGGCGGGGCCTTCCGGCGCGGGCTTCTTCAGCTTGTTCATGGCTTTCACCACGCCAAACAGGCACAGAGCGATGATGAGGAAGTTGATGATAGTGGAAATCAGCACGCCATAGTTCAGCGTCGCGGCGCCGGCCTCCTGGGCCGCAGCCAGGGTGGCGTACTTGCTGCCATCCAGCGAGATGAACCAGTTGGAGAAATCGACACCGCCGGTGATCTTCGAGATGATCGGCATGAAGATGTCGTTTACCAGGCTGGTGACGATGTTGCCGAACGCGCCGCCGATGACGACACCGATGGCCATGTCGACCACATTGCCTCTCAATGCAAACTCTTTGAATTCGCTAAGCATTCCCATATTGAATTCCTCCCTTACGTATACCGATGAAAATCATTTTCCCCGGTATTATAGCACATGTTCCGCCGAAAATAAAGTGCTTTCGTAGAATTTCATGAAATAATGCCCGGGAGCCGCACACAGATCAACGCGAGCCCTTGTCGTAGGGGATGCCCTCGGCCTTGGGCGCGGCGGAATTCTTCGAGAAGATCGCCAGCACCACCAGCGAGATGATGTAGGGCAGCATGTTGTATACCGTCGAGGGCAGGTTCAGCCTGCTGAGGAAGTCAAAGCCGGTGTAAACATTGCTCAGCGCGCGGAAGAAGCCAAACAGCAGCGCCGCCAGGGCGATGCGCTGGGGCTTCCAGGCGCCGAAGATCATCACGGCCAGGGCCAGGAAGCCGAAGCCGGCCACGCCGTTTTCAAACTTCCAGGCGCTGACGCCCGCGGTGATGTACACCAGGCCGCCCAAGCCGCCCAGCAGGCCGGAGATCATCACGCCGGCATAGCGCATTCTGTACACGTTGATGCCCACGGAATCGGCCGCCTGGGGATGTTCGCCGCAGGCCATCAGCCGCAGGCCGAAGCGGGTCTTGTAGAGGATGACGTAGGAGGCGATCAGCAATAGCAGCGCCAGCAGCATGAACCAGCTGAACTCGGTGCCCTCCGCGATAATGAACGCCTTCTTGGGGCCGACATACATGATCTCAGAGGAGGTATTGGAGGAATTCTCCGCAGTGTTGATGGCCTTGACGATGACCGTCGCCGCCGCGGTACCCAGCAGGTTCATGGCCGTGCCCACCAGGGTCTGGTCGGCCTTGAAATTGATGGCCGCAACGGCCAGCAGCAGCGAATAGAGTACGCCGACCAGCATGGCCGACAACACCACGACGATGATCATCACCAGTGGGGCGGTGTTTGCGGGCATGTATTTCATCACCAGCGCGCCGCCCAGCGCGCCGAACACCATGATGCCCTCCAGGCCGATGTTGATCACGCCTGAATGCTCGGAGAAGCAACCGCCAAGGGCGACCAGCATCAACACCGAGGTGAATATGAGGGTATATTGCAGCAGAAGCATCATGCGGCATTGCCTCCCTTCTCACGGCTCTTTCTCTCGCTGGCATCCAGCCGTTTGTTCATAAACTGCTTCATAAACAGCACGAAGCCGCACATGTAGATGATGACCGACGAGATCAGGTCGGATATCTGGGCGCAATACATGTTCATGTTCACGTTTGCGCCGCCGCGGGTGATGTGTTGGATGAAGTAGGAAGAGAATATCGCCCCGATGGGATTCAGGCCGCCCAGGAACGCAGCGGCGATGCCGTTGAAGCCCATGGCGGGCACGCTGGCCTGGGTGACGGCCCACTGCTCGAAGTCGGAAAGATAGAGCATTGCCGCGCCCATACCCGCCAGTGCGCCGGCGATGGCCATGGTCAGTATGATGTTCTGGCGATCCCTCATGCCGCAGTACTTCGCGGCGTTCTTGTTCAGACCGGTGGCGCGCAGCTCATAGCCCAGCTGGGTCTTGTTCAGCAGCACCCAGATGGCCACGCAGACGATGATCGCTATGGGAATGGCGATGGTCACGTTTTTCTGGTTGAACAGACCGTCCAGCCCCATGGAAGGCAATATGCCGCCGGGATTCTGGGAGGCGATGGTGTAGGTATCCTTGCCGGTTGGGTTCTTTACCGGGGCCAGCAGCGTGTTCACCAGATACAGTGAGATCCAGTTCAGCATGATACAGGAGATGACCTCGTTCACGTTGCGAAAGGCCTTCAGCGTGCCGGAGATGGCGCCCAGCAGCGCGCCGGCCAGCATGGCGGCGATCATGCACACGAACCAGGGCAGATGCAGCGCCAGCGCACAGTACAGGCACGCGCCCGCGCCGGCCACGTACTGGCCCGCTGCGCCGATGTTGAACAGGCCCACCTTGTAGGCGAACAGCACCGACACCGCGCACATCAGAAGGGGAGCGGTGGTGACCAGCGTGACGCCGAAATTCTTCAGCTGTTTTTCGGGCTTTGAATACGCCCAGAAGTTCTTGAGCACGCTGATGATGGCGTCGGTCGCCCCGGCGGGATTGATGATCAGCAGCGCGATATAGCCCACCAACAGCCCCAGCAGGATGCAGATCAGGCTGGCGATCAGCGTCTGCACCATAGGCCTGCGGAGCAGGGACGTATGTACGCGTTTAGCCTCCATAATTGGGCACCTCCTCTCGCTTCGCGCCGGCCATAAACAGGCCCATCTCTTCGGGCGTGGTCTTCTTCGGGTCCAGCTCGCCCACGATCTCGCCCTCGTACATCACCAATATGCGGTCAGAGACGTCCAGCACCTCGTCCATCTCCAGCGAGACCAGCAGCACGGCCTTGCCTTTGTTGCGTTGCTCCACGATCTGCTTGTGGATGTATTCGATGGCGCCGACATCCAGGCCGCGGGTGGGCTGGACGGCGATCAGCAGCGCGGGCTCCCTGTCGATCTCACGGGCGATGATGGCCTTCTGCTGGTTGCCGCCGGACATGCTGCGGGCGGTGGTGATGGGACCCTGGCCCGAGCGGATGTCGTACTGCTCGATCAGCTTCTCGGCATACTGGCGGATGTTGCCGCGCCTGAGAAAGCCCATTCTCGAGAACTGGGGCTCAAAGTAGCGCTGCAAGACGATGTTGTCCTCCAGCGAGTAGTCCAGAACCAGACCGTGCTTGTGCCGGTCCTCGGGGATGGGGCTCATGCCCAGCTCGGCGCGCGGTCCGTTGGCGGTCCCGGTCATGTCCTTGTCCTCCACCGTGATGCTGCCGGAGGACAGAGGCTCCAGGCCGGACAGGCCGTAGATGAAATCGGTCTGGCCGTTGCCGTCGATGCCCGCGATGCAGACGATCTCGCCCTCGCGCACCTGGAGGGAGACGTTCTTCACGGCGTCGCCCGGGTGGCTGTGGGACTTCACGGACATGTTCTTCACGTCCAGGATCACCTTGCCGGGGTGGCATTCGGGCTTTTCCACATGGAAGTTGACGTTGCGCCCGACCATCATGGCCGAAAGATCCTCCATGGTGACGTCCTTGGTCTCGACGGTGCCGATGTACTTGCCCTTGCGCAGCACCGAGCAGCGGTCGGCCACGGCCATGATCTCGGCCAGCTTGTGGGAGATGAACAGTATGCTCTTTCCCTCCGCCGCCAGGTTCTTCATGATCTGCATCAGCTCGTCGATCTCCTGGGGGGTCAGCACCGCGGTGGGCTCGTCGAAGATCAGTATCTCGTTGTCGCGGTACAGCATCTTCAGGATCTCCGTGCGCTGCTGCATGCCCACGGTGATGTCGGCGATCTTCGCGTCCGGGTCCACCTGCAGGCCGTAGCGCTTGGAAAGCTCGATCACGCGCTGGCGGGCCTCGGCCTTCTGCAAAAAGCCCATCTTGCTTGTGGGCTCTACGCCGAGGATGATGTTGTCCAGCACGGTGAAGCATTCCACCAGCTTGAAATGCTGGTGGACCATGCCGATGCCCAGGTCGTTGGCGTCGTTGGGATCATTGATCTGAACGACCTTGCCGTCCTTTTTGATCGTGCCCTCCTCCGCCTGGTACAGCCCGAACAGCACGCTCATCAGCGTCGATTTGCCTGCGCCGTTTTCACCCAGCAGGGCGTGGATCTCACCCTTTTTCAGCTGTAGCGTGATGTCGTCGTTGGCGATGATGCCCGGGAAACGCTTTGTGATGTGCAGCATTTCAATGGCATACTGGTTCTCCAATTCCGATCCCCTCCAATGCTGTGGTCTGTTTCAAATCGCAATCTCTGACAAAAGCCTCCGCTGACCGGGGGCTTTTGTCAGAGAACCGGGGAGGACTGCTCCCCGGTTCTTCAAGGATCATTACTTCACGGTGCCCAGGTCGTTCACGGTGACAGCGGTCGCCGGCATGGCGTCGATGGCGTCAGACACGGTGATCTCGCCGTTGAACATCTTGGCCACCAGGTCGTTGTAGTCGGCCTCGGTGAAGGTGTCGGCGAATTGGGTGGAGGGGGCCAGCTGCACATAGTTCGCAGCGGGATCGGTGCCCACCAGGCCCAGCGCCTCGACCTTGCCGCCGTAGTTGGCGAAGTTGCCCGCGACGGTCTCGGCCAGCAGGGTGTTGACGGTGGCGCCCAGGCCCTTCATGGCGCTGGTCACGGTCAGGCCCTCGCCATAGGTGCCGTCGATGATGGCAGCCTGGTCGACGTCCACGCCGATGACCTTGCCGCCGTCGACCTTGGCAGCCGCCTCAGCCGCGGAGGAGTAGATGCCGCCGCCGCAGGCGAACACGACCTGCACGCCCAGGGTCTGGTACCAGTTGTCCATGTAGGCGGTGATGTCGGCATCGCCGTAGAACTGGTTGCCATACACATACTCGACGGTTACGTCGCCGGCGATGCCCAGCTCCTCAGCCGCGGCGTTGACGCCCTGCACGAAGCCGAAGCCATAGCGCACGACGGCGGGAACGGCCATGCCGCCCAGGAAGCCCAGGTGGGTGTAGCCCAGCTTCACGGCCGCATAGCCGGCCATGTAGCCGCACAGCTCTTCCTTATAGACCGCGCAGTACACGTTGCTGGCCACGGCAGCGCCGCCCAGGTCGCCCTCGGAAACGTCCAGCGCGATGAAGCAGGTATCCTCGTACTCTTCCTGAACCTCGGCGATGGTCTCGCCAAAGGCGTAGCCGGGCATCACGATGACGTTGTAGCCTTCGTCGTCAGCCTTTTCGACCATGGCCACGCGCTCAGCGGTGGAATCGCCGTTGGGCTTGTAGTAGGTGAAGTCGATGCCGTTGGCTTCGCAGTAGGCCTTGCAGGCTTCATAGGTGGTCTGGTTGAAGGACTGGTCGGTGATGTCGCCATAGTCCGTGATCATGGCCACGCGGTAATCACCCTCGGCGAAGGCCGCGACGGACAGCAGCATAAGCAGCGCCAGAACAACAGAGACAAGCTTCTTCATGGTTCAATTCCTCCTTTTGCGTAAGCACTATACACAATGCTCCGTATCCATTATAACAGAAACCGGGCAGTTTGAAAAGCTGTAATTAAACAATTTCCAAAAAAATATGCCTTAAACTGGGCAGGAGTGTTGAAGGCTGAGGTGGGCGACCCCCGGGCGCCGTTTCCTGTATTAAATGAATTACCTGAATTCGCTAAATTCATATTGACTTGTGAATGAAAAATGGTATAATTGTAAAAAGAGCACGCCCCGCAACGGGGGCAAAACGGTGCGCCTGCCGTCGCCTTCGATGCGTTCGTGCCTTAACAGACAAGGAGGATATCAATATGAAGAAAGTCATAGCGCTGGTTCTGGCGCTCGTCCTCATGATGAGCCTGGCCCTGACCGCATGCGCGGAAAACATCAAGATCGGCGTTTCCATCTGGAGCTCCACCGACACGCTGGGCAGCGAGTGCAAGCGCATCATCGACGCCGCCGCCGAGGCCCTGGGCGATGTTGAAGTGCAGTACGTCGATCAGGCGCACATCTCCGAGCAGGTGACGGCCTCTGCCGAGACCCTGGCCATCGCCGATTGCCAGGGCATGATCATCTGCAACTCCGCCTCCGCCGAGATGGCCTCCGTCATCAAGACCTGCGACGACAACGAGATGTATGTCGCCCAGTTCTTCCGCGTGATCGATCCCGAAGCCAACCCGGACGAGTACGCTCAGGCCAGCGCTTCCCCCTACTATGTGGGCGCCGTGCATGAGTCCGAGTTCGACAACGGCAAGACCCTGGTCACCATCCTGGGTGAGAAGGGCTGCCGCAAGATCGGCCTCGAGGGCTGGGAACCCGGCGACGCCACCTTCCTGGGCCGCTGGGCCGGCTATCAGGCGGGCGTTGAGGCCTGGAACGAGGCCCATCCCGACGACAAGATGGAGATGCTCGAGCCCCAGTACGGCCGCACCACCACCGACACCGGCCGCCAGGCTGCCGAGGCCATCATCGACGCCAACCCCGACATCGACGCTCTGATCGTTGCGGGCGGCGGCGGCGACACCCTGCTGGGCGCCATCGCCGGCATCGAAGGCAAGAATAAGACCGGCGAGATCGCCGTGGTCTCCACCGACTTCCTGCCCGACCTGGACGAGAAGCTGAAGTCCGGCGCCATGGCCGCTGAGTCCGGCGGACACTATGCCGATCCCTTCTTCGCCTTCCTGATGGTCTACAATGCCATCAAGGGCAACTACGAAGTGAAGACCGACGGCTTCTATGACATGGTGTTCCCCTACATGTTCGTCGACTCCCCCGAGTCCTACGCGAACTATGCCGAGTATTTCACCGGCGAAGAGCTGCCCTACTATGCGGACGAGATCAGGGAGCTGGCCGGCATGTCCTATGACGACCTGGCCGCGGCCTGCGCGAAGCTGTCCGTTGAGGACGTCGTGGCGCGTCACGCCAAGTAATACTCGCTGCAATCCCTTGAAAAGCGGGCGTCCGCCAGGCGCGGCGACGCCCGTTTTTCGGTCTGTTGGACGACAGACGACCAAGATCAAGGCATGCTGCTTTCGCAGGAAGCCGGAAGAATAGGAAGCGAAGCTATGTCCAAACAACTGGAAAAGTTGAAGGGCAGCAGATACTACGGGCTCGTCCTGCTGGCGGCGATGCTGGTGGTGGTCTACGGCTTTTTCAAGATACTGACGCCGAACAACTTCGGCTCACTGAACAATCTTTCATCCTACCTGCAATCCTCGATCATCTACTCTGTGGGCGGCTGCGGGCTCTATTTCATCGTCGTGATGGGCCTGTTTGACTTTGCCGTCGGCTCCAACGTGGTGCTCTCCAGTATCGTTGGCGTCATATTGTCCCAGAAGTTCGGCTATGTCGGCTTCGTGCTGGGCTGCCTGGGCTGCGGCACGCTGCTGGGCTTTCTGATCGGCACGCTGTACAACCGGCTGAACGTGCCCTCCATGATTGTCACGGTGGGCGTCATGCTGGTGTTCGAGAGCGTGGCGGTCATCGTGGCCGGCGGCGAAAAGCAGACGCTCGATCCCGCTTATCGCTTCTTCAGCAGCGCCCCCGGCAATTTCATACTGGCCATACTGGCGTTTTTGCTGATGTACTTCATATTGAACTATACCAAGATCGGTACCTACTGCGCCGCCATCGGCAGCAATGAGTTCACCGCCAAGAACATGGGCATCAACGTGAAGAAGTACAAGCTGATCGGCTTCATGCTGCTGCACTTCTTCGTGGGCGTCATGGCGATCCTGTCGGTGTCCTACGGCACCACGATGACCGCCCTGACCGGCATGAGCACCATGAGCCGCAACTTCCAGCCCCTGATGGGCACCTTCTTCGGCGTCGCCTTCCGCAAGTACGGCGTGCCGATCACCGCCATCGTCGTGGGCGAGTTCATCATCTCCATGATCTTCAGCGGCTTCGTGGCCCTGGGCGCACCCACCACCATACAGAACGTGGTGACCGGCGCTGCGCTTCTGATCATCGTCACGCTGACTGCCCGCGGCGGCAAGGGCAGCGTCGTGAAGTGAGGGGGCGGCGTATGGAAAAGAAGACAATGCTCGTGGCAGAGCACATCGACAAGCGCTTTGGCATGACCCACGCCGTCAACGACGTATCGATCAACATCGCAGCGGGCGAGGTTCGTGCCCTGATCGGCGAGAACGGCTCGGGCAAGAGCACGTTCTGCCAGATGCTGTGCGGCATCTATACCATCGGCGGCGGCACCTTCACGCTGGACGGGCAGCAGCTGCACATTCACAATCAGGTGGAGGCCAACGACGCCGGCATCGCCATCATCGTGCAGGAGATGGGCACTCTGTCCGGCCTGACCGTGGCTGAGAACATCTTCCTGGGCCACGAGGCGCCCTTCGTGCACATGGGCATCAAGGACACCCGGGCCATGAACCGGGAGGCCCAGAAGCTGCTGGACAGCTACGGCTTCGGCCGCATCAAGGCCGGGGCGATGATCGACCGCTACAATTTCGAGGACCGCAAGCTGGTGGAGATCGTCAAGGCCACCTACTTCAAGCCCAAGATACTGGTCATCGACGAGACCACCACGGCCCTGTCCCAGAACGGCCGCCTGGAGCTGTACAAGATCATGGACCAGGTGCGCAACGACGGCCGCTCGGTCATATTCATCAGCCACGACCTGGGCGAGGTGTTGAGCCGGTCCGATTCCATCTCCATACTGCGCGACGGCGAGTACATCGATACCGTCAACGCCGCGGACGTCACGGAGGACGACCTGAAGCGCCTGATGGTGGGCCGCGAAATCGGCTCCGCCTATTACCGCGCCGACTACGGCACGCCCGTCTCCAGCGAGGTTGTGCTGTCGGTAAAGAACGTCAGCGTGCCCGGCGAGATCCAGGACATCAGCTTTGATCTGCACCGGGGCGAGATCCTGGGCTTCGGAGGCCTGTCCGAGTGCGGCATGCACGAGGTGGGCAAGGCGGTCTTCGGCGCGTCCTGGAACCGCGAGGGCAGCGTGACCCTGGCGGACGGCACCGCCATCAACGACATACCCACCGCCATCAAGCACTCCGTGGCCTATACCTCGAAGGACCGCGACAACGAATCGATCATACTGAACGAGTCCATTCGCAACAACGTGGTGCTGCCGTCGCTGGACGACCTGGCCAGCCACGGAATATTGAACGGCCGCAAGCTGACCCGGTTCGCCGAGGAACACGCTACGAACATGCAGACCAAGATGCAGGGCGTGCAGCAGTTCGTCTCCGACCTGTCCGGCGGCAACAAGCAGAAGGTGGTGCTGGCCCGCTGGATCGGCAAGGGCAGCGACATACTGGTGCTGGATTCGCCGACCCGCGGCATCGACGTGAAGGTCAAGCAGGCCATCTACGCGCTGATGGCGGAGATGAAGCAGAAGGGCAAGTCCATCATCATGATCTCCGAGGAGATCCCCGAGCTGCTGGGCATGTCCGACCGCATCTTCGTGATGAAGGACGGGCGCATCAACGGCGAGTTCATGCGCGATCCCGCCCTCAGCGAAGAAGACCTGATTGCCAAAATGGTTTAAGGAGGCGGAGAAAATGGAAAAGGCAAATACCAGAGACAATCAACAGTCCAGGCTCCGCACCTTCCTGGCCGGAGACACCTTCAAGGCACTGCTTCCGCTGATCGGTTTTGTCGTCATCATTGTGGTGCTGAACATCATGACCCAGGGCAGGATCCTGACGCCCAAGAAGCTGCGCCTGCTGTTCTCGCAGATCTACTATCCCACCATCGTGGCCGTCGGCGTATTCTTCGTGATGACGCTGGGCTCCATCGACTTCACCGAGGGCTCCACCCTGGGCGTGGCGTCGCTGGTGGTCAGCGCGCTGTCCTTTATCAACGTTCCGCTGGCCATACTGGGCGGCATACTCACCGGCGCGGCCATCGGCGCGATCAACGGCTTCTTCCACGTGAAGTTCAAGCTGCAGAGCTTCATCGTCACGATCTGCACGATGTACCTGTTCCGCGGCGTGTGCGCCTACTTCACCACCGAGACCGCCGTGCCCGCCAGCGCCGCCATCAAGGCCATGGACAACAACGGCCTGAAGATCGGCATCACCGTGGCCGTGCTGGTGATCGCCTGGTTCCTGTTCCGGTTCACCCGCATCGGCAACGATGTGAAGGCCGTGGGCGCCGGCGAGACCGCCGCCCGCTTCTCCGGCGTGCATACCGATCGCGTGAAGTTCCTGGCCTTCGTGTGCGCCGGGGCGCTGACCGGCCTGGCGGCGTTCGTCAACGTCATCAAGGTCGGCTCCATCACCGCCACGGCGGGCAACCAGCTGGAGACCCAGATCCTGATCTCCCTGGTGCTGGGCGGCCTGCCCATCACCGGTGGCGCGAAGGTGCGCTTCTCCAACATCATCGTTGGCACGCTGATGTACGCCGTGCTGAACAGCGGCCTGGCCATACTGGGCTACGATCCCCAGACCCAGCAGCTGATCAAGGGCGTCATCTTCCTGATCTTCGTCGCCCTGACCATCGACCGCAAGGCGCTGAAGGTCATCAAGTAATCCAATTCACGCAAAGCAATGCGATGCCCTGCGAAAAACGCTGTTTTTCGCAGGGCATCGTTCTGTTTTCCCGCGTCCCAGGCATCACGCCAGCTTCAGCATCTCCTCCCGCAGCTTGCCGATGATGCGCTTTTCCAGCCGGGATATGTAGCTCTGGGAAATGCCCATCATGTCCGCCACCTCCTTCTGGGTGTGCTCCTTGCCGGCGCCGAGGCCGTAGCGCAGGCCGACGATGTACTTCTCCCGATCGTTCAGCTTGTCGATGGCGGTGTGCAGCATCTGCTTTTCCACGTCGGCGTCCAGCTCCTTGCTGACCAGGTCGGGCTCGGTGCCCAGTATGTCCGACAGCAGCAATTCATTGCCGTCCCAGTCGGTGTTCAGGGGCTCGTCGAAGGAGACCTCCGACTTCAGCCGGTTCGACTTGCGCAGCACCATCAGTATCTCGTTCTCGATACAGCGGGATGCGTAGGTGGCCAGCTTGATGTTCTTGTCCGGGTCGAAGGAGTTCACCGCCTTGATCAGCCCGATGGCGCCGATGGAGATCAGGTCCTCGATGCTGATGCCGGTGTTCTCGAACTTCCTGGATATGTACACCACGAGGCGCAGGTTGCGCTCGATCAGCGTGGCCCGGGCACCGCTGTCCCCGGCGTTACAGCGGCGCATCAGCGCGATCTCCTCCTCCCTGGACAGGGGCGGCGGCAGCAGGTCGCTGCCACCGATGTAGCAGACAGAGCCCCTGTGGATCTGTACGATGAGCCCGAATATGGATTGACGAATGGATTTGAGCGCCATGATATAACCCCCTCTATGCTTGGATTCAGTAATAGCTTGCGAATTCGGGCGGGGCGAGGGCCTGGCACAGCCCCGGAAGGGGCGTGGGCGACACGGCCACCCAGACGTCCGGCCCCTGGCGACGCCTTCGACCGACGTCGATCCACAGGGCGTCCGGCCTGAAGCAGGCCATGCGTCCCTCGCCCCCGAGCGCGCCGAAGCCCAGCGTGCGGTAGCCGGTCTGCGGCAGTATGTCACGCACCAGCGGCGCCTCCGCGATGAGCACCGGCAGGCCCGACAGGGGCTCACGCAGGCGGTTCCCGGTGTCGATCAGCGCCGAAAACCTGGCGCTGCGGCTGCCCACCCGCAGGCACAGCGTCACCTGCCAGTCCCGGCTGACCGGGGGCCGGCCTGCGCTGACCACCAGCGTCAGCAGCGCGCCGGTTCCCAGGCAGACGGGGGCGGCCAGCTCCGGGGCCAGGGGCAACAGGCGCGCGATGCCGCCGCACAGCAGCGCATGGCCCAGCAGCGTCAGCGTGAACAGCGCCCACAGCTTCGGCGCGGCCCGCCGGGTGATGATCAGCGCCGCCAGCGCAGGGGAAGCCAGCGCGACAAACGGGCCCATTGTGGCTCGAACCCCGGCGAGCGCGGCCAGCGCGCCACAGGCGGCGTCGGCGGCGAGTACCCTCCGCCAGCTGAACAGTCCGAACGCGCGGCTGACGGAAGCCAGAAGCACGAAATCGGCTATCAGGTTGATCGCCAGGAAGCCCTCGATGGTCATCGTCACTCACCCCGCCCAAACATCATAGCCAATCGAAGCCGTCAATCTCAAGAATCTGGTGTCGAAGGGGTTGGGAAAAATATCGCCGTGTTTCGCCATGCTTTTCGCCTGGAAGCGCCGTTTTCGACAGGCCGGATCCGCTTCGGGGCAGGTGGGCGAGTGGCGGTGCCCCGTTTCCGAGACGGTTCCCGGGCCGAATGCGCGGCCATATACGGCTATCTGACTGTTTTCGGGGAATTGTCGAAGGATTGGAAAATGTCGGACCTTTTCGACGCAAATCGGGCGGAAGTCGAAGAAAAGCGCGGATTCGCCGGCATGTGCGGGAACACAAACGGGCATTGAGCCATACATTGTTACGGGAGGGGATGGCATGAGCTTCTCGGAACTGAAGCGCAAGGACGTCGTCAACATCTCTGACGGCAGGAAGCTGGGCAGGCCCATCGACCTGATACTGAACGATTCCGCCTGCGTTCAGGCCCTGGTGGTGCCCGGACGCTCCGGCGGCGTGCTGGGCTTTCTGAAGCAGGATCGCGAGGGCTGCGTCATCGACTGGTCCAGGGTGCGCCGCATCGGGGACGACGTGATTCTGGTGGAGCTGGATTGCAAGGGCGCCAGTGAAGGCTAAACAGGGCAGAAAGGGCAAATCTTGCTCTTGACTGCGGCAAAGGCAACTGATATAATAGTACCAAAGCATGAATACAATGCGATAGAATTGTCTGGATAAAACGGGAGGTACGTTATGGAACAGAAGAGGAGATTGGTGACCCGCAGCGATTTTGACGGTCTGGCCTGCGCGATGATGCTCCGCGAGCTGAACCTGGTGGATGAAATCAAGTTCGTTCATCCGAAGGACGTGCAGGATGGCAAGGTCGAGCTGACAGCCAACGACATTACCACCAATCTGCCCTACGATCCCCGCGTGGGCATCGCCTTTGACCACCATGAATCCGAGATGGATCGCCTGAAGGCCCAGGAGACCGGCGGCAAGCTGATCATCGACCCCCACGCCCGCAGCGCGGCAAGGGTGGTCTACGACTACTTTGGCGGCAAGAAAGCCTTCCCCAACGTCAGCGACGAGCTGATGGAGGCGGTGGACAAGGGCGACAGCGCCGATTTCACCGTGGATGAGATACTGCATCCCAAGGGATGGGTGCTGCTGCACTACCTGATGGATCCCCGCACCGGCCTGGGCCGCTTCCGCCAGTTCCGCATCTCCAACTATGACCTGATGATGCAGCTGATCAGCTTCTGCATGGAGCACAACATCGACGAGATCCTGGCCCTGCCGGACGTCAAGGAGCGCGTGGACCTGTACTTCGAGCAGTCCGAGATGTTCGTGGAGCAGCTCAAGCGCATCGCCGTGCTTCACGACAAGGTGATCGTGCTGGACCTGCGCAACGAGGAGATCATCCACGCGGGCAACCGCTTCATGATCTACGCCCTCTATCCCGAGGCCCAGATCTCCGTGCACGTCGCCTGGGGCTTCCGCAAGCAGAACACCGCCGTGATGATCGGCAAGTCCATCGTGAACAAGGCGTCCACCGTCGATATCGGCGAGCTGTGCCTGAAGTACGGCGGCGGCGGCCATCACAACGCCGGCACCTGCCAGCTGGAGAACGACGTGGTGGACAGCCAGCTGCCCGATATCATCGCGGCGCTGAACGGCTGATCACAATGAGAAAGGCGATTTCTGTACTGCTGGCGCTGCTGGTTCTGGCCTTCGGCGCAGCGCAGGCAGAGGCCGGACGCGCCAATCCCTGGACGCCGACCACGGCCCAGGGGCTGATGGACGCGCTGGGGCTGCAGCTGGGCCTGCCCGACGACGCGACGAACGTGGCCTGGCAGATGGAGGCAGAGCAGATGGGCCAGGTGACCTTCACCTGGCAGGGCGAGGACTACACCGCCCGCATTGCCCCCGCGGATGTCTTCGAGGACATCTCCGGCCTGTACTATGAATGGGAGGCCGAGGATAAATGCGAGGTGGGCCGTTGCAAGGGCGTCGTCCGCCGTGCCCATGATGGCGAGAACACCGTGGACGTATGCCTCTGGTACGACGACCCCACAGGGCTGATGTACTCTGTCAGCGTGATTGGCGCCGACCTGGACGGGTTCGACATCACTGCCGCAGCCAATATATTGTATATCCCCATGCAGACCGAATAATGAACATCGGCATAAAGCGAAGATCCTTCGCCGCGCTCAGGATGACGACGAAAGTCGTTGTGTCATCCCGAGCGAAGCGAAGGATCTTCGCATACATTGACGGTGAAGGGGGTATGGGCACGTGCCTGAGCCCTTGCCCCGTCACTTGTCCAGCTTCTCGATAATATTCAGCGTCGCCAGCTCCTCAAGCATCTGCCCGGGGTTGTCAGCGGCCTTGACCTTGTCGTAGGCACGAACGATGATGCCGTTCTCGTCGATCAGGTAGGTGGTGCGCACCACGCCCATCGACACCTTGCCGTAGTTCTTCTTCTCCTTCCACACGTCGTAGGCCTGGATCACCGTCTTTTCCTCGTCGGAGAGCAGTGTGAAGGGCAGGCCGTACTTCTCCTCGAAGCGCTTGTGGGAAGCTACGGAGTCCTTGCTGACGCCCAGGATCACCGCGCCATTTTCGCTGAACTGGGGCATCAGCGCCTTGAAGTTACAGGCCTGCTTGGTGCAGCCGGCGGTGTTGTCCCTGGGATAGAAGTAGAGGATCACCTTTTTGCCGTGGTAATCCGAGAGGGTGTGAGGGTTGCCGTTTTGATCCGGCAGGGTGAAGTCCGGCGCAACTTTTCCAATTTCAAGCATATGCTTCTCCTCCTTGTACGCATTTAAGCTTGCAGCGGTGCTTTGAGGACCAAGGATCCGCTACAATCTGCCGCCACGATATTCACCACCTATCATATCACACTTTTCGCCGCTTGACAATCCGCCTGTGTGTATTTACAATAGTATAGGGTGATGGTTCATGGCATCCGGACTGCGGGCAAAGCTGAATATGATGCGCTCGTCGGCACCCGTCGAGGCGACGCCGCGACGGGGCGGCCTGATTTGCCATGTCACCCGCGAGCCCCTGGACCCGGCGGTCTTCAGCCTGCCATCCACGGGACTGCGCCGCATCGGCTGGTGCGGGCCGAGGTTCGACATCCGCCGCTGCCTGTTCCTGGACACGGAGACCACCGGCCTCTCCGGCGGCGCGGGCACGGTGGCGTTTCTGGTGGGCGTGGGCTACGTGGAAGGCGAGGCGCTGGTGATCGAGCAGCTGATGCTTCGGGAATACGCCGACGAGCCGGCGCTGCTTGAGCGCCTGGGTCAGCGCATGGCGGACTTTGACAGCGTGTGCACCTTCAACGGGCGCAATTTCGACATGCCCCTGCTCGAGACCCGCTTCACCATGAACCGCATGCGGGACCGGTGGCGTGCCCTTGAGAACCTGGACCTGCTCTACCCGTCCCGGCGGGCGTGGAAGCTGCGGCTGGGCAGCTGCCGGCTGTGCAACCTGGAGGCCGAGATCCTGGGCATGCCCCGGGAGGACGACCTGCCCGGCAGCGAGGTGCCCGCCCGCTTCTTCCAGTTCATGAAGACGGGGGAGGACGCCCTGTTGGACGACATCGTGCGTCACAACCGCCAGGACATCGCCACGCTGGCAAAGCTGCTGGTGCGGCTGTGCGCCATCAACGACCGGCCGGACCTGCTCTCGGATCAGCGGGACCAGTTTTCCATGGGGAAATCCCTGGAACGCCTGGGCGAATTGAGGCCAGCCAGGGAGATGTACAGGGCCTCCGCGAGGCCCCGCCCCGCGGGCACGCTGGCGGCCCTGTCCGGCGAGCGCATCGCCGGTTCGGCCAATTGGCGGCTGTACGGGCTCTGTCGCAGATCCGGCGACTGGGAAGGGGCAGAGGCGGTGCTCAGGCAGATGCTGCGGCGACGGCAGATGCCCGGTGCGGTCTGTACGGAGCTGTCCAAGCTGTATGAGCACCGGCGAAAAGACTATCCAAAGGCGCTGGAATTCGCGCTGAAATCGGCAGGCTACCCGGACGGCGAACCGGCGGACCTGCTGGAAAAGCGGACGGCGCGCATCCGGCGAAAGATGACGAGGCAAACGGAGGCAGACTGATGAGAGTATTTGACGCGGCAAAATCCGCCTACAATGGCAACAGGGCCTACCACCTCCAGGTGGACGCCAACAAGCTGGCGGGGGAGGGGAAGGTGGCCCAGGCAAAGGAAAAGTACCAGGCGGCGCTGAAGCTGTACGACGAGGCGGCGCGCCAGGGCCAGGGCAATCTGGCTCCGAATATCCTGCAGGCTTATACGCTGCTGCTGATGCGGGAGGACGAGTTTGAAAAGGCCCGGACGTTGCTGGAGGACCTGAGCAAGAGGAAGGGCCTTTCCGACGCCGATTGGGTGCAGCTGCGCCTGCAGTATTCGATCTACCAGTGGCACACGGGCCAGGTGGACCGGGCCATCGAGACCATGCAGCGCGCCGCAGCCAAGGGCATGAACGGCAGCATCTACGGCACCCTGGGCATGTACTGGGTGGACAAGGCCAGGCAGACCGGCGACTTCGGTCCCGCCCTGGATTTCAACCGCGAGGCCATGGATTATGACGACGAGGACGCCTCCACGCTGGACAACATGGGCCAGTTGTACGAGGCGATGGCGGAAGCCGAAGGCCCCGGCGGGCAGGCGGACGCCTATCGGGCCGAGGCGAAGAAATACTACAAAAAAGCCCTCAAGCAAAAGCCCCGCCAGATCACCACGATCTACTATCTGGCGCGGATGTTGCACCGGGAGGGCGACGACGCCGGCGCGCGCAAGCTGCTGTCCGTCAAGGATACGCTGTACATCAGCGCCATCTGCCCGGTGACCCGGGAGATGATCGACGCCCTGGCCGCGGAGATCGGATGAGACAGCGAATTTGAGTTTATCTTCGGCGAATGTTATTTCTACACGTCCAGCGCCTTCCCGTCCAGTACCGCGCCGGCCAGCGCTTCGCCCCGGTATTGTAATGTCAGGTCGAAGAAGTCTTCTCGGGTGTCCAGCAGGCGCAGGAAAACCTTGTCGCCCTCCCACAGCGTAAGCGCCAGAAGGTGGTCCTTGTCGATCCAGGCCAGCTCGCCCTCGTCGCAGTCGGTCAACTCGCCCTCGAAGCGGTCGGCGGTGAACAGGTGCATGTCCTCGTCGGGGTAGATGTCCGAGCGGAAGTGAACGATGCCCCGGTAACGGGGGTCGATGAGCGCGAGTCCCGTCTCCTCCCGGCACTCCCGGAGGATGCAGGCCAGGGGCGTCTCGCCCGGTTCGATGTGGCCGCCGATGCCGATCCACTTGTCGTGGTTCTCGTCGCCGGCCTTCTTGGTGCGGTGCAGCATCAGGTATTGATGCCCGCGCTCAATGTAGCAAAGAGTGGTCTGTTTCATGGCGTTTATTTCACCTTCGTTGTGATTGTATAATGGGGGAGTGGGTCAGGACAGATTTGGCGCGATGCAGGAAAACAAGATTGACCCATACTTTGAAATCCTGCATAAACCGATAAAGGAGGCGACAGCCGTGCGTTGCAGCTGTCATGTGTGCGGCACCTACATGGTGCAATCCGAGGGGATTGAGCTGGGCTGTGTGTGCCCGGACTGCGGCTACCGCTGCAAGGCCTGCCTGGGCACCGACAGCGTGGTCAGCCGGGACGCGCTGAAGGGCCTGGTCAACAACGAGGTGCTGATGCGGGACATCTTCACCAGCTTCGACGCGCCGGACGAAGGCCCGGAGGTCGATCCCTCACCCGACAAGTGGGGCGAGGCACAGTGGGAGGATTAGGATACATCCCCCCTACTTTATGTCTTTCCTTTCAAACAGCATACACCCAAGAACGGAAGCAACGGAAACCATTGCGAGATTGGATAATGTGATGCGTATCGGATACCAGACTTCCCATGTTGAGAGCTGCGCGACCTGTCCGCAGGGATTGAGGTCATGGAGAATGCCGTAGACTGTCCTTCGCATTCCTCCCACATAGTTGGGATTCATGGCGCCGTCCTTATACTCCGGCTGTACCAGTTTTCCATTGGTATGTATGGCGAGAAACAGCATGCCAAAGGCCAGCGCCATGCACCAAACGATTGCCTGCGTCTTATTACCGCGTAGAAGCGTGATAACAGAGAACAGGCAGCCTGTGGCAAGGCACATGCCAGCGCCGATGCAATAGAACCGAAGCAATGTAACCGTTTCAACATTGTTTTTAAAGAACAACCGCCCAACGCCCGCTGTAAAGGCGGTGACCACCGTATAGACGATCAAACATGCCAGGCAGCTCACAATGATCTGTGAAAGAACCAGGCTGTTGCGATTCTCAGCGGTCAGCAGTTTATTTCGGATAATACCGTCGCTGAAGTCTGTGCCGACAAATATGCTGACGAATGCCGCCATCACGGCCCCATACATGCTCATCGGCAGGAATATCACTCGGCTCAGCGGAACTGTATAATCCATTGAAGTTGCTTGCATTGCCATAAAGGCCACAGAAAGGATCAGCATCGCAATGAGCGAGAGACGAAAGGAAAAGCTTCTGCCAAGTCGGGTCATATCTGCCCTCAACAGCCTGATTTAATAAATCAGAGATGCCATCATAGGATGGCAAGCCGAGGATGAGGTATTGCTGCCTCAGATTCTGTTCCGCTGTCATATTCTCGTAAAGCGCGGGCGCTTCAATGATAGCGCCGATTCGGCGACGGACATTGACGATTCCATTGCTGTCATTGCGCATGCCATACAATTCAAAACTACCGGATGATGGCTCCTGCAAGCCGCAAATCAGGCGAATCAGCGTCGTTTTACCTGCACCATTCCTTCCAATCAGCCCATAGATTGAGCCTTCTGGCACATGCATGGTCAATCCGTCCAATGCCTGAAATCTGTGATAGCGTTTTGTCAGGTTATTGGTCTGTAAAGCAACATTCATATCGCCATACCTCCTTTCCGCATGGCTGCGCCCGGAAAAGCAAGAGAGCTGTTGCAAACTGGCATTGTAACAGCTCCCCGGTGATTTCTATCTTGGCTCCTTCCCATCCCGAAACACCAGCATCATCTCGTTGGTTAGGCTGAAGTCGTTGGGCTGGCCGGTGACGTTCTCCCGGCGGACCCAGACGGCCTCCTTCAGCTCATTGGCGTCCATGTGGATCTCGGTGGGGCCGTCCACGTCACAGTAGAAGCCGGCCAGCAGGTCGTCCACGATGGCCCAGGGCTGGGATTTGTAGTAGCGGATGTTCTTCACCCGAAGCCCGGCCTCCTCCATGACCTCCCGGGCCACGGTCTGCTCCAGGGTTTCGCCGATCTCTGTGAAGCCGGCGATCAGGGCGTAGTAGGGGATGTCCCGGCCCCGGTACTTCGTCATCAGTATCTCGTCGCCGTGGGTGACGCCGACGATCACCGCGGGGATGATCCGCGGATAGATGCGCCGACTGCAGGCGGGGCACATCACGGCCCGCTCGTCCGGGGCCAGCGCCGTCCTGTCGCCGCAGCGCCCGCAGAAGCGGTTGTCCCGGTACCAGTTGTAGAGCTGGAAGGCCGTCCAGGCTGAGAAGATCACTTCCCGGTGGCCCTGGGCGCGGCGGCGCAGCATGCGCACAGGCACCCATTCCATGCCCTTCGCGCTTCGCCCTTGCCCTTCCATGTCCAGGTAGCAGGGCGCGTCGTCCAGCGCGAACAGGTAGCGCCGCTCGGCGTCGGACGGGAAGTCCTTCACCCGGGGCAGCGCCACGTCGCCGTTATCGATCCCGCAGAGCACGTTGTCCCCATCGAAGCAGAAAAGCAGCCCCTCCGGGTCCACCGGGCGGGCGGGTATGAATTCATTGCGCAGCCTGTGGGGGTAGATGTCCTGTATCATATCCCGATTACCTCGCTGTATTCTCTGAAAAGATACTCCGCATCGCCCGGGATGGCAACCGGGTGTCTCCCTGCCATCCTGAACGAAATGAAGGATCCTTTTGTCCTATTGCTGTCCCTTCACCATCTCCAGCAGCTCCTCGGAGGTGTACAGCTGGAGGGTCACCTGATTCGGCAGGCAGATGATCATGTTGCCGAGTATGCGCTCGGTCCGGTTGTCCAGGGTCACCTCGCCCTGCTGGACGCAGTCGTGGCCCTCGCAGGTGGAATCCTCCATGTAGACGCCCTCCGGCGTCAGGTGGATGGTGTTGATCGCCTCGGTGCCGTTCGGCAGCAGCTGGCGCACGGGATAGCTGACCTCTCCCTCCTCGGGCAGCGGCAGCCAGCCCGACTGGGTCGCCGTGGTGACCAGCACATAGCCCTTTGCGGGCTTTGGCGAATCCGTCGGTTCTGCAGTCGCCTGTGGCTGTGCCGTCGCGGTGGGTTCTGTGGCAGGGGCTTGCTCCGCAGCCGCAATCGCAGTCACCCATAAAAGCCCTGCCAGCAGGCATAGGAGTATTCGCTTAGCCAATTCGTTCATTTTCCGCGTTCCTCGTCGTTTTCTGTTTCGTTCTCGTGCTTCGACTCCCAGTGCAGCAGCACCGTCACCGCTGCCCGCATCAGCAGTATCGCACAGGTCATGCCGATATCCTTCCAGTCCGGCGCGATGATGGTCTTGAGCACCTCGCCCCCCAGCAGGAAGCTGAGAGCCGTGGTAATGCCCTCCGACAGCAGCTGCTTGCACCTGTGGGTGCTCTTGAACACCGCAGCGAGGGCCTTGCCGGCGTAGACCAGCAGTATGACCACGCCGATCATCTCAAGGACCATGATGAGGTAGTATACGATTTGAATAAAGTGATGCTCCAACGTCACATACATGGCCGTCGCTCCTTTTGTCAGTACACAGACTATGGTCTGTTTATTGTGTCAGATATTTATCGGCACCGGATGTAGCGGTGACCGACCGATCCCGGGAAATGAACACGGCCTCTGCGCCATTCAGCGCCTCGATGAGGGCCATGCCTTTCTCGGGTCCCAGTGCAAAGGCTGCTGTGGCCAGGGCGTCGCCCCACATGGAGCTGTCGGAGAAGATCGTAACCGACGCCAGTTCGTTTTGTACGGGCCAGCCGGTTGCCGGATCCAATATGTGGTGATAGTATACGCCGTCCGTCTCAAAGCCGCGCTCGTAGATGCCGCTGGTGACGGTACTGCCGCCGAAGTTCAGCGACACGAGCATGTATTCCCCGGTGGGCTTGTCGATGTCCTGTATGCCCACCTTCCAGGGGCTGCCGTCCGGCTTCAGGCCGATTGTGACGATGTTGCCCCCAAAGGACAGCACTGCGCTCTTAACGCCCCGGTCCATCAGGTACAGCTTCACTTCGTCGGCAATATAGCCCTTGGCGATGCCTCCCAGGTCGATCATCATGTTCTCGGGCAGGGTGACAGTGTTGCCTTCAATGTCCATACGGGTGTAGTCCACCAGGGCGGCAGCCCGGGCGATGGCATCGGCGTCCGGCACCACCGCCGCACCGGAGGTGAAGTCCCACATGGTGGATACCGGGGCGATGGTGACGTCAAACGCCCCATCGGAATATGCGCTCACCCGCCGCGCAGTTTGCAGCAGTATGACGGTGTCGTCAGAAACCTCTACGGGCTTGCCGCCCGCGTGGTTGATGCGCCACACGTCGCTGCCCTCTACGGTGCGGGAGAGCAGCCGCTCATAGCGCCCGCATTCCTCCAGCGCGTCGTTGAGCACCACTGCGTCGTCCACATAGGCCGTCAGCGTGATGACCGTATCCAGATAAAAACCGATCGCGGTCTGTTTTTTCTGCTGGGCTGAAGCGCAGCCCGTCAGGCTCAGCGCGCAGGCCAGCGTCAATATCAGCGCAAGCGCCCGCATTTTCTTCATTGGATAACCCCTGTTCTTCGTTTTATTGAATGTTTCCGACGCGCAGCGCCTTGAAGACCCGCTGGGCCACGATGCCCGTCAGGCATCCCACCACCGCGCCGATGCCCACCAGCACTGGCAGGTAGGTGTACAGCAGCTGGGGCGTGCGCAGCATGGCGCTGGCCGCCAGGATCTGGCCGATGTTGTGGGCCACCGCCCCGGCCAGGGACGTGCCCAGCACCCCGTATTCCGGACGCCTGCCGATGATTACAAAGGCGGCGACGGCAGCCAGGCAGGCCAGCGCGATCAGTATCATGCACCAGAGCAGCTGCCCCCGGGGGTGGGGATTGCGGATGAGCAGCATGATGTCGCTGGACGCAGCCAGCAGCGCGATCACCAGCGCGCCCAGCCGGGGCCTGTGTCGCACCAGCAGCATCACTGCCAGGCTCAGCGCGCCTCCGCAGAGGCTGTAGAGTATGGCGCTCATCGAGCCGAACATGAAGCCCGACAGGAACACC
Organism: Clostridia bacterium; assembly: GCA_045658005.1. Classification (GTDB taxonomy): domain Bacteria; phylum Bacillota; class Clostridia; order Christensenellales; family Aristaeellaceae; genus UBA2862. The sequence continues at coordinate 37,594 of JAZOUD010000133.1, read as the reverse complement.
TTCGCCAGCATCAGCAGCACGCAGCCCTTCCAGTCCATCAGGTACACTGCGTACAGCAGCACCGTATTGGCCAGCCCCAGCTTGATGCCGGGCACCGCGCCGCTCAAAAACCAGGTGACCGGTATCGCCCGGTCCAGCCAGCCCAGCACCAGCGCCAGCGCCGTCAGCATGCCGAAGCGCGCGACCTTTTTCGCATTCGAATTCAAACCAAAGCCTCCATCAGCCCTCGCGCACCTCCACCGAGATTTTGTGGGGCAGGCAGATGATGAAGCCGCCCATCACCCGCAGCTCCAGATTTTCCCGGGTCACCGCGCCCATCTGAACACAGTCCTGGTTGTCGCAGTCGGCGTGCTCCATATACACGGCGTCGCCGGTGATGGCTACGGTGTTCTCTGATCCGTCGTCCTGTATGATCTGTACGCTGTGGGCCTCGCCGAAGGGCAGGTCCAGCAGCGGCTGGCCGTCGCAGGTGATGTACACCCGCATGCCGTCGCCGCTTTCCGGGGAAATGGCCGCATCCTTCCACGCCTCGCCGTCCACCAGCACGCGAATGCCGCCTGTCCCGGGCGTGGGCGCGCAGCCGGACGCCGACAGGGCCAGGACCGCCAGGATCAGGCAGAGCCGCAATAACGCGCAGTTTTCCAATCTGAACATGTTTTTATTATATACCCTTTTGCTTCATTAATCAACCCGAAAATGCGCAAACGGTGCTGACGGCTTCTCACAGCGCCGTATTCTGAGCAAAATCCATTGACACGACATTTGCAGATATGATATTATTGTGGTGTAGATGTGGGCAGTTGTGCCCGCATGAACAGAATTCTTCAAGGAGGGATATCATGAAGAAAATTGTTGCACTGCTGACCTGCCTGTGCCTGCTGTTGGGCTGCGTGGCCTTCGCGGAAGGCGCGAGCTTCACCCCGGGCACCTACGAGGGCTCCGGCGAGGGCTTTGCCGGTCCCGATTCCGTCCATGTGACGGTGACCGTGGACGAGAATGCCATCACCGATGTGGTCATCGAGGGCGAGGGCGAGGTTCCCTATGGCGTGGAAGCCTTCCCGACCTACCGCGAAAGCCTGATCGGCCGCAGCGACGCCGCCATCGACGCGGTGGCCGGCGCGACCATGAGCCATGACGGCGTCGTCGCCGCCGTTGAGCAGGCCCTGAACGCGGCCCGCGGCGAGGAGACCGGCGCCAGCGACGCCGACCTGGCTTTTACCGCAGGCACCTACGAGGCGACCGCCGACGGCTACAACGGCCCCGTGACCGTCGCCGTCACCTATTCCGCGGACAAGCTCCAGAAGATCGAGATTGCCTCCAGCGTGGAGACCGATCACGTGGGCACCCTGGCCTATGACATCATGATCCCCGAAATGCTGGAAGCCAACGGCTCCGGCGTGGACGGCGTTTCCGGCGCGACCTTCACCACCCGCGCGCTGCGCAACGCGGTGAACGACACCGCCGAGCAGGCCGGCTGCACCAACATGGACGCCTTCAAGGCCGCCAAGATCGAGCATACCGCCGGTCAGCCCATCACCGCGGACTACGACGTGGTCGTGGTCGGCGCGGGCGGCGCCGGCATGGCTGCCGCGGCCCAGGCCGCCCAGGACGGCAATACCGTGCTGGTGATCGAGAAGAACGCCGAGGTCGGCGGCAACACCCTGGTGTCCGGCGGCCAGTATCAGTCCGTGATGCCCTACCTGGTGTGGGATCCCGCCGATCCCGACGCCACCACCGGCGTCTATGCCCACGACGGCCAGACCTACGAAAAGGTCAAGAGCGTGCAGGGCTGCATCAATGAGCTGAAGATGATCCTGGACTGGTCCGAGGAGCCCTTCGACGAGGAATACTACAAGGACAACGAATTCGTGGCCGGCGACGCCGCCGAGCTGTCCAAGCACGGCGTGCACGCCGAGTACCTGCCCGTGCTGCAGGCCCTGAAGCAGGAGATCAAGGACTATCTGGCTTGGGCGCAGCCCCAGCTGGACGCGGGCGTTCCCGAGAACCAGCTGACCCTGTTCTCCACCGTGAACCTGCACATCTTCCAGACCTACTACGGCGGCCTGCGCCAGAGCGCGGACAAGACCCAGTGGATCTACGGCGACGTGGACCTGGTCAGCCAGTTCATCCAGGACGGCCAGGGCCTGAAGGAGTGGCTGGAGGACCAGGGCGCGACCTTCGTCGAGAACACCCAGCCCACCCTGATCGGCGCGCTGTGGTATCGTGAAAACGAGTTCGTCGGCTCCACCATCGACCTGGATGGCAACGGCGAGCCTGAGATGGGCCGTTGGGGCAGCTACTTCGCCGCGCCGATGAACACCATCTACAACGCCAACGAGAAGAACGAGATCATGCTGCGCACCACCGTCACCGACCTGATCGTTGAAGGCGGCCGCGTGACCGGCGTCAAGGCCACCCACTACGACGGCACCGAGATCACCGTGAACGCCGCCAAGGGCGTCATCCTGGCCACCGGCGGCTATGCAGCCAACATCGACATGGTGCTGGAAAACAACGTTTACTGGTCCACCGAGTACCTGACCAAGACCACGAAGACCACCAACCGCTCCAGCCAGATTGGCGACGGCATCAAGATGGCCGAGGCCATCGGCGCCGCGACCACCGGCCTGGGCTTCACCCAGCTGATGCCCATCTCCTGGGTTGACAACGGCAACCTGGCCTTCGGCGGCGGCAACTACGCTTGCTGGATCAACCCCACCACTGGACATCGCTTCGTGGACGAGGGCTCCGAGCGCGACGTGCTGTCTCTGGCAGAGTTCCGCAATGGCATCGTGGTCAATGGCACACCCGGCGTGTTCCTTGAGTTCTACAACCAGACCGAGCCCATTCCTGGCCCGCCCATCGCGCAGCTGGGCGAGAATGACTTCGAAGGCCGCTATTACTACGTACACGGCAATGTGGATGAACTGACCGAGCTGTTCTCCAAGCTGGAAGGCGTAACTGCCGATCCGGCTACTGTGCTCGAGACCATTAAGGCCTATGACATGGCTGTGATGGGCCAGGGCGAGTATCCCGACGTGGGCAAGGGCATTGCCTCCCGCACCGTGGGCGATGTGGAGAAGAATGACGACGGTAGCTACAATGTGGATTCCTACAATCTGGAGAACACGCTGCTGACCGTTCGCCTGATGGCACCCTCCACCCACCACACTATGGGCGGCATCGTAGTGGACACCGACCGTCATGTCATCGACACTAACAGCAACGTCATCCCCGGTCTGTACGCGGCTGGCGAGGTGACCGGCGGCATCCACGGCGGCAACCGCCTGGGTGGCAACGCCATCGTTGAAATCTTCGTCTCCGGCCGTACCGCCGCGAAGGCCCTGGCCGCTGACAACAAGTAAGGCAAACCAAGGGTCATAAAGCATGGGCAGGTCTTCCTGCCCATGTGTTTTTGGGCGCGATGTGATTTAACGCGATCTTTCCTTGCCTTTCCAGGGGGATACTGCTATAATAGTTCAGGTAAGCAGAAGCGCCGACTTCTCACCCTGCGATTCGCGTTGCAGCGGTTAAAACAGCAAGGGGGGCCCGTATGGGCCTGTTGAGGGCGGCGCAATGCGCGGCTCTTTCTTTATTGGCAAGCTTTATAGGAGGTGTTTCGGTATTAACGATCTCATGATTAACGAGGAGATTCGCGACCGCGAGGTGCGCGTCGTGGATCAGAACGGTGAGCAGCTGGGCGTCATGTCCAGCAGGGATGCGCTGGCCTTGGCAGAGGAGCGTCAGCTGGACCTGGTCAAGATCGCCCCGCAGGCCCGTCCGCCGGTTTGCAAGCTCATGGACTACGGCAAATATCGCTTTGAGCAGTCCAAAAAAGAGCGCGAGTTCCGCAAGAATCAGAAGGTCATTACCGTCAAGGAGGTTCGCCTGTCCGCAACGATCGAGGATCACGACATCGACGTCAAGTTCAAGAATGCCGTGAAATTCCTGAAGGACGGCAACAAGGTGAAGGTGACGATCCGCTTCCGCGGCCGCCAGATCACCCACTCCGACATTGGCCGCCAGGTCATGAATGAGTTTGCCGATAGGATCAAGGAGTATGGCACCGTGGACAAAGCCCCCCAGATGGAAGGCCGCAGCATGATCATGTTCATCTCCCCGAGAGCTTCCGATTAATCTGTTACTGATCAACGAGAGGAGGAAAAACCCATGCCCAAACAGAAGACGCACAAGGGCGCAGCAAAGCGTTTTAACCTCACCAAGAGCGGAAAAGTCAAGCGCGCTCAGGCCTTCAAGCGTCATATCCTGACCAAGAAGCCCACCAAGCGCACCCGCAACCTGCGCAAGGCTGCCTATCTGACCACCACAGAAGGCAAGACCATGAAAAAACTGATCCCGTACAAGTAAGGAGGCGAATCAAGAATGGCAAGGATTAAGCGTGCTGTCAACGCACAGAAGAAAAAGCGTAAGGTAATGAAGCTTGCGAAGGGCTACTTTGGCGCCAAGAGCAAGCAGTATCGCGCCGCCAGCGAACAGGTTCGCCGTTCTCTGCGCTACGCCTACATCGGTCGCAAGCTGAAAAAGCGCGACTTCCGCAGCCTGTGGATCGCCCGCATCAACGCGGCGGCCCGCATCAACGGCCTGAGCTACTCCAGGCTGATCAACGGCCTGAAGGTTGCCGGCATCGACATCAACCGCAAGATGCTGTCCGAGCTGGCCATCGCCGATCCCGCCGCGTTCGCGGTGCTGGCGGAGAAGGCCAAGGCTGCGCTGAACAAGTAAAGCCCCATTATTATAGATGAAGGGTCCAAATCCGTTGGGATTTGGACCCTTCATCTGTTCTGGCATTCATTCCTCGCCGGCGATGCCCTCCGGCAGCTCGGCCACTACGTTCACCACGAACTGGTCCTGGGCGCCGCTGGCGGACTGCACGGTGACGGTGGCGGTGCCGTAGCCGCCAACCAGCTCCACCAGCCCGCGCTGGTTGACGGTGGCCACCAGGTCGTTGTCGGCGCTCCAGGTCAGGTGCTTGTCGTCGGCGTCGGCAGGGACGATTTCGGCCTCCAGTTGTATGGGCATCACGGTCTGCTCCCGGAGTACATAGATCTGGTGCAGGTTCAGGTGGATCTCTTCGATGATCGTCTGGACGTTGACCACGCTGCTGGCGATCCTGCCGTCTGCGGCAGCGCTGATTCGGGCCGATCCGCTCCTGAGGGCCGTGACCACGCCATCCTCCACAGTGGCCACGGCGGGGTTGCTGGAGGTCCAGCTGACCAGGTGAGTGCTGGCGTCGGGATTGCCGTTGACGTCGAAGAAGCGGGACTCCAGCGCCAGCGTGTTGCCGCGCTTGATGGTGGCGGCAGTGGGGGAGATCTCAAAATCCGCCACCGGGGGCTCCACCTTTACCACCGTGCTGGCGCTTAGCCCTTCGCTGGAAAAGGCGCTGAGCACGGCCTGGCCCTCGGCGACGGCCTGCAGGGTACCGTCCCGCTGGACCCGAAGCACGTTTTCGTCGCTGCTGGTCCAGCGGGCCACGGTGTCGGTGGTGTCCGCGGGAACGTAGTTCGTGCCCAGGTGCAGGGCGGCGCCCACGCCCAGGTGGACGTCCTCGGGGGTGATGCGCATGGCGTTGCCGGTGACGTGCACGTTGATGTCGGCGCTGGCGGAGAGCCCGTTCACGGCGGTGGCCGTGATGCGGGTCCGGCCGCCGCCTACCGCCGAGACGCGGCCCACGGCGTCCACGCGGGCCACCGCCTCGTTCTCGCTGGACCATTGGACCAGCGTGTTGTCGGCCTTGTCGTCGAATATGGCCCGCAGGCCGGAAACCTGGCCCTTCTCCATGGACATGCGGTCGGTGTTCAGCGTCAGCGTGGAGATGCGCGCGCTGACGACCTCGATCTGCACCCTGGCGCGGGCGCCACTCTCGGAATCCAGCAGGATCTGGGTTTTGCCCGGGCCGACGGCGGTGACCGTGCCGTCGGCGGCTACGGTGGCCACAGCTTCATTGGCCGAGCTGTACAGGACCGCCTGCGCGGGGTCGTCGGCGTCCAGACGGTAGCTCAGGGCATAGCTGTCGCCGGGGTTCATGCGTATGGAACGGGGGTGGGCATAGAGGTAATCCTCGCTGCCGAAGCGCATTGGAGCGAACAGCAGCATGCCCACGATCAGCACAGCGATCAGGTTTGCCAGCTTGCTATAGACGGTTTTCATGGCGCAAAGCCTCGCTTGTCACACAATATCACATTATATATTATACGAATCCCATGCCCTGTGGTCAACTTAATTTTGGTTCAGCCCTTGCAAAAGGACGCTGCTTGCGTTAAAATTAGTGTAAGAAAAGGGCTCCCGCCACAAAGGAGGACAGGTATGAAGATCAAATTGACACAGTCCCAGGAGGAGGCGCTGCGGGCGTTTCTGGAGGGCTTTGAAGACGCCGAGCAGCTTTCCACCCGGGAATACGTGGTGGATCTGTACGATATTCCCCAGCCCGTGTCGCTGGACCTGGTGTTCGTGAAGGGCGGCGTGGCCGTGGACGGCGCCGCCGAGCTGAAGTATGACGAGGCACAGGACGGCTGGTATATGGGCCAGCGGCTTGAAAGCCAGGAGGAAGTGCGCGCGGCGCTGGAGCAGGCCGGCGCCCTTCCGGCATGAAATGGGTGCTTGGGCGCAGCGACGGATTGAAGCCGGCACTGCGATCCATCGAGAGGGGAATGCCGAACAGCGTTCCGCCGGCGCTGCTGGCCCAGCGGCGCGAGGCCCTGTACGATGCCATCCGGCAGACCCAGGCCTTCATGCACAAGCGCGAGCCGGTGGACGCCTTCATGGCGAACCTGCGCAGGCGCTATCCCGCCCCGCTGTATTTCCTGGAATCGAGCAGCCAGGCGCTGGAGCGGTCGGGGTTGTCCAGGCTGGACGCGTTCTACTACGCCATGATCCCTGCGCTGACCCGCACCTGCATGTCCCAGGAATGGGGCGCCCGGCCCCGGCTGGATCGGCTGAAGCCCATGGGGGAATACCTGAAGACCCTCTATGTCGGCGTGCATGTGGAATGCTTTTACCTGGTCCTGCTGGACCGCACCGGCAAGCTGATCCGCCCGGTGCTGCTGCAGCGGGGCGGTGTGGACAACGCGCCGTTCTACCTGCGCCAGGTGCTCTCGGCGACGCTCCAGGCGCAGGCGCGGTTTATCGTGCTGGCCCACAATCATCCCGGCGGCACGAAGCGTCCCTCCAACGAGGATCTGCGCTGTACCCTCCAGGCATTGGAGGCCGTCGCCCCTCTGCGCATACCGCTGCTGGATCATGTCATCGTCGCGGGGGACGCGGTGGTCAGCATACGGCAGGCGGGCCTGCTGCCCGCCATGCTGTGGACCGTCGCCCAGCCGGGCAGCAGGATCGTCACCAACTGGCTGGATGACACATAAATTTTACAGTTCGTGTAGAATACACAAAACAGACGTTTTTTTACGCGATGTTAATGATTATACAGAAAAATTACGCCGGATTTAAACATTGATTCGGTATACTTCTATATAGAAGTACTCTGGTGAACAGGGAGGATATGAACATGTATCTGGATCATCGCGTGACCGTGAAGATCGCCCGCGTATTGAATATGATCGACATGTCGGCGCTGCTGCTGGATTCGGGAGGCAATGTGTTGCTGCCCGAGGGCGATCAGCGCACCTTCACCATTCCCGAGGAGGCGCTGGCCAACCCCACCGTGCCCTTTATCTACGGCGCCATGACCCTGATCGGAACCTCTGACGATCAGCCGGTGTTCGTCTGCCTGCATGGCGACAGCGACGACATCAAGAAGTGCGCCGTGCTCTGTGCGGAGCTGATCAACGTGCTGATGCGCGAGGACATGAGCCACAGCAACCGTGAGCAGTCGCTGAGGCAGATGCTGCGGGGCGATGTGGAGGGCACCGAGTTCGAATCGCTGGCGGCGGAGCACAACATCCCGATCCATATGAACCGCTGCGTGCTCTATTTCTACTTCAAGGACATGGAGGTCGAGACCGCTATTCGCATGATGATGGATGCCGTGGACAGCGAGCATGACATCATCACCGAGGTGGGGCATCATTCCGTGGCCATGCTGAAGGCCGTGGACGAGGACGCCGACTTTGCCGAAGTGGAGGAATATGCCAACGCCTTTGAGAGCAGCTTCCTCACGGAGACCGGCACGACGGTTTACATCGGCATTTCCGATCCCCGCGCCGAGCTGACGGCCATGCCGGAAGCCTTCGCCGAAGCCCGCAGCGCCATCAACGTGGGGCGCATCTATCACAGCAACCGTCAGGTGTTCGTCTATCGCAACCTGCTGCTGGAGCGCTTCCTCAACGAGGTCTCCTCCCAGCTGGGGGCTGAATACAACAGCCGCATCTTCAATCGAAAGACCGCCCGCCTGTTCAACGACGAGATGATCCACACCATCGAGACCTTCTTTGACAACAGCCTGAACCTGTCGGAGACGGCCCGCAAGCTGTACATCCACCGCAATACGCTGGTGTACCGCCTGGAAAAGGTGCAGCACGCCATCGGCCTGGACCTGCGCAACTTTGACGACGCGGTGACCTTCAAGATGATGATGCTGCTGGGCAAGGGTGAGAGCAACCGCAAGCTGCGCCTGTAATGGCCTGCCCGCGTCCATCATACATTCATAACAGCCATGAAATGCGCCGGTTTACCGGCGCATATTCAATCAACAGCTTTCAGGAGGCACCATGAAAAACAGCAAACTGCGCGTGATGGCATTGATATGGGGAGCGCTGATGATCGCGGTGATCTCCAGTACGGCGACGCTGCTGGTCTCCGGCCGCGCGGGTCGCGGCGAGGGAGAAAACCGGCGCTGGGTCACCCAGGCGGAATACGACACCATCCAGCGCTACAGCCGCCTGGACGAGGTCCGGCAGTCGCTGATGAAGGATTATTACAAGGCGCTGGACGAGGACGAGCTGGTGCTGGGCGCGATTCGCGGGATGACCGGCGCCACAGGCGATCCCTATACCTTTTACTATACGCCCGAGGAGCTCAAGCGGGAGAACGAGGACACCGCCGGCGCCTACTTCGGCATCGGCACGCTGCTGCAAAACACGTCGGAGGGGGAGATCGAGATCGTTCGCGTGTTCCCGGATTCTCCCGCCCAGGCCGCGGGGGTGCACACCGGCGATGTGATCCTGGCTGTGGACGGCGTCGCCGTCAACGGCGTGGATGGCCGCAGCTATCTGGAGGCGGTGCGCCGCATAAGGGGCGGGGACAGGACCCAGGTGACGCTGACCGTGCGACGCGACGGCCAGCGTATGGCCATACCGGTCACGCGGGGCGATGTGAAGATCAGCTATGCCAGCTACCAGGTGCTGCCAGGCAATATCGGCTACATCAACATCGCCCAGTTCACCGGCGACGCCTCCCAGGTGTTCCACGAGGCGATCGACGCGTTCAGGGCCGCGAAGGTTGCGGGCATGGTGATCGACGTGCGCAACAACCCCGGGGGACTTCTGGACCAGGTGGTCAGCATTGCGGATGCCATACTGCCCAAGGGGCTGATCGTCTACACCCAACAGAGGAATGGCTCGAGGCAGGATTATTATTCCGACGCGGATTTCTTCGACGTGCCGCTGGCGGTGCTGGTTAACGGCATGTCCGCCAGCGCCTCGGAGATATTGGCCGGCTCGGTGCAGGCCCTCGGCAGGGGCAAGGTGGTGGGCCTGACGACCTACGGCAAGGGAATTGTCCAGTCCCTTCAAACCTTCCAGTCCGACAGCGCGGGCATGCAGCTGACCACCGCCAGCTACTTCGACGCCCTGGATCGCTGTCCCCAAGGGGTGGGTGTACAGCCCGACGTGGAGGTGGCCCTGGAGGGCCAGGCGATACCGGCAGAGCCGGACCCCGTGAGTGACAACCAGCTCGCCGAGGCCATCGTGCTGCTTGAGATTGCCAACTGAGCGCTGCCCAAAAACTTAAAAAAAGACTGGACTTTGGGTCACGTTTTGTGTATAATAATAAAGAGGTGATGAATGGATGAAATGTGCCTGGTGCGGCTGTACCCAGAGCCGCGTGGTGGATTCCCGCCAGAACGAGGACGGCACTTCCATCCGCAGGCGCCGGGAGTGCGAAAAATGCGGTCGGCGCTTCACCACCTATGAGCGCATCGAGCTGGTTCCGCTGATGATCATCAAGAAGGATCAGACACGGGAAGCCTTCGATGTGGAAAAGCTGCGGTCCGGCATTGTGAAGTCCTGCGAGAAGCGTCCGGTGTCCCTTGGGGAGATCGACGCCCTGGTGCGGGATATCGAGCGCAAGCTGAACAACCAGCCGGATTCCGAGATCACGAGCAAGATGGTTGGCGAGCTGGTGATGGACGGTCTGAAACGACTGGACGAGGTGGCTTATGTCCGCTTCGCCTCGGTGTATCGACAGTTCAGGGACATACAGTCCTTCCGTGACGAGCTGAACCGGCTGCTGGCTGATTTTGACGCGGGTGCTGCTGATGGCGAGGCCGTCAGATAACCAAATACAAATAAAAGAGAGGATACGCACATGGCAAACGAACTGATACTGGCCGTTGACGATGAAGCCCATATTCTTGAGTTACTTTCATTCAATCTCGAGGCTTCCGGCTATCGGGTAGTCACTGCCGCTACGGGCGAAGACGCGCTGGTGGTTTGCGCGCATGAGCGTCCGGCGATGGTGCTGCTGGATATTATGCTGCCCGGAATCGATGGCATGGAGGTTTGCCGGCGGCTAAAGAGCGCGCCTACGACCGCGGATATCCCGATCATCATGCTTACAGCCAAGGGCGACGAGGTGGACAAGATCCTTGGCCTCGAGCTGGGCGCGGACGACTATATCACAAAGCCCTTCTCCGTGCGCGAGCTGATCGCCCGCGTGAAGGCGCTGTTGCGCCGCGCCGCGCCGCAGAACGAAGAAGAGGGCATCCTGCATGTGGGCGGACTGACCATCGACGTGGGCAATTACGAGGCCTTCCGCAACGGCGAAAAGCTGTCCCTGACACTGAAGGAGTTCGAGCTGCTGAAGCTGCTGGTGCTCAGCCGCGGCAAGGTGCTGACCCGCGATTTCCTGCTGGATCGCATCTGGGGCTATGAGTTCTATGGCGAGACCCGCACCGTCGACGTGCACATTCGCCATATCCGCCAGAAGCTGGGCGACGACGCCCACTATATCGAGACGATCCGTGGCGTTGGCTATAAGTTCAACGATCGTCAGGAGAATCGCCTATGAAATCAAGGGTTACATTGATTGTGACCCTGGTTTCACTGGTTGCCCTTGCGCTGCTGCTGACCTATAACTGCTCCAGGCTGGCCGACCGGGCCAACGATGAAATCGAGCATGACCTGTATGTCGCCTGTCAATTGACGGGCGATTTCAGCCGGACCGACTCCATGCAGACCCGCGCTGAGACCCTTAAAACCCTGAAAACCACGGAAGGCGCGGCGCGGGCGCTGTTCGCGTCGGACGGGTCCCTGGTGTACGCCTCGGATGAGCGCTACAGCAGCCTGACCGACGAGGATATCGCCATGGCCAGGACGAACGAGGCGGTCCTGAAGCGCCATCCCAACGCAGTGGGCAAGATGGCGCTTTACGTCATCTATCGCTATGAGGGCGGCGAATACCTGCTGTACGCGAGGCCGATGTCGGACACGATGACGATCCTGCTGAACAACAAGGCGCTGCTGCTGCTGGCCGTCATCTACGGCCTGACCATCGTGCTGGCGGTCATCGTCATACTCGATGTGATGCAGCGTGAAAAGATGGTCAAGCAGGTCATGGCGGCATTGGACAGCTTCTCCGACGGCAACTTCGACGCCCGCGTGGAGGGCTTTCGCCGGGAAGACCCCCACGCCGCGGAGTATAACGCCATCATTACCAGGATCCAGGATCGCATTTTCAAGCAGAAAAACCGCAATCACGTGCTCAGCTCGGTGATGTCGCAGATGCAAAACGGCATCGTCGCCGTGGACCAGAATCTGAACGTCATCTACATCACGCCGGTGGCCAAGAAGCTGCTGGGCATCGTGGGCAATCCGGAGTACAAGAACATCAACGAGGTCTCCCGCGACGTCAAGCTGGACGAGGTTTTCACCGAGGCCATGCGCCAGGAGGGCGTCTATACCAACGAGGTTGCGGCCCGGACCGCCGTCGGTCGCGGCCACCGGCCCCTGCGGCTGTACGTCTCGCCGATGCGCCGGGAGGAGCAGGTGGTGGGGGCACTGGCCATCGTCGAGGATATCACCGAGCTGCGCAGGCTGGAGCAGGTGCGCACGGACTTCGCCGCCAACGTCTCCCACGAATTGAAGACGCCGCTGACGTCGATCCGCGGCTTTGTCGAAACCCTGCAGGCCGGCGCCATCGACAATCCGGAGATGGCCCACAAGTTCCTGAACATCATCATGATGGAGACTGAGCGCCTGACCCGGCTGATCAACGACATACTGTCCATCAGCAAGCTGGAATCCGGCGACGACGAGGTGGCCATCGAACGCATCCGCCTGGATAAGAAGGCCCAGGACGTGTGCGACATGCTGTCGATCCACGCCCAGGAAAAGCAGGTCACCGTGAACTGCGCCACCGGCAACACCCCGGTGTACATCATGGGCAACCCCGACCGGGTGGAGCAGCTGCTGATCAACCTGACGGAGAACGCCATCAAATACAACGAGCCGGGCGGCTCCGTGACGGTGCAGGTGTTCGCCAACGACAAGGAGGCCAACGTCACCATCTCCGATACGGGCATCGGCATCGCCGAGGAAAACCTGCCCAGGCTGTTTGAGCGCTTCTACCGCGTGGACAAGGGGCGCTCCCGCCAGATGGGTGGCACGGGCCTGGGGCTGGCCATCGTCAAGCACATCGTTCGGTCGATGGACGGCGAGATCGAGGTCCATTCCAAGCTGGGGGAGGGCACCGAGTTCCTGGTTACGCTGCCCCTTGCGCCCAAGGAAAATTCGGAGCAGGATACCATATTCGACGGTATGTCGTAATACAAAAGCGGGCGGCCTTCGGGCCGCCTGTTGACATCATTGCATTGACGGAGGTAGCCCGGATGGCCGCAAAAAAGACAAACGCCCTTTCCACCCTCTTCGCGCCAAGGGAGGTCGGGCTGAACCGCGACACCAACCTTTTGAAGCTGGTGGCGATGATCAGCATGCTGATCGACCATACGGGAAAAATGTTCTTTCCCCAGTACCGGATCATGCGCATCCTCGGGCGGCTCGCCTTTCCACTGTACGCCTACTGCATCGCCGTGGGGGGCGTTTACTCGAAAAACAAGCTGAAATACCTGAGCCGCATACTGCTGATCGGCCTGATCTCCCAGCCCTTCTATGCCGTGGCCCTGGCCCACACGGTGCCCGGCATGTATGCCGTGCGGTTCGCGGATAATCCCCTGGGCGCGGTGATGAACTTCTACGTGCAGAGCTGGGCCGTGCCCAACATCATGCTGACGCTGGCGCTGGGCCTAATGCTGATATGGTCGCTCAGGGAGGGGCAGTATGTCTGCACGGCCGCCCTGGCGCTGCTGGTGTGGAAGCTCCAGAACAGCATCAACTATGGCTGGCTGGGCGTGACGTTGATCGTGCTGTTCTACCTGACCGTCAGCCACTGGTGGGTTTCCCTGCCGGTGATGTCGGCTTATATGATCTGGTGGGGGATGAAGGGGTCCTCCTATCACCTGTTCGGCGTAGGCTTCGGCATACAGATGTTCGCGATACTGGCGCTGCCGCTGATCTATATTCCCACCTGGTCGAAGCTCAAGATCAACAAATGGGTCTATTATCTGTTCTATCCGGCCCACCTGATCGGCATCATGCTGATACAGTTTGCGTGGGCCCTAGGAAAGTAAACATGATGTAAAACTCAAATGAGCACTTGACACAAACCTGATAAAGTGGTAAACTGAGTGGCGTCAAAGGCAGTGACCGGGAAACAGTAGGTGAACGGAACAGCGCATTCAGAGAGCTGCCGGTGGGTGCGAGGCAGTATGCGACGTATCACCGAATTACCTCCCGATAGCCGCGCGCTGAAAGTCGGTCCGCGATGCGCTCTGACAAATAGGTGGCGACGGGTTCGCCCGTTATAGCGATAGGGTATGGGCCTGTGCCCGCACCCGACGAGGGCGTACTCCGCGAGGAGGCGCCGAATAGAGGTGGTACCGCGGATATTCCGCCCTCTGCAACCAGGCAGAGGGCGTTTTTCTATGCCCCCTGCGGACACCAATGCTGAAGGGAGAGACCCACTGTGTTCATCAAGATTCTCATGCTGGTGGTATTCTTCGGGATCATGATCGGCGTCGGCTTCTACAGCCGCAAGCACGCCTCCAACGTCGACGGCTTCGTGCTGGGCGGACGCTCCGTCGGCCCGTGGCTGACGGCCTTCGCCTACGGCACCTCCTATTTCTCGGCGGTCATATTCGTGGGCTATGCCGGCCAGTTCGGCTGGCGCTTCGGCATCTCCTCCACCTGGATCGGCCTGGGTAACGCCTTCATCGGCTCGCTGCTGGCCTGGGTGATACTGGGCCGCCGCACCCGCGTCATGACCCAGCAGCTGTCGAGCGCCACCATGCCCGAATTCCTGGGCAAGCGCTATGACAGCAACGCGCTGAAGATCGGCGCTTCCGCGATCATATTCATCTTCCTGATCCCCTACACCGCGTCGCTGTACAACGGCCTGTCCCGCCTGTTCGGCATGGCCTTCAACATCGACTATACGGTGTGCATCATACTGATGGCGGTGCTGACCGGCGTTTATGTCATCGCGGGCGGGTACATGGCCACGGCCATCAACGACTTCATACAGGGCATCATCATGCTGTTCGGCATCGTGGCCGTCATCGCGGCGGTGCTGAAAGCGAACGGCGGGTTCATAACGGCCATCTCCGACATGGCCCGTGTCAGCGACCCCCAGGTCTCCGACGTGCCCGGCGTGTTCTCCTCCTTCTTCGGGCCCGACCCCTTCAGCCTGCTGGGCGTGGTGATCCTGACCTCCCTGGGCACCTGGGGCCTGCCCCAGATGGTGCAGAAGTTCTACGCCATCAAGTCGGAAAACGCCATCTCCAAGGGCACGATCATATCCACCTTCTTCGCGGTGGTCGTAGCCGGCGGCTGCTACTTCCTGGGCGGCTTCGGCAGGCTCTTCACCAGCCAGATGGAGATCGGACCGAACGGCGTGCCCGTGGGGGGCTACGACGCCATCGTGCCCAAGATGCTGGAAACCCTGTCGCCGCTGCTGATCGGTGTGGTGGTGATACTGGTGCTGTCCGCGTCGATGTCCACGCTGTCCTCCCTGGTGCTGGCCTCCAGCTCCACGCTGACGCTGGACTTCCTGAAGGGGAACATCATCAAAGACATGGACGAGAAGAAACAGGTGTTCATCATGCGCGTTCTGATCGTGGTGTTCATACTGATCTCCGTGGTCATCGCCATCATACAGTACAGCACCACCGTCAACTTCATCGCCCAGCTGATGGGCATCTCCTGGGGCGCCCTGGCCGGCGCGTTCCTGGCGCCGTTCATGTACGGCCTGTACATGAAGAAGGCCACCTGCGCCTCCGCCTGGTGCAGCATGATCTTCGGCGCGGGCATCATGGTGGCGAATATGCTGTTCAAGGGCATGTTCCCCGCCTGGCTGCAATCCCCGATCAACTGCGGCGCGTTCGCGATGCTGGCCGGCTTGGTGATCGTACCCGTGGTCAGCCTGGTCACCCCCAAGCCCGACCGCAGTCTGGTGGAGCATGCCTTTGCCGCCTATGAGCGCAAGGTGGTCGTCACCGTGCGGGATTCGCTGGGAGACAATGAGAAGTATTGAGAGTATCGCAATAGAATATCTTCCCTCCGCTCATAACAATCTGTTTTCACAGTGATTTATCGGAGAAAACAGTATCGACGTCATACAATATATAGTTAGTGAGGCGCATTAACGGCTATATATTGTATGACGCTTTGATGTAGGGTATAATGTTGCCTACTTGTCAATTTTGAATAAATGTGTTACAATCAGAATATATTGTATGTAGAGTACGCCGAACTCAATTTCAAATTCAACTATGGCAAGGGAGTATCCAATAATGCTTGATGCTTTGAAAATATCTGGTTACAGAAGATACGATAATCTTAGTAAAAATTTCATATCTAATATGAAATCCGAGGTGTACTTAAAACAAAGACGGGAGAAGATTAAAGCTCAATTAGGTGTTTCATTATCAATATTCAGCCCAGATCGGATATTTACCACAATGAACGAATTGCTTAAATCTGTAAACTGGGCAGATTTTCAAACTGCGCATACACAGTTCAAGACGCTCGATTGTTTATAGGGAGAATCAGTCGTAGGAGCGACTTGAAGGTTGTCACATCAAACACGGTGAAAACCAAAAATATAAACAATGGGTGATACAACATGAATCAGAGCAAGGCCATCATCGTCGTGGAAAATCGGGAGGCGCTGCGGGTGGCGGCGTCTGCGGCCCGCATTTCCACACAGCAGGGCACGGCCATGGAGATGTTCGAAGGCAGCAGGGGAGATGAGCGCGACCTGAAGCTCATCGGGAAGGTGCTGTCCTCGGGCCACAAGTCGGTCATCGAGCACCAGACCTTTTCCGTCGCCTTCAACGACGTGTCTGTGCTGGTGGAGCAGTTCGTCATCGAGTGCCGTCTGGCGTCGTTCACCGTCAAATCCCGGCGGTATGTGGATTTTGCCGGGGCGGGGTTTGTGGTGCCGGATGGGCTGGACGAGGCCCAGGAAAGGCTGTACAGGGAGACCATGCAGGCGCGGTTTGCCGACTATGAGCGACTGATGGCGCTGGGCGTGCCCAAGGAGGACGCCCGCTTCCTGCTGCCCTACTGCCTGCGCAGCAATTTTTACATGACCCTGAACGCCCGGGAGCTGATCGGGCTGATCTGCGCGATGCTGTACGGGCGGGGGAAGGGATCGATTGAGATCGAGGCGCTGGGCGCCCAGCTGAAGGCGCAGTTTGACGTATTGTACCCCGGTGTGATCGATAAGGAGGCCGCCCGCTATCCCGGGTTCGCGCCAATGGCCCTGTCGGAGGAGATTCGTCGGGGCACCGCCAGGGAAGGGGACGCCGAGCTGCTGAACGCCTGCGACGGCGCGGCGGACTTTCTGAAGCAGATTTGCGCCTTTACGGGGCGGCTTGACGGGAATGCCGTTGCGCTGCTGACCGACGCACGTCCAAGGGAGCTGGAAATGGTGCGCTACACCTTCCGCGTGAAGCGGGTTTCGCTGGCCTGCGTGACCCACTTCACCCGGCATCGCATGGTATCGCTGCTGGTGCCGCCCGTGGTTCGCGGGCTGGCAGAGGGGGATTACGTGCTGCCGGAGACGGTGAAGGCCATACCGGAGGCCGAAGCGGTGTATCGCGCTGCCTTCGAAGCCCAGGCGCTGGCGGCGCGACAGGCCTGTGAAATGGGCGTTTCCATGCAGGACCTGTCCTACTTCGCCCTCAGCGGCCATGAGATCGATCTGGTGCTGGCGATGAACCTGCGGGAGCTAACGCACTTCATGCGGCTGCGCACCTGCAACCGCGCCCAGTGGGAGATTCGGGGCGTGGCCTGGAAGATGTTGAAGCTGCTCTGCGATAAGGAACCGGAAATATTCACCCACATCGGGCCCAGCTGCGCCTACGGCCCCTGCCCGGAGGGGAAGATGAGCTGCGGGAAGCCGTTCAGGGGAATGGAGAATGGATGAGGCCCGGGAGCATGACAGCTGCGAAATGCGCATGACGCCTGCTGCTGACACGCTGGCCGCCCTTTCCCGCCTGCTTTTCCGGGCGGGGGCGGCCTTGCCCTTTCTTCGCGTGCCGATCGAAGGGATGGCGCGCGTTTCGGACGATGCCGTCGACGGCCTGGCCACGGACGGCACGCGCCTGTACTATGGTCCCAAGGCCTCGCCGAACGCGCTTGCAGTGGCGCATCTGCTGATGCACTGCCTGTTTCGCCATCCCGTCGCGCCGGAGGGGGTGGTGAGGCCGCTGTGGGACCTCGCCTGCGACGTGTCCGCCGAATACCTGCGCGGGGAATTCCTTCCTTCGGGGGAGGCAAACCTCGTTCGGCGGGAGATCGCCGAGGCCCTGCCTGAGGATGTCGACCCACGGGCGGCGGGGGCGGTGTATCGCGCGCTGATGGACCTGTTCGAGGACGAGCTGGCCCCGCTGCATGCCCGCTTCCGGCGGGACGACCACCGCTATTGGTATGCCCCTTCACCGCTTCTCCGGGACGGCGGATGGACAGCACAGCAGGGCGCCGCGGGCAATGCGCCGTCGGGACGGCCTGACGGGCACGGCACGGGTATCCCCACCTATGCCCAATGGCTGTCGGAGGCATTGGAGCGGCACTGGCCCTCCCCGGACGCGCTGCCGGGTGGGACGGTGCGAACAGGCCGACACGGGCTCGCGCCGGGCAGCAGGGAGGAGCGTATGGTGCTTCGCGCCGAGGGAAAGTACGACTTTTCCAGCTACCTGCGGCGCTTCGCCACCACAAGGGAGGAGCTGCGCCTCGACCTGGACAGCTTTGACGCCATCCCCTATTACTACGGCCTGAGGCGCTACGGCAACCTGCCCCTGATCGAGCCCCTGGAGTATACCGAGAGCTTCAAGGTGGAATCGCTGGTGATTGCCATCGACACCTCCGGCTCCTGCACCCGGCCCATCGTGCAGCGTTTCCTGGCCGAGATCGAGCGCATGCTTCTGAACCACGACAGCTTCTTTTCGGACATGGAGATCCACATCGTCCAGTGTGACGCCATCGTGCAGTCCCACGTCGTGATCCACTCCGTGGAGGCGTGGAAGAAGTACGCGAAGGACCTGGTGATCCGGGGCAGGGGCGGCACGAACTTCACGCCGGTGTTCGACCTGGTGGAGAAGCTGCGCAAGGGCGGCGCGCTGAAGCGATTGAAGGGGTTGATCTACTTCACCGACGGTGACGGCGTGTACCCCCGGAAGCCGACGCCCTATGAGACGGCCTTCGTGTTCGCCACGCGAGAGGCGCTGGGCTACAGCCTGCCCGAGTGGATCGTGCCGCTGTGCCTGGAGCGAGAAAAGGAAGGACCGATAGAATGAACATCCAGCAAGCCAAGGACGAGATCGCCCGCACTTTCCTGGCCTATACCCGGCGCAATGCCGACGGGTCCCACAGGATACCGCCGGAAAAGCAGCGGCCGGTGCTGCTGATCGGCCCGCCGGGCATCGGCAAGACGGCCATCATGCGGCAGATCGCGGACGAGGTCGGCTGTGGCCTGGTGGCCTATTCGATGACCCATCACACCCGCCAGAGCGCCATCGGGCTTCCGTTCATATCACAGAAGGCCTACGGCGGGGTGTCGTATCAGGTCACCGAGTACACCATGAGCGAGATCGTCGCCGCCATATACGACACCATGCAGGCCACAGGGAAGCGCAGCGGCATACTGTTCCTGGATGAGATCAACTGCGTCTCGGAGACGCTGACCCCCGTCATGCTCCAGCTGCTGCAAAACAAGACCTTTGGAAACGTCCCCCTGCCGGAGGACTGGGTGATCGTGGCGGCGGGCAACCCGCCGGAGTACAACAAATCCGTGCGGGAGCTGGACATGGTCACGCTGGACCGGGTCAAGCACATCGACGTCTCGGCGGACCTGGCGGTCTGGCAGCGCTACGCCGTGGCCCAGGGGGTACACCCCGCCGTCAGGGCGTATCTGAGCGTCTATCCCGATCACTTCTACAGAATCACAGAAACCGACCGCGGGCTGTTTTTCGTGACCGCCCGGGGCTGGGAGGATATGTCGCTGATGCTGTGGGCGATGGAAGAAGACCCTATAGGGCCAACTGCGTATCGCGGCGTGCAGGTGGACGCCGAATGGTGCCTGCAGTACCTCCAGGACGACACGGTCGCTCGGTCCTTCGCGCTGTATTACGACTTGTTTCGGCATTTTACGGCGCATATACAGACTGAAGTCGACCTTTCACTGTCGGAGCTGCTGCTGACGGAGCCGGAGGCGCTTGCGGCGCTGTCGTCCACTGAATGCCTGGCCGTCGCGGCGATGCTTTTCCATCCCATCGATATCGAAGCGGGGAGGCTCCATGAAACCCAGGTGTGCCTTGCCCGAAGGGCGGAGCTGACGGCGATGATGCCCGGGGATGACGTGTTTGCGTCGGAGGACGCCATCAGGGCCTTCTTTGACCGGAAGCGGGAGGCAGTGGCGATCAAGGTCGGTCATGACGTGATGAAGCCAGACGAGGAATTCCGGGAGAAGTCGGTTCTGGCGGCGCTTGAATCGGACATTGCCGCATGGCGAAAGCTGCCAAAGGAGACCAGAGTCGGATTTTTTGATTATGAGAAAAAGCGCATCGAAGCGGAAGAGAGCGCCTGCAATAATGCTTGTGGAAAGGCGGCGCGGGCAGTGGAGGCAGCCTATGCGGCCCTTGAAGCATGTCCCCAGGGACGAAGCGCGCTGCTGTACCTGACCAGCGACCTGGCGGCGTCGAAGCCCTGCGCAGAACTGCTGGAAGCGCATCCGTCGGTCACGTTTGATCAGTACCGAAAAGAGATCGATGTATGATATGTAGTGTTAAACATGGGTTAATCCCTTGACACTACCACTTTACCATGCTATAATGCCGCCAACCGTTGAGGAAGAATAGTAGTTTCCTGGACAAGCGTAGCAGAGAGCCGCGGGCGGTGAAATCGCGGCACGGGCGTCGGAGATGAATGGGCTTCCGAGGGCGAACCCAAAGGACTAGCTGCGCGTCGCCGAACGGGCGCGGCCCAAGTAGGGGAGACGGAGTTCCCTCCGTTATCAAAGGATGCCGTATGACGGTACGGTATTGAGCGGGCGCGCAAGCGTCAAGCCGGGTGGCACCGCAGGGTGATCGACGATCCCTGTCCCAGCATTCACAACTGGGACAGGGTTTTTGACGTGAAGCCAATCCTTCAGGATATCCTGTCCCGAACCAACTGAATCGGAAAGGAGAATCCCCATGAGCGCAAAGAAAGTCATCCCCTACAAGATCTACCTGGAAGAGAACGAGCTGCCGAAGACCTGGTACAACGTCCGGGCGGACATGAAGAACAAGCCCGCACCGCTGCTGAACCCCGCCACCCTCCAGCCGATGACCGCTGCCGACCTGGCTCCTGTGTTCTGCGAAGAGCTGATCCGGCAGGAGTTGGACAACGACACCCGGGAATATCCCATTCCCCAGGAGATTCAGGACTTCTACAAGATGTACCGCCCCTCGCCGCTGGTGCGGGCCTATTGCCTGGAGCAAAAGCTGCAGACCCCGGCGAAGATCTACTATAAATTCGAGGGCAACAACACCTCCGGCAGCCACAAGCTGAATTCCGCCATCGCCCAGGCCTATTACGCCAAGCAGCAGGGCCTGAAGGGCGTCACTACCGAGACCGGCGCGGGCCAGTGGGGCACAGCGCTGTCGATGGCCTGTTCTTATTTCGAGCTGGACTGCAAGGTCTACATGGTGAAGGTCTCCTACGAGCAAAAGCCCTTCCGGCGGGAGGTCATGCGCACCTACGGCGCGTCCGTGGTGCCCTCGCCCTCGGATACCACCGCCGTGGGCCGCAAGATCCTTGAGCAGTTCCCCGGCACCACCGGCAGCCTGGGCTGCGCCATCTCCGAGGCCGTGGAGGTGGCCGTGTCCAATCCCGGCTATCGCTATGTGCTGGGCAGCGTGCTCAACCAGGTGCTGCTGCACCAGTCGGTCATCGGCGTGGAGGCCAAGACCGCCATGGATAAGTACGGCATCAAGCCGGACATGATCATCGGCTGTGCCGGCGGCGGCTCGAACCTGGGCGGTCTGATCGCCCCGTTCATGGGTGAAAAGCTGCGGGGCGAGGCGGATTACCGGATCATCGCCGTGGAGCCCGCCTCCTGTCCGTCCCTCACCCGGGGCAAGTTCGCCTACGACTTCTGCGACACCGGCATGGTCTGCCCGATGGCGAAGATGTACACCCTGGGCAGCGGCTTCATCCCCGCGCCGAACCACGCCGGCGGCCTGCGCTACCACGGCATGAGCAGCATCCTCAGCCAGCTCTACCACGACGGCTACATGGAGGCCCGGTCCGTGGAGCAGACGAAGGTCTTCGAGGCGGCGGGGCAGTTCGCCCGGGTGGAGGGCATACTGCCCGCGCCGGAGAGCAGCCACGCCATCCGCGTCGCCATCGACGAGGCGCTGAAGTGCAAGGAAACCGGCGAGGAAAAGACGATCCTGTTCGGCCTGACCGGCACCGGCTACTTTGACATGGTGGCCTATGAGAAGTACCACGACGGTCAGATGACCGACTATATCCCCACCGACGCCGACCTGGAGAAGGGCTTCGCGGGGATTCCGAAGATCGACCTGTAAGGATTTGCCAATTGTGGGCCCGTCGCAAGGCGTCGGGCCCCAATTTGATGAGATAATCGCAATGATCGCGGTTGCATCGAAGCGCCGTTTGTGATATAAATTATGTAAAAAAAGCGCACATGATTAATATTGGGAGGAATAATAACCATGAAGAACGCTTCGATGATACTGGACAGGGATTACATCGTCGGAAGGATCGACCCGCGCGTCTACGGCTCCTTTATCGAGCACCTGGGCCGCGCGGTCTACGGCGGCATCTACGAGCCCGGCCACCCGCAGGCCGACGAGCAGGGCTTTCGGAAGGACGTTTTGAAGCTGGTCCGCGAGTTGGGCGTGCCGGTGGTGCGCTATCCCGGCGGCAACTTCGTCTCCGGCTTCAACTGGGAGGACAGCGTGGGGCCCGCAGAAAAGCGCCCGAAGCGGCTGGACCTGGCCTGGTTCACCACAGAGAGCAACGCTGTGGGCCTGCACGAGTTCGCCGACTGGGCGAAAAAGGCGGATACCCAGGTGATGTACGCCATCAACCTGGGCACGCGGGGACCGGAGAACGCGCGGGACGTGGTGGAATACGCCAACCATCCCGGCGGCAGCAAGTTCTCCGACATGCGCATCGCCAACGGCAGGAAGGAACCCCTGGGCATCAAGCTGTGGTGCCTGGGCAACGAGATGGACGGCCCCTGGCAGATGGGCAGCAAGACCGCCTATGAATACGGCCGCATCGCCAACGAGTCCGCCAAGCTGATGAAGTGGGTGGACCCCTCCATCGAGGTCGTGGCCTGCGGCTCCTCCGGCTCAGGCATGCCCACCTTCGGGGATTGGGAGTTGACGATGCTGAACGAGTGCTATGACAACGTCGACTATGTCTCGCTGCACCGCTACTACGGCAATCCCACGGGCGATACCCCCGGCTTCCTGGCCCGTTCGATGGACATGGACGACTTCATCAAGTCGGTGGTGGCGATCTGCGACGCGGTGAAGGGCAAGAAGCACTCGAAGAAGCAGCTGAACCTGTCCTTCGACGAGTGGAACGTGTGGTACCACTCCAACGAACAGGATGAGGAGATCAAGAAGCGGGACCGCTGGGGCCAGGCCCTGCCGCTGCTGGAGGACATCTACAATTTTGAGGACGCCCTGCTGGCGGGCAGCATGCTGATTACCTTCCTGCGCAACGCCGACCGGGTGAAGGTGGCCTGCCTGGCCCAGCTGGTGAACGTTATCGCCCCGATCATGACCCGAAACGGCGGCGGCGCCTGGGCCCAGACCATCTACTGGCCCTTCCTGCACGCCTCGAGGTACGGGCGGGGCACGGCGCTGAAGGCGCTGGTGGACACGCCGGTATACGACTGCTCGGATTATGAGAGGGTGCCGGTGATCGACGCCACGGCGACCCTGGCGGACGAGGGCAGCGTCACCGTGTTCTGTGTGAACCGGGACATGGCCGAGGACTTCTGCCTTAACATCGACCTGCGGGCCTTCGGCGATATGCGGTTGGAGGAGCACCTACTGCTGCACCACGACGACACCAAGGCCGTCAATACCGAGGAAAACCCGATGAACGTGGCCCCGAAGGCGGGCCCAGGCGGCGCGGTCGAGGTCGGCAAGGCCCAAATCGCGGTTCCTGCCCTCAGCTGGAACGTGCTGCGCTTTGTTCCCCGGAAGTGAGGTAAAAATGCTGGAATTCTATCGCCTGCTGTCGACGCTCGATGCCGATGCCCGCAACGCCGTGCTGACGGTGATTGAAGGCCGGGATTTCGGCGACAGGTGCCTGCTCTCCGCCGACACGATCCTGTGGGAGCGGGACGAAGGAGGCTTCTTCGCCCGCAATATCGAAGCGGTCCGGGATGTCGATCAAAGCGGCATGCTGGAAATCGAGGGCCAGCGGGTCTTCTGCGAGCGACTGGGGCGGGAAAAAAAGCTGGTCGTCTGCGGCGGCGGGCATGTGGCGATTCCGGTGATTCGCATCGCCGGGCTGCTGGGCCTGCCCGTCACCGTGCTGGAGGACCGGCCCGCCTTCGCGGAAAACGCGGGAAGGGCCGGGGCGGGGCGCGTGATCTGCGCGCCGTTTGAGGATGGCCTCAGGCAGATTCCGGGGGACGGGGACACCTTCTTCGTCATCGTCACCCGGGGGCATGGCTGTGATGTGGAATGCCTCGAGGCCATCAGTCGAAAGCCCCACGCCTACATTGGCATGATCGGCTCCCGCAGGCGGGTGGCGCTGGTGAAAAAGCATCTGATCGAGGATAGGGGCTGCGACCCGGCGGTCGTCGACGGGATACACATGCCCATTGGCCTGGCCATCGGCGCGGAGACCCCGGAGGAGATCGCCGTATCCATCATGGCTGAGATCATACAGGAAAAGAACCGGAACGGGCGCAATACCGCCTGGCCCCGGGATATGCTCCAGGCGATCGTCGACCCGGCGGCCCGGGGGACGCCCAGGGCGCTGGCCACTGTGGTGGAGCGCAGGGGCAGCGCCCCCAGGGGGCCCGGCGCGCGGATGCTGGTGTGGCCGGACGGACGCACCCTTGGCACCGTGGGCGGCGGCCTGGTGGAGGGCGAGGTGATCCGCGCCGCCTGCCAGAGGCTTCAGGCAGGCGAGACGGCCCCCTGCCTTTACAGGGCGCGCCTTGACGCGGACGCCGCGGCGGAGGACGGCATGGCCTGTGGCGGCGAAGTGACCGTGTTCATCGAAACCATAGCGTTGGGCATGGATTGAATCAACACATCAAAAGGTTGGACAGGCGCGTTTTCAAAGCCGTAAAGCCGGAGGAGAAGCGCCTTTTCAATAATTTTACATGGCAGTAAAGCCTGCCAGGGAGTGTTTGACCATGAGGAAGACCCTGACCCTGCTGACCGTTCTTGCGCTGCTGATCGGCTGCGCAAGCGCACTGGCGGAGACCGAGATCATCGTGTTCGCCGCCGCTTCGATGACCGAGACGCTGACCGAGATCGCCGGGCGCTACATGACGGCGCATCCCGACGTGACGGTCGTCTGTAACTTCGATTCGTCCGGCACCCTCAAGACCCAGATCCAGGAGGGCGCGCCCTGCGACCTGTTCATCTCGGCGGCGAAGAAACAGATGGACCAGCTGGACATCGACGCCTCCCCTGAGGTGAATACCGAGGGGCTGGATTTCGTGGATAGCGCCACCCGCGTCGACCTGCTGGAGAACAGGGTGACGCTGGCCGTGCCCGACGGCAATCCCAGGGGCGTCGAGGGCTTTGACCAGCTGGCCGAATTGCTGAAGGAGGGGGATGTCCTGCTGGCCGTCGGCAACAGCGACGTGCCCGTGGGACAGTACACCCGGAAGATCTTTGAATACTACGGCATCGACGAGGCGGCCGTCGCCGGGAAGCTGACCTACGGCTCCAATGTCAAGGAGGTGACCACGCAGGTGGCCGAGCATTCCGTGGACTGCGGCATCATCTATGGCACCGATGCTTTCTCCGCCAGCCTGAGCGTCGTGGACGAGGCCACGGAGGCGATGTGCGGCGGCCGGGTGGTGTATCCTGCGGCGGTGCTCAAGACCGCGGCGGAACCGCTGGCCGCCCGGGATTTTCTGAACTGGCTGCAAACGGATGAGAGCGCCGGAGTGTTCGCCTCGGTGGGCTTTACACCGCTGAATCACTGACTCGGTATGGCGCGGCGGCCTTGCTTGGCCGCCGCGCCGTCTTCCGGGATGCTTCAAATTTCCGTTTCAGTGGAGGAAATGATCGAAACATGCTGTCACGAATCGCTACGACGGACTGGTTTCCGCTGTTCAATTCCCTGCGCGTCGCGGCCATCGCCAGCGTGCTGGTGTTTTTCCTGGGAATAGGCTGCGCCCATTGGGCGGCGCGGCTGCCGAAGCTGGTCAAGGGCCTGCTGGACGTGATCCTGACGCTGCCCCTGGTGCTGCCGCCCACGGTGTGCGGCTACTTCCTGCTGATGCTGGTGGGCATCCGGCGGCCGCTGGGCGCGCTGCTGGACAGAGCCGGCATACGCTTCGTCATGACCTGGCAGGGCGGCGTGCTGGCGGCGGTGGTGGTGGCCCTCCCGCTGATGTACCGCACGGCCCGGGGCGCCTTCGAGGCCTTTGACGAGACGCTGGAATGGTCCGGGCAGACCCTGGGCCTGAGCGACATTTACATCTTCTGCCGCATCCGCATGCCGGCGTGCAGGCAGGGCATACTGGCCGGCTTCGTGCTGGCCTTCGCCCGGGCGCTGGGGGAGTATGGCGCGACGTCCATGCTCGTGGGCTATACGCCGGGCAAGACCGCAACTATCTCCACCACGGTCTATCAGCTCTATCGCACCGGCGACGACGAAGGGGCGCTGTTATGGGTGTTGGTGAACCTGGCCATCAGCGCCGCGGTGCTGCTGGCCGTGAACCTGCTGGAGGATCGACAGAGGAAGGGGGCGGTTCGATGAGCCTGATTGTCGACATCGAAAAGTGGTTGGGGGATTTCCACCTTCGGGCCTGCTTTGAGTGCGCGGATGGCATCACCGGGCTGCTGGGCCCCTCCGGCTGCGGAAAGAGCATGACCCTGAAGTGCATCGCGGGCATCGAGAGGCCGGACCGGGGCCGAATCGAACTGGACGGGCGGGTGCTGTTTGATTCCGACCGGCATATCGACCTGAAGCCCCAGGCGCGACGGGTGGGCTATCTGTTCCAGAACTACGCACTGTTTGGCAACATGACGGTCCGGCAGAACCTGCTCTGTGGCCTTGGTCACGAGAAGGACAACGCCCGGCGGGCAAGGGCCCTTGACGAGGCGATGGAGCTTTTCCAGCTGAGGGAATTGGAAAACCGCAGGCCCGGCCAGCTGTCCGGCGGACAGCAGCAGCGGGTGGCGCTGGCGAGGGCACTGGTGAACCGACCGGCGCTGCTGCTGCTGGACGAGCCCTTCTCCGCCCTTGACGCCCACCTGCGGCTGAAGCTGCAAATCGCCATGCTGGAGTCGCTCCGGGAATACGGTCGTCCGGCCCTGCTGGTGACCCACGATCGAAACGAGGCCTATCGCATGTGCGACCGGATCGCCGTGATGTCGGAGGGCTGCGCGCCGCAGCCCGTGGACACCAAGCGGCTGTTCGCCGACCCGGGCACGGTGTCGGCGGCGGCGCTGACCGGCTGCAAGAACATCACCCCCGCCCGGCAGGTGGGGGAGAAGCTGCTATACGCGCCGGCTTGGGGCGTCACGCTGGAGACGGCGCTGCCTGTGGCCGGCGACGTTACCCACGTGGGCATCCGCGCCCACTACTTCGGCCCAAGCGTCGCGCAGAACCGCTTTCCCGTGGCCTTTGCGGGCGACATGGAGGAGCCCTTCGAGTGGGTGCTGGAATTCCGCTTTGCTGGCCAGCGCCCGGACAGTCCGCCACTGTGGTGGCGCACCCCCAAGGAAAAGCGCCCCCGGCCTCTGCCGGAGGCGCTGGGTATCGCGCCGGTGAACGTGCTGCCGCTGCGGGGATAAGGGTATATCGCTTACACGAGATCCAGCAGCTCTCCCAGCTCGTGGATGATGTAGTCCGGATGGCTCTGCGCCACCAGGTAGTCCTCCGTAAAGCTGGAGGTGATGCCCACGGCCTTCATGCCCCCGGCATGGGCGGCCTTGATGCCGCTGGGGGCGTCCTCCACCACCAGGCAGTCGTTCGGCCTGGTATCGGTCAGCTTTGCGCCCGTCAGGTAGATCTCCGGGTTGGGCTTCAGGTTCTGGATCTTGTCACCGGTCACGAAGGCGTCAAAGAAGTCCTCGGACAGCCCGATGGCCCGCAGGTTGTGCACCACCTTCGCGTAGTCGGCGGAGGTGCACACCGCGATCCTGTAACCCTTCTCCTTGAGTGAGGTCAGCACCCAGTGCACGTCTCCGGGCACGGTGGCCTCCGTCTCCACATACTGGCCGTAGTAGTGGTAGGCCAGGGATTTCATGGCGGGGTCGTAGGCCAGGCCGTACTTTTGGGCCACGCCCCCGATGTACTTTTCCTCGCCCTGGCCCACGAAGGGAATGAAGTCCTCGGGCTTGGGGTCCAGGCCGTAGTCCCGCAGGGCAAGTATGCCCGATTTGGCCATCAGGGTTTCCGAGTCGATCAATACGCCGTCCATGTCAAAAAGAATCGCTTTCATCGTCATGTCTCCTGTCATTAAGATCATGTGTTTACTTGTCGTCAAGGGCCAGCACCCGATCGGCGATCACGTCCGCCATGTAGAGCTTATAGGCGAGCCTTGAAGGCTGAGCGGGCACCGCGCAGTGCCAG
This sequence comes from Clostridia bacterium, assembly GCA_045658005.1. GTDB lineage: Bacteria > Bacillota > Clostridia > Christensenellales > Aristaeellaceae > UBA2862. The sequence goes on along the minus strand of JAZOUD010000133.1, from coordinate 9,035 downwards.
ACCGTCGTTTCGTCGGCTGCGTCTATGGCAAAATAGACCTCGCCCGGCGCGCTGTCCGCATTGTTGGGGTCGACATTCCCGAAGGTGCCGGTGACGCCGACGCCGATGTCCGTGCCACAGTTCTCCCGGCAGGCGCGGGCCATGGCCGATGCGGTCTGGGCAGAGTAGACGCCGAAGGTCTCGATGGTTTCGGCGGGCACACCCATGCGGACCTTGGCCGCGTTGGAATAGGTGACGAAGGCTCCCGGCATCACGGCGGACGCGCCCTCCGTGTCGGTGATCAGCGAGGCGACCTGTCCGCTCGTACAGCTCTCCATCGTGGTGATGGTCCGCCCATCCTCGATCAGCCGAAGGGTCAGCTGCCGGTATTTTTCCCGTGTCGCGGCCTCGTCGACGATCCTTGGCGGGCTGACAATCTCCCGGCAGGTGACTTTGCTTTGCAAATATGCCATAGTTTTATTCCTTTCGGTTATTTTATCGTCGGTTACCATTATAACATAACCGGAACACGTGTTCAAGACATTGATGGCGCAGGCGTGATGGAATTGCGGCAAAAAAAGAAATTGATGAATTAAATATTTATTATATAGACAAAATGATCGCTATCGTGTTATAATGTAACAGCGAGGTATCGAATCTGTAAAATGGAGGATGCTACGATGAAGCAGATGCTGGTCGAACTGAACCTGAATATGCCGATTGCGGAGCAGATGGCCGATGTCGTCCGCGAAAGACAGGCTGGAGATTACAGGTGCCTGCTCCTGCATGTATTCAGCGGCATCCCCGACGAGGCACTGGTGGTCTCCGCCTGCGGCGAGCTGCAGGCGTATTGCGATACGAAGCTGATCGTGGGCAGCATGTCCGCGGGCGAGATCAAGGATGGGCGCATGATCCGGCGGGGTATACTCGTCAGCGCCATGCTGTTTGAAAACTCGGAGGTGGGGATACTTCGCTTCGACGATGTCAAGGGCAACGAGGTGGCCACGGGCATTCGCATTCGCGAGGCCCTGGACGCCATACCGGAGCTTCAGGCCGCTGAGATGCTTTTCCCCGGCACGGAGATGGACACCGAGCATATGTATGCCGAGATCAGCAGATGCCGCAGGGGCATTCGCATCTTCGGCGGGTATCCCGGCGGGCACAAGCTGAACTCGCCGGAGCATTTCATATTCGACGCCACCGGCGCGATGTACAATTCGATGCTGATCGTCACCTATGCCGGCATGGACCTGCACTTCGACATGGACAAGTCCATCGGCTGGGTGCCCCTGGGCATGCCCTTCAAGGTGACAAAGGCCCAGGGCAAGCACCTGATCGAGCTGGACGGCAGGCCGGCAGCGGAGATCTACGAGAAATTTCTCCAGATCGATCGCAAGGAGCACGACAACGCCGAGGAGGCCTTCGAATTTCCGCTGATGGCGCGGCAGAACGGCGAGGACCGGCTGCGCAGCGTGGTGCACATCGAGGAGGACGGCTCCTTCTGGCTGCACGGCTTTGTCACCGAGGGCATGGACATCAACCTGACCTACGGCGACCCCTCCAACATCGTCGAAAAGGTCAACGAGCGCCTGGAGGTCCTGCGCCGCTTCAAGCCTCAGGCGGTGCTGCTGTACTCCTGCGTGGTGCGCAAGACCTTCTGGGAGGATTTCGTGGACATGGAGATGACGCCCTTCGCGCAGATGTGCTGCACCTCGGGCTTCCATACCTGGGGCGAGATCCTGCGCAATGAGCGCACCGGCGAGCTGGGTGAGAACAACATCACGATGCTCTCCATCGGCATGCGCGAGGGCGATGCCCCCGAGGCCCAGCTGCCTGAGATCCGCGTGGACGACACGGTGCTCCAGGGCCAGGCCTCGGTGCTGCGGCGGCTGACCCGGCTGGTCTACACCACCATGGGCGAGCTGCAGCGGGCCCACAACAAGCTGAAGTTCATGGCTGAGCGGGACGCGTTGACGGGCCTGTACAACCGCGGCAAGATCGAGCAGATGATCAATGACGCGTTGGATGGGGAAGGACAGGTCTCCCTGGCCATGCTGGATCTGGACTTCTTCAAGAAGATCAACGACAACCACGGCCATGATGTGGGCGACATGACCCTTCAGGAGATTGCCGGTATCATGAACACCTCGGTCATCGGCTATGAAGGGGCCCAGATCGGTCGCTGGGGCGGCGAGGAGTTCTTCATACTGCTGCCGGATATGGATGATGAAAAGGTCATGGCCTTTGCCGAGCGCCTGCGCCGCGCGGTCGATCAACACATCTTCCCCTACATCGGCCACCTGACCATCAGCCAGGGCGTGATCACGGTCAGCGGCGGCAGGGACCTGGACCGAAAGGCCATCTACAAGGCGGTGGACGACGCGCTGTACCGCGCCAAGGAGGACGGCCGCAATACGATCAAGCGGGCCGCGCTGTGAGATAGGCATAATTGAATGCAGGGGCTGTCCGGCGGACAGCCCCTGCAATTATCGGTACATGGATCATATCACCACCCGGTCCCTGCCGCCCACCTTTCCCATGTACAGCTTGCGGTCGGCCCGGTCCAATATTTGTTCCAATGTGGAATGAAAGTCGTTCTCCTCGACGCCTATGGTGATCGTGACGGTATAGTCGGTTTCCCCGAAGCGCAGCTTTTTATGGCGCACGGCGATGTTCAGATCGTTCATCTCCTGGCCGGCTTCGTCGATGTTCATTCCTGGCAGGAAGAAGCAGAATTCCTCGCCGCCCCAGCGGCATAGCCTGTATTTATCTCCGGCGGCTTCCATGAACAGCGTGGCCAGCGCCTTCAGCGTCTCGTCGCCACAGTTGTGGCCGTAGGTGTCGTTGACCTTCTTGAAGAAATCGATATCCGCGATGGCGACGCTGAACTGACTGTCGGGATTGTCGCGCAGGAGCTGCTCGATCTCGTCCAGCAGCGCGCGGCGGTTGGGCAGGCCAGTGAGGGGATCGGTGCCCGCTTCCCTGTGCAGCACCTGGTTGTTGATGGTCAGCGCCCGCTCGCTGGCCTGTACGCTGGAGCTGAACAGTATGCAATCGACCATCAGGATCAGCAGCGGCACGATGCTGTTGACGATCTGAAAGACGAGGTTGTCGGTGTGGTCCAGCGCTTCGACGGGGGTGTGCCGCAGGGACCAGGCGAACAGCAACACCCTGAAGGCCACCAGCGCAAGGGAATAGATGAGCTTGCCAACGGGACGCTCGTAGATATTGAAAAAGACGAGCGGCAGTAGGGGTACGAGGATATTCGGGCTCCCCGCAGACCAGCCAAAGCGATGGACGAACCAGGCCAGCCACCCGCCGATGATCGCGGCAAAGCAGACCAGGTTGATCCGCGCGTTCATGCGGTCGATGTTCAGGATGCAAAACACGGTGGCCGTCAATATGATGACGGGCGGCCAAAGCCAGGTACCTGTCGTGAATATCAACAGAACCACGCTCGCCAGGAAGTAGGCGGCGAGTATGATCTCGCTGATAAACAGCGCCTTTCGGTAATATGCGGGCATTGCGCCGCCTGATTTGGGAACCTCCTGATGGAGGAAATCTGAAAGAAAATTCATATTGATCCACCGAATGAAGGTCGGGAGCGTGAGCCGGCAGTCATGTACACAGGGACAGGGTGAAGGCTTGCGGGCAACCGTCCGTTCCGAACCGGCTTGTTCCTTCGGCGGCGGCCTTCAAGCCGCCGCAGCTGAACGATTGCAAATACACAAACCAGCACTATAACTACATTTTACCATATAATTGCCTGGAAAGCAACAATGAAATAACAAATTAGCGCGTGGATTCCAGAATTGATATTGACTTATTCCGTTCTGAGTATTAAGATAATCAAGGCAAAGTGGGTGCGCAGGCTCAAAGAACCGGCGTCCGGCGTGTCATTAAAAACGATGGAAGATAAGAAGCAAAGAAGGTATACCTGCGATGCTCAAGCAAAGGCCCGTCATCGGTTATTCAATCATCTTTTCGATCATGATGATCGTGCTGATCATCTTTGTATACACGTTCAACGTACCGAATCCGAATATGATACTCGTTGCCGCGCTGGTGCTCTCCACCAGCATCGGGGGCACAGTGCCAGGCGCGATCTGCGCGGCGCTGATGCTGGGCTATTCGCTGTTCTTTTTCTCTACAGGCCACAGCTTCATACGCTTTACCGATGTGAACCTGCACAAGATCATCGTCGTCGCGCTGGGCGTGTTCATCAACTTCTTCAGTGTGGCCCTGCTGAAGCGGAACCGGGATCGGGCGGAGGATCAGCTGAAGGCGGTCAACGACGAGCTGGTGAAGACGAACGAACGCCTTGCGCAGACCAATGAAGAGCTGGAGAAGGTCAACAACCAGCTCAAGGCCATGGCGACCAGGGATTCCCTGACCAACCTGCGCAACCGCTACGCCCTGCGGCAGGATTTTGAACTGTATGTAGGCATCCCGCTGGTCGTGGGCTTCCTGGACATGGACGATTTCAAAAGTCTCAATGATACGAAGGGCCACGCCTTTGGCGACAGGATGCTCACTGCCGTCGGCAAGGCACTGACGGACAGCTTCCGAACCAGCAATTGCTACCGCTACGGCGGCGATGAATTCCTGATTATCGCGGAGAACGAGACGGAGGCGGCCTTCAAGGACTGCTGCGAGCATGCGAAACAGCAGCTGGAGGCAGCCAATATCCGGTTTTCCGGCGGCTATGTGTGCGGCGTTCCGGAGTCCGTTCCCCAACTGCGCAGCATGATCATGCAGGCCGATGAGATGCTGTACGGCGCCAAGGAGAGCGGCAAGAACCAATTCCTGGGTGGCGCCTTTGACCGGGATCATGTGCCCAGCCGGGAAAGCGCCGCCCGCCACCGCAGCCATATCGAGGGTCGGGGATGAGGCTGTCCTTCGCCGGGTCGAACCGTGATGTGAATCCACGTGTCGGGACAGGCCGGACGCTCGCTGTATGGCAGGTTAAAATTCATAAAAAGGCCTGAATTGCGGCGTTTTTTGCTTGACACAAAGGCCCGTAAATGGTATTATTTATGAGTTCGAGTGCAATGAAGAATCGTTCAGGGAGGCGTGCGCCGATGCTTGAAAAGCTGAAGAATGCCAATAAGGTCGTCGGTACGCGCAGGCTCGTTCGGGCGATTCAGGCGGGCGAAATCGCCGAAGCCTACATTGCCCGGGATGCCGATCTGTTCATCGTGCGCCAGGTGCGCCAGGCCTGCAACGCAGCCGGCGTGCGCATGGTCGAGGTGGATACCATGAAGCAGCTGGGCGAGGCCTGCGGCATAGAGGTCAGGACCGCCTCCGCCGGCATTCGGAAATAGTTTTCATCATTGCTATGTCCTTCCAGGGTTGCGGAAGTGTATATAGAGGCTAAAGAAGATCCATAATAGTTCAGGAGGTGCTTTTCTTCAATGCCGACGATCAATCAGTTGATCCGCAAGGGTAGAGAAAAGGTAACCAGCAAGTCGAATTCCCCGATTCTGCAGTCCTGTCCGCAGAAGCGCGGCGTCTGCATGTCCGTCAAGACGCAGACCCCCAAGAAGCCGAATTCCGCTTTGCGTAAAATTGCGCGCGTTCGTCTGACGAACAACATCGAAGGTACCTGCTACATCCCGGGTATCGGCCACAACCTGCAGGAGCACTCGGTTGTGCTGATCCGCGGCGGCAAGGTCCGCGATCTCCCTGGCGTGCGTTACCACATCATCCGCGGCGCTCTGGACGCAGCTGGCGTTGCCAAGCGTATGCAGGGCCGCTCCCTCTACGGCGCGAAGCGTCCGAAGAAGTAAGGGTAATCCTTCCCTTACATTGGTGAAAACGGCTTTGGCGGTCTGAACGCATGGTCCATTTGGAACGTGGGAATATGCGAAAGGATCAACGAAACCGGGCGAAGGCGAAAGCGCCAACTTTCGCGTAAGCTTTTACCTGTCTCTCGTTCACTTAACGTCCGAATATAGATTAGGAGTGAAAAACATGCCCAGACGTGGTTTTATCCCGAAGCGCGAAGTGCTTCCGGATCCGGTATATGGAACGACCATCATTACCAAGCTGATCAACCAGGTCATGTACGATGGCAAGCGCGGCGTCGCGCAGGCCGTGTGCTATGATGCTTTTGATACTGTTGCCGCCAAGACGGGCAAGGAGGCCATGGAGGTCTTCAACCAGGCCATCGCCAACATCATGCCCGCCATGGAAGTCAAGGCCCGCCGCGTCGGTGGCTCCACCTACCAGGTGCCTATCGAGATCCGTCCCGAGCGCCGTCAGACCCTGGCCCTGCGCTGGCTGGTGATGTTCGCCCGCAAGCGCGGCGAGCGGAGCATGGCTGACCGCCTGGCCGGCGAGATCATGGATGCCGCCAACAACACCGGCAACGCCGTGAAGCGCCGTGAGGATATGCACAAGATGGCTGAGGCCAACAAGGCTTTCGCCCACTATCGCTGGTAAGCGAAGCGCAGGTCCGATCAATATCATAGAAGCATTATCAGCACGCATCATGCGTGCTGATAATGCTATAGGGAACTGTTAAGATTATCCCCTGTACAGGGTTTAGATTTAAAGAAAGAGGAAAAGACTGTGGCGAGAACACATTCACTGGATCATGTACGCAACATTGGCATCATGGCTCACATCGATGCCGGAAAGACCACCACTTCCGAGCGCATCCTGTATTACACGGGCCGTACCCATCGCATCGGCGAGGTGCACGAGGGCATGGCGACCATGGACTGGATGGAGCAGGAGCAGGAGCGCGGCATCACCATCACCTCTGCTGCGACGACCTGTGAATGGCGTGGCCATCAGATCAACCTGATCGACACGCCCGGCCACGTGGATTTCACCGTCGAGGTCGAGCGCTCTCTGCGCGTGCTGGACGGCGCGGTTTCCGTATTCTGCGCCAAGGGTGGCGTTGAGCCCCAGTCCGAAACCGTCTGGCGCCAGGCCACCAAGTACAACGTGCCGCGCCTGGCCTACGTGAACAAGATGGACATCGTTGGCGCTGACTTCTTCCGCGTGGTGGACATGATGAAGGAGCGGCTGCAGGCCAACGCCGTGCCGATCCAGATTCCCATCGGCGCCGAGGCCAGCTTCGTGGGCCTGGTGGATCTGGTCAAGATGAAGGCCGAGATCTACGTCGACGAGATGGGCACTACCATGGACGAGACCGACATCCCCGCGGAGCTCCAGGAGATGGCCGAGGAGTACCACGCCAAGATGGTTGAAGCCGCCGCCGAGTGCGACGACGACCTGATGATGAAGTATCTGGATGGCGAGGAGCTGACCGTGCAGGAAATCATGCTCGGCCTGCGCAAGGGCACCATTGCCGGCAAGCTGAACCCGGTGCTGTGCGGCACGTCCTACCGCAACAAGGGCGTGCAGCCCCTGCTGGACGCCATCGTGGACTACCTGCCTTCGCCCATCGACATCCCCCCGGTGACGGGCACCAAACCCGGCAAGGACGAGGAGATCCAGCGCGAGTCCTCCGACGAGGCGCCCTTCTCCGCGCTGGTGTTCAAGATCATGGCCGACCCCTATGTGGGCAAGCTGGCCTTCGTGCGCGTCTATTCCGGCACGCTGAAGGCGGGCAGCTATGTCTATAACTCCACCAAGGGCAAGCGGGAGCGCGTGGGCCGCATACTGCGCATGCATGCCAACCACCGCGAGGAGATCGAGGAGATCCGCGCGGGCGACATCTGCGGCGTCGTGGGCTTCAAGGAGACTACCACCGGTGACACCATCTGCAACGAGGGCCAGCCGATCATACTGGAATCCATGGAATTCCCGGACCCCGTCATCCGCGTGGCCATCGAGCCCAAGACCAAGGCCGGCCAGGACAAGATGAGCCTGGCGCTGGTCCGCCTGGCGGAGGAGGACCCCACCTTCAAGACCTACACCGACGAATCCACGGGCCAGACCATCATCGCCGGCATGGGCGAGCTGCACCTGGAGATCATCGTGGACCGCCTGCTGCGCGAGTTCCGCGTGGAGGCCACCGTGGGCAAGCCTCAGGTCGCCTATAAGGAGTGCATCCGCAAGCGCGCCAAGGCGGAGGGCCGCTATGTGCGCCAGACCGGCGGCCATGGCCAGTTCGGTCACTGCGTGATCGAGATCTATCCCCGCGAGGCCGGCTCCGGCTATGAATTCAACAACAAGATCGTGGGCGGCGTGATTCCCAAGGAGTTCATCGCCCCTATCGATCAGGGCATTCGCGAGGCTGCACTCAGCGGCAGTGTGGGCGGCTACGAGGTCATGGACTTCGGCGTCGACCTGATCGACGGCAGCTATCACGAGGTGGACTCCTCTGAAATGGCTTTCAAGATTGCCGGCTCCATGGCCTTCAAGGAGGCCCTTCGCAAGGCCGATTCCGCCCTGCTTGAGCCGATGATGAAGATCGAGGTGGTCGTGCCCGACGAATACATGGGCGACGTCATGGGCGACATCAGCGCCAGGCGCGGCCGTGTGACCGGCATGGACGCCCACGCGGGCATGCACTCCATCGACGGCATCGTGCCGCTGAGCGAGATGTTCGGCTATGCCACCGACCTGCGCAGCAAGACCCAGGGCCGCGGCACCTACACCATGCAGTTCGCGCATTATGAAGAGGTGCCCCACAACATCGCCGAAAAGATCCTGGGCCATCGGTCATAAGTAAAACAACAATAACAATCGGAGGTATAAACACAATGGCGAAGGCTAAATTTGAACGCAACAAACCCCATGTAAACATCGGCACGATCGGTCACGTCGACCACGGCAAGACCACCCTGACCGCGGCCATCACGATGGCTCTGGCCCAGGTTGGTGGCGCGGAGGCCATGCGCTATGACCAGATCGACAAGGCGCCCGAAGAGAAGGCCCGTGGCATCACGATCAACACCGCGCACGTGGAGTATCAGACCGAGAAGCGTCACTATGCACACGTGGACTGCCCCGGCCATGCTGACTACGTCAAGAACATGATCACCGGCGCTGCTCAGATGGACGGCGCGATCCTGGTCGTGTCCGCGGCCGACGGCCCGATGCCCCAGACCCGCGAGCACATCCTGCTGGCCCGTCAG
>JAZOUD010000132.1:0-17063 GCA_045658005.1 Clostridia bacterium | reverse complement strand
GGGATAAGATCGTCTATCGGAATAGACGAACGAGGTGTAACGGGGACACCTCTTCAGTCTGCTTCGCAGACAGCTTCCCCTCAAGGGGAAGCCTTTTGGGCGCGACAGTAGGTATTTTTCCTTAAGTTGATGACATTGCCCCATAGGGGAAGCCTTTTGGAGCATGTCGTGCTTAAGCGTTGATGTCATTACCCACCGGGGAACGGCACTTCCCTAACCCCTAACTCCTAAAACCTAACCCCTTCTACTCTCCTCGCCCGCAGCACTTCTTGTACTTCTTCCCGCTTCCACACGGGCAGGGATCGTTGGGGCCAACCTTCTTGTCAGTCTTCTTGACGGGGGCCTTCTTTTCCTCCTCGCCGTGGCTGGCGGAGGTGGGCTGGGCCACCTGCTTGCGCTCCACGGGCCTGGCCAGCACGGTGAAGTACAGCCGCCTGAGGGTGTCCTCCTGGATCAGGTGGACCATCTCCTCGAACATGTCGTAGCCCTCGCGCTTGTACTCGATGATCGGGTTCTTCTGGCCGTAGGCCCGCAGCCCGATGCCGTCGCGCAGCTCGTCCATGGCGTCGATGTGGTCCATCCAGCGGCGATCCACCGCGCCCAGCAGCGCCACGCGCTCGAATTCCCGCATATCCAGGTTGGCGTCAGTCCACATCTTCTCCTTCTGCTGGTAGATGCGGTCGCTGCGCGCCTCGATGGCCTTCACCAGGTTGGCCTTGGTCTTGTCGCCCAGCTCGCCGTAAACGGCCTGAACGCCGCCCTTGTCCAGGCACAGCCTCGACAGGTACTCGTCCAGACCCGCGATGTCCCAGGTGTCCCGGTCGCCCTCGTCGGCGATGTGGCGGTCCACGGCCTCGGTGATCAGGGTGTGGCGCATCTCCATGATCTTGTCATGCATGTCGCCGCCCTCCAGCACGTCGCGCCGCTGGCCGTAGATGATCTCGCGCTGCTGGTTCATCACGTCGTCGTACTGCAGCACGTGCAGGCGGATGTCGTAGTTGCGGCTCTCCACCCGCTTCTGGGCGTTCTCGATCTGCTTGGACACCAGGCCGAACTCGATGGCCTCCTCGCCCTCGCCGCCGGACAGCTTCTCCAGCATCGGGCGGAAGCGGTCGCTGCCGAACAGGCGCAGCAGGTCGTCCTCGAAGGAGATGAAGAACTGGCTGGAGCCGGGGTCGCCCTGGCGTCCGGCGCGGCCGCGCAGCTGGTTGTCGATGCGGCGGGATTCGTGGCGCTCGGTGCCGATGATGTGCAGGCCGCCCAGCTTGACCACCTCGTCGTGGCCGGCCTTCGTCTCCACCTCGTACTTGTTAAGCAGGTCCCGGAACACCTTGCGGGCGTCCAGAACCTCCTGGGGCACATGCTCGTTGAAGCCGATGGCCTCTTCGATGACCTCCTCGTCGTACTCCAGCTGGCGCATCGCCTTTCGGGCCATGAACTCGGCGTTGCCGCCCAGCAGTATGTCTGTGCCTCGGCCAGCCATGTTGGTGGCGATGGTCACCGCCCCCACCTTGCCGGCCTGGGCCACGATCTCGGCCTCCTTTTCATGGAACTTGGCGTTCAGCACCACGTGCTCCACGCCACGGCGGGCCAGCATGCCGCTGAGCAGCTCGCTCTTTTCGACGGAGACCGTGCCCACCAGCACCGGCTGGCCGGTGGCGTGGCGCTTGACGATCTCCTCGATGATGGCGGCGTACTTGGCCTTCATCGTGACGAACACGGCATCGTTCATGTCGTTGCGGATCATGGGCCGGTTGGTGGGGATGGTCACGACGTCCAGCTTGTAGATGCCGTTGAACTCCTCCTCCTCGGTCTTGGCCGTGCCGGTCATGCCGGAGAGCTTCTTGTACATGCGGAAGTAGTTCTGGAAGGTGATGGTGGCCAGGGTCTTGCTCTCCCGTTCCACCTTCACGCCCTCCTTGGCCTCGATGGCCTGGTGCAGGCCGTCGGAATAGCGGCGGCCCACCATCAGGCGGCCGGTGAACTCGTCCACGATGACCACCTGGCCGTCCTTGACCACGTAGTCCACGTCCCGCTTCATCATCTTGTGGGCCCTGAGCGCCCCCAGGATGTGGTGGTACAGCTCCTGGTTTTCGGGGTCGGTCAGGTTTTCCACGCCGAAGAAGCGCTCGGCCTTGCGCACGCCCCGCTCGGTCAGCGACAGGGTCTTGTCCTTCTCGTCCCGCAGGAAGTCGCCCTCCACGGCCAGGCCGCCCTCCCGGTCCTCCTTGTCCTCCTTGGCCTCGGTCAGGCCGGTGAGTATGAACTGGTTGGCCCGGTTGTACAGCTCGGTGGACTTGTCGCCCTGGCCGGAGATGATCAGCGGCGTGCGGGCCTCGTCGATGAGGATCGAGTCCACCTCGTCCACGATGGCGAAGTTCAGCGCCCGCTGGACCATGCGCTCCTTGTAGGTGACCATGTTGTCCCGCAGGTAGTCGAAGCCGAATTCGTTGTTGGTGCCGTAGGTGATGTCCGCGGCGTAAGCGACCTGCCGCTCGGCGGCGTCCAGGTCGTGGACGATCAGGCCCACGGTCAGCCCCAGGAAGCGGTACACCTTGCCCATCCACTCGCTCTGGAACTTGGCCAGGTAGTCGTTGACGGTGACCACGTGCACGCCCTTTCCGGGCAGGGCGTTCAGCACCGCCGGGAAGGTGGCCGTCAGGGTCTTGCCCTCGCCGGTGCGCATCTCGGCGATGCGGCCCTGGTGCAGCACGATGCCGCCGATCAGCTGCACGTCAAAGGCCCGCTGGTTGAGTACCCGCACGCCCGCCTCGCGCACCAGCGCGTAGGTCTCGGGCAGCAGCGCGTCCAGGTCCTCGCCTCCCTGCGCCCGCTTGCGCAGCTCGGCGATCTTCTCGCGCATCTGGTCGTCGGTCAGCTTCTTGGTATTCGCCTCCAGCGCGTTGATCTGGTCCACCGTCTTTTGCAGCTTCTTGATCTGCGATTCGTTGGAGGTCTTTAATAGGTTCTTCAAAAAATCAAACATCGGTCGTCCTCCGGGTTTTGTATCTATGAATTGCGGAAGGCGAAACGCCCGCCGCCGGTTGCCATAATACGGCATATTACAGCCTATTGTATATTATACCACAGCGGAAGGGTTTTTGACAATAAGATAAGGTAAAGGCTCGCAAAGGCACACAGATGGAAGGGCACTGGTATCTGTTCAATAGAGTAAAATCTGATTTGTCGGGGTGTTAGCGGGACGACCAAAATTAGCCTTCCCCTTGAGGTGGATTTGACGAAAAATGCTTGCATTGTTTCGTCAAAGACGGATGAGGTCGTTCTCCTGAGAGAAAGTACGCAAACTGTCGATACCGCAGGGAGACCGACCTCTTCAGTCTGCTTCGCAGACAGCTTCCCCTCAAGGGGAAGCCTTTTGGGCGCGACAGCAGGTATTATTCCTTAAGTTGATGACATTGCCTCTAAGGGGAAGCCTTTTGGTTGGAACACATGGGGAGTACCATGGCGGCAGATTGCCGCACTGTTCCCTAACCCCTAAACCCTAAAACCTAACCCCTCTCACTCCTCCTCCAGCCTCTGCCGCGCCACCAGATCGGCGAACATGCCCTTCTTTTCGATCAGCGTCTCATAGTTCCCCTCCTCGGCGATCCTGCCGCCGTCCAGCACCAGTATGCGGTCGCAGTGGCGGATCGTGGAGAGCCGGTGGGCGATCACGATGCGGGTGCACTTCAGCCTGTCCAGCGCGTCGGAGACCTGCTTCTGGGTCACGTTGTCCAGGGCGCTGGTGGCCTCGTCGAAGATCAGTATCTTCGGCTTGGGGGCCACGGCCCGGGCGATCATGATGCGCTGCTTCTGGCCGCCGGAGACGCCGCCCTGGCCCTCAGAGATCAGGGTCTGCATGCCCATGGGCATATCCCGGATGTCCTGGGCGATGCCGGCGATCTCCGCCGCCTCCCAGGCCTCCTCCAGGGTCAGCTGGGGCGCGGAGATGGTGATGTTGGCGAAGATGTCCCCCTGGAACAGCTGGCCGTCCTGGGTCACCACGCCCATCTTCCTGCGCAGGGAGCGGGGGTCGATGGTGTCCAAGTCCCGCCCGTCGTAGTACACCGCGCCGCTCTGGGGCTTTTCGAAGCCCAGCAGCAGCCGCACCAGCGTGGACTTGCCGCAGCCGGTGCGCCCCACGATGGCCACGTACTCCCCGGCGCGGATCTTCAGCGACAGGTCTTGCAGCACCCACGGGGCGTTCTCCTCGTAGCGGAACGACACGTGGCTCAGCTCGATGCTGCCCGACACGCTCGTCACCGGGGCCTTGTCGGCGCTGACCTCGGGCTCGGCCTTCAGGATCGGCTCGGCCATCTCCAGCACCGGCCTGATGGCGGCCACCGACACGGCGATGCCCGCCAGCGCGGTGAAGGCTCCCATCAGCTCTCCGTAGGCGGCGCTGAAGCCGTAGTATTCGTGGGGCTTCACGCCGGTCTTGACGGCCATGTAGTACAGCACGATGGTGCCCACCAGCGAAATCGCCTTCGTGAACACGCCGTTGAGCTTCAGGAACGCGGGCGGGTTGTATTCCAGCTCGGCGTTCTGGGAATAGACGTCCGCCCAGCGGGCGAAGGCCCGCTTCTCGGCCCCGGACAGGCGGATCTTCTGGATGCCGCTGACCAGCGCGTAGCTCATGCCCGATTCCTTCGCCGACAGCAGCATCTTCCGCCGGGAGACGCGCACCTGGGCCAGCGACGTGGCCACGCTCAGCACAAAGGTGGCCAGCACCACCAGCACCGAGGGCAGCACCAGCGCCGGCGCGAAGGTGAAGATCTGGAAGATGAACAGAAGCGACGACAGCGAGGTCAGGCCGGTGGACAGTATGTTGTCCAGCAGCATGTCGCACAGCGAGCCCACCGAGCTGGCCCGGTTGCTCAGCTCGCCGGAGGAGAATTTGCGGAAGAAGCTGACCGGCAGCGACAGCACCCGCATCATCACCGACGATTCCACCGCCAGCTGGGTCTTGGTGGAGATGCGCTCCATCAGCAGGCCTCGAACCGCCCCGATGAGCAGGTTCGCCAGCGCCGCGGACAGCAGAAACAGCGCCGTGCCCACCAGCAGGGAGACGTTGCGGCTCTGAAGCACCGGCCCGGTCATGCCCGCGGACAGCCTCGGCTCGATGAAGCCCACCAGCGTCACCGCCAGCGTCGCCAGCACGATCCATACGATGTCGCCCTTCGATATGCAGTTCTTCATGAACATCAAGAGGTCCGGGATGCCCAGCTTCTTCATGGGCAGGGGCCGGTAGAAGCACAGCGCGTTCGCCGACAGCCGGTCCTCCGTGCCGTGGTTCACCGCCACCCGCTTGCCGGTGGAGGGGTCCACATAGCAATAGCCGGCAAGCCCCCGGGGCAACAGCGCCACCGCCGTGCCGCCCTCCTTCAAGAAGCCCAGCATCGGCCCGAAGGCGTCCCGATACCAGCCCGGCTCCAGCTTCACGTCCCGGGTCATCAGCCCCAGGGGCCGCAGCACATACGCCAGCTGCTCGTCGAAATCCCCGATGTCCTCGGGCACCTCCACGGGCTTGTAGTGGTAGTATTTCAATATCTCGTCCAGCGCCGCCTTGGCGATCAGGCGCTCATCCCGAAGCCGCTGGGCCTCCTGCCCGCCCAGCACCGAGCCGGCGATCTTCACAAACGAATCCTCAAAGACCTCCTGGTCGCTACGCATCCGCTCGCGAATCTGGTCGTCAAACCATCCCATGAGGGTTTTCTCCTTTCAGTCGAAACCGCTATTCGCTCACAACCAACCTCGCATACGCTCCATTCAGCTTCATCAGCTCGGCATGCGTTCCGCGCTCCACGGCTACGCCTTTTTCGAGCACGATGATTTCGTCGCAGTCGCGGATGGTGGAGAGGCGGTGGGCGATTACGATGCTGGTGATGCCGCGGTCGCGGATGGCCTTGACCACGTCGTATTCGGTCTTGGCGTCCAGGGCGCTGGTGGCCTCGTCGAGTATGATCACGGAGGGGTCCTGGGCCAGCACGCGGGCGATTTCGAGGCGCTGGCGCTGGCCGCCGGACAGGTCCCGCCCGTTCTCGGTCAGCATGGCCTGGTAGCCGCCCTGGCGCTGCATGATGTCGTCGTGCAGCTGGGCGTCCCGGGCGGCCAGGATCACCTCGAAGTCCGCGATGCTCCTGTCCCACATGCGAATGTTATTGGCAATGGTGTCCTCGAAGAGTATGATGTCCTGGTCCACCACGGCCACCGAGCCGGTGAACACCACCCGGGGAATGTCGCCGATGGGCTTGCCGTCAAAAAGTATCTCGCCCTCCCAGGGCTGGTAGAGGCCCGAGATCAGCTTGGAGATCGTGGATTTGCCGCTGCCGCTGCCGCCCACGATGGCCACCTTGCTGCCGGGCTTGATGTCCAGCGAAAAGTCCTGCACCACGGGATTTCCCAGCGGGGAATAGCCGAAGGTGACGTGCTTCAGCTCCACATGCCCCTTCAGCTTGGCGAAATCCGCGCCTGCGTCGGCAGGGGTCTCGCGCACGTAGGGGTCGTCGGGGTACTGCATCACATCCTCCACCCGCTCCATGTCGGTGCGCAGCTCCTGTATGGTCTGGCCCGCCTCGATCAGCGTGCGGGCCGGGCCCATGAACGCGTTCAGGAAGCCCTGGAACACCGCGATCATGCCCAGCGTGAAGTTGCCGTTCATCGCGAACAACACGCCGAAGAACAGCACCATGTAGTTGGCCGCGGTGCTGATGAAGGCGGGAATGATGCCCATCGTGGCGCTCATGTGGGAGAATTTCACGTTCTGGGTGTTCACCGAGGCCTGGTAGCCGGCCCACCGGCGGAAGAAGCCCGCCTCGGCTCCGGAGGCGCGGATGGTCTCGGTCATGCTGATGCCCGCCAGCGTGGCGGAGGCCAGCTTGCCCTCGTCCCGAAGCTGCACCCGGGTCAGGTTGACGCGCTTGTTCGATATGACGCGGGCCATCACCAGGTTCACCAGCACCGAGGCCAGCCCGATCAGCGTCAGAAACGGGCTGTAGCGCAGCATCAGCACCAGGTAAAACACCATCATGACGGTGTTCAGCGCCAGCGGGGCCACGGTGTTCACGATGGCGGCGGAGATGTTGCCGTTGGAGGCCTGTCGCTGGAGTATGTCGCCGGTCAGCCGCTGGGAGAAGAAGGACATGGGCAGGCGCATCACCTTCCACATGTAGGTGGTGCTGCCCATCACCGCCATCTTGCCGTCGATGCGCAGGCTGTACACCCGCTGGGCCCATTCCACCACCAGCTCCAGCGCGCACAGCAGCGCCATCACCGCGATGAACGGGTTCAGCCAGGCCACGTCCCGGCCGGTCAGCAGACGGTCGTAGAAGATGCGGGACATCACCGGCTTGATGATGTCGAACAGGTAGGCGATGATCGTGGTCAGCGCCACGAACGCCGCCGCCACGCCGGCCCCCTTCAGCCGCTTGCGCGCGTATGCCAGCATGCTCTTGGGCTTGCCCGAGGGCTCGAAGCCCTCGCCGGGGGCCACGGTGATCACCACGCCGGTGAAGCCCTCGTCGAACTGCTCCATGGTCAGCTTCACCACGCCCCGGGCCGGGTCGTTCAACACCACCCGGTTGCCCTTGAAGCCGTCCAGCACCACGAAGTGGTCGAAATTCCAGTGTACGATGCATGGGAAGGTGGCGTTCTCCTTCAGGGCGTCCAGCTCCATGCGGTAGCCGTGCACCTCGAAGCCGTAGTGCCGGGCGGCCAGCATCATGTTCTTCGCGTTGGAGCCGTCCCTGGACACGCCGCAATCCAGGCGCACCTGCTCCAGGGGCACCCACTTGCGATAGTAGGCCATCACCATAGTCAGGCAGGCGGCGCCGCACTCCAGCGCCTCCATCTGCATGACCACCGGCACCTTCGCCACCCCCTTTTTCAGGGGCTGCACGATCCTATTGTCAGGCATTTATTCTTCCTCCGTATCCCGGCTGAACAGGAAGCTGATGGGCCGCACGGTCTCCGTGACGATCTCCACGTCATAGGTTCCCGGGGCCAGCTTTGCGCCGTCCTCCGGCATCTCCGCGATCACCTCGACCTCGTCCTCCGCCTGGAAGACCACGCTGACCTTCGCCTCCCGGTCTGCCACGCGCACCGGCATGCCGGGGGCCACCAGGGATTTTTGCGAAAGCGGCAGCGCGATATCCAGCATCAGGCCGT
Source organism: Clostridia bacterium (assembly GCA_045658005.1). GTDB lineage: Bacteria > Bacillota > Clostridia > Christensenellales > Aristaeellaceae > UBA2862. The sequence continues at coordinate 8,897 of JAZOUD010000132.1, read as the reverse complement.
CCTCCGCCACGACGGCCTGCTCCGTTATTTTCGATTCCACGTTGACCAGGGCCGACGACAGGATCAGCCCGGCCAGCAGCAATATCACCGCCGCCAGCACCATCCACACCCCAGGCGTGGTGACCCGCATGTAATCCTGCAGCTGCTCCGGAGAAGAAATCCGTTCGACGCTCTTCTGTCTGAATACCTGGTTTTCCATGGTCGTTTGCCTCCTTTTTTAGTTCTGATTTGTCGCCCCGCGATAAATCAGAATTTGCCTACGGTATCCTCGCAAAATCCCCGAGTCCGCAGGTAATCCGCGTCGCTGTAAAGCGTATTTTTTCCTTCAGTCCCAGCGCTCTCCTGAACCCCTCATACGCGCGCAGGCCGGCGTCGATGTCCGCGCGCTTCAGGGGCTGCCTGCCGTAGCTGGCATCGGACACGGCTTTGACAAAAGCGGTAAAGTCGTCGTTCTTCAGCGGCTCCGCCGCCCGCCTCGCAAACGCCACGGGCGTCTCGCCGCCCGTGGGAGCCAGGCCCAGGTGGGCCAGCAGCGTCAGGTTCGCGCGATACAGTATCATCGCCGCCTCGCCATAGCTGCGCACGCTGCCGCACAGCGCGGCGGGGTCGCTCAGGCGCAGGCGCTTCAGCACCCATCTGACCGCCGCCACGGCCAGCGCGATCACCGCAAGCGCCAGCAGCAGCCACCAGTGCCCGCCGCCGCGCCGCGCCCCATCCTGCGGGGCGTCGGCTCCGTCGTCGTCCTCCGGCGGCGCGTCGTCGGGCGCGTCGTCGGGTTCATCCTCCGGCGCGTCGTCGGGCACGTCCTGGTCGTCGGGCGCCTCCCCCGGCTCGGGCGTCGGCGTGGCCTCGGGGGTCTCCGGCGGCAGTCCGCCGTCCGGCTCGGGGCTGGGCGTCGGCGCGTCCCCGGCGGGATTGTAATCGCCGTCGTAGCCCAGTCTGCCGCCCTCGGCGGTGTTCCCCGTCCCGCTGTCGCCCGCTTCCGGCGGCTGGGGGGTGAGGCCGTCGGTATCGCCGTTGCCGCTGTTGCCACCGGTGGCGTCGAAGGGAATCCAGCCCACGCCCTGGAAGTACACCTCCGCCCAGGCGTGGGCGTTCTCGCCGGTGAGCACCTCCACGCCGGGACGGGCCAGGTAGCCCTCCACATACCGGGTGGGCAGGCCGGCGATGCGCCCCATCACGGCCATGGCGGAGGCGTAGTAGCTGCAATAGCCCTCCCGGCTGTCCAGCAGGAAGTGGGACACGAAGTCCCGGCCCCGGGGCGGCGTGTCGGGCTGGAGGGTATAGCGCATATTCTCACGCAGGTATTTCATGATGGCCACGGCCCGGTCCCAGGGATTCTCCGCCCCGTCGATGACCCGCATCGTCAGGCTGTACACCCCGCCGTCTATGCCCTCGGGCAGCTGGATGTGGCGCTCCAGTATGTCCTGGTAGCGCTCGTCCCCGGCTGCCTCGCCGTCGATCACCGCCCGGCGCAGCGCGTCTGCCATCTCCGGCAGCAGCGCCCGCAGGCGATAGCTGTCCCCCCGCTGCACCGCCCGGGACAGGAACACCTCGCCGGCGGTGTTGTAGTAGACGGCGGTGGACAGGTCCATTCGGAATTCGTCCATCATCCCCGGTACGAACAGCGTACTGGTGCCGTCGTCAAGCATCTCAACCGATACGTCCACCTTCAGCAGCGCGTCGTCCAGCGCCGCAGGAGGAATGAACAGCCGTTCACGGGTAACCCGGTGGGTCAGGTCGTAGTACAGGAAGCGGCTCTTGGGCACGTTGTCCACCCATGAATAGCCCGTGTAGGCCGTGCGGATCGCGCCGCGCAGCAGCACGTCGGCATCGGTATGCACCGCCATCACCGGGTCGGTGTGGGGCGTCGCGGGCCCGCCCAGCATCGACACCACCGCGTCCCCCACCTCGCCGGCGTGGTCGTAGCCCTCCTCGTTGATGGAGAAGGCGATGCGCTCGTGGGTGAAGCGGAAGTACTGCTCGAACATGTTCCGAACGCGCTCGGCGGCGTCCTCCAGCGGCCTCCAGGTCATCCGGCCCCCCGGCACCAGCGCCAGGGCCAGTGCCAGGGCCAGCGCCGCCGGAACCAACACCCGCAGCGACGAAAAATCCCGCTGCACGCCGCCCGTCAGGGCAAACGCCGCGGCGGCGGCCACCAGCCCCGGCACCGCCGCGCCCAGCGAAGCCGACTGGGACATGGCGTGACAGGCCACCAGCACCGCCATCAGCAGCACGATGGCCAGGCTCACAAATTCGTTGTGGCTCAACAGCACGAAGAACAAGACCCCGAAAGTGAAGCTGGCGCAGGTCAGCAGCAGACGCGCCCCCTCCACCGCGCCGGCGGACTCGGCGGCCTGTCCCGACCACTGGGCGAACAGCTCCCGCAGCCCCGAAAGCCCAGCCCCGTGGGTAGCCAGGTACAGCCCGGCGACCACCACAAAGCCCAGCGACGCGATGATCGCGCCGCCGGTCAGCGTGCCCGCCACGCAGAGCGCCACGGCGACCAGCGCCGCCGCGTACAGCTCCAGCGCAGAAACCGCCGCTCCCAGCGCCGAGGCGGCCACTGCCGTCGCGCTCCCCGCGAACAGCAGCGCCAGCACCGCCGCGATCGCCGACCGGTCCAGCCGGGCCCTGTTGGTCAGGTTCTTGTTCATACGGGTATCCGTCATGTCACCTTTCGTTTATTGTGAGGGATTAGGAATTAGGGATTAGGGATTGCCGAGTCATTCCCGCGGTGGCCCTAAAGGGCTGACTTCGTGTCGCAATCCGCCGCCATCCATTCCTCATTCCTAATTCCTCATTCCTCATTTCCCTCGTCCCAGGGGTCCAGCCGTTCCGCCTGCACCCCGCCCATCTTCAGCCGTTCGATCAGGGCCATGGATTCGTCCCGGTCGTCGTCGGAGACCCACACCAGGCGGGTCGCCACGCCGGAGCGCTGCATCCGCAGGGCCATGTCTGCGATGCGGGTGGTCAGCCGCGCGGTCACCAGCACCGCGCCGCCGGTGCGCTGGAAGCGGGCCAGCATCAGCGTCAGCACCTGCTCGTAGCCATAGGGGCTGTCGAACCGGGCCCGCAGCATGGCGTCGGCAAAGGCGGGGATGTCGGCGGGAAACTGGCCCGCGATCTCCCGGGGCTGCGTCGCCACCAGGGGCATGCGCACCGGATCGCCGGCGCGAAGCTGGGACTGGGCTGCCCCGAGCGCCACCTCGCAGACGCAGTCCTCCAGGGTCAGCTGCATGTCCCGCAGGGCGGTGACCTGCTGCAGGTCGGGAATGACGAGGGTATCGGGCCGGGCCGTCTCCTCATAGGTGCGCACCTGCAATGCCCGCCTACGCAGGGACAGCTTCCAGTGCACCTTCTTCAGCTCGTCCCCCTCCTGCCAGGCCCGCACGTCCGAGGGCGAGGCGTTGTCCTCCGCCGCCCGCCGGATCGACTGGGGGCCCTGGTCGGAGGCGCTCAGTCGCAGGGGCCGGGCCGCTCTGGCCCGCGGGGCCACCTCAAGCTTCACAAGCCGCGTCCCCGGCCGGCGCCCCAGGCAAATCAGCCCGAAGGCGTCCGTGACAGATACCCGCGTCACGCCCACCTCGTACACCCCCCGGTGGGGGCATTCGATCACCTGGCGAAAAGTATGGCGCGCGAAGGGCGGGCAGGAGACGTTCACCGCCTGGTTCGGCGCCAGCGCCGAGGGCACGCTCAGGCGCACCTGTATGGCCGACACCGGCAGCGGACAGGCGTGGCGCACGGTGAACACCGCCGGGATGCGCTCGCCCCGCTCCACCCGGGCCGAGACGCCCTTGAGCGTCACCCGCAGCGTGACCAGCGTCCACCCCACGGACACGGCGGCCAGCAGCAGCAGCGCCAGCAGGGCGTAAAAAATCAGGTAATACAGCCGCGTGCCCGTGCTCAGCCCCGCGGCTAGCATGGCGGCCATGAGAAGGGCGTAGCCCGCAAAGCGGGTGAAATTATGCATCATTTTGATTTCACCGGCACCTGCACGTTGCCCATCACGTTGTTCAAAACCCTTTGCGCGGTCATGTTGCGCATGCGGGCCTCGGGGGAGAGTACCAGGCGGTGGGCCAGCACGGGCTCGGCCATGCGTTGTACGTCGTCGGGCTTCACGAAGTCGCGCCCGTCCAGCAGCGCATAGGCCTGGGCCGCCCGCAGCAGGGATATCGCCCCGCGGGTGGAAACCCCCAGCTGCAGCGCCCCGCTCTTTCGCGTGGCGGCAGCGATGGCGGAGACGTACACCCGCAGCTCCTTGGCGGCGTAGACCTTCTCCACCTCCTGCTGGAGCCGGAGGATGTCGGCGCTGGTGCAGATGGGCTTCAGGTCCTCCATCGGGCGCTGGCCGGTGGTGTAGCGCTCCAGGATCTCCGCCTCCTCCTGGGGCGTGGGGTAGCCGATGGAAACCCGCATGAAAAAGCGGTCCAGCTGGGCCTCGGGCAGCGGATAGGTGCCCACGAAGTCCACCGGATTCTGGGTCGCCAGCACGATGAAGGGCCGGGGCATGGCGTAGGTCACGCCGTCCACGGACACCTGGCCCTCCTCCATCACCTCCAGCAGCGACGACTGGGTCTTGGGCGAGGTGCGGTTGATCTCGTCCGCCAGCACGATCTGGCTCATGATCATGCCCGGCCGGTATTCCATCTCGCCGGTCTTGAAGTTGGCGATGGAAAAGCCGGTGATGTCGCTGGGAGTGATGTCCGGGGTGAACTGGATGCGCTTGAACGAGCAATCCAGCGACCGCGCCAGCGCGCTGGCCAGCGTGGTCTTGCCCACCCCCGGCACGTCCTCGATCAGCACGTGCCCCCGGCACAGTATGGCCACCATCATCAGCCCTATGGCGTCCTCCTTGCCCACGATGATCTTGCCCACGTTCTTCGTCAAAAGCTGGGCGAAACGCTGTGTAACCTGCATGGCGTGACCTCCTGTGGTAGGGTTGGTGTGGCAAATTCTGATATGTCGCGGGGCGATGTGGTTTCCAAAAGCCTTCCCCTCGACAAATCAGAAGTCCCCCTTATATCATCTATAATAGTATACCTTTTCACATCCTGATTTACAAGAATATCTGTCCAAAACGCCGCATATGTGCTATAATATTAAACGGGAAGTCGCAATTCCGCCGGGATTGGACGATTTGATATGAAAGGGGGCGTCGCCATGATCGCGGGCATTGGGCTGGATCTGTGTGAGATCGAGCGCATGAAAAAGGCCATCGAGCGGCCTCATTTCGTGGATCGGGTTTTCAGCGTCGCCGAGGCCGAACGCATACGCGCCGCCTCCGGCATACGCCGGGGCGAGATCGCTGCGGGGCTGTTCGCCGCCAAGGAGGCCGTGTCAAAGGCCCTGGGCACCGGCCTGGTCGGCATCGAGCTGTCGGACATCGGGATCACCCCCGACGCCGCCGGCTGCCCTCGCTGCGCCCTGAGCGGCAAGGCCCTGGACCGCGCCCGGGCGCTGTGCGGCGACCGCTTCACCGTCTGGGTGTCCATCACCCACGAGGCCGGCATGGCCGCGGCGACAGCCGTCTTGGAATCAGGAATCAGGAATGAGGCGTGAGGAATTGGAAATGAAGCCACTCATTACTCCACAGCAGATGCGCGACATGGAAGGGCGTTACTTCACTGAGACGGGCGCGCCCTCCATTGATCTGATGGAGCGGGCGGCCCGGGCGCTGAACGTGGCCATCGCCCGCCACTTCGGGCTGGAGCGGACCGTTTACTTCGCCTGCGGCCCCGGCGGCAACGGCGGGGACGGCTATGCCTGCGCCAGGATGTACGCGAAGATCGGCGGGAAGTGCGCCCTGTTCCCCGCCGCCCCGCCCAGGACCCCGGACGCCATCAGGAACCGGGAACTGGCCTTGGCGATGGGCATTCCGGAGCTGCTCCCGGACGCCGAAGCAGCCGCGCCGGACGTCTGGGTGGACGCGCTGTACGGCACGGGCCTGTCCCGCTCGCCCGAGGGGCCTGCCGCCGAATTGATCCGGCGCATGAACGCCGAACGCTGTCTCGGCGCGAAGGTGGTGGCCGTGGACATCCCCTCGGGATTGAACGGCCTCACCGGCGCGGCCTTCGAGCCCTGCGTGACAGCGGATTTGACGGTCACGTTCCAGTTTGAAAAGACCGGCCACCGCCTGGCCGACGGGCTGGATGTATGCGGGGTCATCGAGGTCGAAGACATCGGCATCCCCCAGACCTTCTTCCCCGAGGACATGACCCGGCTCATCGAGGCGAAGAACGTCGCCGCAGGCCTGCCCTGCAAGCCCCGCAACGCCCACAAGGGCAACAACGGGCACCTGCTGATCGTGGCGGGTTCGGTGGGCATGGCAGGGGCGGCAGCGCTGTGCGCCAGGGCGGCACTGTGCTCGGGGGCGGGACTGGTCACGGTGGCCTGCCCGGCATCCATCGTGCCCATCTTGCAGACGCTGGCCCCCTGTGCCATGGCGATACCGCTGCCGGAGCGGGACGGGGCCATCGCCCCGGAGGCCGCAGAGGTCCTGAGATACGCGCTGGCGGGCAAGCACGCCGTGGCCTGCGGCTGCGGGCTTTCCCGAAGAGCCGCGCCTCGGGTGCTGAAGCTGCTTCTTGAATGTGGGGTCCCCGCGCTGTTTGACGCCGACGGGCTGAACCTGATCGCAGCGGACGACGCCCTGAAGGCCCTGCTTCGCCCCCATCACCTGATCACCCCCCACCCCGGCGAGGCTGCGCGGCTGCTGGGCCGTCCCCTGTCCGACCCGCTGGCCGACGGGCCGGCGCTCAATGCATTGGGCTGCCAGGCGCTGTTGAAGGGGGCGACCAGCGTCATCCCGGTGGGCGGCGTGAACTGGCTCAGCGCCAGCGGCTGCGCGGGCATGGCCAAGGGCGGCAGCGGCGACGCATTGACCGGGCTGATCGGCGGCCTGATGGCCCAGTACGCCGCCATGGGTACCCCCATGACCGGCATCCACCTGGCAATATGCGCCGCCTTCGCCAGCGAGATCCATGGCCGGGCGGGCGAGCTGGCCCAGAAAAAGGCCGGCGTGCGGGGCATGTGCGCCTCAGATCTGGTGGACGCCCTGCCCGAGGCGCTGAGGACCTATGCATAGCCTGGCCCGGACGCTGCGGACGGCGGCAGCGGCGGCGCTGCCCGAGGAGGCCTTCCTGCGGCGGGACCGGGGCGACGCGCTGTTTGTCACCGACGCGCCCCGAGTCAGCGCCCGGATGGACTGGGCCGGCCTGCTTTCCGAAGCCGGCTTCCACTGCGCCGGCAGCGGCGGACTGCTGCGGCTCTGGCCCGCCGGGATCTGGCTTTCCCGGCTGGAGGCGTCCCGTCCCGACCCTCCGGACGACCTCTGCCAAAGCCTGTTCCGCTTTCGGGGGCGCAGTCCCGACGGCGAGAGCCTGAAGCTGTACGCCCTCGGAATGCGCTGCCTGGACGGCGGCGACGGCGCGGCCCGCTTCGACCGGCAGCTGCGCCAGCGGGCGGCGGCCTGCCTGCGGCTGAACGCCATGAATCCAGAGGAACCGACCCGCGGCGGCGGGTTGTACGCCTGCGCGCTGCTCGACCATGAATTGGAGGTGTAAAACCGATGAAACTCAAATGGCACGGCCATTCCTGCTTTGAACTGACGCTGCCCGGCGGCACCGTCGTCACCGACCCCTACGACGACACCGTGGGCTATCCCCCGCTGCACGTGCGGGCCGACGCGATACTTTCCAGCCACGGCCACTTCGACCACAACTATTTCCAGGCGGTGGACGGCGACCCCGCCATACTGAACACCCCCGGCGTCCACGAGGTCTGCGGCGCGAAGATCACCGCCGTGCCCGCCTTCCACGACGACGCGAAGGGGACGAAGCGGGGCGAAAACCTGATCCACCTGATCGAGGCCGACGGCCTGCGCATCGCCCACCTGGGCGACCTGGGCCACATGCCCGACACCGACGCGCAGAAGGCCGCCCTTTCAAACCTGGATGTGATGCTGATCCCCATCGGCGGCACCTTCACCATCGACACCCCAACGGCAGTGAAGCTGATCGATACCTTCAAACCCCGCTGCGCCGTCGCCATGCACTTTCAAAACCGCTACTGCCACTTCAACATCACCGACGAAGCCGGGTTCGTGCGCCTCACAGGGGCGACGCGGTTGCCCAACGAAGTTGAAATCACGAAGGATGCCCCCGTCGGCTGCTGCGTGATGGCGATTTGATGCCGTTCCCGTTGAGCGATATCAATCTGACGCAACTGTTTCTGTGTACATACCTCGTAGGGGCGCTCTCCGAGCGCCCGCGGGCGATTGGAAATCGCCCCTACGGACACGTTCACAGTTACGATCTGACCTTCTCCCCCCCATTGACAAAGCAAAGCAAAACCCCCATCCGCTTGGGATGGGGGCGTTGCTTTGTCAAAGTCCCGATCAGAACACCTTGACCAGCGTGCCATCGGCAGTGCTGAAGGCGTAGTTCTCGGTCACGGGCGTGCCAGCCGCGTCGGTGTAGGAAATGGTCACGACGTAGCAGGGCGTGCCATCAATGATCTGGGTGGGGAAGTTGGCCAGGATCTCCAGCAGCTCGGCGGGGGTAGCACCCTCGTTGATCGCGGCGATCAGAGCGTCAGCAACCTCCTTATCCACGCCATCGAAGGAAACCTCGGTGTTGGCGGGGATCGCGGCGAAGACCTGCTTCAGGGTCTCGGCGGCGGGAGCACCTTCGACCACGGTAATGCCGGAAGCGGTGGTGTACACCTCAGGGGTTTCGGGGGTCTCGGTGGTCTCGGTGGTAGTGGTGGTATCGTCGTCATCGTCGTCATCGTCGTCATCGTCGTCACCCACGGGGAACACCGGCTCGGGCTTCTCGGTCGGCTTCGGCTCGGGCTTCTCGGTCGGCTTCGGCTCGGGCTTCTCGGTCGGCTTCGGC
>JAZOUD010000131.1:0-30042 GCA_045658005.1 Clostridia bacterium | reverse complement strand
AGACAACGTCTATTGGAGCATAGGCGCGAATCGCAACGTGAAGGGAGGACCTCTTCCGACCCGCTGCGCGGGCCACCTTCCCCATCGGGGGAAGGCTTTTGGGAACCGCTCGTCTCCTCGACAAATCAGAATTTATCTCTTCCGCGCGTCCTGCCGTGCCTTCCCGCTACACTCCGAACAGTCCCTCCAGCGCTTCGCTGTCCAAATGCTGGCCGATGACGACCAGCACGCCCCGCCTGATGTTGGGGGCGGGTTCCACCGACAGCTCGCGGCGGGTGCAGTTGACCTGGTACCAGCGCCTTTCCCCGTCGCGAAGGTGGCCCTTCGCACGCAGGATTTCGCCGAAACGGCTGTCGTTCATCAGGGCGGCGAGCTTTTCCCGCAGATCCGCCTCGTCCCGGCAGATGCCCGCGAGGATGCAGGAATCGTAGATTTCGCCGTGATCCATGGCCAGGTGGCTGTGGGGGTCGCGGCGGTGGCCGCAGGCCATGAACCGGTCGAAGTCCGCTTCGGTCAGGCCGGACCAGTCCTTCGCGCAGACCTCGTCCGACAGCACGCGCGTGCCGCCGTAAGCGCGAATGAGGTCGTTCAGCCACGCCACGGTCCGCCCCGGGGTCTCCGGCTCCGCCAGCTGGGCCTTGCTCAGGATCACCGCGCCGGCGGCCAGCAGCTGGGTGACCATCAGGTAGCCGGTTTCCATGGAGACGTCCCGGGGGGCGTCGGCGTCCACGATGGCCAGCACGTTGCCGATTGCGCAGCCGGCTTTCACGGCGGGCTCGTTCATCACGCCGAAGAACTCGTCCACGTCGTAGATGCCGGAGGGCTCGACAATGACCCGGTCGTAGCCCTGGGCGGCGGCGTCCGCCAGCATGGCGATGAATTTCCCCCGGCCCCGGCAGCACATGCACATCCCGGCGAGGTCCTCGATCGGGCAGCCGTCGTCCCGGAGGAATTTGGCGTCCACGCCGATGCTGCCGAACTCGTTTTCAATGACCAGCACCTTCTGGCCGCGCAGATGGCGCAGCAGCAGGTGGATGAAGGTGGTCTTCCCCGCGCCGAGGAAGCCGGTGATCAAATCGACCTTTGTCATGTCGCAATAGGCTCCTGTTCAGTCCGGAATGTATCTTATTGTGAACAATCCGCCCGCGGGCGCTCGGAGAGCGCCCCTACGAGGTTTGTTCACGATAATAGTTACCTCACCGCTCATAATGCGCCGCCACGTCCTTCAGCCGCGCGATGATCGGCAGGTGCTGGGGACAGACGCCTTCGCACTGGCCGCAGGCGACGCAGTCCGACGCCTTGCCAAACCGCGTCGTCAGGTTTTCGTAGTTGGAGAAGTTGACCGTCCAGCCCTTCTGCGCCAGGTCCTCGCGCATGTCCTCGTTGTACAGCGAGAAGTACTTTGGAATGGGAATCTGCATCGGGCAGCCCTCGGTGCAGTAGGAACAGCCCGTGCAGGGGACGGCGATCTGGCCGTTGACGATCCCGGCGGCCTTCTCCACCAGGGCGATCTCGTCCCCGGTCAGCGGCACAAAATCCGCCATGGTGCTCAGGTTGTCCTCCATCTGCGCCACATTGCTCATGCCGGAGAGGACCACCATCACGTTCTCCAGGCTGGCGGCGAAGCGGATCGCCCAGGACGGCAGGGATGCCTCCGGGTTCGCGGCCTTCAGCAGCGCCTCGGCCTCCGGGGGGAGCTTTGCCAGGGTGCCGCCCTTGACCGGCTCCATGACCACCACGGGCTTTCCGTGCTTGACCGCCGTCTCATAGCAGGCCCGGGACTGTATCCACTCGCTCTCCCAGTCCAGGTAGTTGATCTGGAGCTGCACGAATTCCATCTCCGGGTGCTTCGTGAGGATCTCGTCCAGCAGCTGGGGGGTGTCGTGGAAGGAGAAGCCGGCGTGCTTCACCAGCCCCTTGGCCTTCTTGTCCAGCAGCCAGCTGAAGCAGTCGTATTGCTCATATTTGGGATAGCTGCCGGCCTCAATGCCGTGGAGCAGGTAGTAGTCGAAGTAGCCCGCCCCGGTCTGCTCCAGCTGGTCGTTGAAGACCCTGTCCCGGTCCTCCAGGGAATTGAAAAAGCCGCTGTGCAGCTTCGTGGCCAGCGTGAAGCGGTCCCTGGGGTAGCGGTCCACCAGCGCCGCCTTGGCGACCCTCTGGCTGGCGAAGCCGTTGTACATGATGGCGGTGTCGAAGTAGGTGCAGCCCTTTTCGATGAACCGGTCGACCATCCGCTTGACCTGCTCGATGTCCACGGCGGCGTCGTTGTTCGGGTCGGTCAGCGGCATGCGCATCAGGCCGAATCCAAGCTTTTTCATAGGTTGTCCTCCTGGTGTTCTGTGTTTTTATCCGACGCTTCTTTGGACAGCGTCTCCTTCAGCGCGCAGGCCTTGTCCGCGGCGCTGACGATCCAGCCCTCCGCCGTCCTTGGCGGAATGGGCACCACCGGGAACATGTGGTGGCGGATGATGTCCTCCTCCGTCGGGCTCAGGTCATAGTCCCGGCGGGCGTTTTCCCAGGCCATCCGGGCGTGGTAAAAGGCGTGGTTCGGCCGGCTCGGGTCGGGCTCGTGCCAGTCGTACAGGAAGTAATCGTGCAGCAGCGCCCCGCGGACCAGGGCCTCCCGGTCCAGCTTGCCCCCGACCCGGTCGGCGATGCGCAGGGCTTCCCTGGCCACGTTCACGCAGTGGTCGTAGACGGAGTAGCGCCCGTGCTGCCTGAAGCGCTTCATCTCTGAAAAACGGCCCGTGCGCTCCAGCTCGGCGACCGTTCGGGAAATTATGTCGTCCATGTCTGTCCTCGCCTGTGAATCGTGCCGGGGTCGCAATGCTTCAGCGCCTTCAAACCCGCCGGATGATGGTGGGGTCCATGTGGTCCAGGTCCGCGCAGCCGGTGTAGGCCATGGCCTTGGCGAGGCCGTTCCGCGCCTGGTTCAGGTAGTCCCGGACGGCCTGGGCTTCGCCCTGCTTGATGGCGGTCATCAGCGGACGGCCGATGCAAACGCCCTTCGCCCCCAGGCACAGCGCCTTGAAGGCGTCCATGCCGGTCTTGATCTCGCAGTCCACGAACAGGGGCACGTCCCCGGCGATGGCGGCGATCTCCGGCAGCATCGCCAGCGGGGGAACGGCGTATTCGATGCGGTTGTTGTGGTGGGAGAGCACCAGGCCCCTCGCCCCGGCGACCAGGCAGCGCTCGGCGTCCCGGCGGCTGAGCACGCCCTTGACGATCACGGGCAGCTTCGTCGCCGCGCAGATCTGCGCCAGCTCGGGGGTGCGTATGGGGGTCATCTCCTCGCCGTCCACGACGTCCAGGCTGCCGTCCTCGCCGAAGGGGTGGTCGATGTCCACGCCCACGGCCAGCAGGCCCAGCTTCTCGGCGTGGCGGAGCTTCGCGAAGATCTTCTCCCGGTCCGTGTAGGGCTTGATGATCTCGATCACCCGCGCGCCGGTGGCGGCCAGGGCGTCGATCTCGCTGTTTTCGGCCATGCCGTACCACAGCACCGCGTTCGCGGCCTTCGCGCCCCGGGCCAGCGCCGTGGCCGCGCCGGGGAACATGAAGTGGTCCAGGTGGGACAGGGCGGCGGTCATGATGGGGGAGGCGAAGCGCTCGCCGTAGAGGGTGAAGGCGGTGTCCGGGATGGTCGAATCCATGTAGCGGGTCTCGATGCGCAGGGAATCGATGTATTCCCGGCTGATGCGGTTGGAATTGCCGATGTCAGACATGGGGGAGGCCTCCTTTTATTTTATAGCTGATAAAGCCTGCCATACTTGTCCTTCAAATAATTGACATAGCGGTGGGGGTCGAAGGGGCCGCCGCAGGCGCCCTCCACCAGCTGGGCGGGGGTCAGCAGCTGGCCGTGGCGGTGGATCCTTTCGCCCAGCCAGGCGGTGATGGGCTTCAGACTGCCTGAGCGCACCGCGCCCCAGACGTCGATGTCCTGCTCCATGCGCTCCAGCATCTGCACGCCGTAGGCGCTGCCCAGGGCGTAGCTGGGGAAGTAGCCGATGGCCCCGAAGGACCAGTGGCTGTCCTGCAGGCAGCCCCGCCGGTCGTCCGGCACCTCGACGCCCAGGTATTCCCTATACATGCGGTTCCACTCGCCGGGGATGTCCTTCACATTCAGGTCCCCCTCGATCATGGCCTTCTCCAGCGCGTAGCGGATCATCACGTGGATGGAATAGGTCAGCTCGTCGGCCTCGGTGCGCACCAGCGAGGGCTCGGACAGGTTCGCGGCGCGGTACAGCTTTTCGGCGTCCACGCCGCGAAGCTGTTCGGGGAACAGCGCTTTCAGCTCGGGCAGCAGCACCTCGCAGAAGGGAAGGCTGCGGCCGATCAGGTTCTCGTAGAAGCGGCTCTGGCTCTCGTGGATCGACATGCTGCTGCCGCCGGAGAGCAGCGTGCCCTGGTATTCGTCGGCGATGCCCAGCTCGTACAGCGCGTGCCCGCCCTCGTGGACCACGCTGTACAGGTTGGACAGCACGTTTTCCTCGTGGTAGTGGGTGGCGATGCGCACGTCGTGCTTGTTGAAGCCCTCGGTGAAGGGGTGCTCCGTCTCGCCCACGGCGCAGTCGTCCCGGCTGATGCCCATGATCGCCAGCACCCGGTCGGTGAAGTGCCGCTGCAGGTGAATGGGGTAGGGCTGGTTCAGGAAGGACGTGTCCGGGCGGGGCTTCTGAGCCACCTCCAGGATCACCGGGGTCAGATCCCGGCGCAGCAGGGCGAAGAAGGGGTCCAGGGTCTCGTGGGTCAGGCCCTCCTCGTAGCCGTCCAGCAGCACGTCGTAGGCCGGCTTCGCGGCGTCCTTGCGCCGGGCCAGCAGGCGGTTGAAGGCGACGATCTTCTCCAGGTACGGGGCCCAGGCGGCGTAGTCGCTGGAGAGCTTTGCGTCGTGCCAGGCCTGCATGGACTCGGCCAGCAGCTGCTGGTAGTCCATGTATTCCCTGGCGGGGATCAGGGTCAGCTCGTCCCGCTGCTTCTTCAGCAGCTCCGCGCGGCGTCTGTCTGCCGGGGACAGGCTTTCCCTCTGCGAAAGCAGCGTGTCAACGATCTCGCCGGTCTGTTCGGCAGTGACGCGCTCGTGCACGATGCCGCTCAAAAAGGCCATGGTCTCGCCCCGGGCCGGGGCGGAGTTGCGGGGCGCGACGGTCTCGGCGTCGTAGTTCAAAACGCCGAGGGCATGGGAATAGGCGCGCAGGGTGGCTTCCAGGTCGGAAAGGGCGTTCAGGGCTTCACTGACGGTCATGGATGGTTCCTCCGTTTGTGTTCTATTCAAAGGCATAGGCGTCGTCCCGCAGCATTTGCAGGCTGTAGGCCATCACCACGGCGTCGGGGTGGTACTGTTCCACCCAGGTCTCCAGCGGGTCCACGTCCTGGCGCAGGTCCACGCAGATCACGTGGCGGGCCAGCAGCGACAGGAAGCGGCCGATGGGGGCGCTGTAGGAATCCTTCAGCAGCAGTATGGTATAGTCCGGGGCGGCCTCGTTGGCCATGATGTCGTAGCGCTCTACCTGGCCGTAGTAGGTGTAGGCGGTCTTGTTCCAGGTCTTCCCGGGGTCCGGCTCCAGCCGGTCGAAGCGGGTCATGACCGTCCGCCAGTCCCCTTGCTCCTCCTCGACGGTCTTGCTGCGCCGGGTGTTGCGGGTGACGTGGGTGTCGTATTTGGGCCAGTATTCGACGATGTCGTCGGGGTCGACGATGCCGGGGCCCACCCGCTGGCCGTACTTGCCCATGAACAGCTTTTCGTGGACCAGCGTGTTCAGGTTTTCCAAATCCAGCAGCGAGGTGTCCAGCGCCGCGCCGGTCATCTCGTTCAGCCGGGCGGCGATGGCCTGGGCCATGGTGATGGCCGCCAGGGTGGACCAGTGCTGGTCGGTGACCATCAGCAGGTCGTTCATGTCCCGGCCGCAGTGGGGCAGCACGTCCCGGCTGTCCAGCACGTCGACGCCCTCCGCCTTCAGCGTGGCGATGGCCTCGTCGGCCATTTGGGCGGAGTGGTCCAGCGCCTCGTAGCCCGTGGGCATCAGGCCGGCGTCGTAGAGCGTGGGGTGCTCGTAGGTGAACAGGAAGGGGATGTCCCCGAGCGTGGTGCGGCGCAGTGCGGCGATCTCCCGGGCGTTCTGCGACAGGTCCTTGTAGTCCGCCAGGTCGTACAGGTGGCCGTCGGCGAGGGTGATCATGTTCTGGCTGCCGGTGTTGATGACCCGCTTGCCCAGGCCGTACTGGAAGGCCGAGTTGACATAGCCCATCTCTTCCTTGTGCCACATGATCTCCGAGATCGTGGAGGTGAAGCCGTTTATGCGGGCGGAGAGCCGGTCCAGCGGCCCCGCGTTTTTGGGCAGGGCCTTCTTCATGGCGGGCGTCATCTGGATCGAATGGACCAGCTCGTCCCGGCTGCCGACGACCATCGTAAAGAACGCGGCGAAGACAAAGCCCAGGAAGGCCACCGTCAGTATGGCGGCGGTGGCGCGGGTGACTTTTTTGGAGGGGGTGTTGTACATTATAAAGCCTCTTCGTTATTCAGTGACCAGCCTGACCAGCATGTCGGTCATCTTGTCCAGGTCCTCCACGGCGACGCATTCAAAGCGGCCGTGGAAGTTCATGCCGCCGGTGGCGACGTTGGGGCAGGGCAGGCCCTTGTAGGTCAGCGTCGCGCCGTCGGTGCCGCCGCGGATCGGGGCGATACTGGGCTCCACGCCCACGGCGCGGTAGGCGTCCAGGGCCCGCTGCACGATGTCCATGCGGCCGTCGATGATCTCGCGCATGTTATAGTAGGAATCCTTGATTTTGACCTCCACCGTGCCGGGGCCGTACACGCCGTTCAGGTAGTCGGCGATGGCGGCGAAGCGGGCCTTGCGGGCCTCGAACTGCGCCCTGTCGTGGTCGCGGATGATGAAATCCAGCTCGGCCAGGTCCACCTGGCCCTTCATATTGCGCAGGTGATAGAAGCCCTCGCGGCCCTCGGTGTGCTCCGGGCGCTCCTGGGGTGGCAGCATCGCGTTGAACTCCATGGCCACCAGCAGGGCGTTGACCATGATGTTCTTGGCGCTGCCGGTGTGGACGCTGCGGCCGTGGACGGTCACCGCGCCGGAGGCGGCGTTGAAGTTTTCATAGTTGATGTCGCCCACCACGCCGCCGTCCACGGTGTAGGCGAAGTCCGCGCCGAAGCCCTCCACGTCGAACCGGTCCGCGCCCCGGCCGATCTCCTCGTCGGGGGTGAAGCCGACGCAGATCCTGCCGTGCTTCAGCGTGGGGTCCGAAAGCAGGCGCTCACAGACGGTCATGATCTCGGCCACGCCGGCCTTGTCGTCCGCGCCGAGGGAGGTGTTGCCGTCGGTGACGATCAGGCGCTTGCCCTTCGCCCCGGCCACCGCGGGAAACACCGCGGGGTCCAGCACCAGGCCGTTTTTGAGGGTCAGGGGCCCGCCGTCGTAGTTTTCGACGATCGAGGCGTCCATCGGGGCGCTGGGCACGCAGTCCACCACGTCCATGTGGGCGATCAGCCCGATGGCGGGCAGTCCCTCGGCGTTGGCGGGGATGCTGCCGTAGACGTAGCCGTGCTCGTCCAGCCGGGCGTCGGCAATGCCCATGGCCTTCATCTCGTCGGCCAGCGCCCGCCCCAGGGCCAGCTGCTTTTCGGTGCTGGGGCAGGTGGGGCTCTTGTTATCGGAGGCGGTGTCGTATTGGATGTATTTCAAAAAGCGTTCGCAGGTGCGCATGTTCATTTACCTTCCCAGCATCGCAGCGCCGATGATGCCGGCGTCGTTGGTCAGCGTGGCCAGCTCCACCCGGGCGTAGGGCATGGTCTTGAAGAACACGTACTTCGGCAGCAGCGCACGCACGGCGTTGAGCAGGAATTCTCCGCAGTGGGATACGCCGCCGCCCAGTACGATGACCTCGGGGTCGTAGACGTTGATGAGGTTCGTCAGTCCCACCACCAGGTGGTAGACGTAATTGTCGAAGATCTTCACGCAGTCGTCGTCGCCATTCATGGCCAGGTCGATCACGTCCTTGGCGGTGATGGCGCGGATGTCGCCGTTCACCTGCTTCATCAGCGGGCAGCTCGGCTTTTCGGCGCACAGCACCCGTCCGGCGCGGATCAGCGCGGTGGCGCTGGCGTAGCGCTCCCAGCAGCCCCGCTTGCCGCAGGTGCAGGGCAGGCCGCCCGCCACGGTGACCATGTGGCCGATCTCGGTGGCCACGCCGTAGGCGCCGGAGAACGGCTTGCCGTTGATGATGACGCCGCCGCCCACGCCGGTGCCCAGCGTGACGAACACGCTGTTCTGCGTGCCGGCGGAGACGCCCCTGACCGATTCGGCCAGGCCCGCCACGGTGGCGTCGTTGTCCACGTACACGGGCAGGTCGGTGTACTGCTTCATCTCCTCGATGATGGGCACGTCGTGCCAGGCCAGGTTGGTGCAGAAGGGGATGATGCCGGTGCGCTGGTCCATGATGCCCGGGATGCCGATGCCGATGGACTTGACCTCCTCCATGCTGTGGCCGCTCTTCTGGACGGTGTCCAGGCCCAGCTGGGCGATGTCGCGGATGACCGCGCCGTAGCCGCGTTCGACCCCGGTGGGGCAGCTGTGCTTGAACAGTATGTTGCCTTCTGCGTCCACGAGTCCCGCCTTGATGGACATGCCGCCGACGTCGATGCCGATGTAAAGCATAGTGATTACCTCCGATTATAATTTACTCTTCCAGATTGTTCTGGAACCGGGCCATGTGGCGGCGGGTCAGCTCGTTGGCGGCGTTGTAGCCCATCTGCTTGAGGCGCAGGTTGCGGGCGGCCACCTCCAGCACCACCGCCAGGTTGCGGCCCGGATGGATGGGCAGCAGCAGACTGGGCACCTTCACGCCCAGTATGTCGATGTAATTGTCCGTCAGGCCCAGCCGGTCGTACTCCTTGTCCGACTGCCACAGCTCCAGGTGGATGACCATGTCGATGTGCTTGCTGCGCATGATCGCGCCGGCGCCGTACATCGTGGACACGTCGATGATGCCCACGCCGCGGATCTCCATGAAGTGGCGCACCAGCTCCGGCGCCTCGCCGATCAGCCGGTTGTCCTCCACGCGGCGGATGTCCACCACGTCGTCCGCCACCAGCTGGTGGCCGCGCTTGACCAGCTCCAGCGCCGCCTCGCTCTTGCCAACGCCGCTGTTGCCAGTGATCAGCAGGCCCGCGCCGAACACGTTCACCAGCACGCCGTGGCGGGTCTCCCTCGGGGCCAGCCGGTCCCGCAGGAAGGCGATCAGGTCCAGCTCGAACTGGGTGGTCTCCTTGTTGGTGGAATAGATGGGAATCTTGCGGGCCATGCCCATCACCAGCATCTCGTCAAAGCAGGGATAGCCCCGGCAGATGATGATGCAGGGCAGGGGATAGTTGAAGTACTTCTGCAGCCGCTCCCGCCGGGTCAGCTCGTCCAGCTGGGACAGGTAGGTCATCTCCACCTTCCCCAGCAGCTGGGGCCGCTCGTAGGGGAAGAAATCCCAGTAGTTGGCAAACTGCATGCCGGGACGGTTGGTGTTGCTGACCTCGATGTTCAGCGTCTTTGCGTCGGTGGCCATCACCCGGGTCAGGCCCAGGGTTTTGACAAAATCAGCTTCGGAAACCATTGCGATTCCTCATTTCTCTTTCCTAATTATTTATCGCGCCAATCCTTCCCTCTGCGATGTACTGCTCGATCACCTGCGCCACGCCGTCCTCGGTGTTGGGCGGGGCGACGAGGGGGGTGCAGGCCAGGGCCTGGGGGCAGGCATTGGCCATGGCGTAGCCCGCGCCGGCGTACTTTAGCATGGGCACGTCGTTCTGGCCGTCGCCGAAGGCCATCACCTCGTCGGGCTGAAGGCCCAGGTGTCGGGCGAGGGTGGCCAGCGAGCGGCCCTTGTCCACGCCCTCCGGGGCGATCTCCAGGAAGTGGGGCTTCGATTTCAGGTAGCAGGCGCCGTGGGGGAAGGCCTCGCGCAGGGCAGCCTGTATGCGGTCCGCGCCCTCGGGG
Source organism: Clostridia bacterium (assembly GCA_045658005.1). Classification (GTDB taxonomy): domain Bacteria; phylum Bacillota; class Clostridia; order Christensenellales; family Aristaeellaceae; genus UBA2862. The sequence goes on along the minus strand of JAZOUD010000131.1, from coordinate 20,047 downwards.
GTGTCGATGACCAGCATCTTCTGCATGTCCGAAGGATTCTGCTCGAGCCATTTGGCCATCGGCATGCCCACCGGCGTGGCGGGCACGTTGATCTGGCGGGCGTAGGCCCGGGTGCAGTCGCGTATTTCGCTGCAATAATAGCCCTTGCCGGGGTAGAGCTGGATGTAATAGCCCATGGCCTCCGCAAGCTTTACGATGCCCAGCGCCGTCTCATAGGGAATGCGGGGGGCGAACAGCGTCTCGTCGGTGCGGTGGTCGTAGATCATCGCGCCGTTGTACAGCAGCATCGGCGCATTCACGCCGATCATTTCGGCGAAGGGCAGCATGGCCTCCAGCATCCGCCCGCTGGACAGCGCAATGCCGCAGCCCCGGGCCATGGCGGCGTCCAGCGCCCGCTTCGTGCGCGGCGACAGCCCCGCCGAGGCATCCAGCAGCGTGTCGTCCAGGTCGGTGGCGATCAGTCGTATCATGGCGGTTCTTACCTTTCATATATATCCATTCTCTATTGTAACGCATTTTGGAGGCGGATGCAATGGGGAATTCTGATTTATCGAGCTGATGCTCGATAAATCAGAATTTGCCTTCCTCTCCCAAACGTGGTACAATCATATCCAGGCGAAAGGATGAGGCCATATGATCGATCGTGTTCGCGCGGGGCGGTTCGTCATCGGCGTGCTGTACGAGGACAACCACCTGCTGGTCGTGGTGAAGCCGCCGAACCTGCCGGTTCAGGCGGATTCCTCGGGGGACGACGACCTTCTGAGCATAATGAAGGGTTATATTGGAAATAAATATCAAAAGCCCGGGAACGTCTACCTGGGGCTGGTGCACCGGCTGGACCGGCCTGTGGGCGGGGTGATGGTGCTGGCCCGCACGTCCAAGGCGGCGGCGCGGCTGTCGGCGGCCTTCGCGGCCCACGAGCAGGACAAGCGCTATCTTGCGGTGCTGCAGGGAACCATGACCGGGGAGCGGACGCTGGAGGACGCGCTGGCCAAGGACCCTCGCACGGGCATGGTGCGGGTGGTCGCCCCGGAGGCCCCGGGGGCCCGGCTGGCCCGGCTGCGCACCCGGCCGCTGGCGGCGCGGGAGGGGTTGACCCTTTCCGAGGTGACGTTGTACACCGGCCGCGCCCACCAGATCCGCGTGCAGCACGCCCACGCCGGCTTCCCGCTCTGGGGCGATGCCCGCTACGGCGGGGGCAGGCCCGGCCAGCAGATCGCGCTGTGGGCGGCGTCACTGGCGCTGGAGCATCCCACCCGGCACGAGACCCTGCGCTTTTCCGCCCCGCCGCCCGGGGACGGGGCGTGGCGGGCATTCGACGGAGAAATCCACAGGTGGTTTGAGGAGATCGAAACATGAAGAAGGAACGGGGCTGGCGCTGGGCGGTCATATTCGCGACCTGCACGCTGGCAGTGCCCATGGTGGCGGCGCTGATGGGCTATTACGGCGGGGCGATCCCCACGCTGGAGCAGGCGAAGCCCGGCCTGTTGACCGGCGCGCTGCTGGGCGTGGCCCATCTGCTGCTGCGGCCCGTGCTGCGGTTCGTGTCCGCGCCCCTGGGCTGTTTGACCCTGGGGCTGTTCGGCCTGGTCATCGACGTGGGGCTGCTGTACGGCTGCGATACCCTGGTGGACGGCTTCGAGGTGCCGGGGCTGCTGTATGCGGTGGTGACGGCGGTGGTCATCAACCTGATCTGCGCCGTGGCGGCGGGTCGGAAGTAAAAAGTTAGTATGAACTAATTTGTTCATGTTCAGTCAACAATCCTTGCCTATAATTCATTTGACATCCGATGAAAGCGGTGTATAATATAGTAGGATTGGTGTGACGGGCGTCGGGCCCGTTGCGGAAAGGAACATACAAATGGCGACAAAGAAGACGAGCATTGGCGGCCAGGCGCTGATCGAGGGCATCATGATGCGGGGCCCGAAGGTCACGGCCATGGCGGTGCGCAATGTCAATACCAAGCAGATCACCCTGGAGGAGTATCCCACCAAGGGGCAGGACCGGGCGGCGTTCTTCAAGCTGCCCTTCATCCGGGGCATATTCAACATGATCGACTCGCTGTCCTTCGGCTACAAGTGCCTGATGCGCTCGGCGGAGCTGTCCGGCATCGAGGACGAGGAGGACGGGGCAAAGAAGGAGCCCTCGACCTGGGACAAGATCTTCGAGAAGCTGATGATGCCCATCGCCACGGTGCTGGCCGTGGTGCTGGCGCTGGGGCTGTTCGTGTGGCTGCCGGAGCAGCTGTGGAAGTGGCTGACCAATGCCGCGCCCGCGGTGGCCCAGAACTACTACCTGCGGGCCTGCTTTGCGGGCGTGATGCGCATCGTGCTGTTCGTGGGCTACGTGTGGGCGACCTCGCTGATGAAGGACATCCGCCGCACCTACATGTACCACGGGGCCGAGCACAAGACCATATTCTGCTATGAAAAGGGCCTGCCCCTGACGGTGGAGAACGTGCGGCCCCAGACCCGCTTCCATCCCCGCTGCGGCACGTCGTTCATGGTGCTGATGCTGATCGTGGGCATCATCGTGTCCATGTTCATCCGCATCGACAACGTGCTTCTGAGGACGGCGGTGAAGCTGCTGACCTTCCCCATCGTGGTGGGCGTGGGCTACGAGCTGATCAAGCTGGCGGGCCGGGCCGACAACCTGTTCACCCGCATCATCTCCGCCCCGGGCAAGTGGCTGCAGCACATCACCACCCGCGAGCCCGACGACAGCATGATCGAATGCGCCATCGCCGCGATGGAAAAGGTCATCCCGGACGACGGGAGCGATACGTGGTGAAATTCTGAGGTATATCATGTTCAAGCTCTTCAAGCGTCCTTCCGAGGCGCGGGAAATCAAGACGGATACCGGCAGCGTGAGATCCAGGCTGATCTTCCTGCCGGTGCTTGCTTTGGCGCTGACGCTGGTGCTGGAGCTGTGCAACCGGGGGCTCTCGGTGGCGCGGCTGTTCCAATTCATCGTGCAGCGGCCCGGCTACTTCCTGTACAACGCGCTGATCGTGCTGACCACGCTGGTGTTTTCCGAGCTGTTCAAGCGGCGGCGGGCGGTGCTGGCCACCACGGCCATACTGTGGGTGGTGCTGGGCATCGTGCAGTACATCGTCATCAAGGACCGCACCCAGCCCTTCTGCTCGGTGGACATACTGATGATCAAGGACGCCTTCTCGCTGATCACCATCTACTACACCTGGCCCCAGATCATACTGATGTTCGCCACCGGCTTCGCGGCGATACTGCTGGTGATCGCGCTGTTCAGCCGCATGAAGCGGCGGGAGCGCGTCAACCTGCCCAGGGCGCTGGCGGTGTTCGTGGGCTTCGTGCTGCTGACGGCAATGGTGGCGGCGCTGGGGGTCCGGGCGGGGGCATTCCCGCGCCACTTTGAAAGCCTGGTGGACGCCTACAACGACTATGGCTTCGCCACCTGCTTTGTGTTCACCTTCGGCCAGCAGGGCATCTCCCGCCCCGAGGCCTATTCCCAGGACACCGTCACCGGCATACTGGACGAGATCGCCGGGGAGGAGACCACCGAGCTGGTGTACCCCGTGTTCGACGAGGACGACAACCTGGCCCACCCGAACATCGTGTTCGTGCAGCTGGAATCCTTCTTCGACGTGGGCACCATCGTGGGCAGTGAATATTCCGCCGACCCCACGCCCTGGTTCAACCGGCTGTGCAGCCGCTTTCCCAGCGGACTGCTGTACGTGCCCACCATCGGCGGCGGCACGGCCAACACCGAGTTCGAGGTCATCACCGGCCTGGACCTGGACTTCTTCGGGGCGGGGGAATACCCCTACAACACGATCCTGCAAAACACCACCTGCGAGACGATGTGCTACAACCTGAAGGACTACGGCTATGAGGCCACCGCCATGCACAACAACCGGGCCACCTTCTACAGCCGAAACGCGGTCTATCCGAACCTGGGCTTCGACCGCTTCGTGTCGCTGGAGTACATGAAGGACGTGAAGTACACCCCGGTGGGCTGGGCCAGGGACGCCTGCCTGACCGAGGAGATCCTGACCGCGCTGGACACCACCGACGCCCGCGACCTGGTGTTCTGCATCGCGGTGGAGACCCACGGCAAGTACGCGGAGACCTACGAGCCGAAGGACGGGGACATCGAGGTAAAGGCCTTGCCGGAGCAGATCCCGCTGGCGCCCTTCCAGAACTTCGTCAACGCCCTTCCGGGCACGGACCGCTTCCTGCGGGAGCTGACCCTGGCGCTGCTGCGCTTCGACGAGCCCACCGTCGTGGTGGCCTACGGCGACCACCTGCCCGCCCTGGAGCTGGAGAACGACATGCTGTCCACCGGCAGCGTCTACGCCAGCCGCTATGTGATCTGGAACAACTTCGGCGGACAGTTCGAGGCCCCGGACCTGGAGGCCTACCGCCTGAACGCCAACCTGCTCAGGCAGCTGGGCTTCTCCGGCGGCGTGGTGACCAAGCTGCACCAGTCCGCCGACCCCGGCGACACCGGGGAGGAATACCTGGGCAAGCTGGAGCTGCTGGAGTACGACATGCTCTACGGCGACCGGCAGGCCTTCGAGGGGGAATTTCCCTACCGGCGCACCGACATGCGCATGGGCAGCCGGAACGTGACCGTCACCGGCGCCGTGCGGGAGTACCACCGCCTGCTGGTGACCGGCGAGAACTTCACCGAGTTCAGCAGGATCGTCGCCGGCGACCAGGCGCTGGACACCCTGTTCATCGATTCTGAACACATCGTCGCCCGGGTGGAGGACAATATGGCGTTCGATTCGTTCTGCGTGGCCCAGATGGACCGGGACAATGTGGAATTGAGCCGGACGGGGGAGTTTGGTAACTTCTGATTTGTCGCGGGGCGACAAATCAGAAGTTGTCTCTCTCCATCCCAATAAAAAACGCCCTTTCGGGCGTTTTTTATACAGGATATCATCAGCAATCGTAAAACCTGAACCCGCCCACCTCGGCCACGGGCGCGTCGTTCCTGGGCTGGGTCGCGTTGGGGATCTGGTAGTACAGGGCATTGGCGCTCAGCGTGCGGCGGCCGGAGAGCACCTCGTGGGCGGCGGCCAGACTCTCTGCGTCGTAGCGGCTGCCGATGGGGAACTGGTGCTGCGCGTTCAGCACGCCGTCCAGCGTGTCGTCGAACCAGACGCTGTCCATCCGGTTCATGGCCAGGCTGCCGATGGCCAGCTTCGCGTCGTAGGAGGCGTCCCGGGCCAGGGCGTAGATCGCCCGGGCCAGCAGGACCGTGCTCCGGTCCTCCGTAAAGCTGACGCCGGGAACCAGCGCGCAGCCCAGCAGCGCCATGACGGCGAGTATCGCAATCCACTTTCGCATTGATCTGCCTCTTATCCGATGCCCTGCGGGCACAAATATTTCTCGTTCAGCAGAGATTATATATCAGCTTGTAATATAATTCAATAGATCTGTAATAAATGTGAAACAAAAGCCCAGATTGACGGTTTTGGTCATATTTTACCCCATGCGCTTGAATGCTACACAATAATATGATAGAATAATTCGACACGACCATGGGAAGGAATGCTGCGACATGGAAAACTTGACGGCGATCATCGAGGCGATACTGTTCGTTTCGGGCGATCCGGTGCGCGTCGACGCGCTGGCCCACGCCATGAACCTGACGGTGTCCGAGCTGGAGGCGGCGCTGGCCGCCCTGGGGGATCACCTGGCGCTGGAAAACCGGGGCATACAGCTCAATCGCAGCGGCGAGACGGTGTTCCTGTCCATCTGTCCCAAATACGCCAAGCAGGTGGAGGACTTCTTGCAGCCGCTGCAAAAGCAGCCCCTGTCCCAGGCGGTGCTGGAGACCTTGTCCATCATCGCCTACCGCCAGCCCGTCACCAAGGGCGATATCGAGGCGGTGCGCGGCGTGAAGTGCGACTATTCGGTGCAGAGCCTGCTGAACAAGGGCTTTATCGAGGAGCAGGGCCGGCGGGAGACCCTGGGCCGCCCGATCCTCTACGGCACCACCGACAAGTTCCTGCAGCACTTCGGCATGGAGACCCTGGCCGACCTGCCCTCCGTCGAGGCCCTGTCGCCCGAGGGAGAGATTGGGATATAGTGGATTTTTAACCATATGTTTCCATTCGAGTCATGATTTCATCAAAAGTTTTTCGCGGTAGAGGCGCTGTTGCCGCTTGCGGGCATTCGGCGCAGAGATTATAATGATAGTACTTATCACTGTCACTATCAGGAGGTACTGACGGCTATGAGGCAAGAAGATTATTCCCCGAAGCAGACCGCGGCCATGAAGGCCCGCGTGCGGCGCATGCGCGAGCAATACCGCAGGCGCCTGATCGCCGCGATGGTCATATTTTTCATACTGGGGGCCGTGGCGGGCATTTTTGCCCACCGCTGGTATGTGGACAGGACGCCGACGGACACGCTCACGGTGACGACGCCTGAGCCCACCGCTGCCACCCAGGTGACCCTCGCGCCCCAGGTGACCCCCGAGGCCTGGGACATGTCCGAAAGCGGCCAGCCCTCCGACGAGGAGGACGACATCTTCCCCGAGTCCGGGGAGGACGGCGCGGACAGCGGCGCGGAGCTGGACGCCTTCCCCGAGGTGGATTCCCAGCAGCTGACCGAGGATGGCGACGCCCCGGACGAGGCGCAGCAGAGCGGGGAGACCGGGCTGCTGATCGCGCCGGGCGAAAAGCTGGAGCCCCAGCCGGGCGCCACCGTAAAAGCCGTTGAGACCCAGGCGCCCGACGGGGAGGCCGGGGACGCCCAGCCGGAGGAAGCGGCCGACGCGGTGGATGAGGCAGAGGCTGAAGCGGCCGATTTGGAGGCGAACGACGCGGAAGCGGGGGACGCCGGGACCGGGGAAGCCGGGGAAGCCGGGGAAGCTGAGGACGCCGGGACCGAGGAAGCTGAGGAAGCCGAGGCGCCCGCGGAACAGGCGGAAGCTGTCGAAGCCGCCGCGACCCAGGATCTGGGCTATGGCCCCCAGGTGGTGGCGATTGTGCCCTACGGCGAGAGCTTCACCTACACCACCGAGATCAACGCCGACGGCAACGCCCGGGTCGAGGCCACGAACGAGCCCTATGAGACCGTCTGCTTCACCCAGTCCATGAAGAAGTACATGCGCCCCACGGACTATGCCGAAAAGTACGCCACGCAGTACAAGATGCAGGGCAACGAGGCGGGGGCGAGCTTCGAGCTGACCCTGATCGACTACATCGGCAACACCACCATCGTTCCCCAGAACGTGGTGGACGTCAGCCTGCGCAGCGAATCGGGCAACACCGTGGAGCACGGCTACCAGCTGATGGATGCCGAGATCGACGGCAAGTATGGCATTGCGCTGCCCACAAACACCCCGACCACGTTCTACAAGCGCTTCGCCTATCCTGCCGACGGCGAGGACATGAAGTACCTGGTGATCACCACCTACAAGAACGGCCAGACCCAGATGATCCTGTTCGAGCTGGAGAGCGAAAAGCCGCCCGAGCCCGAGGTGATCTATCCCACGCTGCAGCGCGGCCTCGTCAACGACGACGTGCTCAACCTGCAAAACCGGCTGGCGGAGCTGGGCTACCTGAACGTCACCCCCGACGGCACCTTTGGCCCGAAGACCGAGGAGGCCATCAAGGCGGCCCAGGCGGCCTTCGGCATGGAGGCCAACGGCATCGCGGACAACGCCTTCCAGCAGAAGCTGTTCGAGGGCGCCGCGCCCAACGTGGGCGAAGCTACGGGCTATGTGACCCTCAGCGACGGCAGCACCGGCGAGGCCGTGGTTCGGCTGCAGAAGCGGCTGGCGGAGCTGGGCTACTACAGCGGCAAGGCGGACGGCGGCTACGGCCCGAAGATGGTGGCCGCGGTGAAGAAGGCCCAGGCGGATTTCGGCATGGAGCAGACCGGCACCGCCACCAGCGAATTCCAGAGGCGGGCGTTTGCCAACGCCGTCGACGCCGGAGACGACAATGCCGGCCTCGACACCGGCTATACCGTGCTGCAAAAGGGCTCCAAGGGCGACGCCGTGGTCAAGCTGCAGCTGGCCCTGAGGGAACAGGGCTACTACAGCGGCAAGGCGGACGGCGGCTACGGCCCGATGATGGTGACTGCGGTGAAGGCGGCCCAGGCGGCCTTCGGCATGGAGCAGACCGGCATCGCCGACGTCGCCTTCCAGCAGCACCTGTACGGCAGCGTCACCGCCCCGACCGAGGCGCCGACCGAGGCGCCGGAGGCAGCGGCGGACGAAGAGGGATAATCAAACCCAACCTGAAAGGGAGTATTATAATGAAAAAACTGATGCTGGGCAACCAGGCGGTGGCCCGCGGGCTGTACGAGGCGGGGTGCCGGTTCGTGTCCTCCTATCCGGGCACGCCGTCCACCGAGATCACCGAGCAGGCGGCCCTGTACGACGAGATCTATGCCGAGTGGGCCCCCAACGAAAAGGTGGCCGCCGAGTCCGCCGTGGGCGCGAGCCTGGCCGGGGCGCGCAGCTTCTGCGCCATGAAGCACGTGGGCTTCAACGTGGCCGCCGACCCGCTGTTCACCGCCTCCTATACCGGCGTGAACGGCGGCCTGGTGGTGTGCGTGGCCGACGACCCGGGTATGCACTCCAGCCAGAACGAGCAGGACAGCCGGCACTACGCCATCGCGGCGAAGCTGCCCATGGTGGAGCCCTCCGATTCCCGGGAGTGCCGGGACTTCGTGAAGGCGGCCTATGAGATCTCCGAGCGGTTCGACACCCCCGCGGTATTGCGCACCTGCACCCGCGTGGCCCACAGCCAGTGCCTGGTGGAGCTGCACGCGCGCGACGAGCAGGCACTGAAGCCCTACGAGCGCAACCCCCAGAAGTACGTGGCGGCCCCGGCCAACGCCGTCAAGCGCCACGTCGAGGTGGAAAAGCGCATGGAGGCCCTACGCACGTTCGCCGAGACCACCGAGCTGAACCGGGTGGAGATGGGCGACACCGCCATCGGCTTCGTGACCTCCGGCACCTGCTACCTGTACGTGAAGGAGGCCTTCCCCGAGGCCAGCGTGCTGAAGCTGGGCCTGGTGAACCCGCTGCCGGTGAAGCGGATCGCGGACTTCGCCGCGAAGGTGGAGCGCCTGATCGTGGTGGAGGAGCTGGACGGCGTCATCGAGGAGCACCTGCGCCGCAACGGCATCCGCGTGGACGGCGGCAAGGACCTGTTCGGCTACCTGGGCGAGCTTTCCCAGAACAAGATCCGCGTGGCCCTGGGTGCGGCGCTGCCCGCCTACAAGGCCTACGGCGAGACCGTGCCCGGCCGCCCGCCGGTGATGTGCCCCGGCTGTCCCCATCGCGGGCTGTTCACGGTGCTGAGCAAGCTGAAGCTGACGGTGCTGGGCGACATCGGCTGCTACACCCTGGGCAGCGGCGCGCCGCTGAACGCGGTGGATTCGGTGCTGTGCATGGGCGCCTCCATCGGCATGGCCCACGGCTACACGAAGATGCTGGGCGAAGAAGCCGCGCGGCACACCGTGGCCGTCATCGGCGACAGCACCTTCATGCATTCCGGCATCACCGGCGTGGTGAACCTGGCCTACAACAAGTCCATCGCCACGGTGCTGGTGCTGGACAACAGCATCACCGGCATGACCGGCCACCAGCAGAACCCCACCACGGGCCTGACGCTGCAGAACGAGCCGACCTATCCCATTAAGATCGAGGACGTCTGTCGCGCCGCCGGCATCCAGCGGGTGCGGGTGGTGGACCCCCAGGATATGGCCGCCACCGAAAGCGCCATCAAGGAGGAAATCGCCGCCGCCGACGCCAGCGTGATCATCGTGCGCAGGCCCTGCCAGTTGCTCAAGTACGTGAAGGCCAAGCCGGCGCTGTCCATCGATCCCGACAAGTGCAAGGGCTGCCGCAGCTGCATGAAGATCGGCTGTCCGGCGATCCGTTTCACCGACAAGAAGGCCAGCATCGACCCCACCCTGTGCGTGGGCTGCGGCCTGTGCGAGCAGATGTGCAAGTTTGGAGCCTTTGAAGGAGGTGCCGCGAAATGACTACTTCCATCATGATCGTCGGCGTGGGCGGCCAGGGCACGCTGCTGGCCTCGAAGCTGCTGGGCAACGTGCTGATCGCCCAGGGCTACGACGTGAAGCTCAGCGAGGTCCACGGCATGTCCCAGCGGGGCGGCAGCGTGGTGACCTACGTGAAATACGGCGACAAGGTCTATTCGCCCATTGTGGACCAGGGCGAGGCGGACTACATCCTGTCCTTCGAGATTCTGGAGTCCGCCCGCTGGATTTCCTACCTGAAGGAAGGCGGCGTCCTCCTCACCAACACCCAGAAGACCTGGCCGATGCCGGTGATCACCGGGGCGATGGAATACCCCGAGGGCATCGTCGAGAAGCTGTCCGCAATGGCCAACGTGCAGGCGGTGGACGCGCTGAAGCTGGCCGAGCAGGCGGGCAGCCCCAAGGCCGTGAACGTGGTGCTAATCGGCGTGCTGTCCAGGCGCATGGACATCCCCGAGGAAGCCTGGCTGAAGGCCATCGAGGAGACCGTGCCCCCGAAGTTCCTGGAACTGAACAGGAAGGCGTTCAGGCTGGGCAGGGAAGCGTGAAAACGATGAACAGCCAGCGCGATGTCTATTTTTCGCTCGGCGGAATGAAATTTGAGTACGATGAGGATAAGAATCAGGTCAACATCAAAAAGCACGGTATATCCTTTCGCAACGCAGCCAAGGTATTCTTTGACTATGACCGAATCGAATTGTTCGATGAGGAAAACAGTATCGACGAGGACAGATATGATACAATAGGCGATATATCATTGGGCTTAGCGTCTGCCGGCAGGGGCAATGTCATAGGCAATGTGATGGGAAAAACCGGCAGACAAAGCGATATACTGTTTGTTGTTTATACGGAAAGGGTTGAGATGTCAGAGGATGGTCGGCCTATGGATGTAACCCGGCTGATTTCTGCAAGGATGGCGACAGGTTTTGAAAGGGGGTTGTACTATGGCAAATATGAATGATCCCAAAGAGAGTAAGCGGGATGAGCTGGTCTTTACTGAAGCGGAATTACAAGAGCTGGAGCGGGCCAGAATGTTGCCCATCACCTTTGATGAGGACAGCCCTGAAACGACGCCTGAAAGGGCCATACGTTTCCGGCGTGTGAATCCGCCGAGGCGGTCGACGCCGAACACACCTGCCATGTGATACAGATACACGCGCGCCGCCGGATCATGCGATCCGGCGGCGTTATTTTTTCTGCCCTTCGACCAGATGTCCGCCCCGCTACGACTGGACAGATACATGTGCAGCATGAATTCAGTCGAGGGACGAGAGATAAACCTCCAGGAGACTCAGGGCCGTGACCCTGTCCTTGGAGCTACAGGCGTCCAGACGCTTGATCAACAGGTTTTGCCGGGTCTCCACAGAAGGCGTGTTCTCGGTCAACAGCTTATCGGGGGTAATATACAAGGCGTCGCATATGCGCAGTATGGTTTCAAGGCGCATGTTCACCGAGCCACGCTCGATATCCGCATAGGCGCGGTCAGACAGCCCCGCCGCCTCCGCAAGCTCCGTCTGCGTCATGCCCATGCGCTTGCGAAGGGCATAGAGCCGATTGCCGATGACATTCAGATCATAGATCAGCATTATAGTTCCTCCATAAGAACTTTTTTTGGAAGTATAGTTCCAAAAACACTTGCAAAACAGGAAGTTATATGGCATAATAACAGGAAGAATAGTTCCTGTATTGAATTGGGACCGGGAACTCTCTGCCAAGCCCGTTCCCGGTACAAGGATTGATATGCGGGAAGAAACACAGCCATGAACCTGAAAGGAGCATGTTGAGATGAAGAGGACACTGTTACTCGCGGCGATTGCGGCGCTGCTGCTGATGCTGGTGGGGGTGGCCCAGGCGGAGACGTCGGGGGCGTTTAGCTATGATGTCATTGAGGACAAGACCAGCCCAGCGCACAATAAGGCTGTATTAACAGGCTACAACAGTTCAGGTACCACGCCGACCATTCCCGATTCGGTCGGTGGGCATACGGTGTGGAGCGTTCGCTTTGTGAGGAATAATCCTGGGGATGGAAAGGAATCCAAGCCAATAACGCGTTATTTTGCTGCATCATTTGGCTCTTCTGCGCTGGCAATCAGTCGATCTGGATAGTTTTTTTCTATGAACGGTTATCCCAATCTTGAATTCCAATACGGTATATCAGGCACAAGTACAGTTACTGATACTTATGTTCGTGCAGCAAATACGAACATTACTTCAGCAGTAATTCCAGAATTTGTGACGAAGGTTGTAGATAAAGGCTTTGATAAGTGTGTCAAACTAACTAATGTCACTATACCCCAAAGCGTGATAGAGATTGGAGGCGGTGCTTTTTGGGATTGCGACGCTTTGACGGAGGTTGAAATACCAGGAAGCGTCAAAACGTTTGGCGGAAATGTTTTCTTGGGCTGCGATGAATTGAAAAGGGTGACCTTTGAGAACGGTGTCACAAGTATGGGTACATGTATATTTGGTGGTTGCCCGAAAATAGAGGATGTGACCCTGCCAGGCACGATACAAACACTGAACAGAAGTATTTTTTGGGGTGATACTGGTGCTCTTGCAGACTTAAAAGAATCTCTAAAAAAAGTAGAAATATTGGATGGACTGAAGACTATAGAAAGGGAAGTGTTCCAGGGATATACAGCATTAACGAGTGTGAAGCTGCCGGACAGTATAACTTCAATCGGAGACTGGGCATTTCATGATTGTCATAGTCTGACGGAGATCAACCTGCCAAAGAACCTTGAAACCCTGTGCTATGATGCCTTTGACAGCTGCAGCGCGCTGTCGGAGATAACGCTTCCTGAGGGATTGGTTGAGATTCAGGGGGCTGCGTTTAAGGATTGTACTGCTTTGACCACAATCACCATCCCCGATTCCCTGACGACCATCGGCACTAACCCCTTCCCCCAATCCAACGAGCTGTTGAAGGTGGGCTGCGCCTCCTACGCCCGGAAGTGGGCGGAGGAAAACGGGTACCCGGCGGACGCGGGGCAGGCGGGGTACCGGTACCTCGCCGTCCATACGGGCGAAACGAAGGCAAAGGACGCGGTGTATCCCACCGAGAAGAAGGCGGGCCTGACGGCCAGCGTTCGCTGCGCGGCGTGCGGCGACGTGGTGTCGGGCGGCGTTGCGGTTCCGCCCCTTTCCCAGCTGTCCATGCTGAAGCTGCCGGAGCAGCTGCAGAGGATCAGGGAGGAGGCCTTCATGGGCTGCGCGTGCGAGGGCGTCATCGTTCCCGACGGTTGCAAGGTCATCGGCCCCAGGGCGTTCGCGGATTGCAAGGATCTGTTATATATTCGCATTCCCAAGAGCGCGACCTCCGTTGCGGAGGACGCCTTTGAGGGCTGTGGCGACATCATCATAGAGCGTTGATGATGACGCGCACAGGAACGGGCATTTTTATAATCCGACATTTGAAGCTCTGAAAGGGGTTGTACGCATGAAGAAGCTTGTTTCGCTGTTCCTTGCGGCGGCGATGCTGTTGGTCGTGTTCGGCATGGCGGAGGATTATTCGCAGGAGAATGCGCTATTGTCAGGGGATGTGGCGGTGGAGCTTGAAGCTGTGCCGGAGTTGTCGATAGACGTTCCCGATGATGCTGTGGACCTGATCCTCGACGAAGGGGAAATGGGCTTGTCGGGAAGCGGGGAAATCGAGCAGGATGACGGAGGGGAAGAATCCCCGGAGGCAGCGCCGCAGGCCGCGGCGGACCCTGGGGAAGTTGAAAATGCCGATTCTTTGCAGAACGCAAGCCAGGGAAAGGTGCCGGCCACGCTGGTGCTGGGGGTGAAGGAGCAGTATGCGCTGAACACCAAGAGCCTGGCGAAGAAACAGAAGATCACCTATAAGTCCTCCAGGAAGGCCGTGGCCAGGGTCAGCGACAAGGGCGTGATCACCGCCGTCAAGAAGGGCAGCGCGACCATCACCTGCTACCGGGAAAAGACGAAAGTGGCTGCCTGCAAGGTGACGGTGGTCAAGGCCCCGAACAAGGTATCGTTGGCCTCCAAGGCCATCACCCTTGGCGTGAAGGAGAGCCTGGCGCTGACGCCGACAATTCCGAAAAATACCCATGCGAGCTTCACCTGGACGGTCAAGAACAAGAAGGTGGCCAGCGTGAGCAAGAACGGCCTGGTCAAGGGCCTGAAGAAGGGCACGACCACCGTCACGGTAACCACCCACAATGGAAAGAAGGCGAGCCTGACCGTAAAGGTCCTCGCGGCGCCAAAGCGCGTCAAGCTGGAGCGCAGCGCCGTCTTGCTGCAAACAGGGAAAACCCTGCAATTGGCGGTCATCCTTCCCAAGAACACGGCTTCGCAGATCAAATGGAGCAGCAATAATACCAAGGTGGCCAAGGTCAGCGACAACGGCCTGGTTACGGCGGTGGCCAAGGGCAAGGCGACGATTACAGCCAAAGCCTTCAACGGTAAAAAGGCGACCTGTACCGTGACGGTCTACAAATTTACCAACAAAGCGGCGACGGCCATGGCAAAGGCGATGGGCATTCCGGTGGACGAGCTGGCTGCGCTCGCGGGCGTCACAGTCGACCGGCTCAACGGCATGTCCAAGACAAAGGTCAAGGCATTGGAATTCGATACGGGCAAGTTTACATGGAAGCTCAATGCCGGGTATACCGGGGTGATCATCGTCAGGTACAACGGCGTCAGCAGCGCAGTGAAGGTCGAAGACCGTTATTACGGCTTGCCTGTGACGGAGATCGGAGACAGCGCCTTTGAGGGCAATAAAAAGCTGAAGAAGATTACCCTGCCGGCAACGGTGACGGATATCGGCGCGCACGCGTTCAAGGGCTGCAGCAAATTAAATATGAGTTTCTAAACGCGCCTTCCGTCGCCTGAAACCCATTCAGGCAGGCTTGATGAAGAGCATAAAACATGCGCCGCCGGATCATTCGATCCGGCGGCGTATAATTTATGCCCTTCGATCAGATGTCCACGCCGCCGTCCACGCGGATCAGCTGGCCGTCGATGAAGGAGGAGTCCTTCGTGGCCAGGAACAGGGCAACGGTGGCGATTTCGCTGCCTTGGGCCACGCGGTGCAGGGGGGAGCGGTCCTTCATGAAGCCCATGGCCGCCTCGCCGCCGGCCTCGTCCAGCATGGCGGTGAGGATCGCGCCGGGCTGTATGCCGTTGACGTGGATCTCCGGCCCCAGCTCCAGCGCCATGGACTTGGTCAGGCCGTTCATGGCGTGCTTGCTGGTGCAGTAGGCCACCGGGCCCCAGTGGGCCGCGCAGCCCGCCACCGATGAAGTGTTGATGATGTGACCCTCGCCCTTGGCCTTCATGACCGGGGCGCACAGCTTGGTCAGCAGGAACGCCGAGGTGACGTTGACCGTCATCACCCGCTGGAACTCCTCCAGGGAGCAGTCCAGTATCGGCTTCAGGCTCAGCATGCCGGCGTTGTTGAACAGCACGTCCACGGTGCCGTAGGCCGCCATGGTGGCGTCGAAGATCTTCTGGGGCGCCTCCAGGTCGCTGGTGTCGGCGATCACGTACATCGCCTCGCCGCCCTCGGCCTTGATCTTGTCCACGACCGCCTTGGCCCGTTCCTCGTTGCGCCCGGTCACGACCACCTTCGCGCCCTCCTTCGCAAACAGGTACGCGGTGTCCCGGCCCATGCCGGAGGTGGAGCCGGTGATGATTGCCACTTTTCCGTCGAGTTTGCCCATTAATATACCCTCCTTGTATGGTTTGCAAACATATTATGCAACACTAATCCTATAATGTCAATGCTTTTCTGGTTTTATTCATGGTTTGCGAGGGGAAGGGGAAATTCTGATGGTGCTTAGTCAGAAAACATGGGGGACGGTTTTCTGTGTTGGCAGATAACACAGAGAACCGTCCCCTTGTGTTTTGAATTTGTACGAACAGCAATCAACATACAACCCCAATATGCCGGTGCGTCTGTTGCAATACGCCGGGAACATGTACGAGCAGTTCATCGTCATAAACAAGAAGAACAAGTACGGAAAGACGCTGATCAAACTGCCAGTGCCAAAGCTGGTGGTGTTCTACAACGGCCCTGACGAGCGGCCGGAAGAGGAGACCCTGAACCTGTCCGACGCATTCCCGGAGGAACTGAGGGATGCCTCGGATATTCAGGTAAAGGTGCGCATGCTCAACGTAAACATGGGAAAGAACGACGATCTGATGACGACATGTAAACCCCTCGCCGAGTACGCATGGATTGTCGATACAATAAGGAAGAACGAAGCAATACTGAAGGACGCAGTTGAAAGAGAAAAAGTACTGGACATTGCCATCGATAGAATGATAGACGCTATTCCAGATGATTTCATCACCAAGACCTATCTTGAAGCGCATAGAGCGGAGGTGAAGGGCATGTTGCTTACGGAGTATGATGAGGCGAAGGCTATGGAACTATTCAGGGAAGAAGGACGTGAGGAAGGCCGCGCCCAGGGAATGAATACACTCAGCGCGCTCATCAAAAGCCTTCTCGACCTTGGCAGAACAGAAGATGTGGCGCGCGTGACCAGCGACCCGGCATATCGTGACAAACTGATTGCCGAATTCAAATTGGCATAAACACGAGGGGGACGGTTCTCCGTGTTGGCAGATAACACAGAGAACCGTCCCCTTGTGTTTTATGTACTACTTATAGTGTATTTTCACTACTTTTTCCTAAGTTACTGCCGTTGGAACGGTCCCCGTTGTCATGTGCCTCGTGACTCATGTTCACTTCACCTTGATCTTTTTCATCGGCGACCAGTCTGACCAGTAGGTTGTTCCCTTCAAGGTTTGATAGCAGCGTATGCGCACGTAGTATGTCTTGCCCTTCTTCAGGCCTTTGACGACCTTCTTCACCGTCGCGGCGCCCTTGACCTTCACCTTCTTCGAAGCGGAGAAATCCTTTTTCAGGCTGTATTGCAGCTGATAGCCGGTAACGCTGGAGATCTTCTTCCACGACGCCGTGAACCGCTTATCCCCCGTCTTCAGCTTCAGGCTCTTGACCGGCTTCGGAATGATGCTGAATGAGGCGGTCACGCTGCCCTCGCATTTGCCCTTGCCCGTCAAGGTGATCGAGGCTTTGCCGACAGCCACGTTGTTTTTGAAGGACGTGGTATAATCTTTGCCTTCGGTCAGCTTTTTCCTGCCGTACTTCACGGTCACTGACGGCTTCAGTGCCTTGCCGGTATACACCTGATCACCGACGGTTACTGTGCAGGCGTTCAGTATAAACCAGGTCGGCTTCGGAGTGATAACCACAATGAAGTCACAGCCCAGCCTGTATTCTTCATCACCGTCGTCGTATGCATAACAGACAAATCCGTCAAGATAACCGTGGGCGTAATCATCCTTCTTAACCGCAGTCACCAGCTTGGGACAGCCGCTCACATCCAGGCTTGTCAGCTGGTTTGTTTCGCAGTCAAGGTAACTCAGCGCCTTACAGTCGCTCACATCCAGGCTTGTCAGCCGGTTGCTCCAGCAGGCAAGGGACTCCAGTGCCCTGCAGCCTTTCACGTTCAGGTTCGTCAGCCGACATTCGCCGCAGTAAAGATGGGTCAGCGCCGTACATTTGCTCACGTCCAGGCTTGTCAGCTGATTGTAGCCGCAGGTAAGCTTTGTCAAAGCCGCGCACCTGCTCACGTCCAAGCTCTTAAAGCTATTGCCGGAGCAATCTAACTCAGTCAAAGCCGTACATCTACTCACATCCAAGCCTGTCAGCTTGTTTTCACCGCACAAAAGCTCTGTTAAAGCCGCGCACCCGCTCACGTCTAAATCCGTCAGCTCATTGCCGACGCAGTAAATCTTTGTCAGGGCTGTGCAACCGCTCACATTCAGGCTCGTCAGTCGACAGTACCAGCAATTAAGATAGGTCAGCGCCGTACACCTGCTCACGTCCAGACTCGTCAGCTGGTTGTTCTGGCACGAAAGATTTTGCAGCGCGTAGAAATACTCTATGCCCCTGAGAGATGAAATCCCTTCGTACTCCTTCGTATTTAGATAGATCCCCGTCACCTTGCCGGCTTCCTCCACAGAAAGAAACCCGTCATGATTCAGATCGCAGTTCTGCGTGACAAGCATGCGGAAAATCTCGTCCGGAAAATTGGTCGCGTTGATGAGCACATCCGAAGCGTTCAATGCCTCGGAAGCATTTCCCGTCTCGGTGTTATTCTCATACGCAAATGTTGCGGCTTCACTCGGCTCTGGCTCCGCCAACCCGTCCGCAAGGTCGTCCGCCAGATCCATTTCTCCCAACCCGTCTGCAACGTCGTCCGCCAGGTCCAGCTCAAACTCCTTCTGCGGTGTCGCGGCCGCTTCCCCGTCTTCCGAAAACCCGATCTCAACCGACAGTTCCTCAGCCACACCGACCAATGACAGCAACAGGGCCGTCATCAGTATCAAAGATAATAAGCGTCTCACAGTCAAACCTCCTCGCACATAAGAAAGTAAAATTGAGCCTGAAGACAGGGACATCATCATTCTGGTCTTCAGGGAAATCGCCGACACGGGATCCTTTTCAGGAGAATTGCTTCCTGTATTTCACTGCTGTCGATAAACGGCGCCTTTGTGTCATTGCGCCTGTTGCGGAGCTTACTGCTCAGCGGTCCAGACGGATTCGACATCCATCACAGGAGAGTCTGCGAGGACCGCCCACCACATGGGAACGGACATGTAAGACTCTGTCACGATGGTATTCTCAGGCTGGTCCTCGAAATCGGCGCCTTCCCAGTTTTCGAAATCCCCGATTTCCATCCAAAACACGATGTCGCAAACACCGGTCGCATGCGCGATGCTTCTGGCGCCGCAGTCCACGGTGACAAATTCAATGTTGACCCCCAGACGCTTTGCGATTTCAGCAATCAACGCCGTATTAAAGCCCAGAGGTTCGCCTCCGGTGGAGACAAAGTCCATGGGCGGGCGGTCTCCCGTCACAGCCACTTTGATCGTCGTGGCATCCGAAAAGACCTCAGGTACAACAGCGTCGGGGTCGTCGCCCTCGATGACATCCTCTATGTAGCGCTGGCTCATCTCCTTAATGGTACCGTCTTCTTTCATCTCGGCAATACAGGCGGAAATCTGATCGCGCAGTTTTGGACTTTTTCCGAAGGTTCCGCTTGATGATGAACCAGTTGCCGTCCTCCAGCAAAATTCCCATGTTTTCCTGGGCGTCATTGCCGGAATCCAGACGGATTAACAGCTGCTGATTGGTCATTCTGTGAGCCCGTTTCAGGGTTTCACGCAGAAATTGGGGAGTGCCCGACTGGCAGTGCTGCTTGCCCTCGCGCAACTCGACGTTCACCATAAAGCCTTCGATACCAAGGTAGGCGACAATAGGTGCATATCCATCGTGCCCCTTGTAGGTCCGGCTGACGCCTTCCTTGTGAGATTTCGAATTATCCAGTGGCGTAACGTCGATGTCCAATGGTATCAGCCCTTTGGATATAGCACTCGGAAGGACGCCATGGGTGAGGAGAAGCTTCACATTGGCATCCAGAAGCTGCTTGCGCAGTGAGTTGCCAATGGCATCCAGCCGCTGACGGAGCGTTTCCGCCGATGGAATTCCCTTCTTCAGGCCGAGCGCATAGTGGTAATACTCAGGGTCGCTCTTCATCTCGTTGACTGCCTCAAAGGGCACCTTGCCCTGGACGAGCAGTCCGATATAGCTCAGCACGATATCACCATTGGGAATTTGCGCTTCGCTGCGCTTGGGTATATCCTGACGCCGGTTGCAATACTCAACAAATTCGCTGTTACCGAGCATGTTTCCTACGATGCACAACCCCGATGGTGTGATCAGTCTTTCGTCTGTAAAGCACAGTTCGATTGTCCGCCGCAACCTCATGGTATCGTCCCCTTTCGTGAGTATATGATACCATACATGAGTAAGATTCAGACGCTTTTTCCTGCACCCATTGGGTGCGCAGTGAAACTTAACTGATTAACGTCATAACCCTTGTGCCGTATGCTCTTTGGTGGACTGGCAGAGAATACTTCTCACGGATTCAGGGTTTATTTAAGGTTTGTGTGAGATAATACAATCACAAAATGAAATGGGG
>JAZOUD010000130.1:0-20992 GCA_045658005.1 Clostridia bacterium | reverse complement strand
CTTCGCTTTCCTCAAACAGGCCGCGCCTGAGGAGCAGCTGACCATAGGCGTTGTTCACGCGGATATCGCCCGGGTCGCGCTTGATCGCCTCCAGATAATACGGGTCGGGCAGGTATGTCGCGTGGCGGTACTGCTCAATGTGCAGACCGGTTAGGTACAGCTCTTCGTTGGTCAGGATTTCGTGCGGCAGCTTTGCGGCGGGCGCAGGATCGGGAATCTTTTCGATTTTCTTTGCCTGCGGCGTATAATCAAGCAGCCTGCGACCGCGGCTGTCGTATACGGCGAGGGTGAGGGCAGTTTCGTCCGCAGCGGTATCAACGCTGTCTTTGAGGATATCGATCGGGCTGAGGGTCAGCGTTTTGTCGTAAAGGATATGATCCCCGGCGGTCAGCACCACGCGCGCATCCCTGTATTCGCCGGTGGCGTAGACGACAAAGGAAGCGGAAGCGCCCGTCTTTTCAAGGTTCAGCACGATTTCGGTGCTGGCTTTTTTTACGTAGCCTGCAGCCTTGTACGGCATGAAATACTGCGTGAAGGTCTTTTCCTCGAAGGGCTTCAGCCATGTGAAGTCCGGCTGATTATCGCAGAACATGCCGGTCATCAGCTCGATATAGGGCCCGTTGGCGTCGGTCAGGTTGCGGTCCCAGGCCTGGCCGAAGTCGCCGCAGCCCCAGGTCCACTGCTTCTTGCCCGGGGAGACGTGATGGTCGGCGATGTGCAGTATGCCCGCGCCCACGCCGTAGTCGTAGCCGCCCACGAAGTTGTAGTCCGAATGGGCGCACATGTAGCTGGTGGGCACCGGTATGTTCCTGTAGCGGGAGATGTCCACGCCCGCGCCATAGTCGTGCTTATAGTAGACCCCGGTGGCGATGGGGAACTTGCTGACGTCCCGCTTGCCGTGGTCGAACACCGCGCATACGTCCGGCGGGAACACCGACTGGGTGTTGTCGTTCACCGCCACGGCGGGGTTCGCCCACCACAGGAAGGTCTGGGGCAGGTTGGTGCGGTTGTACAGCTGGCCCCTGATCTCGATATAGGCGCGGTCCGGATAGACGGTAAAGGTCATCTTGCCCTTGGTGCCGTACATCTGGTCCACCTCGGAAAGCTCCACCGCCACGCTGCCGTCGGCGTTCTCCACCATGCGCCAGTCGGTGGGGCCAAAGGTGGTGGGCCGGTGGTGCTGGGGCCAGTTGAACTCGATGCCGCCGGAGATCCAGGGCCCGGTCAGGCCCACCAGCGCGGGCTTGATGACCTCGTTGTAATAGACGAAATCATAGCCGTTGGTCTTGTCGTAGGCCCGCTGTATGCGCCCGCCCAGCTCCGGAAGCACCATCACCCGGATGTAGTCGTTCTCCAGAAACACGGCCGTGTAGGCCTGGTCCTTCTTCTCATCCAGAATCTTGTCCACCACCGGCAGCGGATACACCTTGCCCGAAGAGCCCTGGTAGACCCGCTTTTCCAGGAACATGGGGTTCCTGTCCGCCTTGCCGATGCCGTAAGTCGGAATGACGACCTGCTCCTGCCAGATTTCCGCCTGATGCAGCCTGTGTTCCATTGAATTGCCCTCCATGCCGGGCTGAGGTTGACAGCCCTTGTCGAATCCTTTTCAATAGGTTGGTGAGGTTTTTATAGCATATTTCCTTCCTGTTTTCAAGACATTGTTCCAAACTGTCCCATCTTATTTCTCATGTTGACTCAGCTTTTTACCGTTCGGTCACGGCGCATGCGCCCGCTCCGAAAGCAATCCCCCAACCGGCGAGCCGGTTGGGGGATTGCGCCTGCACAGCGCACATCACTTCTTGGCGATGTACTTGCGAATGTCCAGGGACACGGCCAGCACGATGACCAGGCCCTGCACGACGTAGTTGTAGTAGGGGTTGACGCCCAGGAACTGCAGTATGATCTTCAGCAGCTCGAACACCAGCACGCCGATCAGTATGCCCGGCACGGTGCCGATGCCGCCGGTGGTGGATACGCCGCCGATGGTGCAGCCCGCGATGGCTTCAAGCTCGTAGCCCTGGCCCATGGAGGCCGACGCGCCGCCGGACTTCGCCGCCAGCAGGTAGCCCGCGATGGCGTACATCACGCCGGCGGTGGCATAGATGCGGATCAGGGTGAAGGTGGTGTTGACGCCGGAGACCTCCGCAGCCACTTCGTTGCCGCCGATGGCGTACATGTACTTGCCGTGGCGGGTCTTGTTGTAGATGAACCAGAACAGCACGCCGAAGACCGCCGCCACGAACAGCAGGTAGGGCAGGTGGAAGCTGCGGGTATCGCCGATGCGGCCGTTGATCAGCGTGGTGTAGATCTTCTGGAAGCCGCCGATGGGCTGGGCGTCGGAGATCACCAGCGAGATGCCGTAGATGATCGTCTGGGTGCCCAGGGTGGCGATGAAGGGCGGCACGTGCAGCTTGGTGACGATCAGGCCGTTGATCAGGCCCCAGACCAGGCCAACCACCAGCACGATCAGGAACACGATGCCGATATTCATTTCAGGCATGAACTTCCACAGGCGGCCGGAGTAGTCGCCCTTCTGGCACAGTATGCCCGCGACCACCGCTGCGAAGCCCACCTGGCGGCCGGCGGACAGGTCGGTGCCCTTGGTGATCAGGCAGCCGGACACGCCCAGGGCGATCAGGAAGCGGATGGCGGTGTTGCTCATCAGGTTGGAGAAGTTCGCCCAGGAGAAGAAGTTGTCCTTCAGGCAGCCGACCACGATGGCGGCGATGACCAGCAGCAGCACGATGGGGTTGCCCTTGATCAGGGCGATGGCCCTTGCGCCGAAGCTTTGATTATTCTTATTCATTTCACTGTTCCCCCTCGTTTACTCAAACTGCGTGGCCAGGGCCATGATGTTCTCCTGGGTCGCCTCGTTGCCATCGATAAAGCCGGTAACGCGGCCGTCGCACATGACCATGATCCTGTCGGACATGCCGATCAGCTCGCTCATCTCGGAGCTGATCATGATGATGCTCTTGCCCTCCCTGGCCAGGTCCGCGATGATGCAATAGATCTCGTACTTTGCGCCGACGTCGATGCCGCGGGTGGGCTCGTCCAATATCAGCACGTCCGGGTCGTTGGCCAGCCAGCGCCCCACCAGCACCTTCTGCTGGTTGCCGCCGGAGAGGGACTTGATCTGGGTCTTGGAGGACGGCGTCTTGATGTTCATCTTCTGCACGTTGTCCTGCACCAGCTGCTCCACCTTTTTGCCGTTGATAGCGAAGCCGTGGTCCAGGTACTTGTTCAGCGAGGAGATGGAGATGTTGTCCGCCACGCTCAAAACGCCCATGATGCCGCTGCCGCGGCGGTCCTCGGTCAGCATGGCGATGCCGTGGTCGATGGCGTCCTTGGGCCGGGAAATGGGCAACGGCTTGCCCCGGTAAAGTATCTCGCCGGTGGTATGGCTGCGGATGCCGAACAGGCCCTCCATCAGCTCGGTGCGCTGGGCGCCCACCAGGCCGCCCACGCCCAGGATCTCGCCCTTGCGCAGCTGGAAATTCACGTGGCGGAAGGAACGGGGATTGATCGAAGTGAAGTCCTTCACCTCGAACACCACCTCGCCGGGCACGTTTTCCCGGGGCGGATACAGGTTCGTCAGCTCGCGGCCCACCATCTGGGTGATGATCTTGTCGGTGGTCAGCTCGCTGGCCAGCCAGGTGCCGATGTACTTGCCGTCGCGCATGATGGTGACGTCGTCGGCGATGCGCAGGATCTCGTCCATCTTGTGGGAAATGTAGACCACGGCCACGTTTTCAGCCTTCAGGTCGTCGATGATGCGGAACAGCGCCTCGACCTCGTTGCTGGTCAGCGACGAGGTGGGCTCGTCCAGGATCAGCACCCGGCAGTTGGCCGACACGGCCTTGGCGATTTCCACGGATTGCATCTGGCTGACGCTCAGCTCGCCCACCTTCTGCCTGGGGTCGAAGGTCATGCGCACCTTTTTCAGCAGCTCCGCGGTGTCGTCGTACATCTTTTTGTGGTCGACGATGGGGATAAAGCCCAGGGCCTTCTTCATGGGATAGCGGCCCAGGAAGATGTTTTCGCCCACGGTCCGGGCGGGAATGGGCTGCAGCTCCTGGTGCACCATGGCGATGCCCTTGTTCAGGGCGTCCATCGGGTCGGTGATGGTCACGGGCTTGCCGTCCATGCGGATCTCGCCCTCATCCATCTTGTAGATGCCGAACATGCATTTCATCAGAGTGGACTTGCCCGCGCCGTTCTCGCCCATCAGGGCGTGCACCTTGCCCGGACGCAGCTTCAGCTGGGCGTGGTCCAGGGCCTTGACGCCGGGGAAGGACTTGCAGACGCCGCCCATCTCCAATACGTATTCCGACATACAGACATACCCCCTTTCATTTTTATGGCTGTAGCGCACTTCGCATCGCATCCACGCGGCGGGGGTGCAATGCGAAATGCGCTCAGGGTTCAAACAGTGGGTGAGCCAGTTTTGGCTCACCCACCCTTCCATGCGCTATGTCGATGGAATTCGCTTCAGCGCGAATTACTGGGCGTCGACGTAGGCCTTGTCGACCTTCACATAGTCAACCCAGTAGTAGTTCTGGATGTCCTCGCCGTTGAGCAGCTTCACAGCCACGTCAACCGCAGCGTGGGACTGGCCGATGTGGTCGTTCAGCACGGTGCCGGTCATGTCGCCTTCCTTGATCAGTTCGACGGCCTCGGGCAGAGCGTCAACGCCCAGCAGGTAGATGTCCTCGCCCACCTTGCGGCCAGCGGTCTGGATGGCGGTGGCGGCGCCCAGCGCCATGCCGTCGTTGTTGCAGAACACGACCTCGATCTTGTCGCCATAGGCGGTCAGGGCGTTGGCGCACAGCTCCTGGCCCTTGGTCTGATCCCAGTTGCCCACCTGGTCGTCCAGGCACTCAACCTCGATGCCCGCGTCGGTCAGGGCCTTCACGGAGAACTCGGTGCGATACTGGGCGTCGATGTTCTCGGGGTCGCCCTCGATCATGATGTAGGAAACCTTGCCGTCGCCGTTGACGTCGCCCTTGTTGTCCAGCGCAGCGACCATCTCGCCCTGGAAGGTGCCGGACTGACGGGCGTCAGCGCCGACGTAGCAAACCTTGGGATTGTTCAGGATGCCCTCATAGGCCTCGTCGAGGGTCTTGCCGTCGGCGTCATAGGCCAGGGGCTCGCGGTTGATCAGCACCAGCGGGATGCCGGCGGCCACGATCTGGTCGATCACGGCGTCCGCGGAGGAGGTCTGCACCAGGTTCAGGATGATGACGTCCATGCCCTGGGTGATGAAGTTCTGCACCTGGTTGGTCTGCTCTGCCATGTCGTTCTTGGCGTCAGCCATGGTGATCTCGTACTTCACATCGTCGGTCTCGAGGGACTTGAAGTAGTTCTCGATCTCGTTGCGGTACAGGGTCATGAAGTTGTCGGTGAACTGGTAGATGGACACGCCCACCTTGTAGGTCTTGGCCTCGGCGGAAGCGAAGCTGAACATGCCGATCAGCATCAGGGCGGCCAACAGGATAGCCAGGGTCTTCTTCATGTGAAATCGTCTCCTTGTCTTGTTATTCTTCAAGCGGTTCATCCGCATTGAATTCACATCGTATCAATCGTATTATAACATTATCGTCCGCCATTGTCCAGTGCAAAATGACTAAAAAACAGTTTGAAAATATTCGACATTCGTATATTATTTTACATTATAGAAGTCGTCCCCCGGCAGCGCGCCGCCCACGGCGGCGGGGTCCTGTTCCATCAGCGCGGCCAGGTAGCCGCCCAGCTTCGCCTTCATGGCCTCGCCGTCGATGAACACGATGTTGCAGAAGGGCAGGGCCTTCTGGGCGGGGCCGGCCTCGAAGATGTCGAACTGGCCGATCAGCTTGGCCGCGCCCTCCACGTCGTCCTGGGCGAACTTCACGCTCTCGGCGTAGTCGGCCATGAACCGCGCCACGGCCTCGGGGTTTTCCTCGACGAAGGCCGCCCGGGCCACGGCGATGCCGGTGACCATCGCGGAGGGGGCCTCGGCGTTCGCCTGCAGGGCGTCCCATTCCTTGGTCAGGTCCAGCGCGATGCGCATGTCCTGGGCCTTGGCCTGGGCTACGGTGGCGAAGGGCTGGGGCAGCATGGCCACGATGCCCTCGTCCTGGAGCATGGCCGCCAGGCACTCGGCGTGCTCGCTCTTGAACTCGACGGTCAGGTCGGCCTCGGGGTCAAGCCCGTTGCCCCTGAGGATGTAGTTCAGCGCATACTCCGGCGTGGAGCCCTTGCCGGCGGTGACCAGCGTGCGGCCCTTCAGGTCGGCCACGGAATGGACGGTGTCGCCCCGCTCCACGATGTACAGCACGCCCAGCGTGTTGATGGCCAGCGCCTTCACCGCGCCCTTGGTGTTGTTGTACAGCACGCTGCCCAGGTTGGCGGGCACCGCGGCGATGTCCAGCTCGCCCTTCACCAGCAGCGGCACGATCTCGTCCGGCGCGGCGGCCAGGGTGAAGTCGTAGGCGTCGGCCTTGTTTTCCATCATCTGCACCATGCCCATGGCGGTGGGCCCCTTCAGCGCGCCCACGCGCACGGGGGTCGATTCTGCAAGGGCGACGGGCAGCGCCAGCAGGGCGAGGACAGTCAGCAGCGAAAGGAACTTGCGGAACATACTAATACCTTCTTTCCTGATTGGTTTATTATCTTGTCAGCCAGACAACTACATCTGATTTGTCGCCCCGCGACAAATCAGATGGTGCCCACGCTCGGGAACAGATTCGCGTCGGTGTGGGGCAGGAAGCAGGCGGCCACGAAGGAATCCATGTAGCCGGGCTCCGTGGACAGCTCCAGGTAGGTCATGGTCCGGGCCAGCTCGTCCACCTTCCGGCGGCTCTGGGTGCTGGTGAGCATGGCGTAGGCCCCGGACAGGGACGAGTTGCCGATGTAGGAGAAGCGGTCCAGGTCGATGTCCGGCAGCATACCGATGGTCACGGCGTTCTTCATGTTGATGCCGCTGCCGATGCCGCCGGCCACGTACACGTGCTCCAGCACGCTGGGGTCCATGCCCATGGACGTGAGCATGGTCATCGTGGCCGAGAAGATGGCGCCCTTGGCCCGGATGAAGTTGTCGATGTCCACCTCGTTGATGGACACGTCCCGGATGCCGCCGGTCTCCTCGTGGAAGGCGATGACGTATTCCCCCATGCCGTTCTCGTCGAAGCGCACCCGCTTATGGGCCTTGTTGAACTTGCCCTTGCCGTTGATGATGCCGCACTTGAACATCTCGGCGATGATGTCGATGATGCCGCTGCCGCAGATGCCCACGGGCTTGTCGGCGTCTCCGATCAGCGTGTACTTCGGCTCCCAGGTCTCGGGGTCGATGACCATGCTGTCGATGGCCCCGTCGGTGGCCCGCATGCCGCAGCTGATGTCGCCGCCCTCGAAGGCCGGCCCGGCGGAGCAGGCGCAGCTCATCAGAAATTCATTGTTGCCGAACACCAGCTCGCCGTTGGTGCCCAGGTCGATGAACAGGGCCATCTCCTCCTTGTTCCACAGCATCGAGGCAAACGCGCCGGCGGTGATGTCGCCGCCCACGTAGCTGCCGATGTTCGGCGCCAGGATCAGCTTCGCCTCGGGGTGCAGGTAGATGCGCAGCGAGGCGGTGCGGATGTCGTCGCAGTGGAAGAAGGTGGGGATGTAGGGCTCCATGCGCACCGGCTCGGCGTATACGCCCAGCAGCAGGTGGTTCATCGTGGTGTTGCCCGCCAGGGACATGCGGTAGATCTGGTTGGGGTTGATGTCGATGGACTTGCACATCTGAAGCACCACGGGCCGTATCGATTCCATCACGGCGGCGTGCTGCAGGCGCTCGCTGCCGCCCTCCCGGCCCGATTCGATGATGCGGTTGATCACGTCCGCGCCGTAGCGGATCTGGCCGTTGCCGGTGGAGCCCTTGGCCAGCACCGCGCCGTTCTCCATGTCCACCAGCAGCGCGGCCACGGAGGTGGTGCCCAGGTCCACCACCAGGCCGATGATGGGCGTGGCGTCGTCGGCGGCCAGCACGTCCAGCACGTTCACGGTGTCGCCCACGGTCTCGATCACGCAGCGCACATGGAAGTCGTTCTCCCTCAGCGCCCGGGCCAGCTTCTTCAGCGCGAAGAAGCACAGCGTTACCTTCTCTGCCCCGGTGGCGGCCTGGATCGCCCAGGTCAGGCGCTCGTTGTCGGGCATGGTGTCCTCCACGGTAGGGGCATCCATGGACACGGTGACAGAGGAAAGGTTGTTGCCGAAGGCGATGCCCGCCGCCTCGATCTGGGCCTTGGTGCGGTTGAAGATCTCCAGCTCCTCGGGCGAGGAGATGTCCGCCACCTTCATGCGGCTGCGGTAGGCGCTGGCGATGTCCGGCACCTCGATCACCACGTCGTCCAGCACCTTGCTCAGGCAGCTCAGCCGCCAGCCACTGGCGTACTCTTCGTCGGTGATGTGGCGCGTCTTCGGGGAATCCAGGCTGCCCGAGATCAGCTTCACCCGGCATTTGCCGCAGGCGCCGTTGCCCGAGCAGGGCGCGTCGATGACCACGTTGGCCCTCTGGGCCACCTGGAGCAGGTTGTCGCCCTCGTGGGCGCTGATCTTCACCTCTGAACCGTTGACCCGGAAAGTGATCGTTACCATTGCATTACCTCCCGATAAGCGCCCGGACGGTCCCGGCCACAGGCTGCCGCGGCGCTGTGTTATATCAACATAACCTTTGCCCAATCATTATAGCATCCTCCGGCGAATAATTCAATCCCATCGATTTAAGGAAATACCGCACAACATGGGCGGCATATCCCTTACGCGCCTCACGCCCGGCGATTGCGCGCACAGCCTTAAATACTATAAAATTGTAATAAAATGTGAACAAATGATCGTATTTGTGGACACCTGAACAAAAGCTATGGTATAGTATACAGGACGACATATCTCTGTTACAAACCCGCGGCGTTGCCCGATACCACCGGAATGGGAGGAACTTATGAACCGCAGAAGATTTCTGGCCTTACTGTGCATGCTGTCCCTGTTTTGCATGAATACCGTCACCGTCGCGCCGTCGCTGGCGGATGCCGCGGCGAACGCCTCCGCACAGACCCAGGGTGTGCTGGTATCCAACAAAAAGAAGCCCAAGGCTACCAAGAAGCCGAAAGCCACCAAGAAGCCTAAGGCTACAAAGAAGCCCAAGGCCACGAAGACCCCTAAGCCCACCAAAGCGCCCAAGGCCACGAAGACCCCTAAGCCCACCAAAAAGCCCAAGGCCACAGAGGCCCCCGAGGCCACCAAGAAGCCCAAGGCTACGAAGACCCCTAAGCCCACCAAAGCGCCCAAGGCCACGAAGACCCCTAAGCCCACCAAAAAGCCCAAGGCCACAGAGGCCCCCGAGGCCACGGAAACGCCCGAGGCCACAAAGACGCCCAAGCCTAAAAAGACGC
Source organism: Clostridia bacterium (assembly GCA_045658005.1). Classification (GTDB taxonomy): domain Bacteria; phylum Bacillota; class Clostridia; order Christensenellales; family Aristaeellaceae; genus UBA2862. The sequence goes on along the minus strand of JAZOUD010000130.1, from coordinate 11,579 downwards.
CCAAGCCCACAGAGGAGCCCGAGGCCACCAAAGCGCCCGAGGCTACGGAGGCGCCCGAGGCTACGGAAGCGCCCGAGGCCACCAAGAAGCCCAGGCCCACAGAGGCCCCCGAAAAAACCCCGGTGCCTGAAACCGTCGAAACGCCCAGGCCCACCGAAGCGCCCAGCGAACCCGAAGTGACCGAAGCGCCCGAGGAAACCGTCATTCCGGAAGCCACCAGTACGCCCAGGCCCACCAAGACCCCTGACGAACCCGAGGCGACTTCGACGCCCGAGCCCACCAAGGCGCCCAAGCTGAAGCTGAAGGACCTCAGGGCCAACGTGGCCGAAGCCATTCCCGGCACGGTCATCAAGTTCAAGCTCACGGTGGAAAACGCCGACAAGGTGGTATGGATCGCCCAGCGCAGCGATGGCCTGAAGGGCGGCTCCGGCAAGGTCAAGGGCGGTTCCTTCAAATGGAAGCCCAAGCTCAGCGGCGTGTACACGGTCATCGTCAATGCCACCGCCGGCAACAAGACCGCGTCGGCCAGCTGTACCGTGATCGTTCGCGAAGCCCCGCTGGCCGTCGAGGTGAAGCCCGCGAGCTATGCCCAGCAGGGCGGCAAGAAGCTGAAATACAACATCAAGGTCCTGGGCGGCTGCGCGCCCTATACCATGAGTGTCGTCGTAAAGTACAAGGGCAAGAATATCTTCGCCTCCGAGGAAGTGCTCAAAAAGGTTGTCTGCGACGCCGTCGGCTACGGCAACAACAGGCTGACCGTCACCGTGACCGACGCCACCGGAGAAACCGTGAAGGCCAAGGCCAACATCGTCTCGGCCAGCAACGAACCGAACGAGGCCCCTGCCCTACCCCTGCTGAAGGACGACATGACCTTCGCCGACAAGCTGCTGGCTGTGGCAAATTCCCAGCTGGGCTACCGGGAAAGCACCGAAAACTTCATCCTGCAGGGCGGCGACGCCGTTCAGGGCTGGAGCTATTACGGCGGCTGGTACGGCGCGCCTTACGACGAATGGTGCGCGATGTTCGTCAGCTACTGCCTGGTCAAGGCCAGCATCGATCAGGAAATGATGCCCCATCACGGCAACTGCAACCACTGGAAGAGCGACCTCGGGGAGCGCTACATAGACGACGAGGACAGCTACATCCCCGAGCCGGGCGACATCATCTTCTACCACCACAACCGCGTGTCCAAGGACCCGAACTATCCCAACCACATCGGCATCGTCACCAAATACGACGCCGAAACCGACACCGTATACACCGTGGAGGGCAACTCCGGCAAGTCCGTGCGCGCCCGCCAGTACGAGCGCACCAACAGCGCGATCGTCGGTTATGCCAGCCTGCGCGACTGCATGGTGCAGTACGACACCGTGTACCGGGAGCAGCTGGGCGACCAGCTGGCCGCCAACCTGGAGAGCTTCCGCGCCGAGTACGCCGACAGGGACTGACGGCGCGCACCGAACGACACTTCAAAGGGCGCAAGCCCTCAAACCGGCTGAACTGTAGGGGCGGCGTTGCGTCGCCCCTACAGCCTTATTAGATCTTTGGCTTCAGGAGGGTATTTCGCATGTCTGACAATCAGGACAGGACCGATCCAGCGAAGAAGCGCCGCCTGGGAATCCACGAAACCACTCCGGAAAACGACATTCGCTACCTGGGGCCCCTCAACGCCCAGCACTTCAATTTGCGCAGTGACCTACCTGGTATTCTACCGCTATATCGTAGGCGACCTCGCGGCGGTCCTCGAGGACCCGTCAGAAGCCCTTCCCGCCGTCAAGTCCGTGCTGACCTACGTCACGCCCTACGGCTTCCTGGCCTTCAACATATTTATTGACCTGTTCCTCTGCACGCTGACGATGGTGTTCCTGAATTACAAGCCCCGCCGCGTGTTCACCGGAAGGGCCCGCATCCTCTTCCGGCTGCTGGCACTCTTGCCCATCGGCTACGAGGTGGGCTGCATGCTGCTCAAGCTGCGCGCCGCCAGGGGCCTGATTCAGGTTCCCGTGTGGGCCTATCCCCTGCTGACCACCAAGCCGCCCATGACCTTCGTGCTGTTTTTGGCGCTGGCGCTGTTTGTGAAGACGCGGGAGCTTCCCTTCCGCCGCCACGGCAAGACCCACGAGGAATACCATGCCTTCCTGAAGACCCGCCGCAATTCCCTGAATTTCTCCGTGTTTCTGGCCATCATGCTGGTGATCGTCAGCATTCTCGATTTTGTGGTCGTTTTAGGCTTCTCCGTGAATGAGGTGGTGCTGCTGTTCTCCTACACCCGCAAGCCGAAGTACCCCATGCTGGACCTGGCGATCCCGGTGGCGGGCATCGTCGCGATCGTGTTCGTGTACCTCGAGGGCACCCACCGGCTGCTGCCGATGCTGCCCTTCAAAAAGCTGAACCTGAAAGAAGTCAAGGACGAAACCACATTCTACATCGACCTGCTCATGTAGCCCGACATCCCCGGTAATAAGGAGTATCATCACATGTTCGGTTATCTGCGAAAGAATCGAAGCACATTCCCCTTCATCTGCGAGATGCTGCTCTCCGTAGCCGTTTTTCCATGCACCTTCCGCTATATGAAAACATGGTACGCGGACCCTGACAACCCCGAAGCGTCAGCATGGCTCTGCGCGATGATCGTCCTGTTGGGCCTCGTCCGCATATTTCGCGGCTTCCGCATGCGCCCGCAATCCCGCTCGGCCTTCATCGCCAATCTGATCTACGGCGCCGTCTTCATGGCCTGCGACGCGCTGGCGGCGTTCAGGAGCTACGATGCCACGACCCAGGTCGTGATCGTACTGGCTTACCTGGGCTGCCTTCTGGCGGATCGCATGCTCGCCATCGTGCGCAAGCGCACGCCGTGGCACATCTTTCTCAACGCGGTTTCCATATTGATCATCGTCAGCCTTGTGCCTATCATAAAGGAGTCCTTCATGATGCTCATCCTGGGGGTCATTGTGACGCTCTCCACGCTCCTGTCCATCATGACCACCCTGTTTTCCCGGATCCGGCTCGATTTATTGAAGGAGATCTACAAAAGACCTACGCCGTGGAGATCATCGCCGGCCTGGGGCTGATGATGGTCGCCTTCTCCTATGTGCTGACGTTCACCGACGAGGTGTTCAAAACCTTCTGGGACGCCCTGTGGTATTGCTTCGCCATCGTGACGACGATCGGCTTCGGCGACCTGGCGGCCACCAGTCCCCTCGGGCGGCTGCTGAGCGTCATACTCGGCATCTACGGCATCATCGTGGTCGCCCTGATCACCTCCATCATCGTCAACTTCTACGGCGAGATGAAGAAGGAAAACCATCCCGAAGGTCGCACCGAATAGGTTCAATACGTTGTAAAAGTTTGCCGCCACCCATCCGGCGGTCAAAACGGATAAGGTTTTACAAAAGGAGTGGATGAAATGCCTGTTGTACGCATCCTTATGACCCTGTTTACCGGTACGAGCGATATCGTGCCCGCCATCTTCGTCGTGCTTTACATGGCGGGGCTGTTCATGATGTTCCCGAAGTCCGGCATCAAGAACTGGCACGCGCTGATTCCCGGCCTGCGGGAATACCAGCTGGCCCGCTGCGCCGGCTGTGAATCGGACGCCCCGAAGCTCGCCTTCATCAGCCTGGCCATGATCGCGTTGAGCATCGGCTACAGGGTCTATAGAGGGCCCGACATCAGCGCGGCGCAGCTCAGCACATCGGACATCGTGATGACGATCGTCATAATCAGCCTGACCCTGACGTCCTTCTTATTGTACATCCGCGTCTACAACGGCCTCATAGAGGTCTACGGTGTGCGCAAGGCCTGGCTGTGGCTGTGGATCCCGCCCTATCTGGAGTGCATCCCCGCGCTGATCTGGGGCTTCAGCAGCAAGTACCAGCCCGGCTGGAAGGTGGACGACATCAAGGCGGAGCTGGCGAAGCTGGTACACCAGGGCAGCGTCACCGTCATGGACGAGGGCCTGACGGTGAACCTGAAGGAACGCGCCGTCACCGAGAACTTCCAGAAGAAGGTGCTGCTGCGGGACATCCACATGGCCATCCCCCAGGGCCATCTGGTGCTGCTGCTGGGCGGCTCCGGCGCGGGCAAGACCACCTTTGTCAACGCCGTCAACGGCTATGAAAAGGCTGATGCCGAAGTCATGCTGAACGGCCACAACGTCTACACCCAGTACGATCAGATGATCCATGAGATGGGCTTTGTGCCCCAGAGCGAGATGATGCGGGGCAAGAACACCGTGCTGAACACGCTGATGGATTCGGCCAAGCTGCGCCTTCCCATCGACGTGCCGGCCGAAGACCTCAAAAGCCGCGTAGATGAGGTCATGGAGATCTTCGGCCTGACGCCCGTGCAAAACGAGCTCGTCGAAAAGCTGTCCGGCGGCCAGAAAAAGCGGCTGTCCATTTGCATGGAGATGATCTCCAACCCCGCGCTGTTCATACTCGACGAGCCGGATTCCGGCCTGGACGGCGTCATGGCCCGCGCGCTGTTCGAGGAGCTGCGCAGGATCGCCGACACCGGAAGGATCGTCATCGTCATCACCCACACGCCCGACCGCGTGGTGGACCTGTTCGACGATGTGATCGTGCTGGCCAAGGACAGCGCCCGCACAGGCCGGCTGGCCTTCTACGGCAGCATCGAAGAGGCCCGGCGGTTCTTCGGACGGGAGAAGATGGAGGATATCGTGAAGGCCGTCAACCGCAAGGAAGAGGGCGGCGACGGCCTGGCGGACGAATTTGTGATGAAATATGCGGAGGTGCAGCATGGCTGAAATGAAAGTCGACAGGGATTCCAGGCGCTTGTTCAAGGCCCGCTATCGCGGCCGCTTCGCGCAGATTTGGATTTATCTGGCCCGTCAGCTGGCCATGTTCATGTACCAGAGCGACTGGAAGGTGCTGCCCATGGCGGCGGTGATCGCCGGCCTGGTGGGCATGGTCATCCGCAACCGCCTGTTCATCAACATGGAGGGCACGCTGCTGGGCGGGTTCGCAATGGTCATGGTGTGCATTTGGAACGGCTGCTTCAATTCGATACAGATCATCTGCCGCGAGCGGGACGTGATCAAGCGCGAGCACCGCTCCGGCATGCACATCTCCTCCTACGTCATCTCCCACATGCTGTACCAGCTGCTGCTGTGCCTGCTGCAGACCATCGTGACGCTGTATGTGACCAGGGCTGTCGGCGTCAAATACCCGGAGGAGGGGCTGTTTACCCGCTGGATGATCCTGGACTTCGGCATCTCGATATTCCTGATCACCTACGCCTCCGACATGATGTCGCTGTGGATCTCGTCGCTGGCCCGCAACACCACCACAGCCATGACGATCATGCCCTTCGTTCTGATCTTCCAGCTGGTGTTTTCCGGCGGCCTGATGACGCTGCCCGGCTGGACCCGCCACCTCACCCCCCTCACCGTCTCCAACCCCGCGCTGAAGGTCGTCGCGGCCCAGGGCGATTACAACAACCGCCCGATGATGGTGATCTGGAACCAGCTGGACAAGCTGCGGGACAGGGAGCTCAGCGCCACCATCCACTACGGCGATGTGATCGACGCGGTGATGGACACGAGCGTTCCCGCCATCAAGCAGCTGCATGAGACCCCGCTGACCCGGGTGTTCACCCTGGGCGAGGTCAAGGACCTGTTGCAGAGCAAGGAGTTCCAGGGCTTCAAGCAGGAGCAGATACTGGAGGAAATGTCCATCGCCGACATCCTGCGGTTCATCTGCGAATCGGACGCCCTCTCAAACGCGCTGGACTACACCATCGACCTGAAGCTCATAAAGCTGAACCTGAGAACGGTACTCGACAAGCTGATGGCGGACGAAAAAATCATGGCGTTCCTCGAAACAAAACAGGTCATCCCCACCACCACCGTGGGCGACGTGCTGGACATGATCAACGCGGAGGGGCTGCTGGAAAAGTACCGCGACGTGAAGGTGGGCAAGGACATCTTCGTGGGCGACGTGCTCAAGCTGATCGTCAACAGCGAGAAGGTTCAATCCCTCCATGACCAGAGCTACACCTACACCACCACCGTGGGCGGCATCGTGGACATGATCGGCGAGGACCGGATCAAGGACATCCTGCAAAAGCGGATCGCCGAGGCCAGCTACAACCCCGACTACGAATGCACCCAGGAAAACGTCATGCGCTACTGGCTCAGGCTGGCCCTGTTCGTGCTGGTCTTCGCGGCGCTTTCGACGATCACCCTCGAATTCATCGACAAGGACAAGCGCTGAGCCGATTGAACCATCTGGAAGGCGCGCCGCCATATTGTGGCGTTATAAATCGGTAACCATTACCGTGAACATGCCTCGTAGGGGCGCTCTCCGAGCGCCCGCGGGCGATTGGGAAATCGCTCCTGCAACCGCGTTCATTCATGGTGGCGCGGTTTACCTCACGATGATTCAGTCATGGCGGCCTTCAGGCCGCCATGACTGAATCATTACGCGGTTTAAATTCATTCCCGGCCGGTGATCCTCCAGTTGTCGTCGCACTCAGGGTAAATGACGCCATTTTTGACATTTGCAATGTAATCCCCGATCAACTCACGGACGCCGCCGATCTCACCATGCACGTCCCCTTCAACCAGCACGGGCAGCTCATCCGCCCCATAAATCACCTCCGGAGCGAGCAATTGGGAATTGGCGCAATAGTTGTTCACGGCAATTTCAAACACGTCATCGTCCCCGACGGGATTCCCGTCCGGCCAGGTCAGGCGCTCGATCCGGCTTCCCGGTTCGCGGGAGAGGTTCACTTCATAGCAAATGCCCTCAAAAATGTAATAGTTATACGCGCTGAAGCGCTCGTTGAGCGATACGGTCGCCTCCCCGGGACCGAGCGTATTGTAAAAGTCGGCGGTCCATTCCATGAACCGCTTCAGCTGCGCGCCGGTCATGTGAAGCTTGTACAGGGTATTGGAAAACCGGTATAGTCGCGCCATGTCGCATTTTCGGATCTCGCCGGGATACAGGTTCGCGTCCGCCCCGGGCAGCGCTGTGGCGGAAACCTCCGCGTCGGTGTAATGCATCTGCACGGCGTTGATCAGGTCAACCAGCGCTCTGTATCCTGGACCATCGCCGCATAGATTTCGTCGTTCCCGCTTTCCGGCGCCAGCGCTCCGCCCTCCAGCCGGCCGATCACACGGTTCGCGTCCTCCCTGGCCCGCAGGTCGTAGTCCTTCAACAGCGCCACCATGGCCGGATCGGCCCCATAACCGGCGATGTCGACGCTCCGGGAGGTCCTGTCGACGACCTTCCAGCCCGCGCCGTCCTGCTCCAGGGTCAGGTCGATGACTGCCATGGTCTGGGCCTGATACCTGTTTTGCACCACCAGCACGCCGTTGATCCAGGTCTCGGTGATCAAGGTACCCTTGGAAGAAGCTGGCTGGCCGAAGGCCAGACTGAGGGAGTCCATCAGGGGGACGCTGAGCAGTAACCCTGGAAAGATCATTCTGCTAAATTGGTCAATATCCATGATAGCAAATGGGACAAGAGAACCGTTCCCTTGTCCCAAAGCGAGCAGGCTATGTCATCAAGTCAGTCGGAAGGAGTGCCCATGCCTTAAATTGATGGCATTGCGTGAGTAAGGGGCTCAGGGCAATTCAAGCTCGAATTCCATTGATCCGTCCTGATTTTGTGCTACGTCAAGGGCCAGATCACCATCCGGAACAATCAGTTCCTCGATTTCATCGTCATCGAGCAGGATGTCGAGCTCCGAGGAGAGATCCAGCAGGCCAGGGAGCAGTTCATCCTCACCGATGGAAAGCTCATCTATGCTGCCCTCATCTGCAGAGTCCAGCGCAGCGTCTTCCTGTCCCTCCATGGATCCCATGGCATTGCTCGCCACGCTCGACGGGGTGGTGAATTTGGAATAGTCCACCTCAGGATTATCCGGGAGCTTGGAATCGATCACATTTGCGACGAACGCAAGCTTGATGTCGGATTCATCGGACATGTAGGTAATTTGGGTTCCAAGCTCTACGTTGGCCGTCTCGGCAACCAGGTTATCCCCCGCATAGATGCTCACATGGTGAATGTGATAGTCCTTCCCATTGTAGGAAAAACGCCTGTCGCAGTTCGGATCGGTGCAGCTTGGATCCTCCCAGAACATCAGGTCGCCGGGCTTGAGATCGCTCGGGACGGTGTCGGTGTACTTTATGCAGTCAGGGACATACTGCAATAACAGCTTCGCCTGGTTTTCCGCCTTGCTGACCTTCAGCGTGAGATAATTCTTCCCCGCATACTCATAGGCGCCGGAGACAAAGGAGCTGCAGGTATATTGATCATTGCCTTCCCCATAACTATGACCCACATGATTAAACGCCCAGCGCAACACCTTGCTGCGCGTGGAGCCGTCATCGGATTTCGCGCTGACAACGCCTTCGTTATTGGCCACAAGGGTCATCCCCATGTAATTCCAGGTCTTGTTCCTGTTGGCCTTGTAGCCGTTGTCCGGGTTGAAATAGTAGACCGACTTGTCGATGGTCCTGAAGCCCTCTCTCGCGAAAAAGCCCGTTTCATGGAAGCAATAATATTCGCCCTCATACTTCTGCGGGCCTATCCGACAACCCGACGCCTCGTTCATATCAAAGTACAGGTAATAAGTGGAGCCATTGGAGTATTCCACCTTGCGAACACCGTTGATCGCCTGGCCGGAAGTGGGGTCGAAATAGTATCGCTTGTCGTTGACGACCCGCAGGCCCGTGCGCATCATACCGGCATTTTCGTCGAAGAAATAGAGCTTGCCGTCAATGTCAGTCAGGCCCAGTGCGGCGATGCTGGTCTTCGGATCGAAATAATACCGCTTTTCTCCGACCGTCTGGAAGCCGTTCTGCATGATGCCCGTATCCGCGGCAAAGTAATAGTACTTCTTGGACCCCTCCGGGATCTCGCGCACTTTGCCGGCCGTCATGATCCCCGAATCCGGATTGAAGTAGTAGGTATTCGAGCCGATGGTCACGAAACCCGTGGATACGCCACCTTCCGGCCGGTAGTAATAACCATGGGTCTCTTCAATCGAGACGAAGCTCGTACACCGCTTGTCCGTCTTCACGTCAATGAAGATGAGGCCCGTGCACTGCTTGCCCGTCTTCTCGTCGAAGAAATAGCGCAGGTTCTTGACCTTCTGCTTTCCGAATTTCATCCGCGCGCTGTTCTCGTTGAAATAGTAGGTATCCCTGCCCACCTTGGTTATCCCGGTAGCGGCGACGCCGGTCTGCGGATTAAAGTAGTAACGGTAGCCATTGACCGTCTGGAACCCGGTCTGCATGATGCCCGTATCTGCGGCAAAGTAATAGAACTTCCTGGAGCCCTCCGGGATCTCGCGCACGTTCCCGGCAGTCATGATCCCCGAATCCGGATTGAAGTAATAGGTATCTGAACCGACGGTCACAAAGCCCGTGGAGATGCCGCCCTCCGGCAGGTAGTAATAAACATAGGTCTTCGAATCCTGCGTAATCGAGACGAGGCCCGTGCGCTGCTTGCCCGTCTTCTCATCAAAGAAATAGCGCAGGTTATTGACCGTCTGCCTTCCAAATTTCATCCGCGCGCTGTTCTCATTGAAATAGTAGGTATCCCCGTCTACCTTGGTTATCCCGGTAGCGGCTATGCCGGTCTGCGGGTCAAAGTAGTAACGGTAGTCATTGACCGTCTGGAACCCGGTCTGCATGATGCCCGTCTCCGCGGCAAAGTAATAGAACTTCTTGGAGTCCTTGGGGATCTCGCGCAGCGTACCCGCGTACATTACGCCCGTATCCGGATTGAAGTAATAGGTATTCGAATCAATGACCGCAAAGCCCTTGGACACGCCGCCCTCCTTCAGGAAGTGATAGACGACGGTCCCCGAATTGACATCCACCGATATGAAGCCCGTGCACTGTTTGCCTGTATTCTTATCGAAATAATACAGCAGATTATTGACCGTTTGCTTTCCGGTCCTCATCTGTCCGGTAGACTCATGGAAATAATAGGTATCGCTTCCAATGACCGTCAAGCCCTTGGACACGCCGCCATTCTTCAGGAAGTTATAGTAATTGCCCTTCTCATCCTTGATCAATCCGGTCTTTTGCACACCGGTGCCGGGATCAAAGTAGTATTTTTTCTTGTTGATGGTCTGTGAGCCCTTCAGCATATAGCCCTTGCTCTTGTGGAAATAATAGGTATCGTTGTCGATCTTCTGAAGCCCGGTCAGCATGTAGCCTTCGGTCTTGTGGAAGTAGTAGACATTGGAACCAGAGATAAGCCAGCCGTGGGTTACCCCGCCCTTCTTCAGGAAGTTGTAGGTCTTGCCGGTATTGACCCTGATCATGCCGGTCTTCTGTACGCCCGTAGACTTGTCAAAGAAATAGAGCTTCTTTTTGATGGTCTGCAGGCCCTTCTGCATCTTGCCGGAGCTCGGCGCGAAGTAATAGGTCTTGCCCTTGATCTTCTGGAGCCCGGTCAGCATATAGCCCTTTGTCGTATGGAAGTAGTACTTGGCAGACCCTATGGTGGTCAGCCCCTTGGCCAGAAGGCCGGTTTTGGGGTTGCAATAATAGGTCTTGCCCTTATCCTTGTACATGCCCTTCTTCTTGACCACTCGAACCGTACACTGGGCCTTCTTATTGCCCGCGGTCGCCGTGATCGTTGCTTCGCCGATGCCAACGCCGGTCACCTTGCCGCTGGTGTTGACTGTAGCGATGCGTTTATTCGAGCTCTTCCAGGTTATTTTTGTGCCGGCAGGAGACACCTTCGCCTTCAGAATGAGCTTATTGCCCTTGACGACGACACCGACGGAAGGCAGCTTGAGGCTCTTTACCTTCGATGACGCAGCCACGGCGCACATCGCCGTCGACCACAGGCAAAGAAGTGCGAGAGCCAGCAGGAATACTCGTTTTAGTGCGCTCTTGTGCATGATAACACCTCCACAAAGATACTATTAGTTACATTCTATCATGTTTATTTAATTATGATACATCGCTTCATGTTTGTCAAGATTATATTTCTTTGTGGCCAGGACAATCGTCGTATAATGGAAATATGTTGATTTCACCGGTGATCCCGAGGAATTTCATCGAGTTATCCGGCTCATCCTCATTGAACAGCATGTAGGTCATGTAAATACCCATCAGGTCAAACACCGGATCACCGACGCACAATGTGTCCATGTCGATCAGCATCAGCTCGTCTCCGCTGAGCATCACGTTCTTCATCTGTATGTCGCCATGCACGATGTGCAGGTTTTTCGGCATCGCTTCAAGGAGGGCGCGCAGCCTGGCGTACAGCGTTTCGCCAAGGAGGCCCCTGAGGTCTTCCAGATATCCGATGAACAAGCCCTTTGCCTCCGGGAGCTCGCCCGGTTCCATCTCCACTTCGTGAATCCGGCGGATAAAGCGGGCGTAGCATTCAGGACACACGGGGACGGTTCTCTGTGTTCATCCTTTTGTGCACACAAGGACGGTCCGAGACCACTGAAAAAGTCTGCATGCTGTGAAATGTTGAACAATCACGAATGCAAATATGCATTTCTCTTGGATTATTAGGGTAAATCGCCCTCATTTGTTCGAGAATTTGCATATTGTCTGCTTTGAAATTCATTCATTC
>JAZOUD010000129.1:0-20916 GCA_045658005.1 Clostridia bacterium | reverse complement strand
GCGCCCGCCGCTGCCGCCGCGCCGGCAGCCGCCGGCAACTGCACCCCGGTCATCATGCCCCGCCAAGGCAACACCGTGGAGAGCTGCGTCATCTCCGAGTGGTTCGTGAACGTGGGCGACACCGTGGCCGTGGGCGACAAGCTGTTCTCCTATGAGACCGACAAGGCCGCCTTCGAGGCCGAGGCCGAGGTGCCCGGCACGCTGCTGGCCATCTTCTACGAAGCCGGCGACGACGTGCCCTGCCTGGACAACGTCTGCGTGATCGGCGAGCCCGGCGCGAACGCCGAGGCCTACCGTCCCGGCGCCGGGCAGCCCGCAGCCGCCGCGCCCGCCGCGGCCGAAGCCCCTGCCGCCGCCCCCGCCGAGGAGCTGGCCGAGGCCCCCGTGGTCGTGGGCGATCTGAAGATCTCCCCCAGGGCGAAGAAGCTGGCCGACGCGAAGAAGGCCGACCTCAGCCAGGTCGTGCCCACCGGCCCCAACGGCCGCGTGATCGAGCGCGACGTGCAGGCCCTGATCGACGCCGGCAAGCTGATCGGCGCGACCGCCGCCGCTGCCCCCGCTGTGGCCGCCGCTGCCGTGGAGCTGGGCGCGCCCTGCGACGACAGCTACACCGAGCCGATGACCAACATCCGCAAGGTCATCGCCCGCAGCATGGTGGCGTCCCTGTCCACCATGGCCCAGCTGACCCACAACATCTCCTACGACGCCACCGAGGTCAAGGCGGCCCGGGCGCTGTACAAGGCCAAGGGCGAACCCTTCGGCATGGACAAGATCAGCATCAACGACATCATCATGTATGTGGTGGCCCGCACGCTGATGATGCCCGAGCACCGCGCCCTGAACGCCAACCTGATCGACGACGGCAAGACCATGAAGTACTTCCGCGGCGTCAACCTGGGCATGGCGGTGGATACCGAGCGCGGCCTGATGGTGCCCACCATCTTCAATGCCGATAAGATGACCCTGAAGCAACTCTCCGACACCGCCAAGAAGCTGGCGAAGGAGTGCAAGGAGGGCAAGATCAACCCCGACTACCTGTCCGGCGCTTCCTTCACCGTTTCCAACGTGGGCTCCCTGGGCATCGAGGCCTTCACCCCCGTGGTGAACCCGCCCCAGACCGGCATACTGGGCGTCTGCGCGCTGAAGGACGCCTTCCGCATGAATAACGGCCAGATCGAGGTCTATCCCAGCATGACGCTGTGCCTGTCCTACGACCACCGCGCCCTGGACGGCACCCCTGCCAGCAAGTTCCTGCGCGACCTGAAGGTCAACCTCGAAAACTACAACCTGATGCTGGCCAAAGGCTAATATAAAAATGAGGAATGAGGAATTAGGAATTAATGGCCCGGCTATTCATTCCTCATTCCTCATTCCTGATTCCTAATTATATCGGTAACATCGCCTGTATAGAAAAGAAAAGGAGTGTTGAGGAAAATGTCCAAGCAATTGTTCGTCGACCCGAATGAGCGGCGCGCTACCGGCAAGATCCACTTTGAGGATATCCCGGTCTGCACCTACAAAAAGACCGTCAAGGACGAGGTCGGCAACTTCACCAGGGAGCAGCTGGTCAACATCTACCGCGACATGCTGACCCTGCGCGAGTTCGAGACCATGATCAACGAGATCAAGATCAACGGCCAGTACTGCGGCGTGGCCTACAACCATCCCGGCCCGGCCCACCTGTCCATGGGCCAGGAGGCCGCCGCCGTGGGCGAGGCCTTCCACCTGGACGTGAACGACTTCATCTTCGGCTCCCACCGCGCCCACTCCGACATCCTGGCCAAGGGCCTTTCCGCCATCGAGAAGCTGTCCGACGACGCGCTCATGGACATCATGAAGAACTTCCTGGACGGCAAGACCTATGAGGTCATCAAGAACGAGCCCCACGACAGCGTCAAGGACATCGCCATCAACTTCCTGCTCTACGGCGCCATGTCCGAGATCTTCGCCCGGGAGACCGGCTTTAACCGCGGCCTGGGCGGCTCCATGCACACCTTCTTCACCCCCTTTGGCATCTATCCCAACAACGCCATCGTCGGCGGCAGCGGCACCATCGCCATGGGCGCGGCGCTGTACAAGCGGGTCAACCACAAGCCCGGCATCGTCATCGCCAACCTGGGCGACGGCTCCCTGGGCCGCGGCCCGGTGCTGGAGGCCTTGAACATGGCTGGCATGGGCCAGCTGACCCAGCTGTGGGACGACGAGATGAAGGGCGGCCTGCCGGTGATGTTCAACATCGTGAACAACCAGTACGGCATGGGCGGCCAGACCGTGGGCGAGACCATGGGCTATGACATGCCTGCCCGGCTGGGCGCGGGCTTCAACCCGAACCAGCTGCTGGCCGAGCGCGTGGACGGCTTCAACCCCCTGGCCGTGATCGAGGCCTATGGCCGCAAGAAGAAGCTGCTGCTGGAGGGCAAGGGCCCGGCGTTGCTGGACGTGGTGACCTACCGCTTCGCCGGTCACAGCCCGTCGGACAGCTCTTCCTACCGCACCAAGGAGGAGATCGAAGCCTGGCAGGCCCAGGACCCGATCGTCGAGTACCGCAAGCAGCTGATCGAGGCCGGCCTGTGCACCGAGGCCGAGTGCGACGCCATCGTCGAGCACGTCAAGGCCACCAACCTGCGCAACTTCAAGCTGGCCATCGACGAGAAGATCTCCCCCCGCATGGACCTGGTGGCCAACCCCGACGCCATCGCGGACCTGATGTTCACCAACGGCCACGTGGAGTCCTTCGGCGAGCCCGGCCAGAAGTGCGACGTGAACATGCCCATGGCCGACAACCCCCGCGTGCAGGCCATCGCCAAGAAGGAGCGCTGGGGCTTCGACAAGGACGGCAAGCCCGTCTCCAAGAACAAGGTCTACCAGCTGCGCGACGGCCTGTTCGAGGCGATCATCGACCGCTTCTACAAGGACCCGACCCTCGTCACCTACGGCGAGGACGTGCGCGACTGGGGCGGCGCGTTCGCCGTGTACAGGGGACTGACCGAGGCCCTGCCGTACCACCGCCTGTTCAACACCCCCATCAGCGAATCCGCCATCGTGGGCAGCGCCGTGGGCTATGCCATGGCCGGCGGCCGCGCGCTGTGCGAGCTGATGTACTGCGACTTCCTGGGCTGCGCCGGTGACGAGGTGTTCAACCAGATGGCCAAGTGGCAGGCCATGTCCGCCGACGTCATCAAGATGCCGGTGACCCTGCGCGTGTCCGTGGGCAGCAAGTACGGCGCCCAGCACTCCCAGGACTGGACCAGCCTCACCGCCCACATCCCGGGCCTGAAGATCGCCTTCCCGGCCACCCCCTACGACGCCAAGGGCCTGATGGCCACCGCCCTGGTGGGCACCGATCCCGTGGTGTTCTTCGAGAGCCAGCGCATCTACGACGTGGGCGAGCAGTTCCATGAGGGCGGCGTCCCCGCAGAGTACTACGAGATCCCCTTCGGCAAGGCCGACGTCAAGCGCCCCGGCAAGGACGTGACCATACTGACCTTCGGCGCGGTGCTGTATCGCGCGTTGCAGGCCGCTGACGAGCTGAAGAATAAGTACAGCCTGGAGGCCGAGGTCATCGACGCCCGCACGCTGGTGCCCTTCGACTATGAGACCGTGATCGAGCCCGTGAAGAAGACCGGCCGCCTGGTGATCGTCACCGACGCCTGCGAACGCGGCTCCTTCGCCTCCGAGGTCGCCCGCCAGGTGACCGAGATGGCCTTCGACGAGCTGGACGCCCCGCCGGTGGTGGTCGCCAGCAAGAACTGGATCACCCCCGCCCACGAGCTGGAAGAGGCCTTCTTCCCGCAGCCCAGCTGGATCATCGACGCCATCAACGCCAAGATCCTGCCCATCCCCGGCTACGAGAACGTCACCGACCAGTCCCTCGCCAAGAAGCTGTCCAACGAGAGCAAGGGCGTGTAAGATCATTTTGGACAACGGCCCCTGTCGGCATTGCCGGCAGGGGCCGTTGTTGCGGTTATACATTTCGCTTCGGATTCTGCGTTTCACCCAGCAGGTAATCGATGCTGGTGCTGTAGATGTTGGCCAGTTGGATGAGTATTTGGGTGGGTACGTCGTTTTCGCCGGTTTCGTATTTGGAATAGCCTGTCTGGGACATGTTCAGCATCTGCGCCAGGCGCGCCTGCGTCCAATCGCGGTCCTCCCGCAGGTCGCGCAGGCGTGGATATCTCACTTGCGGATGCTTCATACAATCACCGAAACGATTATAGTTTAATCTGAAACAGAGTATCTTATATTAACCTGAAACAGGTTGAAACATGTACAGCTATTTGCTATGATATTCGAAAGGGTCCGACAGTATACTCCGCTTTGGCAAACGATTAGGATTGTCGGTTCATGGCGTGGAGGTTCCAGATTGTCACGTCAATGCGCCCGAAATCAATAATAAAATTACAGAATAGACATATACTGACGCTATAATTCAAAGGGCACAAAGCAAATCAACGGCTTTGCCTGAATGGAGGTATGAGGCATGGAACTTCTGGAAAGGACGCTATTGTACGCCGGGCTGGACAGGGAGGAATTCAACGCGCTGAAGGACGACGCCCTTGCCGAGACGCGGCGCAGCCTGCGCGTTTATTCGATGTTTGCCATGTTCCTGTTTATCGTCATGGCCATCTTTGAGTGGGTGACGAACGGACAATTTGCCCAGAATATCGGCATTTATTTCGTGATGTCGGCGATTTGTGCCTTCGTCTGGATCGTGACGCGCCACATGGTCCCCACGCACCAGAACCTCATCCTGCCGCTGGCCTATCTGCTGGTGACGACGATGTATGTGTTCGCCCTGATATTGACGATGCTGCACACGGATCTGCCCGCTGTGACGTTTATCGCCATGCTGGTATTGGCGCCCTTTTTGTTCACAGACAGGCCGATTTATATCATACTGCTGAATATCGCGGCCACGGCGGCGCTGTGCGTGCTCTCCTGGATGTTCAAGCCCCAAAGCATCGCCATAGGGGATGAATGGAACGGCATCACGCTGTGCGCCGTATCCGTCGCGGCGGCGATATTTCAGCGGCGGCTGCGCTTTCGCGCCCTGACGCAGGCCAGGCAGATACGCTACCTCAGCGAGACGGACGTCCTGACCGGCGCAAAGAACCGGAACAAGTACAAGCAGGTGGCTGCCGGGTATCCGTCGCTTTGCAAGCGCGCCTTGGTCTGTGTCTTTGCCGATGTCAACGGGCTGCACGAGACGAACAATACGAAGGGTCACAGGGCGGGGGACGTGATGCTGCAAGCCGTGGGGAAGGCGCTACTGGATCGCTTCGGCAGCGAACACGTCTACCGCATCGGCGGGGATGAGTTTGTGGCCTTTGCGCCGGATGCTGAGGAAGCGGTCATTGAGCGCGATCTGATGCGCATCAGCGCGGCGCTCTCCGCCCAGGGCTACGATATTTCCGCGGGCGTCGTCTCAGGAGAAAAGGGCAGCATGGACCTGGAACGGATGCTCGCCGACGCGGAAAAGGAGATGTATCGGAAAAAGGAGCTCTATTATCAGCAGCCGGAGCATGAGCGCAGGAAGCGGTAACAAAATTAAAACCCAGTCAACCAAACCGATACGCGAATACCACCGAAACAAAATGCACATCGTGTAAGGTAAAGGCGTATATAAGATATAAGGAGGTTGCCCGATTGGACAATCTGGTCAATAAACTGTTGTATGCGGGGCTTGGCAAGGCGGAGTTTGAGGCGCTGAAGCCGGAAGCCCTCAAGGAGACGCGGAAAAGCCTGAAGGGATATTCGCTGTTTGCCGCGGTGCTCTTTGCGCTGCTGGCCGCCTTTGCTTCCCTCACCGACATCACGTCCATCAACCGATGGTATTATCTGATCATGGCCGTGTTCAACATCGCGGTCTGGTTCTGCGTGGAAAAGCGCGGCGTTAAGATGGGCGCGACGCTGCTGGTTTTGGCCTACGCCTCCATCGCCGTGCTCTATGCGGTTTCCATCGGCCTGTCGCTGCTGCACCCGGATCTGCCGGCGGTGATGCTCATTGCGGTCATGCTGCTGACGCCGTTCCTCTTTACCGACAGCCCAATCTACGTCATACTGCTGAATATCGGGGCTACCGCCGCGATTTGCGGGCTCTCCCGGGTCTACAAGCCCGACGCTATCGCGGCGGACGACTGCTGGAACGCCATCTCCTTTTGTGTGGTGTCGATCGCGGCGGCGCTGATGCAGCGCCAGCTGCGCTTTCGCACCCTGGCGAAGGACAGGCACATTCGCTATCTCAGCGAAACCGATCTCATGACCGGCGCCCGGAACCGGAACATGTACGAGCGCGTGCTGGACAGCTATCCCCAAAAGAGCAGGCAGTTCCTCACGTGCGTCTATGTGGACGTCAACGGGCTGCACGCGCTGAACGACGCGAAGGGCCACAAGGCCGGCGACGTGATGCTCCAGACCGTGGCGAAAGCGCTGCTGGAGCGCTTTGGCAGCGAGCACGTCTATCGCATCGGCGGGGACGAGTTCGTCGCCTTCGCGCCGGATGTCGCGGAAGAGGCGGTGAAGTGGGATATGCGCCGCATCGCCGATGCCCTTGCGGCCAGCGGCTACGACATCTCCGTGGGCACCGCCTGCGGCCAGGTGGGCGAGATGGACCTGCGCCAGATGCTCACCAGGGCGGAGCAGGAGATGTACCATCAAAAGCAGATCTACTACCAGCAGCCCGGGCGCGAGCGCAGGCGGCGGTAGAGGGCCATTACATTATATATACTTCCGCATCGTTTGCAGCGCGGCCTTCTCCAGCCGCGATACCTGGGCCTGGGAGATGCCGATCTCCTGGGCCACTTCCATCTGGGTGCGGCCCTGGAAGTAGCGCTGGCGGATGATGGTGCGGTCCCGGTCGGGCAGGCGGTCCATGGCCTGGTCGATGGACAGGCTGCGGACCCAGTCGTCCTCGCTGACCCGCTGGTCCTGCACCTGGTCCATGACGTAGATGGCGTCTCCGCCGGACTGATAGACCGGGTCGAACAGCGAAACAGGCTCCTGTATGGCCTCCAGCGCCAGCACCACGTCGGCCTCCGGCACGTCCATGTACCGGGCGATGTCTGAGGTGGTGGGCTCCCTTCCGGCTTCGCCGGAGAGGGTGTCCCGGGCCTTCAGTGCCCGATAGGCGGTGTCCCGCATGGAGCGGGAGACGCGGATCGGGTTGTTGTCCCGCAGGTAGCGCCGGATCTCGCCGATGATCATCGGCACGCAGTAGGTGCTCAGCCGCACGTCCAGGCTCAGGTCGAAGTTGTCCAACCCCTTCATCAGCCCGATGCAGCCCACCTGGAACAGGTCGTCCATGTTTTCACACCGGCTGTGGAAGCGCTGGATCACGCTCAGTACCAGCCGCAGGTTGCCCTGGATCAGCTCTCGCCGCGCCCCGTCGTCGCCGGCCTGGGCCTTTTGAAGCAGCGCGCGCATGCGCTCGTGGGAAAGGGTGGGCAGCGTGGATGTGTCCACGCCGCAGATTTCTACCTTGTTGCCAGCCATAAAACAACCTCCACAGGGCAGTATTGCCGCTGTGGAGGTTCGTTATACGCAGGCGATGACTGTTATTATTCAGCCTACGACAAGCCTGACTTCCAGGGAGGTATCGGAGGGGCAGAGCCCCTCTGATGTTCAATCGGCCCTGACGACATGTGCGTCAGGGCCGCAGGCTTTTTTGCGGCAGGGAGTCTGTCGACCAGAGCAAAAAAGGCTTCCTTGCAGATTTGCCGCCCGGAAATCGCTTGCGATTTCAGGCAAATCTGTCAAAGGGGTGGTATTGGCGGGGGAAGCAGGTCCCCCGCCAAATTACTTGTGGTACAGCTTGTTCGTCTGGTACGCCGGCTCGCAGGTCAGGTTCAGGCCCAGCCGGCTGAGCATGCCCTCGTCCGCCTGGGAGAGTATGACGGTGGAGTGGGCCTCGCAGCCGGAGAGCTTCGACAGCTGCTCCATGGCCTGCTCGGCGTTGTCGTCGGTGACGGCGCAGATGGTCAGCGCGATCAGTATCTCGTCGATGTGCATCAGGGGGTTGCGGTTGCCCATGTGGGCGACCTTCAGGTGCTGGATCGGCTCGATCACGTTGGGGGAGATCAGCTTGATCTCGTCGGGGATGCCGGCCAGGTCCTTCAGCGCGTTCAGCAGCGCGGCGGAGGCGGCGCCCAGCAGGGTCGTGGTCTTGCCGGTGATGATCTTTCCGTCGTTCAGCTCGATGGCCACGGCGGGCTCGCCGGTCTGCTCGGCCAGGTCCAGCGCGGGCTGCACGGTGCTGCGGCGGCTGGAATCCAGGTTCAGCTGGCGCATGAGCAGCTCGATCTTCTGCACCTCTTGGGGCGTGGCGCGGCCCTGCTTGACGGCGCAGGCGGTCTTGTAGTAGCGACGGATGATCTCCTGGCAGGAGGCCTCGCGGCATACCGCGTCGTCCACGATGGACTTGCCCGCCATGTTCACGCCCATGTCCGTGGGGCTCTTGTAGGGGCATTCGCCGTAGATCTTTTCAAAGATGGCTCGCAGCACCGGGAAGATCTCGATGTCGCGGTTGTAGTTCACCGTGGTCTCGCCGTAGGCCTCCAGGTGGAAGGGGTCGATCATGTTCACGTCGTTCAGGTCGGCGGTGGCGGCCTCGTAGGCCAGGTTCACCGGGTGCTTGAGCGGCAGGTTCCAGATGGGGAAGGTCTCGAACTTGGCGTAGCCCGCCTGTATGCCCCGCTTGTGCTCGTGGTAGAGCTGGGACAGGCAGGTGGCCATCTTGCCGCTGCCGGGGCCGGGGGCCGTGACCACCACCAGCGAACGGCTGGTTTCGATGTACTCGTTTTTGCCGTAGCCCTCCTCGCTGACGATGCCCGCCACGTTGGCGGGATAGTCGGGAATGCGGTACAGGCGATAGACATTCAGTCCCATGCCTTCCAGGCGGCGCTGGAACACGTCTGCGGCGGACTGGCCCGTGTACTGGGTGATGGCGATGCTGCCCACGAACAGCCCGAATTCCCGGAACACGTCCACCAGGCGGATCACGTCGGAGTCATAGGTGATGCCCAGGTCGCCCCGTACCTTGCTCTTTTCGATGTCGTTGGCGTTGATGGCGATCACGATCTCCGCCTGGTCCTTCAGCTCCAGCAGCATACGGATCTTGTTGTCAGGGGCAAAGCCGGGCAGCACGCGGGAGGCGTGGTAGTCGTCAAACAGCTTGCCGCCGAATTCCAGGTAGAGCTTGCCGCCGAAGTATTCGATGCGCTCGCGGATTCGCGCGGATTGGAGACGGATGTACTTCTGACTGTCGAAACCGATTTTGTTCACGGGCCATCCTCCCTTTTCGTACGACTGAACAGATTATATACAAATGACATTATACCAAATCGCGTGGGTTGCAATCATTATATAAGGATTAAAAATCGACAAGACCTTCAGAACGCAAAAAGATGACGCGGAGCAGCCTTGCTCAAGGGCCGTTCCGCGCCAAGGGGGGAAGAAGAAGGTTGGGTGTCCTTTTCTATCGACATTTCCTGTCGACATGATTATTATACAGGCAAATCATGGACAATCAATGAATGGAATGTTAATTATATGTGGCAATAACCATAAAAGTCTATGGCATTATGAGTCAATTCATCATTGCGGCGATTTCGGCGTCGCTCAGCGTGGGCTGGAGGGCCCGGTTGACGGCGGAGGCGATGATGCCCGAGGCGTCCTGTATGATGGCGTCGATCTCCCGGGGCGTGACGATCATCTCGCCGATCTCGGCGCCCAGCAACGTCTGCTCCATGTCCTGAAGCGCGTCCTCGTGATCCGCCCCGCCGTCCTCCCGGTCAGCCAGCCAGGCGAAGGCGTCCCGGGCCAGCGTGGCGGCGTACACCACCGTGGGCATGCCCACCGAGACCACGGGCACGCCGACGCTTTCACGGGTCAGGGGCCGGCGGTGGTTGCCCACGCCCGCGCCGGGCTGTATGCCGGTGTCGGTCAGCTGTATGGTACAGCCGATGCGGTGGGAATCCCGTGCGGCGAGGCTGTCCACGCAGAGGATCGCCCTGGGGCCGACGGCCTTCACCAGCGCCTCCACCAGCTCCATGCTCTCGATGCCCGTGATGCCCAGCACGCCGGGGGCGACGGCGCATACGCTGTTCATGCCGGACTGGGCCCAGGGCGCGCCCAGCATGTGCCGGGTCACCAGCGTGCGGTCGACGACGCCGGGGCCGAGAGCGTCCGGGGTGATGCTGCGGTTGCCCAGGCCCACCACCAGCACCGGGGCGCCGGGGTCGCCGTCCGGCAGCATGCGGTCGATCTCCTCCGCCAGCAGCGAGGCCATCGCCAGCCTCGCGTCCGGGTCCCGCTCCAGAAGCAGCGGGCATTCCAGAGTCAGGTAGGCCCCCTTGGGCTTGTCCAGCAGCTGGGCGGCCTCGTTGTCGGTGACCAGCACCTCGGTGATCTGGATGCCGCCGGACTCCCAGTGGCTGACCTGCGTGCCGGGAATCGCGCCGCCATCGGCGTTTTCAAAGCATTCCATGGCCAGGTCCGTTCGCGTAATGGGCATAAAAGAACCTCCGTTTCATTGAATTTTGCATTAGTTTACCCAAGTTTATCATCAAAATGTATCGGACATCTTGAAATTTGGGTCGGTTCGTGGTACAATCACATTTGTGAATTTGCGTAGGGAGGTGAATAATTTGCCGAATATCAAGTCTGCCATCAAGCGCGTGAAGGTGACCGAAAAGAAGAACCTGCGCAACCGGATGATCAAGTCCGCCATGAAGACTCAGATCAAGAAGTTCGAAACCGCCGTTTCCGCGAACGAGGCCGATGCCAAGCTGCTCAGCGCGACTCAGGGGGCGGTTGACAGGGCTGCCGCAAAGGGCGTTATCCATAAGAACGCGGCGAACCGCAAAAAGGCTCGCATGGCGAAGCGCCTTGCCAAAGCTCAGGCGTAAGGTCACTTATAGTTAAAGGATTATTCGTCACAGCCATGGGCTGATGGCGAGCGGCAAAGAAAAGGGAACGCTGTGATCAGCGTTCCTTTTTTCAATGCACCGTTGGGGTACCGTGGCATCATTTACAATGTATCTGATATTAAGCCCTGTAAAATTAGCAAAAACCGCTTGCAGTTTACATATATTTCCTTCAAAATGGTTTATGAGCCCGCAGGATGGGCATGATAGACAGCATTGACGCAAACCAACGGAGCGAACATATAGATGTCTGAAACAGCAATCAAGCGCGGCGCGGCGCTGAAAAAGCCCGCAAAGGGCAAAGGGACGCCTGCCGCCGGAACGAAGGCGAAGAACACCGCCGGAACGAAGGCGAAGAGCGCTGCCGGGACGAAGGTCAGGCCTGCCGCCGGAACGAAGGCGAAGTCTGCCGCCGGGACGAAGGCGAAGGCCGCTGCCGGGACGAAGGCAAAACCTGTCTCTGAAGCGAGGACAAGGGCGACCGGGACGCGCTCCGGGGCGTCCACCGGTAAGAACGGATCCCCGGCCAGGCGCAAGGCGTCCACCGGGGCGACCCCGAACCGGGCGACAGGCAAGTCCCCCCGCCGCAGAACGCCTGTGGCAAAGGCCCGATCCAATCCGGCGGGGGAGGCCGCAAATCGCAGGAACGCCCAGGCGACAAGGCGCAGGGGCGGGGACGACCTGTTCCTGGAGCGCGACGCAGCACCCGTAACGGTCCAATCGGACGGCACGCCGCCCGGACGTCATACGGCGCTGTTCGGCGCGCTGAACGCCTGCCTGGCCATCGCCATTGCGGTGCTGGCGGCGCTGGGGCTGAGGGTACACAGCCAGTACGGTCAATTCCTGGCGATGCGCGACGTGGTGGACAAGCAGACCTTCTACGAGGGCACCACCGTGGAGGGCGTGGACGTGTCGAGGATGACGCTCTCCAACGCCATGGATTACTGGCGGGACCGGGTGGAGGCCCGGAACGCGGGCTGCACGGTGCGCCTGGACGACGGCACGTCCATCACCGCCGGCGAGCTTGGCTATACCAGCGATTACGCCTCGGTGCTGACCACGGCCTGGAGCCACGGGCGCAGCGGCACGCTGGAGGAGCGCTACGCCATGGCCTCCAGTCGCATGCAGAATCCGGCGGCCTACGCCATCCACCGCACCCGGTACAGCGACGCGCTGGTGGACCAGTTCGTGCAGATGCAGGCGCTGAAGATCGACCGGGAGAGCGTCGCCGCCTCCGTGGCCGATTTCAACGTCGATACCTATGAATACACCTTCAACCCCTCCAGCACGGGCCTGAAGCTGGATGCCGAGGCCCTGAGGCGGGACGTGATAGCGGCGCTGGAGGCGGGCGGGGGCGACGTGGCCCTGTCGGTCGCCGAGCAGCCGCCGGAGATCTCCACCGAGCAGATCGGCGGGATGTACGGCCTGATCGACTACGCCATCACCAACGCCAACTCCTCCAGCAAGTCGCGGCTGAACAACATCACGCTGGCGATGTCCATGATCAACGGCACGAAGCTGGCGCCGGGGGAGACCTTCTCCTTCAACGGCACGGTGGGCCAGCGCACGTCGGGCAGGGGCTTCAAGATGGCCACCGCCTATTCCGGCGGCGAGGTGACCGAGCAGGTGGGCGGCGGCATCTGTCAGGTGTCCACCACGCTGTTCAACGCCGCGGTGAAGGCCGACATGCGGATCGACGAGCGCCACAACCACTCGCTGACCGTGCACTATGTGGACAAGGGCAAGGACGCCACCGTGGACTGGGGCAACCAGGACCTGAAGTTCACCAACACCTCCGCGGACGATATCTATATCTGCTGTTACCTGACCGACGACAAGCGGGTCCGCTTCGGCATATTCGGCCGGCTGCTGCCGGGCGGGGAAAAGATCACGCTGGACGCCGTGACCGTCAAGGTGAACAAGTTCGAGACCGAGTACCAGCCCGACCCGTCGCTGCCCCACGGGAAGCTGGCGGTTGCCCAGAACGGCCGGGACGGCTACAAGGCCGAGGCCTACAAGGTGCGCTGGGACGCCGCGGGCAACGAGCTGAGCCGGGAACTGCTGTGCACCAGCATCTACAAGACGAAGAACGAGATCATACTCTACGGCGCGTGATTTGCATTTGTCCCGGGGACGTGCTATAATGGAAACGGAAGCGTGGAATGCGGAGGTGAGCGGGTGGCCAAGATCTATACGCGCCGGGAGGTCAAGCGGCGCAGGATCAACTTCAAGATATTCGCGGGGATCTATGATTTCGTCGGCGCGGTGGCCGGGATCGTCGTGATCATCGCCTGCGCGATCCTGCTGTCGGCACTGATCAACTGGATCGTGCGCGACGGGCAGGAGTCCTTTGCTTCGCTCTGGAAGATCTTCCAGGACGCGGTCATCATACCGAAATAGCGCGTCGCCCCGCGTAAATACTGATTTGTCGCGCTGCGACAAATCAGTATTTGCCGCTATATTACAACTGAAGGATTAAACCGAAAGGGGCTGAGACCGTGCGCATCTCCTGGGCGGAGCTCTATGAGCAGATCGCGGCCTGCCAGAAGTGCAGGCTCTGCCAGACGCGCAACAACGTGGTGCCTGGCGAGGGCAACCCCCACGCGAAGCTGATGTTCATCGGCGAGGGCCCCGGCCAGGACGAGGACCGGCAGGGCCGGCCCTTCGTGGGGCGCTCGGGCGAGCTGCTGACGCGGATGATCCACGCCATCGGGCTGGAGCGCTCCGAGGTGTACATCTGCAACATCGTGAAGTGCCGTCCGCCACAGAACCGCAACCCCGAGCCCGACGAGGCCTCTGCCTGCCTGGGCTACCTGAGGGCCCAGGTGGCGCTGGTGCGGCCCAGGGTGGTGGTGCTGCTGGGCAAGGTGGCCTGCCAGTACACGGTCAGGGACCAGGTGTTCATCACCCGGGACCACGGGCGCTGGTACGAGCAAAAGGGCGTCTGGTTCATGCCTACCTTCCACCCCTCCTATCTGTTGCGTGACCCGGCTAAAAAGCGGGAGGCATGGGAAGACTTTCAGAAGGTGCGCGACAAGCTGAACGCGCTGGAGGGCGCGACCGGGGAGGACGATTGAGCATGGAACGGTTTCAAAGGGAGGCCACGGCGTTCTTCAGGAGCCTCTACGAGGAGGAGCGGAAGGTGCTGGTGTTCGGCGAGGGCCGCGTGGGCGCGCCGGTGATGATGATCGGCGAAGCGCCCGGCGAGCAGGAAACGCTGCAGGGCCGGCCCTTCGTGGGCAAGGCCGGGAAGAACCTGGATGCCTTTCTGGAGCAGGCGGGCATGGATCGCGCCGCGCTGTACGTGACCAACGTGGTCAAGTTCCGGCCCACGCGCCGCTCGGAGGCGGGGCGCACCGTCAACCGCCCGCCCACCCAGGAGGAGGTCAAGCTGTTCCTGCCCTGGCTGCTGCGGGAGATCGACCTGGTGGACCCGGGATATATCATCACCCTGGGCAACGTGCCCCTGAAGGCGCTGACCGGGCGGGGAAGCGTCATCGGCGAGATGCACGGCCGGTTCATCGACTGGCAGGGACGGCGATTGTTTCCAATGTATCACCCCGCGTCGGTGATCTACAATCCCGCGCTGAAGGCGGTTTACAGCAGTGATATCGCCGCTTTTGCGTGTCGATACCGGGAAGATACTGAAAAAGAACAGGGAATGTGAAAAAGGGGCTTGTGCTATTTCCTTTTTTGTGTATAATATCTCATGTGATAGAGGATACAACACAAAAAAATAACCTGTGTTGCAATGATTCGGGAGGAATGAAGATGGGTCTGGTAAAATGCCCGCGCTGTGAGTTGAATTACATGAACGACACGGATACGATGTGCTCCGTGTGCCGCAGGGAGGTGCGGGGAGAGAGCGAGCAGTTCGAGATGATCGAGCTGTGCTCTGAGTGCGGGGAGAACCCCGTGGTGCCCGGACAGGAGCTGTGCGCCTACTGTCTGAAGGAGCAGGCCCGCCGCAACGAGATCGACACCGACGAGGATGTGCAGCATGAGCCGGCCAGCATCGAGATCGATTCCGTCTCCACGATGGACGAGATCGAGCTGGACATCGGCGGCGACCTCG
The DNA here is from genome assembly GCA_045658005.1 of Clostridia bacterium. Classification (GTDB taxonomy): domain Bacteria; phylum Bacillota; class Clostridia; order Christensenellales; family Aristaeellaceae; genus UBA2862. The sequence continues at coordinate 5,919 of JAZOUD010000129.1, read as the reverse complement.
ACGGCGAGGACTTCGGCGAGGATGCCGATTTCGGAAGCGAGGACGACGAGGACGACGAGGACGAGGATGATCCGCTGAACGACGCAAACGGGGAAGAATAGCCTTGACGGTCTATGCGATTGCCGACCTGCATCTGCCCGCCCGTCAGAAGCCGATGGACGTCTTTGGCGAGCACTGGAGGGATCACTTCCAGAGAATCAGTGAGGACTGGCGGGCACGGGTCGCACCCGACGACCTGGTGCTGCTGCCGGGGGACCTCTCCTGGGCCATGCGGCTCGAGGAGGCGGTGGAGGATCTGAACAGCATCGCCGCGCTGCCGGGGACAAAGCTGCTCCTGCGGGGCAACCACGACTATTGGTGGAACTCCATCGGCAGGGTGCGCCGCGTCCTGGGGGAGGGCATGCTCGCCCTGCAGAACGACAGCGTGCTCATCGGTGGGAGACTGTACGCCGGTTCCCGGGGATGGACGCTGCCCGGCCCGGAATGCACCGACGACGATCGGCGCATCTATGTCCGCGAACGGCTCCGCCTGGAGATGTCGCTGCAAAGCGCCCGGCGCAGGGACGGGCAGGCGCCGATCACGGTGATGATGCACTATCCGCCCCTCACCGATGACGAACCGGGCTTTTCAGACATCCTGGAGCAATACGGCGTGTCGGATTGCGTCTACGGGCATTTGCACGGCGCCGCAATCTACGGCGCGGTGCGCGGCCTTCGGGGCAGCGTGCGCTATCACCAGGTGTCCTGCGACGGGCTGGGGTTCAAGCTGTATCTGCTCTACCCGTGATGTGTTTCAGCGCATATGGACGCAGAAAGGTTGACCGATGAAGAGACTTCTGTTTGTACTCAATCCCCAGGCGGGCCAGCGCAGGGCCAACCGCTTTATGCCGGACATGATCCGGCTTTTTATCGAGGCGGGATATATGGTGGAGCCCTATGTCACCGGCGCGGCGGGCGAGGCGACCGGGGTGATCGCGCGCTGCCCCCGCAAGTACGACCTGGTGGTCTGCGCGGGCGGCGACGGTACGCTGAACGAGACCGTATCCGGCATGATGGCCGCCGGGCTGGACTGCCCTGTGGGCTACGTGCCCTGCGGCACCACCAACGACTACGCCTCCAGCATCGGGCTTTCCCCGGATGTGATGCAGGCGACCCGTGACATCCTGTCGGGACGGGCCCAAACCGTGGACGTGGGCATATTCAACGGGCGCAGCTTCGTCTACACTGCCACCTGTGGCGCCTTCGCGAAGGCGTCCTACACCACGCCCCAGGCGGCCAAGAACGTGCTGGGGCACGCGGCCTATGTGCTCGAGGGCATGCGCGACCTGACGGCCATCAAGCCGGTGCACATGCGGGTGCGGGCCGACGAGCTGGCGTTGGAGGACGACTTCGTATTCTGCTCCGTCACCAATTCCACCACCGTGGGCGGTATATTGCAGCTGGACGCCCAGCTGGTGGCGCTGAACGACGGCCGGTTCGAGGTCACGATGGTGCGCAATCCGGTGAACCCGGCCCAGCTGAGCAGCATCATCGTCGGCCTGACCACCCAGAGCGTGCCCAACGACATGATCCACTTCTTCTCCGCCAGGCGCATCAGCATCGAATGCGATACGCCGGTGGAATGGACGCTGGACGGCGAGCGGGAGCCCGAGACAAAGAGCGTTACCCTGGAAAACCGGCACAGCGCCTTCAGGATTATGGTGCCCCGGCATGTGAATTCCGCGCCTTTCCAGTGGCAGAAGGAAGAGGCAGAGGTGTGAAGGTCAACTATCAGATCGAGATGGAGCGCGAGCTCGGGCGGATCGAAGCGTCCGGGCGCAGGCCGCGCCTTTTGCTGCACGCCTGCTGCGCCCCGTGCAGCAGCTACGTGTTGGAGGCGCTGAACCGCTGCTTCGACATCGACGTCTATTACTACAATCCCAACATCGCCCCCCGGGAGGAATTTGACCGGCGCGTCGAGGAGCTGGAGCGCCTGGCGGCGCAGCTGCCCCACGAGGGTGCCCTGCGGGTGATCGTGGGCGATTACGACAACGCGGACTTCATGGAGATGTGCCGGGGCCACGAGGGCGACCCCGAGGGCAGCGCGCGCTGCGCCCTGTGCTTTCACATGCGCCTCGAGGCCGCCGCGAAAATGGCGGCGCGTCTCGGCAGCGATTACTTCACCACCTCGCTGACCATCAGCCCCCTGAAGGACGCCCAGCTTCTCAACGCCATCGGCGCCGAGCAGGGACGCAGGGAGGGCATCAGCTGGCTGTATTCCGATTTCAAGAAGAAGAACGGCTACAAGCGCTCCTGCGAGCTGTCGAGGGAATACGGCATCTACAGGCAGGATTACTGCGGCTGCGTGTTTTCGAAGCGGGAGAGGGACGCAAGAAAATAAATTGTCACCCCATTTACAAATCAAAGTTGACAACAAAAACCTCCCTGTGCTATGGTAATGCCACTGCGCAGGGAGGTTTTTTTATGTCCACAATCGACGATGTGCTGGCTGTGCTCATGCAGGCGGACGCGCCTGTCTCGGGCGAGCGGCTGGCGCGGAAGCTGGGCGTGAGCCGTAATTCCGTTTGGAAGGCCATCGAGCAGCTCCGCCGGCAGGGGTATACCATTGAGGCAGCCACCAACCGGGGCTACAGGCTCACCGACGCGCCGGACCGCATCAGCGTTTCCGGGATCCGATCCTGGCTCCGACCCGGCGAGATCGGCGGGCGAATGGAGCTGCACCAGACGCTGGATTCCACGAACACCCGGGCCAAGGCCATCGCCGCCAACGGCGCGCCTCACGGTTACCTGGTGATCGCCGAATCCCAGACCGGGGGCAAGGGCCGCATGGGCCGCGCCTTCTTTTCGCCGGAGCACTCCGGGGTGTACATCACCTATGTCCTTCGGCCCAACCTGTTGGCGGAGAAGGCGGTGATGATCACCTCGATGGCCGCGGTGGCCGTCGCGAGGGCCATCGAGACGGTGGCCGACGTGAGGGTGGACATCAAATGGGTCAACGACCTGTACATCAACAGCCGGAAGGTGTGCGGCATACTGTGCGAGGCCAGCATGGACTTTGAAAGCGGGCAGCTGGAGTACGCGGTGCTGGGCATCGGGGTCAACGTGGCCGCGATGCAATTTCCGGAGGAGCTGGCGGACATCGCCACCTCGATCGAGAATGAATGCGGCCAGAGCGTGTCCCGAAGCCGGTTGATCGCGGAGATCTCCAACCAGCTGAATGCCCTGTATGGCCAGCTGGAGAGCCTGGAGTTCATGGTTGAGAACCGGAAGCGCTCCATCGTGATCGGCAGGGACGTACAGGTGATTCGCGGCGGCGTGTCGTTCCCGGCAAGGGCCCTGGACATCGACGACCAGGGGCGCCTGGTGATCCGAACCGAAGATGGCATCTCCCGGGTGAATTCCGGAGAGGTCAGCCTGAAACTATAGCTTTACTGAAGGAATCTATACACATGAGCATGAAGACAAGGGATCTGACGATCATTGCGGTGATGGCGGCGCTGATCTGCGTCGCGGGGCCGCTGAGCATCTCCATCGGGCCGATACCCCTCTCCCTGGCGAGCTTTGCCGTCTACATGGCGGGGGCTGTGCTGGGGGCGAAGAAGGGCACGCTGGCCGTGGGAATCTACCTGCTGCTGGGCCTGGTGGGCCTGCCGGTGTTCTCCGGCTTCTCCGGCGGCTTCCAGAAGCTGATCGGCGTCACCGGCGGCTACCTGGTGGGCTACCTGCCCTGCGCGTGCATCACCGGCCTGGCCGTGAAGCCGGACAGCCCGGACAGCGGCCCGCAGTGGCGGCTGCCGGCGTTCATGGCGCTGGGTACAGCGGTGCTGTACCTGATCGGCACGGCCTGGTTTATGATCCAGACCAGGAACACGCTGGCCGCCTCGATGGGCATGTGCGTGATTCCCTTCCTGCCCGGCGACGCCGTCAAGATTGTGGCCGCCAGCTTGCTGGCACGGCCCGTGCGGAAGGCGCTGTACGGGGGAAAATGAGAATTGGGGTAATTGATCAGTAGTTGTCTGACAGATACGAAATGAGACTGGAAGCGCCTTCACTGCGTTCAGGGAAACAGCAATAGTCTGAGCTTGTCATTCCGAACACAGCGAAGGCGTTTTTCATGTGCAACATCATTCTGCTACTGTGACGCTGCAGCGGTCCTCGTAGCCACCGGCGCAGGTGGCGGTGACGGCGCATTCCCCGGGGGCGATGGCCGTCACCATGCCACTTTCGTCCACCGTGGCGACCGCTTCGTCGCTGCTGCGCCAGGCGACGGTCAGGTCGTCGGCATAGGCGGGGATCACATCGGCCTGCAGCTTTATGGCTTCGCCGGGGGCGAGGCTGGCTTCGAGGGGGGAGAGCTCCACGTTGACCGCGTCCTGGGGGACCAGGGAGACCATGTCCACGTCGTAGTCCATGGGCCGGGGCGCGCCGTCCGGGCCGGCCAGGCCGTCGATGCGCACGTGCCAATGCTGGTTTTGCAGGTAGTCGGTAAAGCCGGTGCCGGAAAAATCCGGGCGGAAGATCAGGCAAGGCCCCGCGCCGTAGCCCTCCAGGTTCAGGGCGCAGAAGCCGTCGCCCACGCCGGCGGCGGGATGAAAATGGAAGGACAGGCCGGTGGTGGATTCGCTGAGCGTGACGGTGGGATCGAGGGCGTCCAGGCTGTAGGCAGCGGGGTTCAGCACCACCGACCAGGCCAGGTGGTCGTGGATCAACTCGGCGGGGAAGCACCCTGCGGCGGGCCAGCACACGCTGTCCCATTGGGCGTCGGGATGGCCCAGGTCGTGGGCGTACATCAGCACGTAGCTCATGCCCGACTTCGCGTTGGCCAGACCGAAGCCGGTGGCGGCCATCACCGGGTTCAGCGCCCAGCGGCGGTGGCCAAGGGCGCTCAGGTTTTCCTCGCCGTCGTCCCGAAGGAAATATTCCACGCCCTCCCGCAGGATCGTCGGGCGCATCCAGTTGAAGCGGGCGATACAGCCCGAGGCGGTGGCGGTGTGGGCCGAGTCGTAGAAGTTGCCGTCCATGTCGGCGGGCCTTGGGGCGTCGTGGTCCACATAGTCCAGCGCCGCCAGCAGCGTCGCGCCGTGCTGGCACTGGTAGTCGTAAATGACGCTTTCCGAGACGGGCTCCAGCCCTGCCAGCCACCGGGTGAAGTTCAGGAAGTCCAGCGCCTCCGAACGGGCCGCGTCGGTCAGCGCCCCGGCCTCATAGGGGGCCGAGACTACGGGAAGCGTTGCGTAGGGGGATTCCGCAGGGCGGCCCTGAAGGGCCTGGTAGGCCGCGCGAATCTCGTCGCGGGTACGGGCATCAGCGGGCAAGCAGAGCGCCAGCAGCAGGGCGAGGATGAGGGAGAGTGCTTTCATGGGGATGGCTTCCTGTCTGTTTGTAATCGTTATTGGGTTGGGTGAAGCCTGATTTGGCGGGGAGGCGGGGGAACAGGAATGGCGGCTCACCCCCGGCAAGGCTACGGTGCGCGTCGGCTACCGGATCGGGGACGGGTCTTCGAAGGGATACCCTTGATCCACCTGTCTGTGGCAATTTGTGGCCACTTATATATTTCCCCCTATAGGGAACTGTATAAGGGTAAATATATAGTGGCCACAAGCGACCCCAGGCAAGACCACTGCTGTAGAGGGCAATGTCATCAACTTAAGGCATGGAATACTTCCAACAGCCTTCCCCTTCAGGGCAATGTCATCAACTTAAGCTGTGCGGTCTCCAAAAGCCTTCCCCTTGGAGGGGAAGGTGGGCCGCGCCCTAAAGGACTTGCTTCGCCGCGCAGCGGGTCGGAAGAGGTGTCCCCACTGGGATAAGATCGTCTATCGGAATAGACGAACGAGGTGTAACGGGGACACCTCTTCAGTCTGCTTCGCAGACAGCTTCCCCTCAAGGGGAAGCCTTTTGGGCGCGACGGCAGGTATT
>JAZOUD010000128.1:0-41638 GCA_045658005.1 Clostridia bacterium | reverse complement strand
GGATGACGAGGCAAAACACAGGTTAGACTGTTGCCCGCATCGTGCGGTATTTCCTTATCAGTTTCAATCCAGCGGCGGCAGGAAGTCGGTGAACAGGGCGTTTACCCCTTCATCGAAATAATCCTCGGCATCATCCGGATCGTTGACGGTGTAGAGGGCGAGGTCGACCCCGTAGGATTTGACGTAGCCCTTGTACTTCGGATTCCACCACTTGGCATACATTGCTATGGTGTTGATGCCTTTCTTCTTGCAGAAGCTGGCCAGATCCTGCAGCCTGGATTTGCTGGGGGCTTTGCCGAGAAGCTTGTACAGGGTCAATATGTATTCCGGGAAATGGTGAATCTCTTCAACCACCCTGTACATGTCCTTGGTGTAGAGCTCCACGATAAAGCGGTCGAGGACCTCCGGGATGCCCAGCTGATTGGCGGTGGAGACGATGGCCTTGAACTGCTTCTTGACGATGGTGCTGCTGCTGTGCTTGCTGTCGGTGATGATGCGCACGTCCGGGTATTGATCCATCAGCTTCAGCAACCCCTCGAGATCCACAGGAGTGTATTCGTCGTAGATCCTGGAGCCCATGAATTCAGCATAGGTGGGCGTCCTGCCCTCTCTGTACTTGGAGCAGAACTGGCGTTTCCAATCGTGCCAGAGCACGATCTTGTTATCGGATGTCAGCTCCATATCCACTTCGAAGATGCGGTGCCCTTCTTCATAGTTCTCCAGGAAGCCCTCCAGGCAGTTGGAGTAGCTGTGGCCGTCTATGCCGCCCATGGCGTGGGAGATCATGTAACGCCCGGAGGTGGTCCGACGAACCTTCACCGTAAGCTGCGCCTTCAGCTTGTTGCCGGTGACGGCGGATATCGTGGCCTGGCCCGGGGTCAGAGCGGTGACGAGGCCCTCTTCATCCACAGAGGCCACGACGCTGTTGCTGCTCTTCCAGGTGACCTCCTGGGGCGCCGTGTCAGGAGATACGGTGGCAGTGAGCTGCTTTGTCCCTCCGAGGACCAGCGTGGCACGGTCGCCCTCGTTGATGGTCACGGCGGTGGGAACCGTCGGGTCGATCACCTTCAGCTTCAGCTTGATCCGGCTCCCCTTCTTCGGGGTGATGGTGATCCTGGCCTCGCCGGCCTTTTTCGTATGGATGAGCCCCTTGTCAGTGACGGTCGCGATCTTTCTATTGCTGCTCGAGCAGCGCTTGATCTTCTTGCCGGGGATCTTGACCTGATAGTCTGTGCCCAGCTTGACCTTCTTCGTGGTGCTCTTCTTGATAGTCAGCTCGGTGGGCAGCAGCTCGTCCTCCCCTTCATCGTCGTTAGCGAGGAGGCTCGCGCCCAGGTCGTCGACGGACAGGAACAGGTCGCCTGCGTCGATGACTGTGTCGATGTCGCCAGAAGCGGATTCACCGTCGATGGCGATGCCTTCGGGCTCTGCCCATGCGCACAGCGCGCCTGTCGTCAGCACACAGGCCAACAACAGTGCGATCAACCGTTTGAACATAATAAACAACCATCCTTTTCACGTCAGAGATGTTCACGGGGCCGGTTTGCTCCGCCAAAAATTACTATAACACGCCAAAACGGTCCTGTCTACCATTAATTAATAAATAACGATGGCTACCGTGCCCCGCTTGCAGTGCTCATACAGCCACTTGGCGTCCTCAACGGTCAAACGGATGCAGCCGTGGGAGGCTGGGTTGCCCAGGGCGTACAGCGAGCCGCTGCGCAGGCTGTTCTCGTTGTCTGAGCTGTAGATCACCGAGTGGAACATGATGTCGCCGGTGACCTCGAAGGAATACTGGGCCCAGCAGTTGAACTTTTCAAAGTGGTGCCAGCGGTTGACGGGATGGCCGTCCAGGAACACGCCCCGGGGCGTGCTGTCGTGCAGACCGGTGGAGCAGGTGAAGGTCTTTTGCAGGTCGTACTGCCCCTTGTCGTTCAGCGCGTAGACGCTGACGGTCTGGTTGTCGATGCTCACCTCGACCCGATAGGGGAAGGGATTCGAACGGGCCTCGGTGGTGAACAACAGGTCCATCGTATCGCCGTCGGCCCGACCGGTGGTCTTCAGGCCGTTGGCGGATTGGAAGGATCTGAGCGCTGCGCGGCTGTCGCTGCCCAGATGGCCGTCCACGCCGCCCTTGTCCAGGTAGAGCAGGGTGTACAGGCGGCTCTGCACCCGGCGAATCTCGTCGCTGTTGTCGGCGCTCTCCGAGCGGTAGCTCAGCAGGCCGTCCACCAGTGTCTCCACCGCCTCGGCGCTGAGGCGCTTCGAGTCGGCATAAAGCGGGGCGTTGGGGTCCTTCTGGGCGGAGAGGTAACTGTAAAGCCGTTCGATGGCGCCTGCCATGGCGTCGCTGTACTGGCCGGTGGGCATCTTCGTCAGCATGCCGCCCCGCACCAGCGCCTCCTCCACGTCCCGGACCACCTGGCCGCTGTCGCCGGTGGCGATGGCATGGGGCACGCAGAACTCGGCTGCGGGCGCGCTCAGGGCAAACAGCGCGTCGACGGTTTCCTTGTCGGTCACGCCCGGATTGCCCAGGCCCGCCTGGCTCTTGAACAGGTTCAGCGCGGCGACGCTGTCGTCATCCAGCACGTCGTCGGCGGGCAGGTCGCTGTATCCCAGCGCGACCAGGCGGCGCTCGATGCGCAGGGCCTCGCTGTCGCTCTGGCCGGGGGTCACATCCCGCAGATAGGAGGAATAGCCGTTGTCAAAAAGGCAGTATTGGGTCATCGGACTGGCGGTGCCGTCCTCGGTGATATCGTCGGCATGGCCCTGGGCGATCAGGTGCCGCTGGAAGGCGGCCACCGCGTTCGCGGTGGATTGGCCGTAGCTATCGTCGACAGCGCCGTCAAAGAAACCGAGCAGGGCCAGCCTTCTCTGAAGGCGCCCCACCGCCGCGCCCTTGCTGCCCTGGGAAAGGGCGACGGGCAGGGCGACGGCGCTGGCGGCGTACAGCGCCTCCAGGGTATCGCGGTCGGCCTTGCCGTTGGCGGTCAGGCCGTTGAGACGCTGGAACTGCTTCAGCGCCGCGATGGAGCGGGGACCAATCACGCCGTCCGCCGTGCCCTGCAGGTAGCCCAGGTCGATCAGCCGCTGCTGCACATCCTTCGCGCTGAGCGCATTCATATCCACCCGGGTCAGGCTGCTGAGCGTGGCCTCGTCCAGGTGACCGGTGGCCTCCAGCCCGTTCTGGGATTGGTAGGTGCGCAGGGCGTCGCCGGTCCTGGGTCCGCAGACGCCGTCGGCGCTGCCCGACAGCAGCCCCAGCGCGATCAGCCGCTGCTGGGCCGTGCGCACGCTCTCTTGCTGATCGTCCAATACGGTAACCGCCGCCGGGCTTTCCCCGGTCACGTCAACGGGCTCGGCCAGCGCCGCGCCGTGCAGCGGCAGCGCCAGCGCGCAGCACAACGCCAGCGCGCGAAGCGTTTTCCTATGTATGAAATTATCGGTGTATGTTCTGAACATGACTGCCTCCCGGGAATCCACTGAATGACAAATACTTGCCACTCAATAATATACCACGGGAATGTCGCCAAACGGGGACGACAACGTGACTTTATCCCGAAACCTGTTGGGCATCTTCTGGATTCATATTTTTCCATAACTTGAATTGAATGACAGTGACCAATTTCCAGCGTAAATCCGCGCGCATCGGTCAAAATAGTTGCAGGCTGAACGGACAAAGCGCCGCAAGGTCGAAACGACATGAAAGGAGTCATTCAAAATGGCGAGCAACAATTCCAACAACCAGATCAATGTTCCCGAGGCGCGCGAGGCGATGCGCAACATGAAGCACGAGGTGGCCAACGAGCTGGGCATCACCCTGAACCAGGGCTACAACGGTAACCTGTCCTCCAAGGACGCCGGCCACATCGGCGGCAACATGGTCAACAACATGTTTCCCATACGAACCCGGGAACACAGCCTGGTGGTGGACAAGCGCTTCATCGGCCGGCGGCTGATGCCGGTTCATTACAGGATGCGGCTGGCTTTGTGATGGCTGTTCGATGCACATCATCCCCGTCAGAGCCTGGTTGACGATGCGGATGCGCTCTTCCCGGGTGGTGTCCTTGATCAGTATGGACTTCATGACTCATTCCTCCCGCATCCGTCTGGCCTCTTCAAACACCCGCTTCCATCCGCAGGTCCGGGATGATCCATGGCACCATAGCCACCACCAGCAGCGGGCAGGATGCGTAGTGCGCACCGGGGATGAAACTCAAAATCAGCGCCAGTGCCTCTACAACGATGGTCCACTGCTCCTTTCGGCTCTCGCTGACGGCAGTCTTGAGTATTTCACAGTCATTGGAATGGATGATCGCCTTCTCCAGCAGAATGTAGCTGAGCGCGCACAGCAGATTCATAATCACATAGACCCGCACCGGCAGCATGGCGAATTTGCTCTTGCCCACCCAGCCCGTGGTGACCGGCTGGAAGGACAGCAGGAACAGGTATAGGAGATTCGACCACAGGATCTTGCCGTCCACACTTCCCGTCACCTGCAGCAGATGGTGGTGGTTTGCCCAGTTGGTGCCCACCATGATAAAGCTGATCAGGTAGCAGATCGCCAGCGGCATCACGCCCATGAGCGCAGACATGTCGTTTCCTTCCGGCAGGTCGATGATGAGTATGGTGATGGTGATGATGATGGCGATCACGCCGTCGCTGAATGCCTCCAGCCGTCCCTTGGTCATGGTTTTACTGCGTCCTTTCCTTAATCCGATTCACAGGCTTCGATCAGTCTTCGGAAGCTATCCTCAAACCGCCGGTCGTCCTCATCCGTCCGCTTCGACGGGCCCTTCAGGTGATGCTTTGCGCTTCTTCTTGCGACCTTTGCCATATGGCGCTCCATCAGCAGGCCATCGATATTCTCATCCGTATACCATCGTCCCCTTTGGTGAATGGCCTTCGCGCCCTTTCCAAGGGCGAGGGCGGCCACGCCGTAATCCTGCGTGACCACGATATCGCCCCGCTGGCAGAGATTGATCAGGGCGATGTCCACTGCGTCCGCCCCGGCTCCGATCACTCTTATTTCGCTGTAATCCGAGTTCAGCACATGGCTCGTGTCGCACAGCAGCACCACGGGAATACTGTGTTCCTTTGCCACCCTCTCGGCGATGCGCGTCACCGGGCAGGCGTCTGCGTCAACGTAGACCTTCATATGATCTCGTACTGAAGCATCTCATACTTCAGCTTCGTTCCTTCGTCAATCTCTTCTGGCAAAAGGGCCCGGGCGATGAACAACGGCCCTTCCTCCGCGTCCGTGCGATTCAACCAGGCGTAGTCCCCATCGATGCGGGCGACGATATAATACTTCGTCTCCATGGTCATCCCCCTTTTATCACGCTTTCATCATGTTCTTTCCTGAAGCCCTATTTTACCATACCGCTCGTCATACTGTCCACCTTCAAAGCTTCAAAACAGTTGCCGCTTTTACGGGCCTGTCTCTGTCTGCGGTGTCGCTGTTCGCGTCGTCGTACCGGGCGTTTTTTCCAATTTCGATCAAAATGATATGGACAGATGCGCCTGCATGTGTTACAATTAACACAACCTTTATATCAAGACGCGGCCTGTACCGGCAGCGGCGCGACTGGCATCTCCGACGGCATCAGCGATTACCGCAATCTTTATTTCAGCAAACAGGATTGGAGGGAAACAGCATGAAGGAATGGACACGGGAGGCGCGATACAGGGTATTGAACAGTCCCGAGGAAATACGGCCGCTCTACGAGCGCATCAGGACCTCCGATTACCGCCTGCGTTATCATATCCAGCCGGTGACAGGGCTGCTGAACGACCCCAACGGCTTCCTTCGGCATCACGACGGCAGCTGGCACCTTTTCTACCAGTGGTGTCCCTGGGCGCGGTGCACGGGCTGAAATACTGGTACCACGTCGCTTCCCGGGATCTGATTACATGGCGGAACCTGGGCGTATGCCTGAAGCCGGACACGTTTTTTGACAACAAGGGCGCTTATTCCGGTTCCGCGCTGGTGGCGGAGGACGGCATCTATCTGTTTTACACCGGCAACCATCGGGACGACGACTGGGTGCGCACGCCCTACACCTGCCTGGCGGAGCTGATGGACGACGGCGGCATCCGCAAATACGAAAAGGCGCTGTTCGGCCCCGTGCCGGGCTACACCGAGCACCAGAGGGACCCGAAGGTGGAGTACATCGAAGGGACCGGCAAGTATTATATCATGCTGGGCGCGCAGAACGACAAGAAGCAGGGCCGCGTGATCATGTTTGAATCCGAACAGCTGGATCGGGGCTGGCGCTTCGCGGGCGAGATCAAGGTGCCCGGCTTTGAGGATTTCGGCGACATGTGGGAGTGCCCCTCCATCGAGCACATCTCCGGGCGGGACGTGCTGATCTTCTGTCCCCAGCACATCACGCTGCCCGGGCGGGGCGGTTCGCAGCACCACAACGGCTACATCATCGGCCACATGGACTATGAAACGCTGACCTTTACGCCGGACGGCAGCTTCCATGTGCTGGACTTTGGCTTTGACAGCTATGCCGCCGCCTGCACCACCAACATAGACGATCCGGACCACGCGCTGATCGTCGCATGGATGGGCCTGCCCGACGCCGGATATCCCACCGATGAGGAGGACTGGCAGGGCGCGCTGACGCTGCCGCGGGAGCTGACCATCCACAACCGCCGCCTGATCCAGCAGCCGCTGGGCGGATTAAAGTAGCTCCGGGGCGAAGAGATTCCCTTCAAATCCGGCGGCATACTGCCGAGGGTCGCTGAGCTCGAGCTGATCAGCCGCGGCGGCGACATGACGCTGAAGCTGTTCACCCGGCCAGACGGGCGTGGCGGGCTGTCCATCGCCTATGACGACGCCCGGCGCGAACTGACCGTGGACCGTTCCGGCATGGCCAGGCGGTTCAATGTGGAGCAGGGCGAAGCCAGGAGCCGACCCCTTCCCAAGGGCCTGCATCACCTGAGAATCTACATCGACCGCAGCAGTGTGGAGGTTTTTGTCAACGATGGGGACGCGGTGTTCACCACGCGCGTGTTTCCCACGGCCGGGGAGACGAATGGCGATTTCGATGGCGACGCGGCCATTCACATGTGGCAATTGAAGGTCGCGGTCAGCGACACCTTCAAGGTGTAACCATTCAATCGGGCCGGAGGGGTTGGCTAACCCCCATCCTCCCACACCACCGCTTATGCGGTCCCGCGAGCGGCGGTTCAGCTTACGATTCCCGGTGTGGAGCGGTTCGGGCGTTCATGGGCTATTCCGGAGGATGCGATGAAGTCTGCCGATCCGAGATTTGCGCGAGACAGGAGCGAGAGCGATGAAATATGAGGAGGCTTTGCAGGTCATCCAGCCCGGACGCTACCGCCACTTCAAGGGCAATGCGTATGAGGTAATTGGGGTTGCCCGTCACAGCGAGACGGAAGAACCGATGGTCGTTTACCGTGCCCTTTATGGCGATGGCGGCTTGTGGGTTCGCCCTGCGTCCATGTGGAATGAGCAGATAACCAGAGACGGGAAGACCTATCATCGCTTCTATCGCCTGGATCGCATTGAACGGGTAGAAAAGTATGAGCGGCTGTTTGATGAAGCCGCTACATCCCACGACCCGGAGAAGCTCCGCCTCCTGGATGAATACTACACCTCCGGCGAATGGCGGGAGGACTACGAAGCGGATGAACGGGGTGAGCTGCCGCCTGAACTGAAACGTGGCGTGCTATCCCAGGATGCGCTGTATGATCTGCTGGAGGGTGCAGGACTATGATTCTTATTGAAGGCATTGTGATGTGCTTTGTGCTGTTAATCATCTGTGTGGTCGGTAAAGCCAATGGTCCTGTCGGGCTGGTGGTCTTTTATGAGCAGGAAGTGAAGGACAGGGTGGTGGCGCTTGGGCTTACCACTAAGGAGAAGATACAGAAGACATCCATCATTACGGTGATTGCCCTGTTCGTTCCTATGATTGTACTGGTGCCGCTCATGGTCTATGGCATTAACGGTGCAAAAGGCTTCTGGGACGGCTATTGGCAGATGCTTGTTATTCTGATGATCAGCGGCTTGTTTGACCGCATCTTCATCGACTGGTGGTGGGTCGGACACACGAAAGCATGGATCATTCCAGGGACGGAAGATCTGATGCCTTATATCTACGGGAAAACACTGGCCAGAAAATGGCTAGGCACTGTCGTTGGTTTTCCGATCCTCGCGGCGATTCTGGCCGGAGTGATGCAGCTTATACAATGAAACCGGGATTATATGAAGGAGCAGGTTTTAAAGGAACGATCGAGAGGTAGAGAAATGCCCAGAAAAACCGTCTTTGAGATGGAGAAGGTGCTGCGATGAATTGGAAATGCCCAAAATGTGGTCGGGAGTTCGGCAGACAGGATCAGCATCATTTCTGTGAAAAGCCGCAAACCATGGATGAGTACATAGCCGCTCAGGATGAAGTTCTGCAGCCGAGATTGCGAGAAGTCCGTGCAATTCTTCACACCGCCATCCCGGATGCTGAGGAGCGGATTTCCTGGTCGATGCCGACGTACTGGAAAGGCAGGAATATCATTCACTTCGCCGCGTCGAAAAGGCATCTGGGCCTGTACCCGGGAGGCGAAGCTACGGCGGTGTTTGCAGAGGCGCTGAAAGGCTTTGATGTGAGCAAGGGCACGATCCGCCTGCCGTGGAATAAAGAACTGCCAACGGAGCTGATTCAGAGAATCGCCCGCTGGTGCTATGAGACGTACAGAAAATGATGGGGATGGAACTGTGATCCGCAGACACATGACCTTCTATGGCTGGGTTCAGGGTGTGGGCTTCCGCTACCGGGCGAGACACGCGGCTGACCTGTACGGCTGTACCGGCTGGGCTTTCTTTATTCCTTCATGCCCTATACACTCCGCCCGCCAAGGTATCACGGAAGATACTGAGTATGATCATAGACCCTGGCACCGGCGTTCAGGAGCCCCGTGGCCATGCCCCTGCCCAGTCCACGGCTGCCGCCGATGACGATTGCCAGTTTTCCCGTCAGATCAAACAGATTTTTCATAATGCATTTCTCCCATCATTTTATATATAAGCGCTTTTCCGCGCCTACCGTCGTCTTTTCAGAGTGGCCGGAATAGAGTGTCGTATTGTCAGGAAGTCTCAGAATCTGCTGGACGATGCTCTTCACAAGCTGCCTGCGATCCCCTCCCGGATACTGATCCGTCCCAGGCCCACCCTTGAAGATCGTGTCGCCCACAAAGGCAAGGCCATCAGCGGCGTCATAGAAGGTCGTGGAGTCCGGCGTGTGTCCCGGCGTGTGAACGGCCGCCAGCACAGGAGAGATATGCCCCTCAAGGGAAAATACCGCGCCATCCTGAAAGAAGTGAGCATCCCTCACAACGACATGTTCCCCGCAATACTCCGAGAGGTTGAGCCGTGTATCCTCCAGATAGTCCGCGCCGTTCTCGTGGATGTACACCGGGATATCCAGCTCCCTGCGGATAGCCTCGATGCCGCCGGTGTGGTCGAAGTGGCCGTGGGTCAGCAGGATCTTTTCTATCGTCCAGACCTTGCTTCGAATGATCTGAGCCAATGCCGCGCCTTGGGCGCCGGGATCAATCAGAAAGCCATGGCCCGTGTCCTCGTCGATCAGGAAATAGCTGTTGACTTCAAAATATCCCCGAACCGGGATCTTGTACACGTTCATAATCAGCCCTCGAAATGGCATCCGTCCGGCCCGCAGGCCATGCCCTTCACGGCGGATTCGGCGGCCTTCGCTTCCTCGTCCAGCACGTTCTTTAATACCCGCTCCATGGACTCCACAGGCAGCGCGCCGGGGATGGCGTACTTGTTTCCAACGACGAAGTAGGGCACGCCCTGGACGCCATAGCGCTGGGCTTCCCGCTCGTCCAGACGCACGTCGTCCGCGTACTGATCGGATTCCAGAAGCTGTTTGACCTCGCCCTCATCCATGCCTTCCTCCACGGCGATGCGCGTGAGCACGGCATGGTCGGCCAGCTCCAGGCTCTCCGAAAAATACGACTTGTACAGGCGCTCCTGCAGCCGATCCGCGAGATGGGCGTCTTTTCGCCGGGCCAGCTTGGTCAGGCGGTGGGCGTCGAAGGTATTGGTATAGCGGGTTTCGTCATAGTGGAAATCCAACCCTGCTGCGTGTCCCATCTCCGAAATACCGTCGATGCGCTCCTGAGCGTCCTTGAGGCTCAGGCCGTATTTCCTGGCAAACCGATCCACGGTGGCCCCGGTGTACTCTTTGCTGGCCTTGGGATCGAGCTCGAACGCCAGCATTTCCACGTCTATCTGATCTCCCGGATCCAGGTTTTCAATCGCCTTTTTCAGATGCGTCTTACCGATATAGCAGTAGGGGCAGGCGTAGTCAGACCAATACATAACCTTCATGCATATTCCTCACTTTCAATTATTAGAACACGTTCTATTGACATTATAGCTGCATCCTGCTATAATGTCAATAGTTTTTAGAACCTGTTTTAATATTTTTCAAGGAGGGCTTGCCAATGCCCCGAAAATGTGGACGCCCGCCCAAGTCAGCGGAGCCTCTCGATGCCAAACAAACGATCATTGACGCGACCATCGCGCTCATCAAGCGGGAAGGCGCGGATGCCGTCACCGTCCGAAACGTGGTGGAGGAAACCGGGCTGTCCATCGGCACGTTTTACCATCATTTCCGGAACAAGGACGATTTGATGATGTACTTTGTCCGGGAGGAATCCTTTGACGGCTTTGCCCTTCAAACGCCGCCAGAACACTTTTCCGACCGGGTATGCGAGCTGTATTTTCATCTGATCGACCGGTATCTTGCCCTGGGGGAGGAATTCATGAAGAGCTTCTATACCACGGG
Source organism: Clostridia bacterium (assembly GCA_045658005.1). GTDB lineage: Bacteria > Bacillota > Clostridia > Christensenellales > Aristaeellaceae > UBA2862. The sequence goes on along the minus strand of JAZOUD010000128.1, from coordinate 30,800 downwards.
GAATCAGGCCTTATCCGCATATATGTGTGAAGAAAACGGCGCCTTCGCCGAAGGCACGGTCATGGCCCGCTGCGAACAGGAAGCCAAAGCGGCAATAGAGGCGGGCATTCTCAAGGCGGGATCGGACGCCCATGAGCTGAGCATGGATGTCTGTACCATCGTAAAGGGCAGCGTGTTTGAATGGGCGTTGAGCGGCGGGAAGATGGAAATACGCGAAACCCTGCCGCGCATTTTGCAAAGGTATTTCGCCGGGATCATGATGTAAGTATTGTTGGGACTCGTTCCATACACGAATGGTGGTGGTTTCCTGTAAAGAAAAGCGAGCCTGTCACATCTGACAGGATGGAGCGTAAAGGTATCTTCATTGATACCGAGTATCATGAAAAATCGTACTTGTGTTCTGCAAGAAGAGGTAGTATAATCGTACCAGTTCAGAAACGAGACCGTGGAGGTTTTCTGTATGGAACAGCAGACGACAATGGAGGAACGCTTTGGCAAATGCCCGTATGCGACGGCGCAGAGCCTCATATCCGGCAAATGGGCGGTTCTGATCCTGCTCTATCTGGAGGACGGTCCCATCCGCTTCAACGAGCTGCTTCGCAGGATGCCAAAGATGACCCACGCGACGCTGTCCGTCCAGCTGAAATCCCTGGAGGAGTACGGCCTGATCAGGCGTGTACAGTATGAGGCTATCCCACCGAAGGTGGAATATTCGCTCACCGACATCGGGAAGAAGTTTCACCCCGTCGTCGCCGCGATGGAAACCTGGGGGAACGAATACATCGCGCAGATGAAGGGAGAAAATGACAAATGAGCCTGACAGGAATGGTTTACAGGCCGCCCTACGAGGCCAATTCCCTGCTCCTGCAGGTGACGCAGGGGTGCAGCCACAACAAATGCACTTTTTGCTACATGTACCCGGATGTTCCTTTTTCCGTTTGTCCGGTGGAACAGGTGGAGGCGGACATCGAGGAAGCCGCCCGCTATTGCCCCGATGTGGAGCGGGTATTCCTGGAGCACGGCGACGCCTTTGTGCTCTCCGCGGATCGTTTGATCCAGATTGCCGACGCGATCCACGCCAGGCTGCCCAGGGTGAAAACCATCGCCATGTACGCCTCCATCCAGAACATCCGGCACAAGACGGACGACGATCTGCGCCGCCTGCACGCATGCGGCATCGGCGGGCTGGACATCGGCGTGGAGAGCGGCCTGGACGCGGCGCTCAGGACCATGAACAAGGGCCACACGGCAGAGGAAGCAAAGGAGCAGCTTTTGCGCCTCACCGACGCGGGCATTGATTACAGCTTCAACGCGATCCTCGGCTGTGGCGGCGCGGAGCTGTGGCAGGAGAACGCCGACGCCACCGCCGCGCTGGTCAACGCGGTGCAGCCCCATCTGCTGTTCCTTGGAACGCTGCACGCTGAGCCCGGCTGTCGGCTGTACCACGACATGAAGAAGGGCCTGTTCAAGGAATGCACCTTTGGCCAGCTGCTGGACGAACAGGAGAGGCTGATCGGCGGCCTGGATTTGAAGAATACCATTTACTTCGGCTCCCACCCGTCCAACATCGTACCCATGCAGGGCAGGCTGCCGAAGCACAAGCAGGCCATGATCGAGGCCGTGCGCGAGAAACGTGAACAACTTCGCCGACATTTGGACGAATATCCCCGGCGCGGCGGAGAAGGTTCCATATTGAATCGATAATGATTGTCGACGTGTTCCTGCGGAACCCGCCGACCAGGAAAACGTTCCGCTTTCCTGATCATGTATATTTCCATTAAAGGAGGACACTACTATGGCTGACACTTTGACCACCCTGAAGACCCGCCGCAGCTGCCGCGCCTACAAGCCCGAGCATGTCGAGGAGGAGAAGCTCAACGCCATCATCGAGGCCGGGACCTACGCCGCCACCGGCATGGGCAAGCAGTCCCCGATCATCCTGGTCATCAAGGATCAGGCTATCCGCGACCAGCTGGCAAAGCTCAACGCTGCCGCGATGGGCATGGACATCGACCCCTTCTATGGCGCTCCCGAACTCCTGGTCGTGCTGGCGAACAAGGCCATGCCGACCTATATCTACGACGGCAGCCTGGTGATGGGCAACATGATGAACGCCGCCGCCGACCTGGGCGTGGCGAGCTGCTGGGTGCATCGCGCCAAAGAAGAATTCGAGAGTGAGGAAGGCAAGGCCATCCTGAACAAGCTCGGCATCGAGGGCGACTATGAAGGCATCGGCAACCTGATCCTCGGTTACGCCGCGAAGCCCGCCGGCGCGGCTGCTCCGAGGAAGGAAAACTACGTCTATTGCGTTTGATGGACCGTACTGTTACTGAGCAAGTAAATTCTGATTTAGTGGGGTGTTGAGTGGTTTCCCAAAAGCCTTCCCCCGTTGGGGAAGGCTAATTTGGTACCGTCTCCTACATCTCGATAAATCAAAATTTGTGGCACTGGACTGAATCATCATGCGGTAAACCGCGCCACCATGAATGAACACGGTCGTAGGGGCGATTTCCAATCGCCCGCGGGCGCTCGGAGAGCGCCCCTACGAAGTTTGTGTTCACAGTAAGGCTCGTGGAAATCACCAATACCTTGCTCATTTCAAATTCTCCCTTATCAGAAGGTGTGCTCGCGCAGCCACTCGTAGGCGCGATAGACCTCTTCCGTCACATCCTCGCCGCTTGCGTTGGCCAGCGTCTGCTGCGGCAGGTCCTCCTTGAAGTCGCGGTGATATGCCTCGGCCACGGCGTTGAGCAGATAGTTGTTGTCGTCGGAGAAGCCGGGATCCGGCTGGAGCTGGCACACGCTGTAGCCCTCCATGATGGCCGTCACCGGCACGCCGTACAGAGTGAGCCCCTCATATTTCGACAGATCCGGCACGGGACCCTGGGCGCGGTACAGGCGGTTGATGTCCTCCGACAGCCACTTCATTTCGGTATCGCTCAGCGGGTCGAGGGTCTGATAGCTGTGGATGTTGTCCTTCACCTGCTCCAGCGTGCTCATGCCGCTCAACACGCACAGCAGCCCGTCCAGTGTGCCGCCGAAGCGGATCGCCCAAGAGGCCACCGAGCGCTCGGGGGCCTTGGCCTTCAACGCCTTTTCCACCGCCTCCGGCACCATGGCCAGGCCGCCGCCCTTCACGGGCTCCATCATGATGACCTGTTTGCCGTGCCTGCGGATGACGTCGTAGCAGGGGCCCGCCTGCACCAGCTGGGAGTTCCAGTCCACATAGTTGGCGGCGATCTGCACGAATTCAAACTCCGGATGCTCCGTCAGAATGCGGTCCAGCAGCTTCGCGGAGGAATGGAACGAGAAGCCCAGGTGTTTGATCTTCCCCTGCGCCTTCCACTTCAGCGCGTGCTCGGTCAGGTGCTCGGACTGGATCACGCCGCCCTTGCCGTCATAGCCGTCGTACCAGCGGGTCTGGAAGTTGTGCAGCAGGTAGTAATCCACATAGTCCACGCCCAGCCGGTCCAGCTGCTCCTGGAAGATGCCCTCGATCTTATCCTCGTCGCCGGGCTGCAGGTTGAAGGTGGGAAACTTGGTGGCGATGCGGATGGATTCGCGGGGGTGGCGCTTTACCACGGCCTCGCGCACGGCCTCCTCGCTCTTGCCGTTGTGGTAGACGTAGGAGGTGTCGAAGTAGTTGTAGCCCGCCGCCAGGTAGGTGTCCACCATTTCATTCAGCTGTTCATAGTCGAAGTCCGTCGGGTCGTCGTTCTTCACGGGCAAACGCATCATGCCAAAGCCCAAAGTCGATTTCAGTGCCATTGTTCTTCCTCCTTGTCCTGATGAAATATCGCCTGTCGTTCAGTCCTGCCGGTTTGGCTGGATGTTCTCCACCTTGCTCAGTTCTGAATGCCCTGCACAAATTGTATCACTTGTTCCTTGATTCCGTCAAATGTATACAGGTCCATGCTGGTCAAGGGTATAGGTCTCCATCCGCGTTTCCTCCGCCATGGCATTCAGCAACGGCTGTACCGCACAGCAAAGCAGCCATGCGGTCAGCAAAATCATATATCTCTTCATTTTATCGACAGTGTGATCGTCACGTCTCCGTTGCCCAACAGCGCCTTCATCTGCTCCGGGGTCTGGTCGGTGATGTGTCCCAGCCGGGTGTAGGCCCAGGAATTGCTGCCATAGAACACCACCAGCTGATTGCCGGAATAGAGCACGATGTCGCCGGAAGTGGTGGTCGTCTGCTGATCGTCCCGGGGCAGGCTCTGGCCGATGGACCCGACCTGCTCAAACCCGCCGTACATGGACATTTCAATGGTTATGCCTTCCGCAGCCAGCGTCTTTAGCGCCTCCACGGAGGCGTTGTCCTCCCATGCCACCGTCACCGGGGTTTCACCGATCATCATCTGCATGTCATTCTCTCCTTCTTCCGTGGTTATGTCCTCCGCTATCGCGGTCAGTCCCGCCAGGAGGAGCAATAGGCACAGCCACGCAATTCGTCTCTTCATATCCCTGTTTCTCCCTTCTCCTATTTTGTGAACCGAACCTGGACGCTGCCGCTGCCCACTGCTGACTCCAGGCCGGATATATCATTGATATGCCCGATGCGCGTGTAGCTGTACTGTGTTGAGAAATTCTTGTAGAACAGCACAACGCAATCATCGCCGTAGAGCATCAGGTCTCCCGCGTTGATTTGACCCACCTTCCCCGGGGCTGAGGGAAGGCTCCCATCCAGATAATGATACTTCTCATTGCCGTTCAATTCACTCATATCGAGCGTCATGGGCAGTAGCCCTGCAAAGGCACGGGCCGTGGCATTATCCTCCAGCATGGCAGTGAACACGTGGCCACCGATACTCAGAGCGATGTTCCCCTCCGGCATCGGTTCTGTCGGCATTGGTGTGGAGGTGGCGGTTGGGTCGGGCGTATGTGTTGGCGTCGGTGTCGGTGCAGGCGTGGGTGTTGAGGTTGGCACAGGCGTATCTGCAACCTGTTTGACTGTCACTGTGTACGTCGCCTGCACCTTGCCGGCGGTCGCCGTGATCCTGGCCTTGCCGGGCTTTACACCGGTCACTACGCCCTTTGCGCTCACACGTGCGACCGATTTCCTGCTGCTCTTCCACTTGACGCTTTGACTGGCACTCGCCGGGGAAACCCTGGCAGTCAGTTGAAGTGTCTGGCCGACACAGATCGTCCCCTGCTTGCCCTCCACGATAACCACCTTGGTGGGAATCTTTGGGTCCACAACCTTCAGGGCCAGGGCGAGCGTTTTCCTCTTTGTTTGAATCGTTATCGTGGCCTGTCCGGCCTTCTTCGGTGTGATCAAACCGGTCTTGCTGACTTTTGCGATCTTCTTTGAGCTGGATTTGCAGGCGGTAATGGTATTCTTCGGCACCACGATCTGATAGCGGGTACCGAGATAGACTTTCTTCGAGGTATCCTTGCGGACGGTTATCGTCTTTTGCCTGTTCGATTCGACTGTACCGGTGCTGTCTGACTCCCGGGATACATATGCGCTTTCAAAATCCGATTCGCCTTCGATTTCCCAATCCTCCAGCACAATCTCTGCGTCTATGATATCACATTCCAATGATTCAGTCAAAACAACGTCCAGGATATCATCTGCGTCGGCAACACCCGTCAGTAAGATGAGCACAGCGAGCACCGCAACTATTCGCTTCAGATTCACGATATATCCTCCTCCTTTTGAATGGGAAAGACATCCGCGCCGGTCTCCTCCGCAATCCACCCGGCGATCATTTGGGCATTCCCTGTGCGTTCACCGCTTGCGTCAACCTGCAGGCTGGCGGTGCTCACCACATCGACATCCGGGTCGAATACCGTATTTCCGACGCGGGAGAACCAGGCCACCAAGGCCCCGTGATCCGCGCCCGGGATCAGGCCGACAGGCTCCGCAGCCTGGGGAACGTAATCCGTATAGCGGGTATAGTTTTCGATCTCGCTTTCCTCCGCAAGTGCTGCCGCTGAGCACGCCTGCGACATCATCAGCACGAGCAATACCGCAATCCATCGTCTCATAGCATTCTCCTTGTCAGAACCCTTACAGGAACGCGCCGTTGCACACCTGGATGACCTGTCCCTTGACGTGCCTGCCCATGTCGGAGGCCAGGAACAGGCAGGCGTTCGCCTGGTCGATGGGGTCGCACTCCGGGCCGGGGAAGTAGACAAAGTGCCTGCTGTACTCCAGCATCTTCGCGCCGCCGGGCTGCTCCCCGGCCTTGTTGGCCAGATGCGCCGGCGTCACCGTCGCGCCGGGCGCGACCGCGTTGATGCGAATATTGGTGTCGATCAGCCGCATGGCCACGTTCTTCGTCAGCGTGTTGATGGCGCCCTTGGAGGAGGTGTAGGCGGCGCCGCAGAAGGGCCGATCCCCGTTGACGGAGGAGATGTTGATGATGCAGCCCTCGTTCTTCGGTATGAAGATCTTGAGCGCCTCCCGGATGAAGCGGAACGGGCCGAACACGTTGGTCTGGTAGACATGCTCCAGCCATTCGTCGTCCGTCTCGTCGATCATCTTCTGTTCGCCGATCGCGGCGTTGTTGATCACGATATCCAGATCGCCATAGACATCCAGCGCCGTCTGGATGACCCGCTGAACGTCCTCCAGCTTCTTGTTGTCCGCCACCACGCCGGTCACATCGTAGCCCTTCGCGCGAATCTCGGCCACCGCGGCGTCCAGCTTCTCCTGTCCGCGGGCGGTCATCACGACTTTCGCGCCCTCTCTGGCAAACAGCTCGGCCATGGTCTGCCCCATGCCGTAGCTCGCGCCGGAAACGATGGCGACCTTTCCATCCAGCATCTTCGCGTCCATGTGTCATCCCTCCAATTTCACTTTCTGGGAATATTATACCGCGCTGCTCATCTATAATCAAATACTTGTTTTCTATGCTTTCCCATGCTATAATTGCATAGGAAGAAGTATGAGGAGGGCCGAGTATGGACATTCGCACGATGCAATACTTTCTCGCGGTGATCCGCGAGGGCACGATCTCGGCGGCCGCCGAATCGCTGCACGTCGCCCAGCCTTCCCTGTCCCGGCAGATGAAGGATTTGGAAGAAGAATTGGGCGCGACGCTGTTCGAGCGCGGCAACCGGAAAATCACCCTGACGGAGGAGGGGCAGGTCCTGCGCCGCCGCGCCGAGGAAGTGGTGCGGCTGATGCAGCTGACCCAGGAGGAGATCGCCCAGGTCAAGCACCGGCTGACCGGCTCCATCCGCATCGGCGCGGGCGAATCGCAGGCGTTCCGATATTTTGCGGAAACGGCGGCCGCCCTGCTCAGGGAGCACCCGGACGTTCAGCTGCACATCACCAGCGGCGACACCCAGGACCTGATGGACGAGCTGGACAACGGCCTGATCGACTTCGCATTGATCTTTACCGAATATGACCGCGAAAGATTCAGGTCGATCCGGCTGCCCGCCGCGGATCGCTTCGGCGTGCTGATGCGCCGGGATCACCCGCTGGCTTCAAGAGATGAAATCCGGCTGGCAGAGCTTGCCGGTGTTCCCATCATGATCTCCCGCGCCTCTCAGTCCTACTGGGAGAGCGTCACGCAGACCAGAAGCCTGAATATCGTCGGCACCTACAACCTCATCTTCAACGCTTCGCTGCTGGTGGAATCCGGGGCCTGCTGCGCGCTGGGCTTCGAGAAGCTGATCAACACCACCGGCGACAGCGCGCTCTGCTTCCGTCCCCTCGCAGGTCAAAAGAAAACATCCGGCGCACTCATCTGGAAAAAATACCAGACCTTTTCGCCGGCTGTTCAGCTGTTTATCAACCATATCCTGAGCCTGGGTACGGTATGAGATTTTTGTGAATAATACAAATGGAAACCCCCTGCCGGATTGCTTCGACAGGGGGAGGTATGACGGGGATTTTATCCTTCAATCATGATGACCTTTTTCTCGGGAATCTTCTTCTCATCCTTCTTGGGGATATTCAGGCTCAACACGCCGTGCTCCAGCTTTGCGCCGATATCCGCCTCTGTGAGCGCATCGCCCACATAGAAGCTTCTCTGCATCGTACCGGCCCAGCGCTCCTGCCGGATGACCTTGCCCTTCTTCGTGGTCTCGTCCTTGTCAAGGCCCTTCGCGGCGGTCACGGTCAGGTAGCCATTCTGAAGCTCCAGCGTGATGTCTTCCTTCTTGAAGCCCGGCAGATCAATGTCCACTTCGTAGTGATCTTCATGCTCATGCACGTCGGTCTTCATCTCGCGGGCGGCGTTCTTGCCGTACAGCCGACGGTCCATCCGCCGCATCTCACGATCCCAGTCACCAAAGAACTCGTCAAACAGATTCTCACCAAAGATACTCGGCATCAACATAACGCTTACCTCCTTTGACCCTCTTGCGCTGGTCGCGCACCCGTTGCCGGTGTGCTCCCTTTCGAGTGGCATCCTCCGACGGGCTGTCGTGTCGGCGTCGGTCATTGTATGTCGTTACCCTGAACCTCAGGGGCCCTTTTCCTTCCCCCTCGGTTCATATAATATTATACCCATTTTGTTAGCACTGTCAATAGGTGAGTGCTAATATGGCGATGAACATTTCGTGAACAGTTTTGCAGAGAATAATTCGATTCAGAATTCAATTATGCAAAGACTTGGGCTACTCATACCCATCAAGCTCGACTAACCCGGTAAAGCGCGTGTGACGCAGACTTTTCGGGCTTTCTTGGAGTTTGCAGATATTCAAGACACTCATCAATCATCATGATGGTGGGCCTGGACGCTGACCAGCGGGATGGAGGTTGAAAGCTGACCAGCGTCTTCTAAACTGAAACTGTCAGGTTAATTCCTTGCAGCTTACTGTTTAATATTGCTTTTCCCACGTATTTTGCTTATAATACATGTTGAGTAATTGTACAGTCATGGCGGCGCAGGTGCCGCCGCTACAATGAACGAGGCCTGTAGCGGCGGCCCCTGGGCCTTCATAGGCTTCGAGAGCGTTTCCCACTCCGCGGTGGAGTACAAGTTCAAGCACAGCAATATGTTCAAGGTGCTGGCGATCTCCCTGGTCGCTACCACTGCGCTGTATATCTTCATATTGTTGATGAGTATTTCCGCGTACCCGGAGGGCTGCGCCAGCTGGCTGGATTACATCCGCCGCCTGGATGAATTTGAAGGCATCGCCGGGCTGCCGGCCTTTTATGCCGCCTATACCTATCTCGGCAACACCGGCGTCTATATCCTGATGGCGTCTCTGGCGTCGCTGGTGCTCACCAGCCTGATCGGCATGCTGCGCACGGTAAGCCGCCTGTGCTATGCCGTCGCCCAGGACGGCATCCTCCCGGAGCGCTTTGCCCACCTCAATGACAAGCAGATTCCGGTCAATACCATCCTTCTGGTTCTTCTCATCTCAATACCCATCCCGTTTTTGGGGAGAACGCCCATTGGCTGGATCGTAGACACCACCACCATTGGCGCGATCATTCTCTACGGCTTTGCTTCCGCAGCGGTTTTCAAGGCCTCTGGGCAGGAGGGAAGCAAACGGGACCGGCTGCTCAGTGGAATCTGCCTGGTCATTTAGTCATTTTCCTGTTATACATGCTGTTCCCCAGCTTTTTCTCAGACCACACCATTGAGACGGAGACCTACGCACTGATGACCGTCTGGTCCCTGATTGGCCTGTTATTCTTTAATTCGGTTATCCGCAAGGATCACTCCCGCAATTTCGGCAAGGCCATCATCGTATGGATGGCGTTGCTCGCTTTCATTGTACTGATGGCGATGACGTGGACGGAGCGTGCCAGCGAGAGCAGAAGCAACGCAATTTTCGATGACATCTATGCTTATATGGACGGCACGGCGAACGATGAGACCCTTGCAATGGACAAGAAGGAATTCATCGAGATCCAACGGGCCCGGATCCACAACTCCGACAATTTCAGCGGCCTGCTCATCACGGGGCTCTTTGGGCTGGCGCTCGGCGTGCTGCTTGCGAACTACCTGTCCCAGCAGAAGTGGGAGAAAAAGGCCCTTGACGAGCGCGACCATGCGACGACTGTGGCGTTCACAGATCCCATGACCGGGGTGAAGAGCAAGCACGTGTTCCTCTTGAGCGAGAAGGATTACGATACCAGCATAAAGGAGAACATGGTGGAATCGTTTGCCGTCGTGGTCTGCGACGTGAACGGATTGAAGAAGATCAACGATACCCTCGGTCACAAGGCCGGCGACGCGTACATCATCAAGGCCAGCCGGATGATCTGCGACATCTTCCAGCACAGCCCCGTATTCCGGACGGGCGGCGACGAGTTCGTCGTGATCCTGACGGGCCGGGATTATCTCATTCGCAAGGAGCTTGTGCTGGCGCTGCACGATCGTTCGGTGGCGCACATCAGCACGGATGACGTGGTCATTTCAGGCGGACTGTCGGATTATATCCCGGGGAAGGATACCAGCTTCCACGATGTGTTTGAACGCGCGGATTCCCTGATGTACGAAGAAAAGCAACTGCTCAAGGGCATGGGCGCGGCCACGCGGGAGGATTTCGAGGCGGCTGCCAGGCCCGTGTTTGCCGTGAATGAAAACACGGACATCATGCGCCTCAAACACCAGATCCTCATCGTGGAGGACGAGCAGGTCAATCAGATGATACTGGGCAACATGCTCTCGGATGGCTTTGAAGTGCTGTATGCTTCCGACGGCGTGGAGGCCCTGGAGCAGGTCAAGGCCCACAGGGATGACCTGGCCATCGTGCTGCTCGACCTTCAGATGCCCCGATTGAGCGGCATAGAGGTCCTGAAGGTGATGAAGGAAGAGAAGGAACTCAAGGATATCCCGGTGATCGTTATGACCGCGGACCAGAGCGCGGAGGTGGAGTGCCTCAAATTCGGCGCGATGGACTTTATCCCCAAGCCCTATCCCACTACGGAAATCGTCCAGGCGCGCGTGCACCGCTGCATCGAGCTTTCCGAGAAGCGGAATATCATCGAAACCACCGAGCGCGACAGCCTGACCAACCTTTTCAACCTCGATTACTTCCTGCGCTATGTGCGGATGTACGACCAGCACTACACCGATATGCCCATGGATGCCATCGTGCTGGACGTCAACCACTTCCACGTGTTGAATGAGCGCTATGGCAAGCAGTACGGCGACAGCGTGCTGGCCAGGATTGGCGCAAGGGTGCGGCAGATCAGTCGCGAGGTCGGCGGCGTGGGCTGCCGCAGGGGCGCGGACACCTTCCTCATCTACTGTCCCCACCGGGAGGACTATGAGGCCATATTGGACAAAGCATCGGACGGGCTTGTGGGCGAGGATGTTTCCGAAAACCGTGTACGCCTGCGCCTGGGCGTTTATGCCAATGTGGACAAGACGCTTGAGATCGAGCGGCGCTTTGATTATGCCAAGACGGCTTCGAACACGGTCAAGACCGGTTACAGCAAGGCCATAGGCATCTATGATGCCAATATGCACGAGGCGGAGCTGCAAAGGGCCCGCCTGCTGGAGGACAACGGCCTTATCCTGGACCTGAATCAATTCGTGTGGCGCGAAGCCGCCGCGAGGATCCGGGACTGGAAGGATCGCCTGGGCTACTCGGTGCCGGTATCCGTCAACGTGTCCCGGATCGACATGCTGACACCGAACCTGAAGGACGTGTTCAGGGACATCCTGGCGGAATATCGCCTCAGCGCCGACGACCTTGCCCTCGAGATCACAGAATCGGCCTATACCGGCGATTCCGAGCAGGTCATCACTACCGCCAAGGAACTGCGCGGCATGGGCATGGGCTTCCGCATCGAGATGGATGACTTCGGTACAGGCTATTCCTCCCTGGGGATGCTGTCGCATCTGCCAATCGATGCGCTGAAGCTGGATATGAGCTTTGTGCGCAGCGCCTTTGGAGATACCCGCGACGTGCGCATGATCGAGCTGATCATCGACATCGCCGATTATCTGCACGTGCCCGTCGTGGCCGAGGGCGTGGAGACCGAGGAGCAGTATCTGGTGCTGAAAACCATGGGCTGTGACATGGTACAGGGCTACTACTTCTCCAGGCCTATTTATGAGTAAATCCTAAGCACAGGGTAATATGGTTACAGAACAATATCTGTTCTCGAACTGCCTTTTCAATCTCCATGTATTAATTCGGGAAAACAGTTGGAGGAAAGATGATCGTCAAATCACGATTGCGCACCGACCCGCGGAATCAGAAGATTTTGCCTGAGCCGTATGAGGCGCTTTCCTATGTGGGCATGAAGACCGTCCTGGGCGAATACCCGGACGGCTATTTCCCATGGCACTGGCACGATGCCTTTGAGATCGACTATCTCGTGAACGGGCAGGTACAGGTTCACACCCCGGAGCAGACCGAGTGCTTTTCCCAGGGCGACGTCATTTTCATCAACAGCGGCATTCCCCATGAATATCAGGCGATGGACGACAGTTCCTGTGAGATCATCGCCTTCCTGTTCGACATGCACTTCCTGTCCGGGATGTACAACAGCCCGCTGGAGCGCAAATACATACTGCCTATACGCGAAAGCTCGCTTCAGATCCATCGCGTGTCCCCGAACACCGTCGACAGGCTGCGGATGGTGGAACATGTCTTGAGGTGCGTGGAACTGGAAAATGAGGAGCCCTTCGGCTATGAGTTTGAGCTGCGGAGCCATCTGTGCCGCTTCTGGGTGGGGCTGTTCCGGGAGACGGCAGGCCTGCGCACCGAATCCCGGGCAAACAGCATGGACACGCTGCGCATCAAGAAGATGCTGACCTATGTCCACGAGCATTGCAATGAAAAGCTCTCCGCCAGCGACATTGCGGCGGTGGCAGGCATCAGCGTGCGGGAATGCAGCCGGTGCTTTGATCGCTGTATCGGCGTTTCGCCCATACAGTACCTGAACAGCTACCGGCTGCACATGGCCGCGGAGATGCTGCTCAGCACCAAGGCGAGCATCCTGGAGATCAGCGAAAACTGTGGCTTCAACTCCGCCGCCTATTTCAGCAAGCTGTTTTCAGAGGCCATGGGCTGCACACCGCACCAATATCGCACCGGCGCAGGGCAGCCCGGGAAATAAATCAAGTCAGGCAATGGCAAGGCAGTGGGCCAGGGTCACGAAGTCGGCATATTCCAGCGCGAACAGTTCCATCTCGTCTGAATCGTCCCGGAGGAGGCGCTCAATGCCGCGCTCTCGCGTGCGTGGGTCGCCAAGCTCGATCCGCTCGCCGGAGACGGACTCGATCCACACGGAGGATCTGCGTCGGCCCAGCGCGGCCTTCAGCGCTTGAACCTGATCGGGGAATTACAGATGACGTGACCGTTATGATGATTTCGGCGTGGACTTTCCTTATTGCCAATCAATAAGATATGATCGTATAATGCTTTGGGGCTGTCTCAAATTGACCTCTTCAGGTCTTTTTGAGACAGTCCCCCGGGGAACCATTCAGTTGTCAGGCTTCGATGCCCTTCTCGGCGCGCAGCCTCGCCAGATCCCGGTCGAGGTTGAAGGAAACCAGGAAGATCACGAAGATGATGGCGCACATGATCATGGGAATCCAGTTGTACATGAAGCGGATAGCGGTCTCCACCGCGGCGGGCTGGGGAATGCCCTGCACGTCGTACTCGCCCTTGAAGCCCGCGCCGGACATCACCCAGCCGAACACGGCGGTGCCCAGGCCGAGGCCCAGCTTCTGGGCGGCGGAGGTGCCGGCGTTGCCCATGCCCACGGCGTTGACGCCGGTCTTGAGCTGGCCGTAGGTGATGGAGTCGGCCACCAGGCCCATGGCCATGCCGCCGGACATGCCAAGGCCGCAGCCCTTGAGCACGTTGCAGACGATCATCACGGCCTTGCTGGTGCCAAACAGTCCGAAGCCCAGGAAGCCCAGCGTCATAAAGCCCATGCCGGCACAGTAGATCCAGCGCTTGCCGAACTTCGCCATGAAGAAGGGCGTGGCGAACATGATGGCGAACTGGGCAATGGAGATGGAGTTGGCCATCCAGCTGTACTGGCCCATATCCTTGAAGATGTACAGGGAGTAGTACACGCCGCCGATGGAGTAGAAGATGATCACGAAGAAGATGCACAGCATCGCAAAGAACATGATGACCCAGTACTTGTTGGAGAGCAGCGCCCTGATGGCCACCATGGGCTTGACTTCGTCGTTCCTGACGCCGCCATCACCCTTTGCCTTGGGCGCGTCGTGCACGCGCTCCTTGGTGGAGAACACGGTGATGAGCACCAGGATCACCATCAGGATCACCACGCAGGCGATGGCGCCAGAGTAGCCCGCCTGGGTGTTCTCGGTTTCGATGCTGGAGGAGAACTTCGCCAGCAGCGTCACGAAGAAGCTGTTGATCAGGATGTTGCCCAGGGTCTGGAAGATCTGCTGGATGTTGCCCAGCATGCCGCGTTCCTCGCCGTTGGACGTCATCAGCGAGATCAGCGAGTAGTAGGGCACCTGCATAAAGGTCAGGCACACGGCATTGACGATGTTGTACATCAGGAACACGTAGACGTACTTCACCGCCGTCGGGAAGGACTTGGGCACGAAGAACAGCAGGAACGTTGAGACGGCGAAGGGGATCACCATGCGCAGAAGCCAGGTCCGGGCCTTGCCCATCTTGCTGTGGGTGCGGTCCACGATGTTGCCGACGATCAGGTCGCTTATGCCGTCGAACACCTTCGAGATGGCGATCAGCGTGGCAATGATGCCGGCGTCCAGCAGGGCCACGTTCGTGAAGTACACCGTCAGGAAGGAACCGATGATGCCGTTGATCATGTCCCAGCCCGTCGCGCCGACGCCGTAGCCGATTCGCTCGCCCCAGCCCAGCTTGGCATTGGGGTCATTGGTCTTGCTTGCGAGTCCCGACATGAATAAAACCTCCTCTTTCGTTTTCAATTGTCAACATTATCTTAATCCGTAAAAATGTTTCTGTATATCCTTTTATTGTCCTTTTTATTTTGATATTGTCATAACTCATAGAACCGCATGTCGCCCCAGACCTCCATCAGGTGGCGGCGGTCCAGCCGCTCGGTGCGGGTCTCGCGGTCGTAGATGCGCACCGGGGAATCCGCACCCTCGAAGCGCTCCCATTCCGGGTTGGGCTCGCCGGTCTTGACGAATCGCACCCAGTCGCCGTGTATGTCCCTGCACATCTTCTCAAACAGCGCCGGGTCCTCCCCGTCGAACTCGAATTTGCTGAAGGGATGATTCGGCTTTTCAAACACCGCAGGCAGCTCGAAGGCGTGGCTGGCCTTCCAGCCGGTGGCGAGACCGCTTTGGGTGATTAGCTCGTAGCGGTACATCCACACGTCCGGGCTGTGCTGAAGCTGCCCCTGGGCCACCTTCACGGCGGGCATCTCAAAGGCATAGTCGGTGGCAAAGCGGATGAAGGCGTCTCCACCGATCTGCCGCACGTCCCCGGTCAGCGGCGGGAGGGAAGAAGCCATCGACACCGCGGTATCCTTGAAGAGCTTGAAGTAGTCCCGCCCCGCCTCGTGGTAGAAGCCGATGATCTGCGGCAGGCCGTCGGCGTTGCCGTTTTTCTCCAGCATTTGCGCAATCATGGCCCAGCTGTTGGGGAAGCCGGTGTTCTCCGGGTGGACGAACATGGTGCCCTCGTGCATGTTCGTGCCAATGATCAGTTTGATGCCCTCGGCGGAGCCGGCGCGGATGGCGTCGATGGGCCGCACGGGCAGCAGGTCGTCCTGCACCGGGCCGGGCAGGAACATGCCGGGATTCTTGTACTGGTGCTTTGCGCTGACGTACTCGTGGCCCAGCAGGAACAGGTGCGGGTCCATGGTCCTGAGAAGCGGAAGGTCCTTTTCCGTCCAGTGCATGCCCTCCAGGAACAGGTCGATGTTATCCCGGGCCGTCTGGTGGGTCATCACGCAGTTGGGCAGGCCGCTTTCGATGATGGCCTGGGTGAAGCAGCCCTTCACGCCGGGGCAGGCCAGCATGTTGGTCACCGACGCGCCGCCCGCAGATTCGCCTGCGATGGTGATGCGCGCCGGGTCGCCGCCGAAGGCCTCCACGTTTTGCTTAATCCAGTTGAGCGCGAGAATTTGGTCGGACAGGCCGCAGTTGGAGTCGAAGTCCCCACAGCCCGGGTAGGTCGTAAAGTCGTAGAAGCCCAGTATGTTGGTGCGGTAGTTGAAGGAGAAGAACAGCACGCCGTCGCGGACGAAGGACTCGCCGGTGTACATCTCATCGGAGGAATACCCCGTGTTGTAGCCGCCGCCGTAGATCCACACGAACACGGGCAGCTTGTCACCCTCAAGAGGCCGCTGGACGTTGACCGTCAGGCAGTCCTCGTCGCCCATGACCACGCCGTTGTTGTACTGCACCGGCGGATTGCCATAGGCCTTTGCATCGTAAACCCCTTCCCAGGGCGTCACCGGCACGGCGCGCTTGAAGCGCAGCGGTCCCACCGGCGGCTGGGCATAGCGGATGCCCAGGTAGTCGATCCTGCCGTCCCTCTCATAGCCACGCACGGTTCCGGACGTGGTCCTGACCAGATGCTCTCCCATGGTTCAGCCCTCCCTCATCGTCAGTCGTTTCCCAATTTCAAACAGGTCAGCCCTGCTGCCCGTCATATCCTGCATGGCCAGCGCCCGCGCACGGGGCTGGCAGCCGTCTTCCGGGTCGGTGAAAAGGCCGAAGTAGACCTCCGTCAGTCCGCCGATCTGGTTGTCCTCAATGCCCGCGCGCCGAAGCATGGCGTTCTCGTTCAGCAGCCGGA
Organism: Clostridia bacterium; assembly: GCA_045658005.1. Taxonomy (GTDB): domain Bacteria; phylum Bacillota; class Clostridia; order Christensenellales; family Aristaeellaceae; genus UBA2862. The sequence goes on along the minus strand of JAZOUD010000128.1, from coordinate 14,141 downwards.
AGTTGTGAAGCGTGCGCACATAGGGCAGCTTGCGGGCAATTTCCAGCATCTTCACGTTGTAGCCTGCGTAGCGCTTTTCCCACTCGGGGTTGCCGCAGTCGGTGAAGCCTGACTCGGTGAGGATGGCCTGCTTGTGGCCGTCGCCGTATTTGTACATGACCCTGTAGGCCGCGTCGTTGTAGCTCTGCCAAAGCTGGTCCGGTTCATCCACGTCCATGAACAGGTCGGAATCCTTCACGGGCCGGTTGGTGAACACGTAGGGATGCCACGCGAGGATGTCGAAGTAGTCGTCGGTGTTGGTGGACCAGAACCTGCCGGACTTGATGCGCTGGTACACCTTGTCCAGCGTCCAGGCCACGCCGTACATCACCGGCAGGAAGTCCGGCATGTCGCCGCCCAGGCCGGGAGTGGACAACGCCGGGGAGAAGGAAGCCACCTTCGCTCTGGAATTGCCCCTGCGCACGCCCCGCGCCGCGAAGTACATCATGTCCACGGCGATGTCCATCTTCCCGTCGGCGGTGAAGGGCTTGGACATATCCGAATCCAGGAAGCCGTCCGGGTGCAGAAAGGCGTTCAGGTTCCACTCGTTGCCCACTTCCCAGATGGCCACCTGGGGGAAGGCCCTGGCCATGGTGTACCAGGATTCCTCCAGCATCTCCAGCGCCAGCATATACAGGCTCCCCGGCGTCAGGTCCCGGGGCGGCATGGCGTGGCCCATCCTCTGCTTGCAGCCCTCGGGCAGGAACCACTCGTGGCTCATAGCCGTGACTTCAATGTCAAGCTCAGCCGCCCGGTCCAGCAGCTTCGTGTGCATGGCCATAGCTTCGGGGTTCGGCGTTGAGGGATCGTCCAGGATCTCGGTAATGTGCATCCAGCTGCGGTAGGCCGTACAGCCCAGCCCCGCCACCAGGTCGAGGGTCGCGGCGGCGTCGATGCCCTGGTCCCGCTGGCGTTGGATCAGCGGCTCGCCCACGCCGAAGAAGCGGTTTTTCTCCATGTTACGCCTCCCCATGTTCGATCTCGTAGAAGTAAATGTGAAGGCCGTCCGCCTCTTCCATACCTTCGCCCACAAACTGGTTGCGGTGCAGATAGGCCGCCAGCTTCTGGCTGTCGGTGTAGAAGGTCGGCACGGTATGGAAGGGCATGGACTTGGTTAGGTCATCGAACCAGCCGTTGTTCTCCACGTAAATGTGGCAGTCGTTGCCATCGACATCTTTGCCGGTGAGCATGTACCTCGCGGACATGTGCCTGACGTGGGCCGCGTTCACCACCTGGGTGTCCACGCCGCAGGGCTCCACGATCCCCTTGAAGATATCGCTATTGACACTGCCCTTGAAAGGGATCATTAACACCTCGCCGTTCTCTCCATTCATTTGTACTGCGGGGCCGTTGGCCTCGATCCTGATGTCCAGTATGGGCTTTGCCATCATCATTCTCCCCTCCTGTGTTTACTTAAATTATACACAACCCATTGCCGCAAATATACTGTAATCTTGCGCTTTTTATTCTTTTTATGCTATAATGTGACCATGGAGGCGATCTGATGCGGGAGAATCACATTCGCATACTTTGCAGCGTGTTGAAGGTGGAAATGGTCTACGAAGCCCCGGACGGCGCGTTGACGCCCTTTTTCGACGCGGTGACGGAAAGCCCGCTGATGCAATCGGGTCAGCTTCGCCATCTGCTCCGGGAGGGAACGGCCGCTCAGAGTGCGCCGTTTATCCATCGCTCCAACTATGATTGCTGGTTCGCGGGCCTGCACGCAGAGGATGGATTCCTGTACATGGGGCCCATGTGCCATCAGAGGCTCACGACGTCCCGGCGCCGGCAGATGGCCCGCGCCTATGGCATTGAGGACGGCGGTATTCCGGCACCGAAGGTCTTTACACTGCCTGAGATCCGCAACATGATCCTGCTGACCAATTCCATGCTGGAAAACGTCAGCCTTGAAAACGAGGAGTTGCTGCAGCTGAACCGCATCGTCAATGAGGATGCTCGCCGCGTCCGCCAGGAGCAGGTTGACTTTGTGCTGAAGGAAGAGGAACAAAACGACGAAGGCTCCCATCGCCACGGCTACAGCGAGGAACAGCTGCTGATGCAGGCCATACGGGAGGGCCGCGCCGCCGACGCCGTTCGCCTGGCCGAGAATATGGATGCCGACAGTGGGCGTCTCTCCGAGGACTATCTGCGCCACCGCAGGAACCTGGCACTGATCGGCATTGCGCTGTGCGCCCGGGCGGCCATCGCGGGCGGGATCTCCCCCGAGAGCGCCTACCGGATCAGCGGCTATTATATCAACAAATGCGACGCCACCCAGGATCCGGCCTATATGCTGCACTACCGCAACCGCGCCATCGAGGAGCTGGCCGGGCGCGTTCAGGAAATCCGGTCGAGGTCGGTGGGCTCCACCCACGTGGTCCGCGCGCGGGATTACATCCGAAAGCACTACCGCGAAACTATTCGCCTGGAAGACATGGCCGGGACGCTTGGCATCAGCCCCAGCTATCTTTCGCGCCTGTTCCGCAGGGAGACCGGCGCGTGCCTTCAGGACGCCATCGCAGAAGTTCGCGTCCACAGAGCCGCAGAGCTGCTGCTCTATTCCCGGCACTCCCTCTCTGAAATCGCGATCTATGTCCACTTTCCCAACCAGAGCTATTTTACCAAGATATTCAAAAAGGTCATGGGCACGACACCCATGACCTATCGAAGCCAGAACAGCGCCTCCGAAATCTCACATGACGATCCACTGCCGATGGACAGACCGCATCCGAACCTGACGACCGAATAGCCACGCAAAGGCGGATCGCTTTCTTTCCTCCGCAGGGCTGTGCTAAAACCGTTGATTTCGTACTGAAGCATCTCATACTTCAGCTTCGTCCCCTCGCCGATTGCCTCTGGCAGCAAAGCCCGGGCGATGAACAGGGGCGCTTCCTCCACGTCCGTGCGGTTCAGCCAGGCATAATCTCCGTCGATGCGGGCGACGATGTAATACTTCGTCTCCATGTTATCATTCACTTTCCTGATCGCTATAGATATAATCCAGTCTGTCGTACCGCTTTCCGCCAACCTCAAGTCCACCCACGTCAACCCCTGAAAACCGCATCCCGGCCTTTTCCAGGGTCCGACTGGAGGCGACGTTGTCCGACGCGCACCAGGCGGTCACGTGGGCGATGCCTTCTTGAATCGTCAGATATTCCAGCACGGCCCGCAGCGCCTCGGCGGCATAGCCCTTGCCCCAGCTGGCCCGTTCGATGCTGAAGCCGACCTCGATCTGATTCTTCTCTGGATCGAAATCATAGGCTCCGATGGTCCCGATCATGCGTCCTTCGCACTCGATGGCCCAGCCATAGAAGCGTGGATCGACATAGCTGTCGATAAATCTCTGTACCGTCTCCCTGGCCTGCTCTTGCGTGGCATAGGGATTCCAGCCGGAATAGCGGATCATCGCTGCATCCGTTCCAAAGTTCTCATATAGAACCCCCGCGTCCTCAGGCACATGCCTGCGCAGCAAGAGCCGCGGGGTCTGCAAAGATATCGTTCCCGCCATGCTGTTCCTCCTTAACCTGTATAAGCGTCGTCCGCAGAATTGGAGAAGTCCTGCTTCGCCAGCCACGTGGCTTCCTCGTCGTTTTCTGGGATATCGATGCGTTCGATCTTGAAGATGACCGGCCTTGTGCCGTCATTGCAACAGGCGATCATGATCCTGTCGTCGTTGGTCCAGCCCTTCATAATCGAGCCGCCCTGCAGCGCCGTGTACACATAGCGGCTGACGGCATCCCAGGCCTCGCCGCAGAACTTTCCGTTCATCAGGTGATAGAAGTCGTCCTGCCGGGGCGTGCGCTTCAATATGAATTCGTCGCCCACGTTGAAGAACGGACAGGGGCCGGACTTGGGGTCGGCCAGATATTTCTCCTGATAATCCGAAAAGCATTTCTTGTCGATGACCGTGATTTTGCATTCGTGCTGCATGTCATTCACCCTTTTCCGTCTTTTTCTTCGCCGATTTGGTGATCTCTTCGTGATAGAAGTAGTTGCAAACGACAGGTGGCTCCCCGAACGGTGACCGGTGCTGGTCGTCATCGCGCAGGTACAGCATCCCTTCCCGCGCGGTGTATTCGCGGATATCCCGATCCAGCGCCTCCCAATAATCCCGGCTCTTCTTCGTGTAGATTTCCCGGTATAGTTCATCCAGCTCCGGATGATGAGCATGGATCCAGTCGAGGATGCGCCCCTTGTAATCCCCGCGCAGGTTCAGGTTCTCCAGCCACACCAGGTTGCACTTGCCCTTCGCCCGCTCGATGATCGCCTTCACATCCGTGATGCCCGGGAAGATGGGGGAGATGAAGCAGGTGGTCTGGATGCCCGCATGATAGAATTGCTCCATGGCCGCGAATCGCCGCTCGATGCTGACGGCACGATCCATTTCTCTGCGGAAGTTCTCGTCCAACGTGTTGATCGACCAGGACACGTGAGCGCTGGGGAACTGTTTGATCAGGTCCAGGTCCCGCAGGATCAGGTCGGACTTCGTAGAGATGCTGACGCTGATCCCGGTGGGCAGCAGCTGTTCCAATAGGGCGCGGGTGCGCCCGTATTTCTTCTCCAGCGGCTGATAGGGGTCGGTCACCGAGCAGAAAAACGCTTCCTTCCCCGCGTACTTCCCTGGCTTGTTGATTTCCGGCCAGTGCTTCACATCCACAAATTCGCCCCAGGGCTCCGGATGATTGGTAAAACGCTTCATGAAGGAAGCATAGCAGTACTTGCAGGCGTGCGTGCAACCCACATAGGGATTGACGGCGAAATCCGAAACCGGCAGATTCGTCTTCGTCATGATGTCCTTGACTTCGATCTCGTTGACAATCATCTGTTCTTCCCTCCACGTATCAGATATTCGCGTTATTGCGACTGTCTATCAACCGTCGGAAGCTCTCCTCAAAGCGTCGGTCGTCCTCGTCGGTCCGCTTTGCCGGGTCTTTCAAATGGTTCTTGCTCTTGCGTCGGGCGACCTTAGCCATGTGTCGTTCCATCAGCAGGCCATCGATATTCTCATCCGTGTACCATCGTCCGCTCTGATGGATGGCCTTTGCACCCTTGCCCTTACGCCCCGCGCCTGTCGCTTCGCTTGGTCGCGGGTTTCGGGCGCGTCTTGCTTCGCTGCGCTTGCGCCCTCAGTCCGCTTTGCGGACGCTATTGCGCGAGGGCAGCCACGCCGTAATCCTGCGTGACCACGATATCCCCGCGCTGACACAGGTTGATCAGCGCAATGTCCACCGCGTCTGCCCCGGCGCCAATCACCCGAATCTCGCTGTAATTCGAGTTCAGGACGTGATTCGTATCGCACAGCAGCAGCACGGGAATGCCACGTTCCTTCGCCACCCTCTCGGCGATGCGCGTCACCGGACAGGCATCTGCGTCAACGTAGATATTCATATGATCTCGTACTGAAGCATCTCATACCTAATCATTATACCACAGTCGGAATTCTCTCGCATTATGTATTTTACAACAAAGCGCACGCCTCTGCAACGACGCCCGATCGTATCAGGAAATTTTATGGGTACCGCCGAGATTCAGACCATCACCATGGAGGATAGGGAGGAAAACCCGGGGAAGCCAGGAATACCCATGCCGGATAAGACCAAGACCTGCGACATGAACAACCTGCTTCTGTGAGGCGGCATCGGCGTGGTCACCCCGGCCTTTGTTTGTATCTTTGGCTCTTTGCCAGAGGATGATGTTTCTTAAGACGATGAAAGGCGCGTGCTCGCGCCTTTCTAAGATAGCTTACTGTGAAACCACTGACTAACCGAGGACGAAAAGCGCAAAAAGTCCACCTAATGCACCTGAGAATCGACATGGCGGGGGCTGAACTACATCTCTTCCGCCGGCCTGCGCGTACTGCTGTACCTGTTGCAGACCATGGAGGACAGGAAGGGAGATATGGAGCTGCACAACGTCAACAGCACCATCAAGGACGTGTTTGACATCACCGGCCTGCTGGATGTACTGACGATCAAATGACCGGATCTGAAGCGCCACATGCAATCCGCAACTGAGAGAAGGGGAAACGGATGCAGGAGATAGTCCAGAAATCCCTGAAAACGACACAGGCTCAATACCTTTGTCACAACGAGGATAATCCTCTCTATCCGGCAGCGCAGATGACGCCCTTGACGGGCGCAATTCTCAACACCTTCACGCCATGTCGCTTCGCGTAGGCGACGGTTCCCGCCGTGCCGCCCGGTTGGCCGTCGTAGGCCGCAAGCAACAGATTGGCATTTTCAACCAGATAGTGGTTTCTCCGGAAGAAGACTCCCTTGTCGTATTCGTGGCTGACGTGAACCACCCTGTCCGATGCCTCGATGACTCCCAGCCAGCGTTTACGCTGCTCCTGCGACCATTTATCTGCCTGCCCGTCGAAGGGGAGCACCATGACGAGCCGGATCCAGGGATATTTCTCACGCAGGGAAAGCACCATCTCCGCAGCCATGAGGTCAAACCCCAGTGCGCCGCCGGACAGGAAATCGACGTATCCCTTGCCGATCAGGTATTCCAACGACTCACGAAGCCGGAATTTGAACTCCATGCAGGTGGCGGCCTTTTCGTCATAGCCCCAGGGAAGCTTGCTGGGCCGGTGGCCGGTGAAGGCGCATGCCTTGCAAACAGACTTATTTTTCATAGTGACCTCCCCACGATTATCAGTGTGTTGGTTGGTTCAAAGGAAAAGCACCCACGAAAGAATCATGCGGCTTTTGCTCATGAGAGCATTGCGCTTGAATTTCATTCTTTCGTAGGTGCCAGCTGGTACTATGATTATAATATCGAACAAATGTTCTTGTCAAGAGGAAATGCGGCCAATCAGAGAGATTTCATTGTTTTGACATGTGGTGTTCGATTAATAGAGATAAACATACAACAGGCTCTGGTATGCTTGATGTATAGACGAAAGCGTGAACACGATGAGGCTCACGCTTTGCCTTCGTTTAATCTGTTGATAAATGAGATCAGCAGCAACAAATCCTTTTCAGGCATATCCTTCAGCCCGTCGATGATTTTCTGAGCCAATATCGATTGCTGGTTCCCTTCATCGAAGAACAAGCATGGGGAGACGCCGAGATAATCTATGATGTATAACAGCTCCAGTACCGATGGGTTGGATTTCCTGGAGACGATGTGCTGGATATAATTCTTGTTATGGCCGAGGTCGCTGCTCATTCTGGATTCAGAGACACCCTTCTTCATCCGCAGCTCAGTAATGCGTTCCCTGATAAAGTCAAGCTCCACGTCGTCACCTCCGTCTCTTAATTGTATTCCAGAGGCGGGGGAGGGTTTATAGCGTAAAAGTCGATATTCACTTGATAATGGGAGCTATATACTATATAATTAAGCCTATATAAGGGCTATAGGCCATAAAGGAGTCGATACAATGAACCTGGATGACGTGGCTTACCTGTTTGTGGAGCAGTAGTTGAGTATTTCATCAAATAGAAGCAATACAACATCTATGAGATCAACGAAGTCCTGTTTGACTTCGACCAGCCGCTGCTGGGGAACTGCGCCAAATAAAAGGTCGCTTCACAGGCGACCTATTCTCGCCATCCTGTTTGTATAATGGAACCAACAAACAGACAGGAGGGATTATCCATGAAAAAGAACCTGACGGAAATGGTGTTCATTCTCGACAAGAGCGGCTCCATGGCCGGCCTGGAGGCCGACACCATCGGTGGCTTCAACAGCATGATCGAGCGCCAGAAGAAGGCGGAGGGGGAGGCCATCGTATCCACGGTGCTTTTCTCCAACAACAGCACGGTCATCCACGACCGGGTAGACGTGCGGAAGGTCGAGCCGATGACGGACCGCCAGTACTTTGTCGGCGGTGGGACTGCGCTGATCGACGCCATCGGCGGCGCGGTCCACCATATCGCCAACGTCCACAAATACGCCAGGGAGGAAGATCGTCCGGAGCACACCGTCTTTGTGATCACGACCGACGGCATGGAAAATGCCAGCCATCGCTACAGCAGCGATGAAGTGAAGGCCATGGTGCAGCGGGAAAAGGAGCAGTACGGCTGGGAGTTTCTCTTCCTCGGCGCCAACATCGACGCCGTGGAGACCGCTGCCCGCTTTGGCATAGGCAGGGATCGCGCGGTGAACTTCCACAGCGATTCCCGGGGCCAGGCACTGAATTACAAGGTCGTCAGCGAGGCGGTTTGCCAGGTGCGCTGCAACGCGCCGCTTGGCGCGGGCTGGAAGGACGAGATCGAAGAGGATTTCTGGTCAAGGTGATTCCTGTGTATATGACCCGGAAAGCGGCAGACTGTTGTATCCTATTCCGCGAGGTGAAGCAAATTTGCGGACTTCCTGCTGGAGAACGGCGGGCAGCGCGTGGCGATTGAGATCGATGATGATGCAAGCCACCTGCCGGGGCACGTGTCGCAGGTGAAGCATTACGACGACCTGACCAAGCAGAACAGCATGATTCACATGGGCTGGGCGGTGTACCGCTGGCCGGTACGAATCATGCAGGAGCAGCCGGAGCGTGTGAAGGATTCCCGTGGATTTGGAATTGATGCCCCGCATACCGCCGGCCATTCTGTGGCATGGGACGGGGGAGAGGTTTGCCAGTGCGATCATGCGGGAAGGGCTGAAGCCCATGGGCCGGCAGTATGTACACCTCTCCGCCGATCCGGATACCGCCGTGAAGGTTGGGAGGCGGCACGGAAGGCCAGTCCTCTTCGCTGTTGACGCGGCCCGAATGGCCGGTGACGGCCTGTTGTTCTATCGCTCTGAAAATGGCGTATGAGCAATGTGAATATATAGTCCAAGGACAGCAGAAGGTTTTACAGTGGGAATGCTACAGCATCGCGATATAGCTTTTTCAGAATGCCAAGAAAGGCTGCCAGGCTGGAGCGATTGTCGGCCTTGTGGGTGCATAGAACGCAGGAGAAGGTCTCTCTGCAGTCGAAGGGGACCCACGCGAACTGGCCGCTATGGTCGTTCAGAAAACCAGGAGCAAGGCAGATCCCCTTCCCAGCGGCGACGTTGACACGGGTCGTATCGTGGTCCGGACTGTTGAAATACTGGATTTTGCCGGAAGCAATCAGGCGGTGCTGCACGGCGCGAAGCGCCGGGGGTGAGCCACCGCCCACCATCAGCGTGCGCCCGTTGAGGTCCTCTTCGCGGATCAGGTTTCTCGCCGAGAGGGGGTCGTTTTTGTCTGCGATCAAGTAGATGCGGCTCTCGAACAGGTCGTGTACGGTGATGCCAGGAATATGCCTTGTCTGCTCCTTCAGGGCGAACAAGATGTCTGCTTCATTCCTCAGAAAGGCCTCCACGCCGTTTTCATACTGAAAAATGGGGGTGATCTGCACCTCCGGGTGGGTCTCCCCGAACAGCCGCATGGCCTCGGGCAGGAAATAGACCGCCTGGAACACCATCAGGCTGATGGAGATGCTGTCTGTGTACTTCGCACTGAAATTCTGTCCCTGCTCGATGGCGCGCTTCAGGTCCTCGCGCAGGCCTGCCAGCGTGGCGACGAACTGCGCCCCGGCCGGGGTCAGCGCTGCGCCCTTGCCGCTGCGCTCAAATATGGCAAAGCCCACTTCATCCTCCATCAGTTTGATCTGGTAGGAGAAGGTGGGCTGGCTGACGAACATGTTTTCTGCCGCCCGGCTGAAATTGAGGGTGTGGGCCAGTTCGATGCAGTAGTCGATCTGTTTCGTGGTCATGGCGACCTCCTGTTATTTAAAAATCAAATCAATTATACAGCATTTGAATTGGACTTTGCAATACGTTTGGCATATAATTAAACCATCAAGAACAGATTTGGAGGACAAAACCATGGGCAAGACTTTGATCGCGTACTTCTCCCGTGCGGACGAGAACTATTTCGGCGGCGCGATGCGCTATGTGAAGGTGGGCAACACCGAGATAGTCTGCAACCTCATGAAGGAGCTGATCGACGCGGACACCTTCAAAATCGAAATGAAGGATCCCTACTCCCCGGTGTACATGACCTGCATCGACGAGGCCAAGCGTGACCTGCGGGCCAAGGCGCGGCCGGAGCTGGTCTCGCTGCCGGAATCCATTGACAGCTATGACACCATCGTGTTGGCCTATCCCAACTACTGGGGAACGATGCCGATGGCGGTGTTCACGTTCCTGGAGGCCTTCGACTTCTCCGGAAAGACCATCCTGCCCCTGTGCACCAACGAGGGCAGCGGCATGGGCGGCAGCGAGAGAGACATCAAGCGCGCCTGCCCTGGCGCTGAGGTGAAGAAGGGCCTGTCCATCACCGGCAGCCAGGCCGCCAATGCCAAGGGCGCTGTCCAGAAGTGGCTGTCCGCGAACGAATTGATATAAGGAGAAGCGCATGGAATACGAAAAGGGCTATGTCTACAAGCTGATGGATCAGGGCGGTCCCACGGACAACCGGGAACCCTACTTTCGGGAGGCGGTGGAGGAGATGATGCGGGCGCGGGTGCTGTGCGCGAAGGCCAACGCCGCCCTGCCCGATGATCCCGGCTATGTATCTTATCTGGAAGAGTTGTTTGGCCGGAAGCTGGACGACGTCCGCATACTGACCCCGTTCATCTGCGATTTCGGCAATCGCGTGAAGTTCGGCAAGGGCGTGTTCATCAACCACTCCGCGATCCTCTCCGCCTCCGGCGGGATCGAGTTCGAGGACGGCGTGATGTCCGCGCCGGGCCTGCGCATTGCCACGATCAACCACGATATGAACCAGCGCCACACAAAATACACCTACGGCAGGGTACTGGTGAAGAAGAACGCTTGGCTGGGCATGAACGTCACGATCTGCCCGGGCGTGACCATCGGGGAATACGCGGTGGTGGCGGCGGGAGCGGTCGTCACGAAGAATGTTCCGGATTATGCCATCGTGGGCGGCGTGCCCGCAAAGGTCATCCGCTATCAGGACCCGTCGGAACAAAAGGAATGATTGAAGGAGGATGAACATGGAATACATCGTTTTGAACAATGGCATCAAGTGCCCCGTAGTGGGCATCGGAACCTTCATGCTCTCCCCGGCGGACGCGGAGAACAGCGTGCGCGAGGCCCTGAAGATGGGCTACTCCCTGGTGGACACGGCGAACGCCTACGTCAACGAGCGCGCGGTCGGGCGCGGCATGAAGGCAAGCGGCGTGAAGCGGGAAGACATCTTCCTGTCCACGAAGCTGTGGCCCAGCAAGTATGAGAACCCCAACGCCGTGGACGAGACGCTGGAGCGTCTGGGCGTGGATTATGTGGACCTGCTCTATATCCACCAGCCCGCGGGCAATTGGCTGGCAGGCTATCGGCAGCTTGAAAAGGCGTATAAGGATGGCAAAGCGAAGGCCATCGGCATCTCAAACTTCGAGGGCAAGTACATCGAGGCGCTGGAAAAGGAATGGGAGATCGCGCCCCAGTTCATCCAAGTGGAGGCGCATCCGTATTACACCCAGAAGGAGCTGCGCGTCACGCTGAACAAGTACGACATCAAGCTAATGAGCTGGTATCCCTTGGGGCACGGCGACAAGTCCCTGATCTACGAGCCGGTCTTCGCCGAAATCGGAGCGAAGTATGGCAAGTCCCCGGCCCAGGTCATCCTGCGCTGGCACACCCAGATGGACTTTGCGGTGATCCCCGGCAGCCGGAACGTGGACCACATCCGGGACAACCTGAACATTCTCGACTTCACGCTGACGGACAATGAAATGGCCGACATCGCAAAGCTGGACAGGGGCGTTCGCTATTACCATCGCACGGATGAACAGCTCGCACAGTTCGCAGCCTGGAAACCTGCTTTTGAGAAGGCATGAGGCGAATTGCGATCATACTGCTGGCGCTGCTGCTCTGTGCGGCGACGCTGGCGGAGGAAGCCGATATGAAGTATGACTTTTCTACCTTCACCCATGTGACGCTGAAGGGCATCGATGTGTCAAAGCTCAATGAAGATGAGCTGTCCGCGCTGTACCAGGCCGCGCGCTACTGCCAGGCCATGACCGAGGCCGACATCGACACCATGCGTGAGATCGTGTCGGAGGACATGACCTTTACCCACATGAGCGGCAGAACCCAGACCCGCGAGGAATACTTTGCGGACGTGGCGGACGGCAGCCTGACCTATTACGCCATCGGCATGGAGAATCCTGTGGTGGAGGTGGATGGCGACATGGCGATGGTGACCTATACATCTGCCCTTACGGCGAACGCCTACGGGGCGCAAGGCACCTTTCGGATGAAGGGCACGCATTACTACCAGAGAATCGACGGGGAATGGATCGCCGTGAACCGGCCCGAATAAAGGAGTAACCCTATGAAAAAGATCATTCTGATTGCGCTGCTGTGCCTGTGCTTCGCTGTGCCCGCGCTGGCGGAGTATCCGGCGTTCGACCTTGAGAATGTAACCGTCACCCTGAACAACGGTGTGGAAATGCCCATCTTCGGCATCGGTACCTTCGCTCTGTCCAGCGAGCAGGCAGAGAACTCCGTGTACTGGGCGCTGCGGGACGGCTATCACCTGATCGATACCGCCCGCATCTACGGCAACGAGGACGGCGTGGGCCGGGGCATCCGCCGCGCCATCGAGGAGGGCTACGCGACCCGCGAGGAAATCTTCGTGACCACCAAGATGTGGACCAGCGACTTCGGCAACGGCGATGCGGCCATCGACGCCTCCCTGGAACGGTTGGGCCTGGACTACATCGACCTGATGATCCTGCACCACTCCCAGCCCAGCAACGATGTGGACGCCTACCAGGCCATGGAGCGCGCCGTGGCGGACGGTAAGCTGCGCTGTATCGGCCTGTCCAACTACTACGAGCCGGAGGACTTCGACCGGCTGGTGAACGTCACAACGATCGTTCCGGCGCTTTTGCAGAACGAGACCCATCCCTACCACCAGAGCACCGGGATGAAGGCCCACATTGCCCAATACGGCACGGTGATGGAATCCTGGTTCCCGCTGGGCGGGCGAGGCAACACGCAGGTGCTGTTCTATGATCCCACCATCGCCGCCATCGCCGAGGCCCACGACAAGACCTCCGCGCAGGTCATCCTCCGCTGGCACCTCCAGGCAGGCAACATCGCCATCCCCGGCTCAAGCAACCCTGACCACATCCTGGAAAACATCTCCATCTTCGACTTTTCACTGACCGACGACGAGATGGCGCAGATGACCGCGCTGGACAGGAACGACCGATTTGCGGATTATTGATGCCATGAAACGGATTATTAGCCTTATTATCGCACTGCTGATAGCGGTACTGCCTGCATTGGGAGAAAGTGACAGTCCGATCCTTCTGTACATGGGACAGGCCAGCTTGCGCATCGTTACCGCCGAGGGCAAAGTGATCTACATCGACCCCTATGCGGGTGACGACTACGACCTGCCTGCCGACCTCATCCTCGTGACGCACGGCCATTTTGACCATTGTGCGGTGGACAAGGTGCAAGACCGAAATGAGGATTGCATGGTCATCACCCACAGGGAGGCGGTGGTGGACGGCGTTCATCAGACCTTCGATCTGGGCGATGTCACCATCGTGGCGGTGGAAGCGGGTTATAATCAATGGCACGATGTAAGCGCGTGCGCTGGTTATGTGCTGACGTTTTCCAATGGGAAGTCCGTGTATGTGACCGGCGACACCTCGACCACGGAACAGATGGCCCACATGGCGGACATGCACATCGACTACGCCTTCTGGTGCACGGACGGGGTATTCAATATGGGCAACGAAGAAGCGGCCCGCTGCGCGGACCTGGTTCAGGCGAAGTACAACATTCCCTATCACAACGACACCTCGAACAGTGGCATGATGTTTGACCCGGATGCTGCGCAAGCCTTTGATGCGCCAAACAAGCTGATACTACTGCCCGGCGAGGAACTGAGCATCGAGTAAAGATTTCGTTAGTTTGGAAACCCTTTTTCGGAGATGGTTGCGTAAGCACCCGTCTCCGTTTTTCTGCCCATTGTTTGCGTAAGCCTCACAAGCTATAATACAGACTAGCCACTTGTAAAAGTCGAGAAAGCCCGCAAATACAAGTGATTTTGATACATTTATCAACTGATTTTTCTCCACTTTTGCTGTATAATATCAGTACACCACTACTTCAACCGTACAACAAAAGGGAGAAAAACCATGCGA
>JAZOUD010000127.1:0-57506 GCA_045658005.1 Clostridia bacterium | reverse complement strand
CTTTGTATATGCAATTTATATGAACCGTGTCACCTCGTTAAGCGGCTTGCGCGGGCGCGGCGCGGGGGCCTTTTCCCGCTTGCCCACGGCGATGACCGACATGATCGCCTCGTTCTCCGGGATGTCCAGCAGCCTGCGTATGGCTTCGGCGTCGCGCAGCCCCATGATCAGCGTGTCATAGCCCATGTCGGCGGCCGCCAGCACCAGGTAGGCGTCGTGCAGGCCCAAGTCGTAGGCGCCCCAGCCGTTGCCCACCTCGTTGTCCGGCTGGCCCTGGGTGAAGCCCACCAGGTCCCTGACGTAGGTGGTCACCACCAGGGCGGCTCCGGCGGAGCTGTTCTGGTTGAAGGCTGGCAGCCCCTGCGCCCGCAGCGTCGCCAGCGCCTCGGGGCTCTCCACCGCGTAGCAACGCGAGGCCTGCAGGTTCTTCCAGGAGGGCGCCTGCTGCGCCCGGGTCAACAGGGCCACGAGGTCATCGTGGGGTATGGCGGCACTGTACCCCCTCACGCTCCGGCGCGATTGAATCAGGTCGACAAATTCCATGTCGCATTCTCCTTTCAGCGTTTCACTTGTCGCGTATCACAGAAAAGGCTGCATTGGATCCATAGATCACAATGCATCGCTCATCTCATCCAGCTCCGCATGCATCGTCTCGGCCCAGCTGTACTGGTTCATATAGTCTCCCATGTAGCGGTAACGGGATTTGTCCTTCTTTGCGATCCAGTCGTACAGGTCGCAATCGATGCGGTCAGCGGCGATGGCCATGCTGCCCCTCTGCTTGAGCAGCAGGTCGGTCAGCTTCAGGCGGGCAAATGTGTTTTGCAGATCCTGGCGCAGGTTGCGCAGGTACGAGGCCTTCTTCTCCGGGTCGCCGTCGTCCTCCCACAGCGCGGCGATGATTTCGCCGTTGGTGGTCTGTGCCCCCCGGTTGTTCACCAGCAGCGCCACGACCTCCTTGGTGCGACTGTATTTGAAGGCCACCGGCTCGCCGTCCACGAACAGCTCGAAATTGCCGAAGGTCTGGGCGAACACCCGATGCCCCGGACCGCCGCTGACGGGGTAGCGCAGGTCCTCCAGCTCGGCGGACAGGGCATATTTGCTCACCGGCAGAAGCAGGCATCCGCTGGCGTGGAGCGACAGGGCGTCCAGCGCCTGGGCGTCGTCCGGATCCATGAACAGCAGGTTCACCGCCGGGTGCAGGTCCTTCAGGTACTGCCCCAGGTCGAGCCCGTCCAACTCGGGCATGTTCGCCGACAGCAGCGCCACGTCCACGGGCCGTTCCCTGGCCTCGGCCAATGCCGCCGGACTCTCCGTGAAGCTGAGCACCTCGGCCCCGGGCTGCAGCTCATTGAGCAGCGCCGCCGCGTCCTCAAGGATCCGGGGGTCATCGGAAACCAGCATGAATGTCATTGGTCTTCCCCTCCGATCTCCACCGGCCGCAGGCGCTGGCTGGCGCGCTGCTCGCGGGTCATGTGCAGCGGGTCTGCCTCGCCCACCAGCAGCATGTCGCCACCATTGAGGGCCGCGTCGTGAAGCGGGCCCGCCTTCAGGTCCGAGATCACCAACGCAGCGAAGCGGTCGTAGTTGTCTTCGTCGATCACCGGGAAGTGGTGGCGCATCCGGTACCAGTGCTTCCGATCGAAGCCCATGCCCCCTGTATACAGCCGGTCGGCGGTGGCCTCCACCTCCTCCGGCCCCGCGGGCTGACCCGGCGCCAGGTCCTCGCAAAACAGCATGGCATAGGCGCGCAGCACCTGATCCCGCACCGTGCCCTTGCGGTCGCCCCGCTCCACGGGGGTGTCCATCACTTTGTAATAGTAGTCACGGGCAGCCTCCGACCGATCAAAGTGAATGATGGCTTCGTAAAGCTCCCGGGCAATCAGTGTTTGATTCATAAGCCTGTCTTCTCCTTCAAGCTTCTGTCAGGTCACCGCGATGGAGAGCACGCCGAAGAACAGCGCCATGGCCGCGACCATCACCAGCTCCTGCCGCCATCGCCGCGCCAGCAGCCCGGCGCACTCGCGCATGAAGGCGTTGGGCCAGTACCACCAGATGGTGCGGGCGCCCATGCCCTCGGCCTCCAGCCCCGCCAGCCGCGCCCAGACCCCGCTTCTGAACACGTGGTAGTTGGTGGTGGCGAAGGCCACCTTGCCACCGGGGTGGCTGGCGTCGGTCAGCGCCTTGGAATAGGCCAAATTCTGGAAGGTATTGGTCGATCGGTCCTCGGGCAGTATCTTATCCCCGGGCACCCCCTGCTCCACCAGATAGCGGCGCATGGCCTCGGCCTCGGGCATGGTTTCGTCTGAGCCCTGGCCGCCGGATGGCACCAGCACCGCCGTCCTGCCGCATTGGGACTGCTGGTCGCGCCAGAAATCCAGCGCCCGATCCACCCGGCCACGCAGCAGTGGCGACAGCGAACCGTCCTTTCGGAAGCCGCAGCCCAGTATGATGATGAAATCCCGGTCCGGGGAGGGCACATGCTTCGCCGCCAGCAGGCCGCAAGCGGCCGCGCCGATCAGCATGCACTCGAAGTAGGCGAACACCGTGCAATACACGTCCTGTGCCACGATCTGCGCCCGGAAGGCCCGGGGAGAGCGGAACAGGTTTCGGCTCTGCAGGTAAATGGCCAGGGCCTCGCCCGCCAGCAGGGTCAGGCCCACCAGCAGCCCCAGCAGGTTTTTCAACCGCGCCTGCTCGTGAAACAGCAGCGCGATGTTGCTCACGATCATCGCCACGGCGAACACCGCCAGCGCCGGCAGGGTCACCATCATGAAGTTGAACCCCGCCCCGGACAGCGCCGAATAGACGTCCAGCATCGTGAATTCCCTGGGCTGAATCAGGCGGCGCAGGGTCAGGTTCAGCATCACGGCCCCGGTCACCAGCGTGAACAGGCCGAACCCCACATAGTAGATGGTGTCGTAGGCGTAAAAAGCCGTGCCCCTCGTCCTGTGGAAGGCGCGGAGCATGATGAAGGCCGTGCCCAGCCAAAACGCCGTCAGCGCGACCATCACCAGCGCGTCGCCGGTGAAGCCG
Organism: Clostridia bacterium; assembly: GCA_045658005.1. Classification (GTDB taxonomy): domain Bacteria; phylum Bacillota; class Clostridia; order Christensenellales; family Aristaeellaceae; genus UBA2862. Next base: position 54,473 of record JAZOUD010000127.1, on the reverse strand, counting down.
CCGGTATCGTAGTCGTATACCGTCAGGAAGCGGCCCACCCGGTAGTGCTGCGTGGAAAGCCTTTCGCCGTTCGCGTCGCGCACCTCGTACCAGGCCTCGCCGGGCTGTGTCGCCTTCAGCGCCACCTGTACGCCATCTTCGGACGGCTGTGGCGCGCCAGGGTCCACCACATCCTGCTGCCCGCTGCCCGACACGAGGCGCATCTCGCCGCTGCCCGTGTCCTGCTTCCGGGTTACCGGGATGCGGTCCACATAGGTGTTGCGCAGCACCAGCCGCCCCAGCACGCACACCAGCAGCAGTGCCAACCCCAGCAGTGCCACCTGCCTGACCACGTTTTTCATGCAGTACCTCGCTTGAACTTTGGTAAGGGGGGAACTTCTGATTTGTCGTGGGACGACAAATCAGAAGTTGTCTCACTCTTTATACCACGCCTCCGCGTCCTTCCTGAACTGCTCCAGGGAGGGGTGATGCATGTAGATCATGTGGCCGCAGGGGTAGTAGGTGAAGGAGAGCCTCTCCCGATCCTCCGGGTTCAGGAACACATGGTCATATACCCACTCGGCGGGATAAAACGGGGTTGCCAGGTCGTAATAGCCGCAGAGCACCCAGAGCTTCAGGAACTTGTTCCGGGACATGATGTTGTAAATGATCTCCTTCTGGTCGAGCACCTGGTTGTCGAGATTGTAGCTCCAGTAACTGTTGACCTCGCTGCTCAGGTATTCATAGGTCAGGTCGGTATGGTAATCCAGCTCTTCGCTCATGTACCGGTTGAGCGCGGCGTTGAAGACGTCGCTCATGGCGCTCATGGAGGGGTCGGCTGTACCACCGCCGATACTGCCTGCCGTGAGGGGGCCGGTATAGCGCGCGTCGATGCGCCCCACCATCAGCTTCCTGTCCTTCAGAAGCCCGGTGCAGAAATCATCGATGTAGATCCTGAGATTGGCCTGGATCACATCCTCCACCTTAAAGCCGATATAGGCGGCGACCTTTTGGGCGATGGCGTCCCGCTCGCCGTCGGTCAGCCGCGCGCCCTTGAACAGCGCGGCCTGGAATTCGCTCCCGGCGAAGTCGCGCACCTCGGCGATGTAGTCTTCCAGCGTCATGGACTGGTATTTCTCATCCAGTACACCGTGGTACCAGGCGATGGCCGCGTAGGTGGGCAGGTAGAGCGCGTAACTGAAATCGTTTCCCGACATTTCCATCGACGCGCCCATGTCGTTGATGCTGGAGATCAGCATCACGCCGTTCAGCCCCAGGCCGTAGCGCTGGGACAGGTAGTCTGCCACGCCCACGGCGCGGACGGTGCCATAGGATTCGCCCGCGACATACTTCGGGGAACCCCAGCGCCCGTTGCGGGTGGTGTAGAGCCGTATGAACTCACACACGGAGATGATATCGCCGCTGTAGCTGTAGAAGGACGTGGGATCGACGCCCTCCGCCACCCGTGAATAGCCGGTGCCCACCGGATCGATGAACACCAGGTCCGTCATGTCCAGTATGGAGCAGGGATTGTCGACGACCCCGACCGGCAGGCTGTTCGGCTGTCCGTCTTCGTCCACGTCCAGCCTGCGGGGGGCCAGCATGCCCATGTGCAGCCAAAGGGAGCCGGCGCCGGGACCGCCGTTGAAGACGAAGGTGACGGGGCGCGCACTGGCGTTTTCCACGCCGTCCAGCGTATAGGCGGTAAAGAACATCTGGCATGGATTGCCCTGCAGCTCCACCGGCAGCCTGCCGGCGGTGGCGGTGTAGCTCAGCGTCTTCCCGGCGACCTCAGCGGTATGGTGAGTGACGGACAGCGGCTCCTCGCCCGCTTCGGCTGCAACCCCGACAGCCGCCTCCGGCGCGGCCTCCGCAGGCGTGGCTTCCACAGGCACAGCCTCCTCAGACACTTCTTCCGCCAGCGCTCCTGTCAGAGTCGCCAGCATGCACAGCGTGAGTATCAGTGACAACAGCTTTTTCATCTGAGCATCTCCTTTCGTTGTTCGGAAGAATCATACACTTCCTATATATATTATATCATGGGTGGGGCAGGTGAACAAGAGCCTTTTTCAAAATGACATGACTTATGTGTTTATCCCCCTCTTGTAGATTTATCATTTGTCTGATACAATACCCAGCGTGTACATTACCACCGAAGGGAGGCGGGCGCGAATGGGTTCGGATGCGAAGGCCGCGACAGGGACAGGGCGCACTGACGGAATCAGGCCGAGTGTGAAGAAAAGCACCGTCAAAAAGTCGAATACTCCCGCCAGGTCCAGGCGACGCGGCAGGGGCCACATGGGCCTTGTGCTTATGGCATTTACCGTCGCTTCGGTTCTGATGTACCTGTCCGGCGGCATTCGCGCTCATACGGGCACCCAGGGCGCGGACGCCGAGATCGCCGCCAGCCGGGCAAAGCTCAATCAGCTGGCCCAGCAGACGCCGGTGGACCTGAACGCCGAGCTGAAGCGCCAGCGCAAGGAAGAACTAAAGGCGAAAAACGGCCTGCTGGTGGACGACCTGGAGGCCGAGAAGCAGAAGATACTGGCCATGACCGACGCCGACTGGAGCGAGGCGGACATCACCAGGTGGTTTGAAAACGCCGCCATCGTGGGCGATTCCATCATCCGCCAGGTGCGCCTGTTCCACTTCCTGGACGCGCCGGTGTTCGCCGAGGGCGGCATTCACATCTCGGTGGAGCTGCCGCTGCTGGACGAGGTGGAGGCCGCAGCCCCTTCGGTGATCTTCCTGTGTTTCGGCATGAACGACGTGGGCGTGTTCGAGGACCGGGTGGACCGGTACGTCGGCCGCTATACCAACGTGATCCGGCGGCTACAGGCCAGCCTGCCCGAGGCGGTGATCTACGTCTGCGCCGCCCTGCCGGTGACGCCCGAGCGCCTGGCCGAGGAGCCCAAGTACGGCTACCTCGACCTCTACAACCGGGAGATGGAGAAGGCCTGCCCCGAGGCGGGGGCCTACTTCATCGACTCCAGCTTCATACTCGAGGCCCATCCCGAGTGGTACAACGTGGACGGGCGGCATCCCAGGGAGGAATATTATCCGATGTGGCTGACCTATCTTGCGGACCTGGCGGGGCTGAACCATGACTGAGCGCAGGACGAACGCGAGGCCCGTGGCCCACAACACGGCACAGAGCGCGGCGAGGCCCGCGACCCGGCGAGCAACACCCCAGGGGCGGGGCGGCGTTCATCATGCCGCACTCGAGCGTCGCTATGCCATCCTCAAGTGGGGGCTGCTGGCGGCGCTGGCGGTCTACACCGTGCTGGTGGTCGGCGCGAACGCCGCCCGGGACGTGGACTTCTCCGTCATACGCAGCGCCATCGCCGCGGCCCCCGGCGTCGCCGAGCTGAAGACGCTGGACGAGAACGGCTTCCAGGAGCGCATGGACGCCACCCCCGCGGGCTGCGAGGGCTGGTTGATGGTGGGCTCCGACGAGATCATGGACGTGTCCGAGCTGATGATCGCCAAGGCCGACGAGGCCACGCTGGACGGCCTGGAGGCGGCGGTGCAGAAGCGGCTGGAGGCCCAGCTGGCGGTGTTTCGAAGCTACGGCGTGAACCAGAAGGACCTGCTGGCGGGGGCGACCCTGCTGCGGCGGGGCAATTACCTCTTTTACGCCGTGGGCGAGCATGCGGACCAATGGGAGGACGCGTTCCTCGCCTGCATACGATAGGAGGGCGGACGGCACATGGTATTCAGCAGCCTGCACTTCCTGTACATATTCCTGCCCATGGTGATGCTGGCGCATCGGTTCGCGCCCCGGCGCCTTCGCAACGGCGTGCTCCTGGCGGCCAGCATCTGGTTCTACGCCTGGGGCGAGCCGGTGTACGTGGGACTGATGTTGTTCAGCGTGGCCTGGAACTACCTGACCGGGCTCCAGCTGGGCGCGGCAGCGCGGCCCTCCCAAAAAAGGGCCATACTGACCGGCGCGGTGGCGGTGAACCTGGCCGTGCTGGGGTTCTTTAAATACTATGGCTTCCTGGTCCAGACCCTGAACGGCGCGCTGGGGCTGTGCCTGCCCGACTACCAGCTGCCGCTGCCCATCGGCATATCCTTCTACACCTTCCAGGCTCTCTCCTATGTCATCGACGTGTATCGGGGCACGACGAAGCCCCAGGGGAGCCTCGTGGATTTCGCCACCTACATCACCATGTTCCCCCAGCTGGTGGCCGGCCCCATCGTGAAATATACCGACATCGAAGCCCAGCTGCGCAAGCGCGGCGCGACGCTGGCCCAGGTGGGCCAGGGGCTGGAGCGGGTGATCCTCGGCCTGTCGAAAAAGGTGCTGCTGGCCAACAACCTGGGCCTGCTGGCGGACGCCATGCGCGCTTCGCCAAAGCTGTCGGTGCTGTCGGCCTGGCTGGGCGCGGCGGCCTACGCGCTGCAGATCTACTTCGATTTCAGCGGCTATTCCGACATGGCCATTGGCATGGGGCGGATGCTGGGCTTCACCTTTGCGGAGAACTTCGACTATCCCTACCGCTCCCGCAGCGTCACCGAGTTCTGGCGGCGCTGGCACATCTCCCTCTCCAGCTGGTTCAGGGATTACGTCTACATCCCCCTGGGCGGCAATCGCGTGGGTGTTGGGCGGCACATCCTGAATTTGCTGGTGGTATGGCTGCTCACCGGCCTTTGGCACGGGGCCAGCTGGAACTTCGTGCTGTGGGGGCTGTACTACGCGCTGCTGCTGATCCTGGAAAAGTACCTGACCGGCGGCGCGCTGTCGAAGCTGCCTGCCGGGGCGGCCCGGGCGATAACACTGCTGCTGGTGACGGTGGGCTGGGTGATATTCAGCAACACCGACTTCGCCGCCATGGGCCGCTACCTGGGCTGCCTGGTGGGCGTCGGCGCGCAGGGCTTTGCGGATCGCGCCTTCCTGTACGCCCTGCGCAGCAACGGATTGCTGCTGGCCTTCGCGGCGCTGTGCTGCGGACCGAATCTCAGGCAGTGGCAGCTCAGGCTGACCGGCAAGCTGCCCCTGCTGGCGGTGGTGCTGTTCGCCGGGCTGCTGATCGCCTGCACCGCGTACCTGGTGCACGGCAGCTACAATCCGTTTCTGTATTTCAGGTTTTAGAAGGTATGGCGGCAGATTGCCGCCGTTACAACTCACGCCCCGTAGCGGCGGCAACCTGCCGCCACCGTCCCAGCACCCGCGAATCAATCCGTCAAAGGAGGTGTCCGGCATGAAGAAGAAGCGCCTGTTTTTCCTGCGCGCCACGGCTGTCATGGTCCTGGCGCTGGTGGCGCTGCTGGACGTCGCCCTGCTGATTCACAGGGATCGGGCCACATCGCCGCTGGAGAACCGCAACCTCCAGCAGCGCCCAGCGCTGACGCTCCAGGGGCTGCTCTCCGGGCGCTTCGAAAGCCGCTTCGACAGCTATGTCAGCGACCAGTTCCCCCTGCGGGATCACTGGATCGCCCTGAAATCCACGCTGGACCGACTGGCAGGCCAAACGAAGTCGAACGGCGTATTCCTGGGCCGGGACGGCTATCTGATCCAGGACTTCAATGCCCCGTCGGACGCCGACTACCGCCGCACGATGGACGCCCTGGTGGACTTTCTGGACCGTCACGACGACCTCGCCCAGTACGTGCTGGTCGCCCCCACTGCGGTGACGGCGCTGGCGGATGCGCTGCCGGCACTGGCGGATCCTGGGGACGAGGGCGGCTATATCCACCGGCTGGCGGAGGACCTCTCCGAGACCCCGGCGACCTTCATCGACCTGCGCCCCGCCTTTGCCGAGGCGAAGGTGAGCACCCAGCTGTACTATCGCACGGACCATCACTGGACCAGCGACGGTGCACGGCTGGCCTACCTGGAGCTGGCAAAGGCGGCGAACCTCCCCGGCGACACCGACGGCTTTGATCGCCGGCTGCTCTCCAACCGCTTCCAGGGCACACTCAGCGCCGTCAGCGGGTTCCGCATGGACCAGAGCGAGGACCTGTGGGCGTACATCCCCGGCGACGGCGTGCCCCAGGCCGTGGTCACCTGGGTCAGCGAAAACCGGCGCAGCGCCTCGCTGTACCGGGAGGAATGCCTGGACACCCGGGACAAGTACGCCGTGTTCCTGGGGGGCAACTTCCCCCAGATCCGCATCGAGACAACCGTGAACAACGGGCGCGTCCTGCTGGTTTTGAAGGATTCCTACGCCAACTGCCTGATCCCGTTCCTGACGGCGGGCTATCAAAAGCTGGTTGTGGTCGATCCCCGCTACTTCACCGGCGACCTGGAGGTGCTGATGGAGGCCGAGGGCGTCAATGAGGTGCTGATCCTCTACAACGCCGAGACCCTGGCCGAGGATACGGCGCTGCGGGCGGATATTGAATAAAGCAACCGCGCCCTTCCCTCCATTGGGAAAGGCGCGGTTGCTTTGACGGGCCGGCTTACCGCCACTGGAACGTGGCCATGCCGTAGATGTAGATGAACAGTATGGCCGCGGGGACGAACCACCGGAACAGTGGCTTCATCCACTGCCGGACCTTCATGCCCTTGCCGGCGTTGGCCTCGGCGATGAAGCGCTCCCAGCCCCAGCCGAACTTGTTGCAGCAGAACAGCGCGAACACCAGCGAGCCCAGGGGCAGCACGTTGGTGCTGACGATGAAATCCCAGAAGTCCAGCCAGGCAGTGCCCTCGGCAAAGGGCTGGAACTTGAACACGCTGTAGCCCAGGGCCGTGGTCAGGGCCAGCAGGAAGATGCCGATGCCGCAGATCAGGCTGCCCTTGGGGCGGCTCCAGCCGGTCAGCTCGCGCACCATGGCGAGTATGTTTTCGCACACGGCCAGTACCGTGGACATAGCCGCGAACACCATAAACAGGAAGAACAGCGTGCCCCACCAGCGGCCTCCGGCCATGTTCACGAACACGGTGGCCATGGTATCGAACAGCAGGCTCGGGCCCCGGTTGACCTCCAGGCCGTAGGAGAAGCAAGCCGGGAACATGATCAGGCCCGCGATCAGCGCCACGAAGGTATCCAGTACGATGACGTGCACCGCCTCGCCCATCAGCGCGTGGGTCTTGTCGATGTAGCTGCCGAAGATGGCCATGCTGCCCATGCCGATGGACAGCGTAAAGAAGGCTTGGTTCATCGCGCCGACGATCACGCTGCCGTCGATCTTTTTGAAGTCGGGCACCAGGTAGAAGCTGACGCCGTCCTTCGCGCCGGGCAGGGTCAGGCTGTGGCCCGCCAGCACCAGCAGCAGCACCAGCAGCGCAACCATCATGAACTTGGTCACCCGCTCAAGGCCGCCCTGCAGCCCGAAGCTGAGGATCAGGAAGGCCAGCGCCACAGTGACCGCCAGGAAGATCACGTTCACCGACGGGTTGGTGATCATCGGCACGAAGCCCAGGTCCTGCACCTGGCCGGTGGCGAAGCGGTAGAAGTAATAGATGATCCAGCCGGTGACCACGGTGTAAAAGGCCATCAGCGCGATGTTGCCCACCAGCGACACCCAACCCATGAAGCCCCACTTGCCCTTGGGCTTTTGCAGCTTCTGGAACAGGTGCACCGGGCTGGTCTGGGCCGCGCGCCCCGCGGCGAACTCCATCACCATCACCGGCAGGCCCAGCAGCAGCAGGCACAGTATGTACACGACCACGAAGCCGCCGCCGCCAAACTGGCCGCACATCCAGGGGAATTTCCAAACGTTGCCGCAACCGATGGCACAGCCCGCCGACAGCATGATAAAGCCCAGCCGACTGCCCAGTCGCTCTCTCTTGTCCATGATTTGGTCTCTCCTTCCAGTATTAAAGAACGAAGGTACCTGTTCATTCGTTATGTAACTTCTGATTTGTAGTGGGGATAACAAGGCAATAGGAATGGCTGGTAGCGCAACCAAACAGCCTTCCCCAGGCAGTTCCACTGCCTGGGGAAGGCTGTTGGGACCGTCACCAACACCCCGACAAATCAGAATTTAACCGAATGAATAGATATGAACGAAGCTATTGTACAACAAAAGTTGGAAACAATCAAGTATGAATAAACAGGAGAAATCATGCGTTAAACCGTGCCACCATGAATGAAAGCGGTCTAACGAGGCGGGAGATCGCTCCTACGAGACATGTCCACAGTAGATACTACAGGGCTATTCATTTTTTCTTCCGCGCCAGCCGCCTGCGCAGCCTGCGGCGCCGGTCGGCCAACCGCACCGCGCTGGACGCGATCACCGTCATACAGACCACCAGCACAAAACACTTCACCGGCTCCTTCAAAAACAGATCCAGCCCCGGACGGATGCGGTCCACCAGCAGCAGGAGCAGCATCACCACGCAGAGTCCGGCGCTGAGCCCGGGAAGCAGCCTTCGAACCGTCTTCATGTGTCCGCCTCCTTGCCCTTCGCGGCGTGCCTGGGACGATGTGCTGTCGATGTCGGCGTCGCCGGGGCCGCAGCGGGAGTTTGCTCCGCCCTTGAAGCCTTGCGGCGCTTTGGCCCGGGCAGCAACAGGTCGCACAGCACCAGCGCGCACATCGCCAGCAGCAGGCCCTTCGTCAGACGGTTGTCAATAAAGTTCATCGCAGTGTTGACCCGGTCGATCAGGAAGAACACGATGAACATGTTCGCGATCAGTATGGCCCCGTGGGGCAGCATCGCACGCATTTTCCTGAGCATGTCGCAGCCTCCTCACGTAACCTCGTCGACGACGATGATGAAGTCGCTGGCGCTGCGCCCGCCGCCGGAGGGTCGGTTCACCAGCTTGTCGCCCTTGGCCAGCAGCGAGGTCTGCCCACCGTCCATGTTGTAAGCCGCGACACAGCCCAGGCCCTCCATCACCTTGGACAGGCCGTCCAGCTTCACGCCCTTGGATTCCTCCAGCCGCCCGTCCACCACCACAAAGCAGTAGTGCCCCGGTTCGTAGTAGCCGAAGGCCGAGCGGGGATGGCGCTTCTTCATGTTGCTGTCGGCGTTGAATTCGGTCATGGCATGGCCCGCGTCGTCCAGCAGACGGGGGCCGAAGTGCCAGCACTGGTAAGCGCCGGCCTCCATGATGCGCTTCGCGTCGAACTGCTCGGGGGCAAGCGTCTCAAAGCTGCCGTCCCAGTAGAGCACGGCCACATCCCGTATGTTCTTCGCGTCGCGGTAGAGGGTGCCGTTGCGCGCCACCACGCCGAAATCCCGGGAGCCGTAATAGTCGCCGTTCATGGTGACCACGCTGCCCGTGCGCCGGGCGACCTTGGTGATCCACTCCTTGTAGCCCCGGCCAAAGGTGTCCTCCGCCAGTGCCGTTTTCAGGCAGGATATATCGGCGATGTAAATGTCCGCGTAGTACACCCGGGACATCAGCTCGTCGAAATAGCGCTTTTGAAAGGTAATGTTCAGGTTGGCGCTTTGGTAGGTGCTGTCGGTTTTGATGACCTCGCCGTCGGTGAACTTATCCGCGTACTTGTTTCGAAAACTGCCGACGGGCTCGGGCGTGGGCTCGGACGTGACCTCCGGGGCCGCGTCCTCGTCGTCATCGCCTTCGGCCCGCACGGCCCCGGCGGTGGATCGGGGCGCCTCGGTCCGCTGTATGGAGGCCCGAGTGGATACGATGCCCGTGGCCTGCTGGGCGCTGGGGAGCACGTGGTGGGGCAGCGCGTAGAGCACCAGCGCCACGCCCAGGGCCAGCAGGTGGGCCACCGCAACCATCCACGCCGGCTTCGGCTGGCGGCGCAGCTGCGCCGTCAACCACCTTTCCCGCTGCTGGGGCTTCCCCTTCCCCTTGTCGCCGGCCATAGGCGCCATCCCCCGAATCTCCCGTATCGTCACGACACAACACGAGCGCAAAATATCGCATTCAGTTTATCACAGAGGGAAGAATCTGTCAATCGCAAGTTCAATGATTGTTTTGGGACAAGGGGACGGTTCTCTAAACTCTACAAACTACCGCGCATTCCCGGATGCCATAGAAGCGCAGCCTTTCCATCACTTCCCCGTCGATGCGCTCGCCGCACACGGCGATGGGCACGCAGGGCGGACAGCTGAGGGCTGACTCGGCCAGCACACGGCCCTCGCACTGCGCCACAGGCAGCGTCTGCCTCGGTGCAAAAGTCGCCTCCCGGATGGACAGGACCCGCTCCGGGGCGCGGAAAGCCGGCGTCATATGAGTCAGCGGTCCCCGTTGTGGGATCGACAGCAGTGCCACCTCCAGCCTGTGCATATCTTCTCCGGCGTTGGCCGGCGAGGGCATCAGCGTCAGGTAATCCGGGTCGTGGAATTCGGCCCAGATGCCCTTTTCCAACAGCGCCGCCGCCAGGGTGTCGCCGGTATAGCCGTATTCCCCGGCGCAGAGCGTCAGCTTCATGGGCTCGTCGCCGGTCATGGCATAGCCATGGCGTATCAGCGCCGCCTTCAAAGCCGCGATCTCCGGCAGGAACGCCACCAGCCGGTCGGGCAGGGTCGAAAGATACGGGTTGCAGGCGTCCAGCGACTGCAATACCAGCCAGGAGGGGCTGGAGGAGCCGAACAGCGCCAGCGCCGCCTTGACCCGTTGGGCGTCCATTCCCAGGCCAGCGCTGACGTGCAGGTAGGCCGCGCCGGTGAGGGTGGGCAGCGTCTTGTGGGCGGAATCGCAGCACAGGTCCGCGCCCAGGTCCATCGGATGCCGGGAGTGGCGCAGGAAGCGGAGGTAGGCCCCGTGGGCCCCGTCCACCAGCAGCAGGGCGTCATGCCGGTGGCAAACGTCGGCAATGGCGGCGATATCCGGGATGTGGCCCAGGTAATCCGGGCTAGTCAGGTACACGACGCGGCAGCGCCCGCCCAGCCGGTCCAGGGCGGCCTCCACGTCCCGGGCGGTCACATTGCAGCTGTGATAGCCCGCGCCGGCGGAAGGATAGAGCCATTCCACCCCAAAGCCCAGCAGCGCCGCCGCGCTGATAAAGGCCCGATGGGCGTTGCGCCCCGCCAGCACCGTCGCGTCCGCCACCCCGCCGGTGTGCTCCAGCGCCAGCAGCAGCATGGAGCGGATCGCCTGGGAGCTGCCCTCGGCGACGTAGAAGGTCGGCGCGCCGAACAGCGCCGAGGCGTTGGCCTCGCTTTCGGCGATGATGCCATCGGCGGCATACAGCTCGCCCGCGCCGTCGATCTCGGTGATGTCCAGCGCCTCCACGCCCAGCGGCCCGACGCCCTTGTGCCCGGGCATGTGCAGCCGCACGGGGTTCCCTGCCGCGTAGGCGCGGACGAAGTCGCATATGGGCGTCGCAATCATGTCCCGTCTCCGAACTGCCGGTCGATCTCCACCATGATGGCGCACTCCATGCGCTTTTTAAACAGCTCACAGCCGTATTCGTACACGCCGGTGACGCTGCCGGTGGCGTGCCAGGCGTTGGCGGCGCAGCCGCCGGAGCAGTACAGCCGCGCCCAGCAGTCCCGGCACTCCGGGCGGGCGTAGACATTGCAGGCGGCGAACTGGGCCTGCACGGGGTCGTTGGTGACCCCCTGCCAGACGTCGCCCAGCTTAAAATCCGTCTCCCCGACGAACTGGTGGCAGGGATACAGGTCGCCCCAGGGGGTGACGGCCATGTACTCGGTGCCGCTGCCGCAGCCGGAGATGCGCTTGTAGACGCAGGGCCCGCCGGTCAGGTCGATCATGTAGTGGTAGAAGGTGAAGGGGCGGCCCTGGCGGCGGCGCTCGATCATCAGCCGGGCCAGGTCCTCGTACTGCCTGAGCACCACGGGCATATCCTCCACCGTCAGCGCGGCAGAGTCGCCCTCGGCGCAGACCACGGGCTCCATGCTCAGCTGGTCGAAGCCCAGATCCAGCATGCACTGTATGTCCTTCAAAAAGTCCGGGTTGGCATGGGTGAAGGTGCCCCGCATGTAGTAGCCCTTCCCGCCCCGCGCCTGCACGAACCGCTGGAACTTGGGAACGATCCGGTCCCAGCTGCCGTTTCCGGCGTAGTCCACCCGGCAGGCGTCGTGGATCGCCTTGCGCCCGTCCAGGCTCAGCACCACGTTGTGGCACTCCCGGTTGGCGAAGTCGATCACGTCGTCGTCCACCAGCATGCCGTTGGTGGTCAGCGTGAAGCGGAAGTTCTTCCCCTTCTCCTTTTCAATGGAGCGGGCGTAGGCCACCAGCCGCTTGACCACGTCGAAGTTCATCAGTGGCTCGCCGCCGAAGAAGTCCACCTCCAGGTTGCGACGGGTGCCGGAGTGCTCGATCAGGAAGTCCAGCGCACGCTGGCCCACCTCGTAGCTCATCACGGCCCGCTCGCCATGGTACTTGCCCTGGCTGGCAAAGCAGTAGGCGCAGTTCAGGTTGCAGGTGTGGGCCACGTGCAGGCACAGGGCCTTGACCACGCCGGAGGTGCGCTTCTTCAATTCGCCTGCCATCGGCTCGAACACGTCCGGGGCGAACAGCTTTCCCGCGTCCCTCAGGGCAGTCACCTGGTCCAGGCACTCCTGGAGCTCAGCAGCGGGCACGTCGGGATACTTCTCCCCCACCCGCCGGAGGATTTCCGCCTTGTCGTCCGTTCCGCCGTCCATCAGGGCGATGATGTCATAGGCCGCGTCGTCCACCACGTGCACCGAGCCGGAGCACACGTCCAGCACGATGTTGTAGCCGCCCAGCTTGTATTGATGTATCATATATATCCATTCTCCCGCATGCCATAAATGCCGCCTGTACAGGCGGCATTTATGGTTTTACCGTTGTCGATTACTTGTCGGCCTTCTTCTCGCACTGCTGGTTGGCGATGCCGCAGCTGGTCTTGCATGCGGACTGGCAGGAGGTCTGGCACTCGCCGCAGCCGCCGTTCTTGGCGCTGTCGCACAGGTTGCGGGTTTCGATGGTCTTGATATGCGTCATGTTGATTTCCTCCACATACTATGATAGATATATCATAGCAGAGGAAGCGCCGATTGTCAATCGGTTGGGAAGGTTTTAACTGAATCCTCTTTGACATCCCCCTTTCAGCGGTGCTATCATAGATGGCGGCATTATCATCGAAACGAGGGCATACAGTATGGAATTACAGGGGATTTATCGCGCACTGGGGGTCAGCCCGGCGGTTTACGACTTTGGCCAGCAGGTGCTCGATGGCCTGCGGGAGCGGTTTGATCATGTGGACGCGGTGGCGGAATACAACCAGGCGAAGGTGATCGCCGCCATGCAGAAGAACCGGGTCAGCGCCCCCTGCTTCGCGGCCACCACCGGCTACGGCTACGACGACGTGGGCCGGGACACGCTGGAGAAGGTCTATGCCGACGTGTTCCACACCGAGGCGGCGCTGGTACGCCCGCAGATCACCTGCGGCACCCACGCGCTGGCGGTGGCGCTGCCGCGCAACCTGCTGCCCGGCGACGAGCTGCTCAGCCCCGTGGGGCGGCCCTACGACACGCTGGAGGAGGTCATCGGCATCCGGGAATCGAAGTGCTCGCTGAAGGAGTACGGCGTCTCCTACCGGCAGGTGGACCTGCTGGAGGACGGCGGCTTCGACTGGGAGGGCATCCGCGCCGCCATCAACGAAAAAACGAAGCTGGTGACGATCCAGCGCAGCAAAGGCTACGCCACCCGGCCCACCTTCTCTGTGAAGCAGATTGGCGAGCTGATCACCTTCGTCAAGTCCGTCAAGCCCGGGCTCAACGTGATGGTGGACAACTGCTACGGAGAATTCGTAGAGATGACCGAGCCCTCTGACGTGGGCGCTGACATGACAGTGGGCAGCCTGATCAAAAATCCCGGCGGCGGCCTTGCCCCCATTGGCGGCTACATCGCAGGCAGCGCCGAATGCGTATCCCGCTGCGCCTTCCGGCTGAGCGCCCCCGGCCTGGGCCAGGAGGTCGGAGCGAACCTGGGCATCATGCCCGCCTTCTACCAGGGGCTCTTCATGGCCCCCACGGTGGTCGCCGGCGCGTTGAAGGGCGCGATATTCGCCGCGAACCTCTATGAAAGGCTGGGCTTTAAGGTCATTCCCGGCGGCGGCGAGGACCGCCACGACATCATACAGGCCGTGGAGTTGGGCTCCCCCGAGGCCATGCGCGCCTTCTGCCACGGCATACAGGCCGCCGCGCCGGTGGACAGCTACGTCATCCCCGAGCCCTGGCCCATGCCCGGCTACGACAGCGATGTGATCATGGCCGCCGGGGCGTTCGTGCAGGGCAGCTCCATCGAGCTGAGCGCCGACGGCCCCATCCGAGAGCCCTACGCCGTGTACTTCCAGGGCGGCCTGACCTGGTACCACGCGAAGCTGGGCATACTGATGAGCCTTCAGAAGCTGGTGGACGCGGGACTGGCAAGCCTGTAACCTACGGCTGTATTCGGTCACGGGGGATATCCCTGATGTTACTTTTATTTATTGACTTCTTGTAATAATATCTTCATACTTCTTCTTGGATATAATCGCTAAAAGGGGTTGACAATTGTGTAAAAGTATGGTAATTTTATGTCAGCTACTTAGCGCTGAATTATTGAAGGAGGTATTTTCCAATGAAGAGGACAGTCAGGAAGGTTGCTGTGTTGGTCTTTGTGATGGCACTGATCGTAAGCATGTGCGTGCCCGCTTTCGCCGCGTATCCCAGCGTCAAGCTGGTCAGCCGTCCGACCACCGCTTACCGCGGCTATTACACGTATCACAAGTATTTCCTGAACAGCAACAGCTACAGCTACAGGTACGGCTATCGCGCCAATTATGACGGCCAGATCTACAGGAGCGCGACGGGCAGGCGCTATGGCTACTGGGACATCAACTTTACCGGCAGGCTCTACCACACGATCAGGACCGCCGTGTACAGCTACTGGCCCAGGGGCACTTACAGGACCTACGTGAGGACCTACTATCGTCCCTCCGCAAGCTACAGTCGCTGGTACTTCGTCCGTTCCTTCAACTGGTACTTCAATGTCAGGTAATCGCAGCCAAATCTGACCCATTGAGCCCGTCTCCCCAGGGAACGGGCTCTTTTGTATTATTTCATTTATCCGGACCACCTGAAAGGAATATGACATGAAAAAAATACTCTGCCTGTTGCTGGCCATACTGGTCTGCGCCATGGCCATGGACGCCGCGCCTGTCGCCCTCGGGGATGCCATGTACGAAAAGTGCCCCGACATGGCCGTTTGCGGGGGATTGGTATGGCACGTTGACGACATGGCCATCCTCTGCGAGGATGTCGAAGCCGGCGCCGTCCGGGCGACACTGCCGCTTTCCGAATACCTGCAGCCCGATGAGGCGCTGATGCGCGTGTCCGTTACCGACTGGGCGGAGGACAGCGTAATGCTGGCGCTTACCCTGAGCAGCGCCGCGAACAGCGGCACGATCCGACTGCTGGAGCTCGGTTTGACCGGGAACGCCATTGCCGCGGTCAGGGAATATGACGCAAGCGATCAGCTCGGCTTCCTGGCCGACAGTCGGGCGAAATGGTACGAGGTCAACATGATCGGCTGTGGGCGGCGATTGTTCATCGCCGCCCTGGACGACACCTACCGCTTCCATTTCTTTTCATACGCACCTGACACTGACGCTCTAACGTCCCTTGGCGAGCGTTCACTGGCTGCCTACACCGCTGCCATGCCCTATGACGGCGCCCTGCTCATCGCCGGGCCAAGCGAGGCGGATGAGTCCCTGCTGGAGCTCACCCGCCTGTCCCTGGATGACGGCAGCACACAGCTGCTGGATACCATAGCCCTGGATTCCGCCCTGCGCACCGCCAATTTTGCCTGGGACGCGCCAGAGGGGCTGCTGTACTACTCCTTCAACAACACGGTCTATGCCCTTTCCCCGGGCGGCGCAGAGGCCCCGAAGCCCGTCGGTACGCTGGATTCCGCCCCTGCCCTGCTGCGCCTGGGCGTCGTCGCCGGCAATCGGTACGCTGCGCTCAGCGAGAGCGGCCAGCTGCTCAGCTGCGACATTCGCGGCTCCGTGGCGTTCACCACCCGGCTGCGCATTGCCAACATTGTTGACGACGAAACCGTGGTGACAGCGGCCCGGGATTTTGAGCTCGCCAATCCTGGCTGCGCTGTTTCCGTCGCAAATGTCGCCGAGGCGGCGAACCTGTTCTCCGAGTTCAAGGCGCATCCGTCGGAATACGACGCCTTTGTGCTGGATCTGAACTCTGACCTGTACCGGTCCCTGCGGGAATCGGGCTTCGTCGCCGACCTGTCCGGCATCGCCACGCTGACCTCCGCCGTCGCGGACATGACCCCCAGAATGGCCAAGGCCCTTCAAGCGGACGGGCATCTGTACGCCGTGCCTACGGCCGTCGGAAGCTACTGCCAGCTGTTGAATGTTCCCGCCGTGCAGGCGCTGACCGGCCTTTCCCTGGAAGAAATCCCCACAGACTGGCCCGGCTTCTTGGCGCTGTTGGGGCAGCTTGCCGACAGCGGCGCTTTGACCGCTGGCGGTGAATATCGCCTGTATGACATGGACATGCCCGCCGACGGCCTTCGGGATATGGTGTTAGGCTCGATGGTCCAGGATTGCCTGCTGTGGATCGGGGCGGACGACAGCGCCATCGACCGCCTGTCCCAGACGCTGCCGCCGTTGCTGGAAGCCTTCAACGGTGTAAACTGGTCCCGCCTGTCGGCCACGGACGGTCTCCCGCCGCTCTCCCCGCAGAGCGCCGCCTCGGGCGATGTTCAGCCTGAACAGGGTGATAGCAACCGCACGGCCCTGATGGACAGCGGCATGCCCGATATCGCGGTTTCACCGCAGGCGCAGGGCATGGAAATATGGCCCCTCTCCGTGCAACCGGGCGGTGAGCGCCTGATCAGCCAGGTGGCCTTCGTGCTCTGCGTCAATCCCCACTCCGACAATCCCGAGGCCGCGCTGTCCTTTGCGGCCCTCGCGTGGGAGAAGACGAACGTGGAAACCAAAATGGCCTTATGCCAGAGCATGAACACGCCGGTTGCCAACGCCGCCTACCAGGAGGACATGGATACCATGGCCCAGGATTTGGCGCTGCTCCAGCAGGACATCGACGCCGCCCAGACCGCCGACGAGCGGGCTTACCTTCAGGCACAGCTTGCCGATCTCCAGGCCTACATGGAGGACTACCGCGAGAACGGCCAGTGGCTGGCGTCAGAGGCAAGCATCGCCCGCTATCGAAGCCTCGCGGACGCGCTGGTGCCCATCGCGCCGGATTTTGGCTTCGACGACGCCCAATACGACCTGATGATCCAATTCCTGGATGGCGATCTGACGCCTGAGGCCTACGCCGAGCGCTTCGCCAAGGCGGCAAAATGATCCGGAGCCTTTGTTTCAAACCCACCGGCTGAAAAGGGGAGGCGGCGCTAACGCGCCGCCCCCCTTTTTCAGTGGCATGTTATTATCAGTTTTCGGGCACCAGCAGGCCGTAGGTGCCGTCGTTGCGACGGTAGAGCACGCACATCGTATTGGTCTCGGCATTCATAAACAGGAAGAAGTTGTGGCCCAGCAGCTCCATCTGGGTAATGGCGTCGTCCACGTCCATGGGCTTCACGCTGAACTTCTTCACGCGCACGACGTCATAGCTGGCTTCCTCATATACGGGCTCGACCTTCTCTTCGGGCGCCTCGGGCTTGGGATCGCGCAGGTGCTTGCCCATCTTGGTGCGATAGCGGCGAATCTGGCTCTCCAGCTTGTCCACGGCGCGGTCGATGGACAGGTACATGTCGTTGGAATTCTCCTCGGCGCGCAGGATCAGGCCGTCCACGCTGACGGTGATCTCGCAGATATTCCGGCCACCGCGCTGCTGACGGAAGCGGATGATGGCCTCGGCCTCTTTATTAAAATAACGATCCAGCTTACTCAGCTTCTTTTCAGCCCTGGCCTTCAGGCTGTCGGAGACAACTTCCTTGCCCACAAAGACACACTTCATGTTCATCTCTCCTTTATCACTTTTATGGCGCTGGGCGGCGCTGACGCGCCCGTCAACCCATTTTTAACGCCCTGATAATAATATTCTGCACGGTTCGCGTTTTTCCTGCATGGTTGTCAATAATTTTTTAACCTCTCCGAAGAAACCTCCAGGGGCGTGATCGACGCAAGCAGCGCCAACCCAATCCTGACTGTCTCCTCAGCCTGCGGCTCAAGGGGCGAAACAAAGACGTAGAGCACATAATCCCGGTAGAGCGGGTGGAAGAAGGCGACGCCGCGATAGCCGTCCCGGGGCCGTTCAAAGGCGATGGCCGGCATGCCGTTCAGGTCTCCCTGAACGACGGCGGTATAGCCACTGCGCTTGAAGTCCTCCGCCAGCGCTTCCGTCGTTTCAAGCGTTCCGGCGGGCATATAGCCCACGGCGACGCCCATACCCCCGTCGTCGCTGCCCGCCCGGTAGAACAGCCCTGCCCCCGCCTGGGCTTCGTCGAGCGTCAAGGAAGCCCATCCGCGGGGCAGGTACAGCTTAAAGCCGTCCTCAAAGGGCTGCCAGATGCCGTCATAGGGCGCATCCGCCTCGGAGAAGGTCGCGGGCGGCTGGGTGGAATCCACGCCAAATTCCGACGACGCCGGCAGCCGCGTCGGCAGAGGCGCACCCTCGGCCATACCACCAAAGGCGCACAGTGCCGCAACGACGGCAATGGATAAGAGCTGTTTCATGTCTGCCCCTCCTTTGGAGGACGAATTGGTTCGGAGCAGGAAATACTGATTTGTCGCTGCGGTACAAATCAGTATTTCCTCCCCCGCTTCTTCGCGGGCTTTTTCGCCTTCGGCGTATCCTTCTCGAACTGCACCCGGGGGCCGTTTTGGGCGGCCTGCACCAGGAATACCGAGAAGCGGCGGATGCCGTTCATGAAGCGATCGGACCTCGCGGCGCGGGCGGCTTCGTCCTTCTGGCCGGCCATGTCGCTCAGAAACTTCTCCCACTTGCCGGTGGTCACGGCGGAGGCGATCTGCTCCGGCACCACCGAGATCAGTTGACGTCCCTTCTCCGTGGACACGATGCTCTTGCCCTTGCGCCGGGCGTAGCCCACCTCGATCAGGCGCTCGATGGTGGCCGCACGGGTGGCGGGCGTGCCCAGGCCAGAGGACTTCATCTGCTCCCGCAGGGTCTCGTCCTCGATGTCCCGGCCCGCGTTCTCCATCAGGTTCAAAAGCGACGCGTCGGTGTGGGAGGGCGGCGGCTCGGTCTGGCAGGTCTTTACCGTCGCCTTCTGCGCCGTGCGCCCGTCCCCCACCGCCAGCTTGGGCAGCGGCGGCTCCTTATCATCCGCTTTGTCCCCCCTGTAGAGCGCCTTCCAGCCCTCCTTCAGGGGCATCGCGCCGGTCGACTTGAAGGCGTGCTTGCCCACCTTCGTGACCACCCTTGCGCTCTCGTATTCATAGTGGGGATAGTGGGCCGCGATCAGGCGGCGGGCGATCATGTCGAACAGCAGCGCCTCCTCACGGGTCAGGCCCTTGGAGCTGGCCGTCTTCTCCGTGGGCACGATGGCGTGGTGGTCGCTGATCTTGGCATTGTCGTAGAAGCGCTTGTCCTTCAGCTGCCAGTTCAGCTCCGGCGACTCCACGAAAGACGCGTAGGCCGGGGGCAGCTTCTTCAGCGTGGCGGCGATCTTCGGCTTCATGTCGTCCGGCAGGTAGCGGCTGTCGGTGCGGGGATAGGTGATCAGCTTGTGGGTCTCATAGAGGGACTGGGCCAGCTTCAGCGTCTTGTCCGCGGAATAGCCCAGCTTCTTGTTGGCCTCCCGCTGGAGGCTGGTCAGGTCGTACAGCTGGGGCGGCGGCACCTTCTTGCGGGTCGTCTTGCTCTCGGTCACCGTCCCGCTCTGCCCTTGGATCGCCTGGCGGATGGCCTCGGCCTCGTCCCGGTCCGTGCAGCGGGTCTTCTTCGTCTTCGGGTTGACCCAGAGGCCCTCGTAATCGCCGAAGTCAGCCCGAATCTCCCAGTAGTCCTCTGGCACGAAGTTTTCGATCTCAAGGTCCCGTTTGACGATCAGGTTCAGCGTCGGGGTCTGCACCCGGCCCACGGACAGGTGGGCGTCGTAGGCCAGGGAGAAGGCCCGGGAGGCGTTCATGCCCACCAGCCAGTCGGCCTCGCTGCGGCAGCGGGCGCTCTCGTAGAGG
Source organism: Clostridia bacterium (assembly GCA_045658005.1). Classification (GTDB taxonomy): domain Bacteria; phylum Bacillota; class Clostridia; order Christensenellales; family Aristaeellaceae; genus UBA2862. The sequence continues at coordinate 34,524 of JAZOUD010000127.1, read as the reverse complement.
GAATCGTACCAGGCCGACGGCTTCAGCTCGGCAAAGCCCTGTTTGATGGCTGCGTCGGTCATCGACGAGATCCATAGCCGCTCTACCGGCTTTTTGCAGCCAGCCATCTGGTAGATGTAGCGGAAGATCAGCTCGCCCTCCCTGGCGCTGTCGGTGGCGCAGATCAGACTGGATATCTCCTTGTTCAGCATCCAGCCCCTGACCACGGAAAACTGGGTCTTGGTGTTTGGCAGCACCTTCAGCGGTATGCGCTCCGGCAGCATCGGCAGGTCGGCCATGTTCCACTTCACCCAGCGCTCGTCGGTCTCCCCAGGCTCGCACAGCGAGACCAGGTGGCCGATGGCCCAGGTGACGACGTACTCCTCGCCCACCAGGCAGCCCTCGCCCCGGCCCTTGACGCCCAGCACCCGGGCAATGTCCCGGGCCACGGAGGGCTTCTCGGCGACGATCAGCTTCTTGGACATGCATATTGCTCCAGTAATGCGTTGTTATCGACCGTATTTCTCCACCTTATAGGTCTCCCCGAAGGTTTCCACGGTGGCCTTTTTGATGCGCTGCTCCTGCACGGGCCGGTCCTGGAAGCCGGTGGGGGTGCCGGCGATGGCGTCCACCACGTCCATGCCCTCGATCACCTTGCCGAAGGCGGCGTAGTCGCCGTCCAGGTGAGGCGCGTCGGCATGCATGATGAAGAACTGGCTGCCCGCGGAGTTGGGCATCATGCTGCGGGCCATGGAAAGCACGCCGCGGCTGTGCTTCAGGTTGTTCTGCCTGAAGCCGTTGCGGGCAAACTCGCCCTTGATGGTGTAGCCGGGGCCGCCCATGCCGGTGCCCTGGGGGTCGCCGCCCTGGATCATGAAGCCGGGGATGACCCTGTGGAAGATCAGGCCGTCGTAAAAGCCGGACTGCACCAGGCTGACGAAGTTCGCCACGGTATTGGGCGCGATCTCCGGGTACAGCTCCGAGCGGATTATACCGCCGTTTTCCATCTCGATGGTGACAATGGGATTGCTCATGGTGATAGCCTCCTGATATGATCGATTACTGGATCTTCTCTGCGGTGTATTCCACACCGTTGGTCTCCACGCGGATGGACTTTATCACTTGGTCCTCCACGGGGCGATCGTTGGCGTCGGTCTGGATGTCGGCCACGTGGTCCACGGCCTCGATGCCCTCGATCACCCGGCCAAAGGCGGCGTACTGGCCGTCCAGAGCCGGATAGTCGGCGTGCATGATGAAGAACTGGCTGCCCGCGGAATCCGGGTGCTGGGCCCGGGCCATCGAAATCACGCCCCGCTCGTGGGACAGGTTGTTCTCGAAGCCGTTGGCCGCGAACTCGCCCTTAATGCCGTAGCCGGGGCCACCCATGCCGGTGCCGGTAGGGTCGCCGCCCTGGATCATGAAGCCGGGAATGACCCGATGGAAGATCAGGCCGTCGTAGAAGCCGGCGTTGGCCAGCTCGATGAAATTCGCCACCGTGTTGGGGGCGACGTCGGGATACAGCTCCAGCTTCATCACATCGCCGTTTGCCATCTCGATGGTGGCGACGGGCAGGGCGCTGCCCTCGGCAAACGCGGTGAACGCGCCGCACATCAGCAAGGCGCAGAGGAACAGTGTAAACAGCTTCTTCATGGGATATACTCCTTCCTGTTATTCTTTTTCATCCTTGATCGTCTCCGGATCCCCGTAGTCCACACCGAACGTGTTCACGCTGATGCTGCGGATCACCTGGCGGGTCAGAGGCAGGTAGGTGCTGTCGGTGGGCTGGGAAGCGATGGCGTCCAGCACCATCAGGGTTTGATCGTCCGCGGCTCGGCCAAAGGCGGCATACCTGCCGTCGTATTCGGGATAGCTGCCCTGCATGATGAAGAACTGGCTGCCTGCGGTGTCGTAGCCGCTCTGCCGGGCCATGGAAATCGTGCCGCGCAGGTGCGAAATGTCGTTGCCACTGAAGCCGTTCTCGGCAAACTCGCCCTTAATGGTGTATCCCGGGCCGCCGGTGCCGTTGTCCAGCGGATCGCCGCCCTGTATGAGCACGCCCGCCACGACGCGGAAGAATTCGCGGTCGTTGTAGGTGCCCCTGTTGGCCAGGCGGATGAAGTTGGCCACGGTGTTGGGCGCCTTGTCGGGGTACAGCTCGAAGCGCATCTGCGCGCCGTCGGACATGGTGATGGTGGCGACGGGATTCGGGTCGGGCTCCTCCGGCTCTTTGGTCTCGGTCAGCTTCAGGATCAGCAGCAGCGCCCCGGCCAACAGCAGCGCCCCCAGGACGACCGCAACGATGAGCCGCCGCCTGTCGCTGAAAAAGCCCTTCTTCCGTTGTCGCATGGGCAGGATCCCTCCGAATCAAACATTTTCAAACGACTTCCCCAGGATGACGTCCCGCTTCCGCTGGACCATCTCTTCCACCCGGGCGATGTATTCTGCGATGTTGCGCACGTTGGGGGCGCGCTCGATCCTCAGCGCGGAATGGTCGTGGCGGCTTTTGAAGTCGTCGTATTCCGACGCCTCGCGGGTATCGAACAGCCACTTCGTAATGGCCCCCGCGCCCAGCGCCAGCACGCTGACGGTCTCCTCCATGTTGCCGATGTTGTACAGACAGGCCTTGCCCGGCTTCGCGTAGCCCACGTTTTCCAGGTTCCCGGCCATGTACTTCTGCCGGTACAGGTAGTAGGGCTTCCAGCCACCCCCGGTCAGGCGCCTGCGGGCCATGGCGATCATCTCTGCCGCGCCCTCCCGGGACACCTGCCCGTAGCCGTTGCCCGCCACCGCCAGCTGCTCGTGGAGGCGGCTGGAGCGCTTGATGGCCAGGGAATGCACCGTCACGCTGTCCGGGGCGAGGTCCTGGACCACGTCCAGCGTGTGGGCGAAGTCGGCCACGTCCTCTCCGGGCAGGGCGGCGATGAGGTCCATGTTGATGTCGTCAAAGCCCATCGCCCGGGCCAGCCGGTAGGCCTCGAGGGTCTGCCGCCCGGTGTGGGCCCTGCCGATCCGCTTCAGCGTATCGTCGCTAAAGGTCTGGGGGTTGACGGAGATGCGGGACACGCCCCGGTCCTTCAGCATCCCCAGCTTGCCCTCGTCGATGGTGTCCGGCCTGCCGGCCTCCACCGTCCACTCCACGGCCCCCGGAAAGGCCGCCTGGGCTGCGGCGAGTATGCGCTCCAGGTCGGCGCAGGGTATGGCCGTGGGCGTGCCGCCGCCGATGTACCCCGCCCGCAGGCGCTTCCCCGCCTGCCGCATCAGGTCCCTGCACAGCTCGATTTCCCGCAACAGGGCCTGCACATAGGGCTGAACCAGGCCGCCGTCGCCGATCTCGCCGGACGAAAAGGAGCAGTAGGAGCAGCGGGTCCTGCAGAAGGGTATGCCGATGTACAGGTCGAAGCAACCGGCCGGGGCCAGCCGCAGGCCCGCCTGCATACGGGCAATCTCCCCCAGCAGCCCGGCCCGGTCCGGGGATACGTCGAAGGTCTCTGTCACGTAGGCCACGGCGTCCTCCAGGCCCATGCCCGCCTCCATGGCCTCGTAGAGCAGACGGGTGGGCCGTATGCCGGTCAGGCTGCCCCAGGGGGGACGCAGGCCCGTCAATGCCTTCAGCAGCTCATAGAGCGCCTGCTTGACCTGGCGCTTGCGCAGCCGCTTGACCACCAGCAGCGTTTCGTCGCTGATGGGCCGGGACAGCGATACCCGCTTGCCCTGGGAAGCCCAGGTATCCGTCCAGAGGCCGTCAGCTTCGGCAAAATGATGCTCGAACACCACGTCGCCCGCCTCCAGGCTGACGGTCACGTCGCCGTAGAACAGGCGCAACACGTCCCCCAGGTCGGAGAAAAACCGGGGTTCGTCGGTGATGATCCGTATCATATGCGATACCTTGCCTTTTCCTCGCCGATGGTGGTGGCGTCGCCGTGACCGGGATAGACCGCCACCTCTCCGGGCAGGGTGAACAGGTACTTCAGGGATTTGAGCATCGCGCCCATTTTGCCGCCGTACAGATCCAGCCTGCCATAGCCAGCGCGGAACAGCGTGTCACCGCTGAACAGGACGGCTTCGTCCTTCAGGTACAGGCACACGGAGCCCCGGGAATGGCCAGGGGTGGCCAGGACGGTAAAATCCATGCCGCACACGGACAGCGATTCTCCAAACGGCGCAGCGTCGATGGCCGGCCAGTCGGCCCGGGCAAGGCCCAGCATGCCCGTATAGTCGCTCTTGGTGATATCGTTCAGCATCTCTGCGTCCTCCGCGCCGACATACACCGGCGTGCAGAAATCCCGCGTCATCTCACCCGCCGCCATGATGTGGTCAAAGTGGCCGTGGGTCAGCAAAATGGCCCCCACGCGCCTGTCGCCGATGGCAGCCTTCAATTTGGGATATTCGTCGCCGGGATCGACGACCACGCAATCGTCCCGCCCCTCGTCCTGGACGATGTAGCAATTTTCCTGGATCAAGCCGCAGACCACGCGGCGAATGTCTATGGACATGGGATTTGACCTCCGTTGCGTTGATAAATTCTGAATCAGAATTTCTTCCTGCTGTCCAGCAATATCGTCACCGGGCCGTCGTTGAGCAGGGTTACCTGCATGTGGGTGCGGAAGCGGCCCGTCTCCACGTGGACGCCCTTCGACTCGATGATGGCTTTCACCAGGTCGCACAGGGGCTCGGCCACCTCGGGGCGGGCGGCCTGTATGAAGTCGGGCCGCCTGCCGTGGCGGGCGTCTGCCAGCAGCGTAAACTGGCTGACCAGCAGCACGCTGCCGCCCACGTCGGCCAAGGACAGGTTCATCTTGTCGTTCTCATCCTCGAACACCCGCAGTCCGGCGATCTTCTCGGCGCAGTAGCGGGCATCGGTCTCGGTATCCCCGTTCTCCGCCCCCAGCAGCACCATGTAGCCGTCCTGGATGCTGCCCACCGTCTCGCCCTCGACCACGACCTCGGCATGGGTCACCTTCTGTATCACTGCACGCATTGCTTATTCTCCATCCAGAAGCAATGAGTATGAATCCTATAAATCCGTCAGGATTTACACATCCATTCCTCATTCCTCATTCCTAATTCCTCATTTATCCAAACTATCCGCTGACGCGATTGACCTCAATGATATCCGGCCACTTTTGCAGGTCGCGTATGATCTTGGCCAGCTGCTGGGTGTTCTTGATGATCAGGGAGATGTTGAACAGGAAGGTGTTGTCCTTCAGCGCCCTGGCCGATATGGCGCTGACGGGCACGTCCATCGAAGCGAACATCACCGACAGCTCGGCCAGCAGTCCGGTGCGGTTGTAGCAGACGATCCGGATCTCCGCCTCGTAGGTGCCGCTGGGATTCTGGTCCTCCCACTCCACCTCGATCAACCGCTCCTGCTCCATGCCGGCATCCTTCAGGCTGGGACAGTCGGCCCGGTGTACCGACACGCCGCGCCCACGGGTGATATAGCCGATGATCTTGTCTCCCGGCAGCGGCGAACAGCATCGGGCGAAGCGCACCAGCATGCCGCTCTCGCCCTTGACGATCACGCCGTTGGAGGCGGTGCTCGCCCGCTTGGGCTGGGGCTGTGGCTCGGAGGGCTGCTCCGTCAGCTGGGTGGCGAGCTCCTCGCTCCTGTGCTGCTTCTTGTATTCGTCGATCAGGCGGTTCAGCACCTGCACGGTGCTCAGTCCGCCGAAGCCCACCATGGCGCAGACGTCGTCGTAGCTCTGCACCGAATAGCGCTTGTAAAGCGTCTCCACCAGCTCGGGCTTGTTGAGCTGGGACATGCTGTAGCCCAGTCGCTTGGCCTCCCGCTCCAGCAGCTCGCGACCGTGGATGATGTTCTCGTCCCGCTGCTCCTTCTTCAGCCAGGCCCGGATCTTGGCCTTGGCCTCGCTGGTCTTGACGATGTTCAGCCAGTCCCGGGAGGGGCCGTGAGAGGACGAGGAGGTCATGACCTCGACAAAATCCCCGGTTTGCAGCTGGTGAGCCAGCGGCACGATGCGCCCGTTCACCTTCGCGCCGATGCAGCGGTTGCCCACAGCGGAGTGGATGCGATAGGCGAAGTCCAGCGGCGTCGCCCCCCGGGGCAGCGACACCACGTCGCCCCTGGGGGTGAACACGAACACCTCGTCCGCAAACAGGTCAAACTTCAGAAGCTCGCTGAAATCACCGGGGTCCTTGGCGTCCGACTGCCAGTCCAGTATGCGGCGCAGCCAGCTGAGCTTGGTGTCCAGCTCGTCGGCAGCCTTGCCCTCCTTGTAGCGCCAGTGGGCCGCGATGCCGTATTCCGCGGTGCGGTGCATCTCGAAGGTGCGGATCTGCACCTCAAAGGGCCGCCCCTGGTTCACCACGGTGGTATGCAGCGACTGGTACATGTTGGCCTTGGGCATGCTGATATAGTCCTTGAACCGGCCCGGCACCTGGGGCCATATGGTGTGGACGATGCCCAGGGCGAAGTAGCAGTCCTGCTTGGTGTTCACCAGCACCCGCACGGCGATCAGGTCCATGATCTGGTCGAAGGACTTGTTCTGGGTCTTCATCTTTTTATAGATGGAGTAGAAGTGCTTCGGCCGGCCGTCGATCTCGCACTTGATGCCCGCCTCGGTGAGCCGGGCCTTCAGCTCCTGGGTCACCTGGGCGATCAGCTGCTCCCGCTCCTCCCGCTTCATGCCCACAAGGCGCACCAGCTCATAGTAGCCCTCGGGGTCGATGTAGCGCAGGGACAGGTCCTCCAGCTCCCATTTGACGGTGTAGACGCCCAAACGGTGGGCCAGCGGCGCGTAGATGTCCAGCGTCTCGCGGGCAATGGGCACCTGGCGCTCGGGCTTCTGGTACTTCAGCGTGCGCATGTTGTGCAGACGGTCCGCCAGCTTGATCAGCACCACGCGAATGTCCTTGGCCATGGCCAGGAACATCTTGCGCAGGGTCTCCGCCTGGGCCTCCTCCCGGTTGGCGAAGTTCAGCTGGCTCAGCTTGGTCACGCCGTCCACCAGCAGGGCCACCTCGTCGCCAAACAGCTGCCGGATGCCGTCCAGCGTGCAGCCCTCCACGTCCTCCACGCAGTCGTGCAGCAGTCCCGCGGCGATGGTCGTGGCATCCAGCATCAGGTCTGTGAGGATCACCGCCACGGCCACCGGATGGCAGAAATAGGGGTCGCCGGATTTGCGCACCTGGTTGGCGTGGGCCTTTTCTGCGTATTCATAGGCCCTCTGTACCAGGCTCATGTCGTCGTCCGGGTGATACTTTCGGATGCGCCCGATCAGCTCTTCCGCGCTGATATAGGGCTTCATGGTCGTATCAGACATCTGTGATCCTCCTTTCCAATTCATAGACCGTTCAGTCGGGGTTTCCGTCGCGCCACTGCTGGATCAGCTGCCACACGGCGCTCTGTTCAGGGCTGGCCTTCGCCTGGGGGCTACGGGCAATGGAGAAGGCCTGGGACGACCGCTCCAGCCTGAACAATCCCATGTCCGCCATCGCCAGGATCGACGCCACGGCGGTGACGTCCGCTGTGCCGGCCTCCTCCGCTGTCATGTGGACCAGCTGCCACAGCGACGTGCACCAGGCAGGTCGACGCCCGACGCGCATCAGCGCCAGGTAGACCTCCCGCATGATCGCCAAATCCGGCAGCAGCGCCGTCCATGCCGGGGTTTCCGGCAGTCGGAAGGCCTTCTTCGCCACAGCCTCCGTCAGCCACCGGCCCGGCACGCCCGCCAGCACGACGCGATCATACCCTGCGGGGATCTGCCCTACAGGTGGGCAAACGCAGACGGTGTTGAACGCCCTTGGGTCCTCCGGCAGACCGCCCACGACCAGGTCGGGCGGGCAATCCCCCGCGCGGCGCAGGAGCCGGCCCGCACAGGCCAGGTCTGAGGTGACGATCAACGTCCCCTGGGGGCGCTCCGCCATCCAGCCCGCCAATGTCGATTCGTCCAGCCGCAGAATCGCCGGCAAATTAGGGGGGATTTTTTCATTATAGATGATCTCTGTTAAGAAATCGCATTGTATCCGGGATTCATCCGTGACTTTTGACGACAAACGCGCCTCGGCATCCCCTTCGTTCAGCGCCCGCACCTCCAGCTCGGGCTCAGTGCGCCCCATCCAGGTATTCAGCTTGGGGACGAACAGCGCATCCACTTCGTCGGCCAGCGTGCCGGCCCGGGCGCCCTCCCGGAAGGCGATGCCCCCCAGACGGCATCCCCCCTGGGCCAGCGTCAGCTTCAGGTGCGCCCCCTCCGCCCCCACGGCCCGGGCTTCCACCACGCAGGCCCGGGTTCTGAACAGCGGTGCCGGATTGCCGAAGCCGGTGGGCTGCAGCGCCTCCAGCGACGTGATGAACAGCGGCGTGATCTCGTCGAAGTCCAGCTCCGCGTCGTACTGCTTCACTGGGATGTAGGCTGCCGGGTCGACGTTTTCCAAAAGCCAGGCATCCATCGCCGCCCGGAAGTCCTCCAGTCGCTCGGGCCGAAGGGTCAGCCCCGCCGCCTGCTTATGGCCGCCGAAGCGCACCAGCGTGTCGGCGCAGCCCATCAGCGCCGCGTGGATGTCGACGCCCTCGATGCTGCGGCAGGAGCCGGTCAGCACGTCGCCCCCGCCCGCCAGCAGTACCACGGGATAGTTGTACTTTTCCACCAGCCGGGAAGCCGCCAGCCCGATCACGCCGGGATTCCAGTCGTCCCCCGTCAGGATCAGGGCCCGATGGGCGGCGAAGTTGAAGCCCTTCAGCTGGGCCTCCGTCTCCGCGAGGATACGGGTCTCCACCGCCTTGCGGCGGGTGTTCTCCGCCTCCAGCGCTGCCGCCTCCGCCTGCGCCCTGGCGGGGTCCGTCTCCACCACCAGCGCCAGTGAACGCATGGCCGAGCCCAGCCGCCCGCCCGCGTTCAGCCGGGGCGCCAGCTGGAAGGCGATGGCCGTGGCCGTGACGCGCTTGCCTTCCAGGCCGGCGGCTTCGATCAGCGCCGCAATGCCCGTGCGCGGCGCTTCGTTGATGGCATCCAGCCCCAGGCGCACGATGACCCGGTTCTCGCCAGTCAGCGGCACCACGTCCGCCACCGTGGCCAGCGCCGCCACGTCCACCCAGGGCATGGCCTCGGCCTCGCCCCCCAGTGCCCAGACAAGCTTCCAGGCCACCCCCGCACCGCAGAGGGACGGAAAGGGGTAGCCTGCCAGCAGCGGATTCACCACCGGACAGTCAGGCAGCGCGCCCTCGGGGGGCCTGTGGTGGTCGGTGACGATCACGTCCAGACCCAGCGTCTTCGCCAGCGCCACCAGCTCGACGCTGGTCACGCCGCAGTCCACGGTCACCAGCAGCTTCGCCCACCCGGTGATCTCCCGGATCGCGTTCTCATTCAGCCCATAGCCCTCGCTGTGCCGGGAGGGCAGGTAGACCCGGGCGTCCACGCCTTGGGATTTCAGCCAGCCCGACAGTATAGCCGACGCGCAGACGCCGTCCACGTCGTAGTCGCCGTACACGCAGATGACCTCGCCTGCATCCATGGCCCTTCGGATGCGCGCCGCGACCGTAGGCATGTCCGACAGCAGCATCGCATCGTGCAGGCTGTCGACGCCAGGGGTCAAAAACGCTTCCATGGCCTCAACGGAATCGACGCCCCGTCCCGCCAGCAGCCGGTGCAGCGCCGGGGACATGCCCTCCGGACAGGGAAAAGCGGGATCGGAACAACGCGCTTCGTATCGCAGCATAGTTTACCTCTTTAGTAATGGGGAAAAGAAGAATTAGGAACCGGCTCACGTCGATTCCTAATTCGGGTTGGTTTGTTCGATTAGGCCTTCTTCGCCTTGTTGGCGTTCAGCTTCTTATCCCACATGGCCCAGACCTGGCCGCTGAGCAGCACAGAGGAATAGGTACCGGCCAGCATGCCGACCAGCAGCGGGAACGCGAACTCCTTGATGGAGGACACGCCGAAGATGTACAGGCACACCAGCGTGAACAGCGTGGTCAGCGTGGTGTTGATGGTACGGGACAGCGTGCTGCTGACGGAGACCTCGACGACGTCCATCATGTCCACCTGGGTGTAGCCCGGCTTCGCGCGGGTCTCGCGGATGCGGTCGAAGATGATGATGGTGTTGTTGATGGAATAGCCGACGATGGTCAGTATGGCCGCGATGAAGGGGCTGTTCACCTGGAACAGCTTGCGGAAGAACACCATGAACGCGCACATGATCAGGATATCGTGCAGCAGCGCGAACAGGGCCGCCGCGCCGGAGAGCGGGCTGAACCGGATCGCGATGTAGATCAGCATGCACACGAAGGCGATCAGCAGGGCCTTGATGGCGTTGGACAGCAGGTCGCGGCCGGCGATGGCGCTGACGTGGTCGATGGAGACGAAGCGGAAGTTCGGATACTTCGCGACCATCTCGCGCTCCAGCTGGGCGCGGACCTGGCTGGTCACGTCGTCCATGTCGATGAGGATGCGCAGCTGGAAGCCGGCCGACTCCGTCGGTTCGGCGACCGCTTCGGCATCGGCGGCAGCTTCGGCCTCACCCTCGGCGGGCGCTTCGGTGGCCTCGGCTTCGGTGCTTTCCTCAGCGGGCGCTTCGGTGGCCTCGGCTTCGGCGGCCTCCTCGGCGGGTGCTTCGGTCTCGGCGGTCTCTTCGCCCGCTTCCTCAGCGGCCTCTGCCTCAGCCTCAGCCTGGGCCTGCTCGGCGGCAGCCTGCTCCTCGGCGATGCGCGCGGCCTCTGCCTCGGCGTCGTACTGGACGAACAGTATGTCGTTCACGCTGTAGCCGCCATCCTCGAGGGCCTTCTTCACGGCCTCCTCGACCGCGCCCTTGTCATAGGTGCCGAACATGTCGAATTCGACGATGTTGCTGCCGGCATAGCTCAGCGCGTAGCCCAGGGTGCTGATTTCCTGGTTGGTGGCGTTGCGGTAGCTGGTCTCGCTCGCGCCGGGGACGACAGAAACGACGGCGCCCTTGATCACGTCCTCCATGCCCTCGGTGGCGTCGGCCAGCTTCAGGCGGATCTGAAGGTCCGTCAGGCCGTCGTGGACGATGCCCGACTTGTCGGGGTTCAGCAGGCCCAGGGTGGGCGTGACCGCCTCGGCGACCGCTTCCTCGACTACGGCCTCATCGACTGCTTCCTCGACGGCCTCATCGACCGCCGCCGCGACCTCGGGGTCCTCGGCGGACGCCTCGGCGACCTCAGTAGCGGCCTTCTCCAGCTCGGCGGCCAGCTCGGCCTGCAGGGCGACGGAGGCGGCGGAGGGTGCTGCCTTGGTGATCTGGTTGTCGGTATAGCCGGAGGCATTCAGTAAGGTTTCGACGTCACTGACGTCATAATCCTCGCCGACGGAGTAGTTCAGGATCGAACCGCCGGTGAAGTCAATGCCCAGATTCAGCCCCGCGCCGGCAATCTGCATGATCAGCGCGATGACGATGATTGCGCCGGAGATGCAGAGGAACAGGCGCGTATTCCCGGTAAACGTCTTTTTCATGCTCGTTCCCTCCTCTTAGCGCGTGTAGGCGCTGCGGTTGTTGATGCCCAGCTTGCAGATCAGGATCAGCAGGCCGCGGGTAACCACCACCGCGGTGAAGTAGGAAGCGATGATGCTGATCATCAGCGTGGTGGCGAAGCCCTTGATGGTGCCGGTGCCGAAGATCATCAGCACGACGGCGGCGATCAGCGTGGTCACGTTGGAGTCGAGCACGGCGCGGCCGGCATTGCGGAAGCCGAACTTCACGGCGTTCAGCGGCGTGCGGCCCTCCTTCAGTTCCTCGCGGAAGCGCTCGAATATGACCACGTTGGCGTCGACGGCCATGCCGATGCCCAGCAGGATACCGGCGATGCCCTGCAGCGTCAGCTGCGCGCCCGAGATGGCCAGGGCGTAGAACACGATCAGCACGTAGATCAGCAGGGCCATGTCCGCCGCCACGCCGGGCAGGCGGTACATCACCAGCATGAACACCAGCACCAGGATCAGGCCCACGATGCCGGCGATGATGGCGCCGTCGATGGCCTCGATGCCCAGGGTGGCGGAAATGGCGCGGGTCTCGACTTCGGCGATGTCCATCGGCAGCGCGCCGGACTGGATCAGCATCGCCAGGTTGCGGGCCCAGTTGTAGGAATCCTCGGAGGTTTCCTGACTGGAGCCGGTGATGATGCCGTTGCCGCCGGCGATCACGGCCTGCACCGTGGGGGCGGAAATCAGATCATCGTCCAGGTAGATGGAGATGGCCTGGCCCAGGAACTCGCGGGTGGCGTTCTCGAAGGCCTTCGCGCCGGCGGCGTCCAGCTCGAAGCCCACGCCGTACAGCGTCTTTTCATCGTTGGCGTACTGCACGCCGGCCTGCTTGATGTCCTTGCCCTCGACCACCACGTTGCCGTTGGGGTCGCGGAACTCCAGGTGCGCCGGGGTGCCGATGATGCGGGCGACCTCCTCGGGGTCGTCGACATCGGGGATCTCGACCAGTATGCGATCGGTGCCCTGTATGGCCACGTTCGCCTCGGTGAAGCCGGCGTTGGTCAGGCGGGTGCGCAATGCGGACACCGTGCCCTCCAGCAGGCTTTCATAGTTGTCCATGCTGGTATCCGTGGCGATATATTCCGTAGAAACGCCGCCGCGCAGATCCAGGCCCAGGCTGATGGCTTCGCCCACGGGCTTGAGATAAGTCGACTTGCCCGGGATGCGAAATCCCTTCAGCGCCAGGAACGCCGCGACCACGATCAGCACCGCGACGATCACCAGTTTGATCAAACTCTTCTTCATTCGGTCCGTCCTCCCTGCTCTTGGCTGCATAAACAGCCATTTCAGCATATATCATACAACAGCTTATTATACTCTCAAAACCCGAACCCGTCAATATCCCCAACCCCTTCAAAAGGGGTGGTGTTTTGCGCAGTTTAGGTTAAAAAGCAACCGGACCCCTTCGGAGTCCGGTTGCCATCGGTTGTACGATACCGCAGAAAGCGGATTTGCATCACTTCACAGCGTTCATGAACAGCTTCTCGCCGGTGGGATAGGTGGTCACGCCGGTGATCTCGGGGATGCAGATCCAGGTGGTGGCGTAGTAGTAGACGGGGATGCAGCAGGCTTCCTCGCCCACCGCCAGCTGCTCGGCCTGATGCATCAGGGCCATGCGCTCGGCGGGATCGGTGGAGGCGGCGACCTTCTTCATCAGCTCGTCATACTCGGGGTTGTTGTAGAAGGTGGAGTTGTTGCCGGAATAGCTGGTGAACAGGTCCAGCAGGTTGCTGGGATCGTTGAAGTCAGCCACCCAGCCGTCGCGGGCCAGGGTGTGCTCGCCTTCGCGGCGGGCAGCCAGGAACACGTTCCACTCCATCTGGGTGATCTCGATGTTGATGCCCAGGTTTTCCTTCCACATGTTCTGCAGGGCCTCAGCGGTGGGCACGTGCACGCCGGAGACGTTGGTGCAGTACTCGACGGTGGGGAAGCCCTCGCCATTGGGATAGCCGGCCTCAGCCAGCAGCTCCTGGGCCTTCTTGATGTTGGCCTGGTAATCGCTGCGGTCGATCACGGTATCGAAATCGCCGAAGTCGCTGCCATCGTCAGCCACAAAGCCGTTGCCCACGAAGTCGGTGGCGGGCAGGTAGGTGTCCTGGGTGACGGTCTCGGCCAGGAAGTAGGGGTCGATGGCCAGCTGCAGGGCCTTGCGGACGCGGACGTCGGTGAAGGGCTCAACAGTGTTGTTGATGTTCACATAGTAGGTGCCCAGCTGGGGCTCGGTGTGGAACAGGCCCTCGTCGCGCAGGGTGGCCAGCTCCTCGGTGGGATAGTCGTCGCACCAGTCCAGCTCACCGGCGCGCATGGCGGCCAGCTTGGCGTTGGGATCGGTGATCAGCTTCCAGCAGATGCGCTTGCAGGCCAGTTTGTCGGCGTCGTAGTAGTTCTGGTTGGGCACCATGACGATCTCCTCGTCCATGGTGTAGCTCTCCAGGGTGTACGGGCCGTTGCCGATCAGGGTCTCAGGAGCGGTGGCCCAGGCGTCGCCATTGGCCTCAACGATGTCCTGACGGACGGGATAGTAGGTCGGGAAGGCCATGACCTCGAGGAAGTAGGCGCAGGGATCCTGCAGGGTGATCTCGATGGTCTTGGCGTCGATGGCCTTGACGCCCAGCTCGTCCACGGGCTTGTCGCCGGTGGAGATCTCCAGGCCGTTCAGGATGTACTTGCCCATGTCGCCGGCGTAGGGCGCGGCGGTCTCGGGGTCCACCAGGCGCTTCATGGTGTACACGAAGTCGTCAGCGGTCAGGTCCTGGCCGTCGGACCACTTGGCATCCTCGCGGATGTGGAAGGTGTAGACCATGCCGTCCTCGCTGACGTCATAGGACTCGGCGGCGCCGTTGACGATGCCCTCGCCGTTCCAGCCGTACTTCATCAGGCCCTCGAACAGGTGCTTGATGTAGTTGGAGCCGTCGGAGGCGGAGTTCAGCTGCGGGTCCAGCGTCTCGGGCTGTGAGCCGATGCAGGCGTTGATGGTCTGGACTTCCTCGGCGAAGGCTGCGGAAACCAGGCTCGCGACGAGCGCGAGCGCCAGAACCAGTGCGAACAGTTTCTTCACGGATAGTTCCTCCTTGATGATATTGTAAAACGCCTCAGCCGGCGATTTACTTCGACAGGTTACTTGCCCAGCTCCCTGGCCACCTTGTGGCAGGCGCAGATGTGGCCGGGCTCGACGGTGACCGTCTCCGGCCGCTGCTGGCGGCAGATGTCCATGGCGTAGGGGCAGCGGGTGTGGAACTTGCAGCCCTGGGGCGGGTCGATGGGGCTGGGCACGTCGCCCTCCAGCACCACGCGCTGGCGGCTGCGACTGACCTCCGGGTCCGGGATCGGGATCGCGGAGAGCAGCGCCTGGGTATAGGGGTGCATCGGCCTGAGATAGAGGTTGTCGGATTCGCAGACCTCCACCAGGCTGCCCAGGTACATGACGCCCACGTTCTTTGAGATGTGGCGCACCACGTTCAGGTCGTGGGCGATGAACAGATACGCCATGCCCAGCTTCTGCTGCAGGTCCATCAGCATGTTGATCACCTGCGCCTGTATGGACACGTCCAACGCGGAGATCGGCTCGTCGCAGACCATGAAATCCGGGTGCAGGGCCATGGCGCGGGCGATGGACACCCTTTGGCGCTGTCCGCCGGAGAACTCGTGGGGATAGCGGTTCATGTGCTCGCTGTTGAGCCCCACCAGGTTCAAAAGCTCCAGTATCCGCTCCTGGCGCTCTGCCTTGCCGGAGCAGACCTCCTGGATGTCCAGCGGCTCGCCCACGATGTCCCCCACCGTCATGCGGGGGTCCAGGGAGGCGTAGGGATCCTGGAACACGATCTGCATGCGTTTGCGGTAGGGGCGCATGTTGGCATGGGTGATGTCCTCGCCGTCCAGCAGGATCTGGCCGGAGGTTGGCTCGTGCAGGCGCAGTATCGTGCGCCCGATGGTGGACTTGCCGCAGCCGGACTCGCCCACCAGGCCAAAGGTCTCACCCTTGTTGATGATAAAGGAGACATCGTCCACCGCGTGGACCACGCGGCCCCGGTTGAACAGGCCGCCGCCGACCTGGAAGTTCTTGACGATGTGCCGGGCTTCAAACAGAGGGGCCTGACTCATGCTTGCTGCACCTCCCCTTCGATATCCAGCGCGTGCAGCCAACAGACGGAGGTATGACCCTCGCCGATCTCATAGGTGGGCGGCTGGTGGCTCAGGCAGACCTTCATGCAGTGCTTGCAGCGTGGCGCGAAGGCGCAGCCCTTGGGCATGGCCAGCAGGTCCACCGGCGAGCCCTCTATGGGCTCCAGCGGCTTGGAGCGATCGCTGTCCAGCCGGGGCAGGCAGCGCAGCAGGCCCTGGGTATAGGGGTGGGCGGCGCGATAGAAGATGTCGTCGGTGGTGCCCCGCTCTACGATCCGGCCCGCGTACATGACGATCACGTCGTCGCAGATGTCAGAAACGATGCCCAGGTCATGGGTGATGAGTATGATCGCCGCGTTGAACTTTTCCCGCAGGCGCTTCATCAGGTCCATGATCTGCGCCTGGATGGTCACGTCCAGGGCGGTGGTGGGCTCGTCGGCGATGAGCAGCTTCGGGTTGCACAGCAGCGTCATGGCGATCATCGCCCTCTGGCGCATGCCGCCGGAGAACTCATGGGGATACTGCTTCATGCGCTGCTCGGGATTGTTGATACCCACCAGCCTGAGCATCTCCACGCTGCGATCCCACGCTTCGGAGTGGTTCATCTTCGTGTGCCGCAGCAGGGTCTCGGTCAGCTGGTCGCCGATGGTGAACACCGGGTTCAGGCTAGTCATGGGGTCCTGGAACACCATGCCGATGTCCTTGCCGCGCACCGCCTGGATCTGTTCGGGATTCATGGCCAGCACGTCCTGGCCGTTGAAGGTGATACTTCCGCCCACCACCCGGCCCGGATAGGCCAGCAGCTGCATCATGGCGCTGACGGAGACGCTCTTGCCGCTGCCGGACTCCCCAACGATGCCCAGCACCCGGCCCTCGTCCAGGTCGTAGGAAACGCCGTTGACGGCCTTGACCTCGCCCGCGGGCGTGAAGAAGGAAACCTTCAGATCTTTGATTTCAAGCAGATGATCCTTCACGTCGGTCCCCCCTTAATTGCGCATCTTCGGATCCAGCGCATCGCGCAGTCCGTCGCCCAGCTGGTTCATGGCCAGTATGATCAGCGCCAGCACCACCGCCGGGATGAACAGGCGGTAGGGCGCGGTCTGGAAGCCGTTGAGCGCGTCGTTGACCAGAGAGCCCAGGGAAGCCATCGGGGCGCTGACGCCAAGGCCGATGAAGCTGAGGAAGGACTCGGTGAATATGGACGACGGGATTTGGAACGTGGTCGTCACCACCACGGTGCCGATGCAGTTGGGCACCAGGTGCTTGACGATGATCCAGCGGCTGCTGGCGCCCAGCGCCTTGGAGGCGGTCACGTATTCGCAGTTCTTCAGCGCCAGTATCTCGCCGCGCACCATGCGGGCCATGCTGACCCAGTACAGCAGCGCGAAGGTCACGAATATGCAGATCAGGCCCGTGCCCACCGAGCTCAGCGCCGCCAGGTGGCCCTGGTCGAAGAGGCGCTGCAGGGGCTCCTTGAGCACGATGTTGAGCAGGATGATGATCAGCACCGTGGGGATGGAGTAGATGATCTCGCAGATGCGCATCATGATCATGTCCACCGTGCCGCCGATGAAGCCGGAAATGGCCCCGTACAGCACGCCGATGACCACGATGAAGAACGTGGACACCACGCCGATGACCAGCGATATCCGGGTGCCGATCATCACGCGCACGCACAGGTCGCGGCCCAGGTTGTCGGTGCCGAAGGGGTGGAAGAATTCTTCGTTGATTACCGGCGCCAGGCGCTCGTGGCCGCGAATCTGCTGGTCGTAGGAATAGGGCATCAGCAGCGGGCCGATGAAGGCGAACAGGAAGATCACCACGATCAGCCCCAGGCTGACCATGGCCACCTTGTTGGCCTTCAGCCGCCGGAAGGCGTCCTTCCAGTAGGTGGTGGACTCACGCATCATCACCAGCTGTTCCCGCTCTTCCTTGGTGGCGGGAATCATCATCTCAGGGGTCAGCTTGATGCGGAAGGGGTCCAGTACCGGCTTGGGCGGCAGCTTGATGCCATTGAGGTTTTGCTTGTCCATGTCTGCCGCTCCTCTCATTCATATTTGATCCGCCGGTCGATGACGCCGTACAACAGGTCCACGATCAGGTTCATCAGCACCAGCAGCGCCGAATAGAAGATGGTCACGCCCATGATCAGCGGATAGTCCCGGTTGTTGATGGACTCCACGAAAAACTTGCCCATGCCGGGGATGGTAAAGATCTGCTCGATGACAAAGCCACCGGTCAGTATGCCCGCGGTCAGCGGCCCCAGGTAGGTGACCACCGGGAGGATAGCGTTGCGCATCGCGTGCTTGAACAGTACGACCTTCTCCTGCAGGCCCTTGGCCCTGGCGGTCTTGATATAATCCTGCCGCAGCACGTCCAGCATGCTCGAGCGCATCAGGCGGGCGATGTAGCACATCGGGTTGAAGGACAGCGCCAGCGCCGGCATGATGTAGTGCTTCCACGTCTTCAGGCCCAGCGTGGGCAGCCAGCCCAGCTTGACGCCGAAGAAGAACAGCAGCGCCGTGGCCATCACGAAGTTGGGCACGGCAATGCCCAGGTTCGCGATGAACATGACCGTGCGGTCCAGCGGCCGGTTGTGCTTGAACGCGGCGACGACGCCCACGGGAACGCCAATGAGCACCGAGAGCAGTATCGCCACCACGCCCACGCTGGCCGATATCGGGAACTTTTCCGCCAGGATCTGGTTCACCGTGAAGCCCTTGCGCTTGTAGCTGTCGCCCAGGTCGAACCGGAGCAGGCGCTTGAGGTACATGATGTACTGCTCGAACAGCGGCTTGTCCAGGCCGTACTTGGCCTCCATCATCTCGACGGTCTTCTTGCTGGCGCGCTCGGTGTTGAACGGGCCGCCCGGGATCAGATTCATCAGGAAAAACGTGATGGTCGCGATCACGAACAGCGTCAGCAGCGCCGATAGGACTCTGCGTACCACAAATCTTGTCAAAGGTGATCACCTTCAGCTCAAAAGATATGCACAAGTATATATGCACGAGTTTAATTATAACACTTCAGGGGGATTCGTCAAGGGTCATGTGATTATTTTAATACTATTTTTGCAACAATCCGGGCAAACAGTTGCAAATATCGGCCTTATACAGCATCAGTATAGGTGAATTATGTTGTTTTTCGGCCTAAGCGCCCTCTGATGATGCAAACCAACATCTTACGCCGCGTTAGTGACTGCACAGGCTTCCCTGCGGGTTGTACTTGACACATTGACGCATCGTTAATTTTATGTAATATTCAGTCCTTCTGATCAAATTGTTATAGACAAATCCAGGAAACAAAAGTATAATAACACGTAAAATAAGTGTGTCAAAATTGCTTCTGAATTTTGGTCTTTCAAATAAACATGCCTGTGTATCATTTGTAAGCAGTTTCTTCAGTTTTGTCATTGTTAGCCGACCCCGGCAGTGTCGGGGAACGCTTCAATAATATAGTAGGGAGGTTATGCTCATGAAACGCTCCTTCTTAAGAAGGCTCTCCTGGATCCTCTTGGTAACCATGCTGCTGCCGATGTTCGGCATAGCAGAAGGATTGCCCGTCGACAATTTGAGCGCCAACGCTGAAACGCCCGATGAGCAGTTCGACATCGTGGATATCGATTCCTTGGATTTCGATACCTTGCCGAACGAGATTGGCGATGCCGACCTGCTCGAGGACCCCATCGACTTGGACATCGCGCAGCAATCCTCCAGTGAGATGCAGGGCGACGACATAGCCATCCAGATGCAAGAAGAGACCCAGGACACCGACGGGCAGGAAGCCATCGAGTTCTTCGAAGCGGAGGATGAGTCGCCCAAGGCTCCTGAGTCGAACGCCATCCCCTCCAGGCTGAAGCTGGGTGTGGGGGAGAAATACACCATCAGCTACAGTGGCGCAACCTTCAAAAGCAACAAGAAGGCAATCGCGTCTGTGAACGCCAAAGGCGTCATCACCGCGAAGAAGATAGGCACTGCCACGATCACAGCGACTTCCGGCGGCAAGAAGGTTGGCACCTGCAAGGTCATTGTGCGCAAGGCCCCCACCAACATCAAGCTGAGCCGGAAGACGCTGTCCATGTCCGTGGGCCAGAATATGACCCTGAAGGCGATCCTGCCGGCTAAATCCGCCTCCCAAATCAAGTGGGTCAGCAGCAACAAGAAGGTCGCCACAGTCAACAAGAAGGGCGAGATCACTGCGGTCGGCAAGGGCACCGTCAAGATCACCGCCAAGACCTTCAACGGCAAGAAGGCCTCCGCCAAGGTCACAGTGGACGCCAATCCCACGAATATCGCCTTCGAGAAAAAGAAGCTGTCTATCGGCCTGAAGGAGAAGGTGACCCTCAGGCCCATCGTAAACGACGGTGCCGAGCCGGAGTTCACCTGGGCTACCAATAACAGCAGGATCGTCAAGGTGAGCAAAGCCGGAAAAATCACCGGCGTCAGGAAGGGCACCGCCAAGATTACTGTCACTACTCAGAACGGTCTGTCCGCTACCCTGACCGTCAAGGTTGTCAACGCCCCGAAGGAGGTCTCCATACGCCCCGAGACAGCCGAGGTGCAGGTGTCCAAGGAGATCCAGTTAACTGCGAAGCTGCCTAAAGGCTCTGCATCTCAGATTATCTGGACTTCCAGCAACAGGAAGGTCGCCCAGGTCAACAACCAGGGCGTCGTCACCGGTGTTAAAACCGGCACGGCGAAGATTAGCGCCAAGACCTTCAATGGCAAGAAGGCCATCGTCAAAGTTAAGGTGACAAAGAACACCGATCCCAAGGAGCTATCCTTCGCCACGGATTCGATATCCATCGGCTTGACGGAAAAGCTCACCATCACGCCCATCGTTGACGAAGGCGCGGTGGCCACCTTCACCTGGTCCTCCAACAAGCCCGCTGTCGCCAGGGTGTCTAAAAAGGGTAGAATCACCGGCGTCAAGAAGGGCACCGCCAAGATTACTGTCACCACTCAGAACGGTCTGTCCGCTACCCTGACCGTCAAGGTCGTCGACGCTCCCAAGAGCATTAAGCTACTCGATGCAAAGCAAACCGTGTTCGTCGGTGATTCCTGGCAATTGACAGCGAAGCTCAAAACTTCCAAGTCCGCCTCTCAGATTACCTGGGCCTCCAGCGACTCCGAGGTTTTGACCGTGGATGAGAACGGTCTCGTGACTGCCGTCGGCCTGGGCACCGCCGATATCACTGCCACAACCTTCAACGGTAAGTCTGACAGCTGCTCCGTCATGGTCGTCATGCCGGCCAATAACGACTTCGAAATGAGCAACGGTGTGATCACCGGCTATCACGGCTTGGGCGGCGAGATCACCATACCCGATACCGACTATGAGGGTAACGAGATTATCGCCATTGGTGAGGGCGCTTTCTCAGGCAACA
Source organism: Clostridia bacterium (assembly GCA_045658005.1). Classification (GTDB taxonomy): domain Bacteria; phylum Bacillota; class Clostridia; order Christensenellales; family Aristaeellaceae; genus UBA2862. The sequence goes on along the minus strand of JAZOUD010000127.1, from coordinate 13,578 downwards.
CGGAGATCACCGCCGTCACCCTGCCCGGCACACTGCAGCAGATTCAAGACCGCGCCTTCAAGGACTGCGCGAATTTGAAAACGCTCTTCATTCCCTCCTCTGTCAGTTACATCGGCTATGAAGCGCTGGATCCATCGCTGACAATCTCCTGCACAATTGACAGCTATGCGTATTATTACGCCGTCACCGAAGGCCGGAATGTCAGTATAATGGGCACCTATGAGCTGTATGGCGTTGAGAAGCGCGACAACGTCATGGTCATTGCTGTTAAGGCCTCTTATCCCTGCAATCTATTGGTTGAAATCCTCGACAACGATCAAACCGAGGTGCTGTTCTCCAACACCATTGTGGTAGCCGCCGCTGACGAGATCCAGTATGTGGAGCTCGATATCTCTGGTTACAGCCTGCCCGAATACTTCGCGGTGCGTACCACACTGCAGGATGGCTACGGCAATACGCTGGGCGAATCCAACTTGTGTCTGGACTACACCCAGTCCTACAGCGACTTCATGAGCAAGACTCCCCAGGACTTTGCCGGCAGTACCGTTTTGGATTACAGCGACGCTGGCTTCGCGGTGCTGAACGACGCTGTCATCGAAGTGGAGGGCACTAAATCCGGCAGCAAGTACACCATCAAGACCGACAAGACCATCACCGAGGGTTGCACCCTGTACATCACCAACCTCAACGATATAATAAAGGTCAAGAAGGTCACCAAGAACGATGACGGCACTTACACCGTCACGAAAGACAACAACACCTCCATATCCGACTTTTACCAGTACATACGCTATGACACCACCTTCGACGCCATCGATGTATTGGACAACAACGGGCTGCTGCGTAACGGCACCGTTACCAGGAACTTCACCATCGACAAGACGTTCGAAGAAACCCTGGCTTCATACAGCAGGACTTATACGCACGGAGCATTGACAGCAGACATCAACGTCGGTGCCTCAGTCACCTGCAAGCTGTACGTGGATACGCACCTGTTTGGGGATAACTACCTGAAGTGTGACACCTATGTCGGCGTTAAAGGCACCGTGGATTACACCCTGGCAAAAGAATTGTCGTGGAGTACGTCGGTTCCCATCTACAACGGCGAAATCCCGCTGTCTATCCCAGGTCTGTTCTGCGAGATCGACATCTCGGTGCCAATGAACCTCAGCGCTGAAGGCTCCATCAACTTCACTACGAACTTTGGCGGTAGGATGGGCTTCTCCTATAATACCGACAGCGGCGTTTCCAAGATCAACGACACCTACTTCAACCAGCAACTTAAGGCCAGAGGATCCGTCAGCGGCTCCGTCGGCGCAGAATTTGATGTGGGCATCTCCGCTCTGGGCTTGGTCTCCGTGACCTTGGGCGCCGAAGTCGGCGCGAAGCTCACTGCCGATACTACCCTGATTGACATCGACACCAGTAAAACGCCGGAAAAGGTCCACGACTGCAAGCTATGCTTTGATGTGAATGTCGACATGTACGTCGACCTGGTAGGCAAGATCTCCGTCAGAGAAGGCTCCAGTATGGAACCAGTTTTGTCCAAGTCCTGGCCTGTCTTTGAGAAGAACATATGGCATGGCTACCTATCGGTAATCAACTCCCCGGACAGCGTCCATAAAGGACACGTCACGCTCGGGAGCGGCGTATGCCCGAACTACAAGTATCTGACGCGCTTCCAGACCTACGATCAGGACGGCAACGTCCTGACCGGCAAAACCGTGACTGTCTACAAGAAGGCCGGAACCACCAAGACGTTGGTCCGCTCTGGCACCAGCGAGTATACCACTTACCTCGCTCCAGGAAACTATCAAGCCTCGGTTATAATAGACGACACCACCGTCACCCGCGATTTTAAGATCACTGACAGCAGCATGACTGTCAAGCTGATGAAGGATGGCAAGGGTTACATCTCCGGCTATGTCACTGATGCGGAAACCGGCGATTACCTCAGCGACGCAACCGTGAAGGCCGGCGAATACTCCACCACCACCGATTCCAGCGGTGCTTACCAGTTGGAGGTCCCCTCTGACACCTACACCGTTTTCATCAGCAAACGCGGCTATGTGACAAAGAAGTTTACCGTCTCTGTCCAGGCCAATGATACCACCTACCAAAATGCATCGCTGTCAAAAAAAATGGATGGACAGGTCCGCATCGTACTGACCTGGGGAGAATCGCCGTCCGATCTTGACTCCCACCTGCAGTGGTCCAGCGGTCACGTGTACTTCGATAATAAGCAGGTCGGGGATGCCAACCTGGATGTGGATGACATCAGTTCTTACGGCCCAGAGACCGTAACCTTCATCCCGGAGGAGGGTGTCACTTACACCTATTATGTCCATGACTACACCAACAAGGATAATCCCACCAGCCAGGCTCTGCAATCCTCCAATGCTACTGTCGATATTTACCTTAGCGACGGCACGCACGAGACGCGCACTGTGCCTCACGGCATGGGCACGAAGTGGGTCGTATTCACCTACAAAGACGGCGTGCTGAGCTTCGGCTCCGTCGTCAGTAACAGGCCAGGCGATCTCTACGAGGAGGCACTCCCGGAGAAGTGAATACCCGTCAGGGATTCAACTAAGGAAAATCGACACGGAAATGTAGTTCAAGACGTCGCAAATGCTTCTTAATAAACGCACTGTGGGAGGCCTTTCGAGGCCTCCCATTATTTCGCTTTTCTCGCCATCCTGGCAATATCATCTTCCATATTTGAAATTTTGGTGCAGGCGCCCTGTGGCATTGACAGCGCGCCACAAACATGTTACAATTTGATCAACCAATCAGACGACGGGGTACACATTGCGGAAAGCGACACGGAAAGAGAATGCGCGCCATAGGCTGCAAGCGCGCAACGCGGTCATTCCGGGATACCAGCCCCCGATGACAGGCGTTTTGCGTGCGTTACTACGCCAACGAGCGGCTCGGCGCGCCGGGTCAGCAGGGTGGAACCGCGGATGCAAGGCATTCGTCCCGGCAAGAGGGATGAATGTCTTTTCATTTACCGCTGTATGCGTTTGTCATCGTCAGGCTTCAAAGCCCCGGCAAGCCTGACAAAACAATCAACATGAAGGAGAGTATGAGTATGGATCGCGAACAGTTTCTTGAGGTCTACCGCCATTCCCTGGCCCACATACTGGCCAAGGCCGTGATGGAGATCTTCGGCCGGGAGAACGTGCAGATCGCCATCGGCCCGCAGATCGCCGACGGCATGTACTACGACTTCCTGCTGCCCCGGGGCATCAGCACCGAGGACTTCCCCGCCATCGAGCAGAAGATGAAGGAGATCATGAAGCGCAAGGAAGCCTGGACCCGCAAGGTCGTCGGCAAGGAAGAGGCGCTTCAGATCTTCAAGGGCCAGAAGTACAAGGAAGAACTTATAAACGACCTGCCCGAGGGCGAGACCATCACCGTGTACTATACCGGCGACGACTTCGTGGACCTGTGCCGAGGCCCCCACGTGGAGAACTCCGCAGAGCTTTTGAGCGTGGCCTACAAGATCCGTGCCGTGTCCAGCGCCTACTGGCGGGGCGACGAAAAGCGGGATTCCCTGCAGCGCGTGTACGTCTACGCCTTCCCGGACCAGCAGCAGCTGAAGGCCCACCTCAACATGATCAAGGAGGCCCAGGAGCGGGACCACAAGAAGATCGGCAAGGAGCTGGACCTGTTCATGTTCGACGAGACGGCCCCCGGCATGCCCTACTGGCTGCCCCGGGGCTGGAAGCTGTACCAGACCCTGCTGGCCTACTCTCGCAAGCTGCAGGCCCGGCACGGCTACACCGAGATCTCCGCGCCGCTGATCAACAAGAAAAAGCTTTGGGTCATCTCCGGCCACTGGGCCCACTACCAGAACAACATGTTCATGGTGCCCGGCTTGGAGGGCTTTGTAGCCGCCGACGCCGAGATCCCCGGCGTGCTGGACAACCCGGCGGACGGCCTGGACGAAATGGCGACCGTGAAGCTGCCCAAGGGCGCGCCGGTGTTCAACCGCGACCTGGACGACACCATGGGTGCAAAGCCCATGAACTGCCCCAACGCCATGATGACCTACCGGCGCACGCTGCATTCCTACAAGGAGCTGCCCATCCGCTACAGCGAGTATGACGTGCTGCACCGCAAGGAGAAGTCCGGCCAGATGAACGGCCTGTTCCGCGTGCAGGAGTTCCGCCAGGACGACGACCACACCTTCGTCATGGAGAGCCAGATCGAGAGCGAAATCGCCGACATCATCTCCATCGCCGACGAGATCTATTCGACCTTCGGCGTAACCTACCGCGCCGAGCTGTCCACCCGCCCCGAGGACTTCATGGGCGACATCGAGGTCTGGAACCGGGCCGAGGCCGCGCTGAAGAAGATCCTGGACGACAAGTACGGCGAGGGCGGCTACGAGATCAACGAGGGCGACGGCGCGTTCTACGGCCCGAAGATCGACCTTCAGATCAAGGACGCCCTGGGCCGGGAGTGGCAGTGCGGCACCATCCAGCTGGACTTCCAGCTGCCCCACAACTTCGGGCTGACCTACGTCAACGCCGAGGGCAACCAGGAGATGCCCGTGGTCATCCACCGCGCCATCTACGGGTCTCTTGAGCGCTTCATCGGCATCATCATCGAAAACTTCAAGGGCGCCTTCCCCTTCTGGCTGAACCCCTACCAGGTAGCCGTGGTGCCGATCCGCCCCGAGCACAACGACTACGCCCGCAGGGTGGCCGAGCGCCTGGAGGACGAGGGCATCCGCGTGGAGGTCGACTACGCCGACATCAACATGAACACCAAGATCAAGAACTTCAAGACCATGAAGGATCCCTACATCGTGGTGGTCGGCGACAAAGAGGCCGCCGAAGGCACCGTCGCCATCACCGTGCGCGGCCAGAAGCAGCAGCTGCACAACGTGCCGCTGGAAACCCTGGTGAAGATGTGCAACAAGATGAACGACGAACACAGCCTCGAGCTGATCGGGGAAACACCTATGGATTAAATTAGGAATGAGGAATGAGGAATTGAGTTAGCCATGAGGACAGTGGCGCGGTTCAAATCAAAGAAATCCCGCCAGGGATTTCCCCCGCCATTCCTCATTTCTAATTCCTCATTCCTCATTTATATTCAGTCTTCATTTGCGAGGAGTAATAGATATGATAGCAAATTATCCTCCCATGGGCTGGAACAGCTGGGATTGCTACGGCGCGGCGGTCAACGAGGCCCAGGTGCGCCAGAACGCCGAATACATGTCGGAACATCTAAAGGACTTCGGCTGGGAGTACGTGGTGGTGGACATCCAGTGGTACAACCCCACCTCCAGCTCCCACGAATACGAGCCCTTCGCCGAGGAATGCATGGACGGATACGGCCGCTTCCTGCCGGCGGAGAACCGCTTCCCCAGCGCGGCGGGCAGCGCGGGCTTCAAACCGTTGGCCGACTATATCCACAGCCTGGGGCTGAAGTTCGGCATTCACATCATGCGGGGGCTGCCCCGTATGGCCGCGCACCGCCGCCTGCCCATCGAGGGCAGCGCCTACGGCTGCGCGGACGTGGCAAACCCCAATTCCATCTGCGCCTGGAACCCGGACATGTACGGCGTGCGGCAGGACCACCCCGGCGCGCGGGACTACTATGACAGCATCTTCCGCCTCTACGCCCGGTGGGGCGTGGATTACGTCAAGTGCGACGACATCGCCCGGGAATACCCCCACTGTCAGCGTGAGATCGAGCTGATCAGCGAAGCCTGCCGGGGCTGCGGGCGGGACATCGTGCTGAGCCTGTCCCCGGGTCCCGCGCCGCTGGAGCAGGCGGAGCACCTGAAAAAATATGCCAACCTGTGGCGCATCACCGACGACTTCTGGGATGAGTGGCCGCTGTTGAGGGCCATGTTCGAGCGGGCGGAGAAGTGGTGCGTCCACGCGGGGCCTGGCCACTGGCCCGACGCGGACATGCTGCCCGTGGGGGCCCTGCGCCAGTGCTACGACAGCCATCCGAGGGGCAAATGGACGAGCTTCACCGAAGCTGAGCAGCGCACGATGCTGACGCTGTGGTGCATGCTGCGATCGCCGCTGATGGTCGGGGCCGAGCTGACGAAGAACGACGACTTCACCCTTGCCCTGCTCACCAACCGGGATGTGCTGGCCATCGAAAGGGAGAGCTGGTGCGCCCACCCGCTGGTTTCCACGGCGGACGAATGCGCCTGGATCGCCCCCCGGAAGGACGGCGCAGGCTGCTATGTGGCGGCCTTCAACCTGTCGGACCGCATCCGCCGGATACAGGTGGACGAGGACTGTCTCGAAGGCGCACCCGCCCGCGCTACCGAGCTGTGGACCGGCCGCACGGCCCGCCGCGGCCTGACCGCAAAGCTGGCCCCCCACGACGCTGCGGTGTGGCGGGTGGACTTCTGATTTGTCGCAGCGTGACAAATCAGAAGTCAGGGGTTAGGTTTTAGGGATTAGGGAACGGCCGGAAAACCGAACTATGTACGATGTAGGGGCGCCGATGCGGCGCCCGGCTTGCAACGCTGCGCGAGGTTGTACCTCGCGATCAACGAAGCGAAGCCAGTCCTTCAGCATCCTCCCCTAACCCCTAAAACCTAACCCCTAAGCCCTCAACTTCCCGTCCGCCCATGGAACCGGTTCTTGCTCTCCAGCAGCTTCAGATCAGAGAAGCGCAGACCGTCGTCAAAGTTGAAGTGGCCCTTTCGCTGCTCGCACAGGCCATATTCGAAGGTCACCGGTATGCCGTTTACCTCCACGGCGGAGGCGTCAACGGTCAGCTGTTTCAGCTTCTGCCGGACCTGTTCGCCGTCCACGCCCTTTGCCAGCACCAAGAACTCGTCGCCGCCGGTGCGCACCACCGTGTAGCAGTCCTCGCCGAAGTGCTTCTTCAGAAGGTCCGCCAGCGCCCGCAACAGCCGGTCGCCGTCGGCATGGCCGTGGATGTCGTTGACGACCTTCAGGTTGTTCAGGTCGATGGACACGAAGGTGATGGGCCAGTCCCCTTCCGAAGGTGTTTTTTTATTCCATACCTCCAGGTAATTGCGGTTGTACAGTCCCGTCAGATAGTCCTTGTAGGCAATCTCCTGCAGCCGCGTCTTTTCCTTCTGCTCGTATTCCTCCTGCAGCCGCCGGGTGATGCGCCGGGACCGGGCCCGAATAATCAGCAACGTGATCAGCGCCAGCAGCAGCGTCCCCAGCAGTATCGCCCCGAGGCGCACCCGGGGATCCTCATACCAGGCAAAGCGCTTGACGATGGGGAACGTGATCTCCTGCAGCACCGCGTCGGTTTTGTAATCCCGGATGCCGAAGTGGAAGGTGTAGGTGCCCCCGCTGAGGTTGGTGTAGCTGATGTCGCCGATGTTGCTCAGCTGATCGAGGGTCTCCTCCGTATCGAAGCCCTCCAGGCGGTAGAACACGAAGGGATTGCCGGTCTGGAAGGTCAGCACGTAGGCGTTGATGTCAATGCGCCGCACATCTGAATCAAGGGTACAGGGATCGCCGGGACGCACATAGAGCGCCTGACCGTCGGCGCTCACGCTGTCGATCACCAGCTGGTATTCCCCCGCCTCGGCGCCGGAAAAGTCGGTTTGCAAGCTGAATACGCCGCCGGAGCCGCACACGTACAGCAGGCCGTCGGTCAGGCACTGATAGGAATTCGGGGTCACCTCGTAGGGCAGGCCGTCCACGTGCCGGTAGGGCAGGTAGCGAGGCGCGTCGTCGTGGAGCAGGGAATCCTCGGTGGTCTGGTAGATGCCGGTGCCGGTGAACACCCAGGCGTCCCCGTTGGGCATGGCCAGCAGGTCCAGGTTGTTGGTGGAGGGGAAATTCGTGATCGCGGTAATGCTGCCGTCGTCGTGCAGGAAGTCGATGTCGTTGCCCGTCACCAGCCACAGCCCGCCATGGGCTTCGCTGCGGTAGGCCTTCATGATGACGTCGGAGCTGAGGCCGTCCTTGGTGGTGATGCGCCGAACGACCCTGCCCTCCCGCACCAGGTAAAAGCCGTTGCCGTCCGAGCCCAGGTATACGGTGTCGCCAAACTGGAACGCGCAGAGGATCCTGAACGCCAGCGCGTCGGGATCGTCCAGCACATTTTCGATCCCGTCCGCCGTCACCCGGTAGGCGCCCTTGTCGGTGCCGATCAGCACGCCGTCCGCCACCGGGGTGATGGAGCGGATGTTGTCGGACAGCAGCGTCGGGTAATCCCGGGAGGTGTAGCTGACGAGGACGCCCTCCGGAGTATAGCGCATCAGGCCCTTCTTCATCGTGCCGATCCACAGGCTGCCCTCCCCGTCCGCCAACAGCGCGCGCACGCGGGTCCCCGCCAGCCCCTCGAGGGCCTCGATGGCGGTGGGCGTAAAATCGGCGGCGTTCAGTGTGACCAGGCCGGCGTCGTGGCCGATGAACAGCGTGTCCCCGATCCGCTGGATCGCGTTGACCACCATGGAATCCAGCCCGGCGCTCTGGCTCACGTCCCCGAACTTGCTGCGGGAGACCTCCAGCACGCCCTGGCGGGAAGAGGCGAACCAGTAGTTGCCCTCCTGGTCCACCAGCATCTGGTCCACGGAGTTGTCCATCAGCAGGTTCTGCCTGCGTATGCGGCCCTGTACGTATATGGCGATGCCGTTGTCGGCGCATAGCCACAGGGCCCCGTCGGCGTCGCAGCGCAGGTCGTTGATACAGGAGAGCCCGTCCATCGTCAGCAGGTCGACCTGGTTCAGGTCCCGGTCGAACACCAGCACCTCATTGCCCGAGGTACCGGCCAGCCAGGTGCCGTTCGCCGAATCGCGGCAAACCGAGCGCAGCGCGTAATCGCCGTCCACCGACGCCCAGCGGACCTGTTGACCGTCCCAGGCGCACAGCCGGCCCGACTTGGTGACGCAGAACATGCTTTTTCCATCGGGGCACAGCAGGCGGTTGACCCTCTCAGCCTCCAGCTCCGGGATGTCCAGCCGGTGGATGGTATCCTCCTCCACCACGCCGAGGCCCGATTCCAGGCCCAGGACCAGCCTGCCGTCCGGTGCGAAGGCCAGGCAGCTCACGCCGTTGGCGTTCTCCCCGTTCTCCATGGGGATGGACTGGAAATCGTTGTCCGCATAGCGGAACAGGCCCTTGTCGGAGGTAGCGATCCACAGCACGCCGTCCTCGCCGGCCTCCAGGTCGCAGATGCGGGTGACACGCTTGTAGGCAAAGGTCTTGAAGTGCTTGCCGTCGTAGCGAACCAGCCCGCCATAGCCGCCGATCCAGATGAAGCCCTCGCTGGTCTGGGCCACTGCCTGGGTGGAGGTGGACAGCAGGCCGTCCTCAGAGGTGAATATCTTCTGGGCGTTTCCGTCGATGTACAGGTCCTTTTCATCTGCCGACGCGCCGACAGCACAAAAGACAACCACTGACAGGAATATCAGCGTTACAGCGAGCAGCCTTTTCATTCTTTCACCCTTGTTTCTCTTCCCCTGCGGGCAAACGTGCCGCCCGTAAGGTCATTGGATATAAAAGCCAAAGATATTATACCAGCATGTCCGCGCTATTGCAAATATTTTTTCTCTCAACCTACTATCGATTACCGATAATAGCAGCCGGTTCCCTTCACTTACCAGGGAAACCGGCTGTTCACAATAATTTGTTTCATACGTCCAGGTCGATATGCGCTTCCAGCGCCTTTACCAGGGCCTCCAGCCCGGCCCGGTCCGCCTCCGAAAAGCGGTTTGGGACGGGACTGTCGATGTCCAGCACGGCGACGACGCCACCGTCCCTGTGGACAGGTACCACGATCTCGGATTTGGAGGCGCTGTCGCAGGCGATGTGGCCGGGGAAGGCGTGCACGTCCGGCACGAGCTGGGTTGCGTCCCGCTGGGCTGCCGTGCCGCAGACGCCCTTGCCCAGTGGAATGTGGATGCAGGCCACCTTGCCCTGAAAGGGCCCCAGCACTAGCCGGCCGCCCCGCAACAGGTAAAAGCCCACCCAGTTCACATCCGCCAGCGCGTCGAACAGCAGCGCCGCCGCGTTGGCCATCAGCGGCACATACCAGCTGTCGGCTTCCGCGAAGCTCTGAAGCTGAGCCCCCAGTAATTCATAGTCCATCTGTTCTCCTCCCGATGATTTTGATCCCCATCGCCCTGTTTGCGTTCTCCCACAGCTGTTCGGCGAGGGCTTCCGGGGTGGCCTTGCGCAGGGCGGCCACCTTTTCAAAGGTGTGAACGATAAACGCGGGCTCGTTGCGCCGCCCCCGCAGGGGCACCGGGGCCATGTAGGGGCAATCCGTCTCGATGAGCAGCCGGTCCGGTGGCACTTTTTGGGCCACCTCCGCCAGCTTCGGGGCGTTCTTGAAGGTCACCGCGCCGGACAGGCTGATATACAGTCCCAGATCCAGGTATACCTTCGCGCTCTCCCAGCTGCCCGTATAGCAGTGCATGATGCCCCCGGGCATGCGACCCTCCCGCGCCCGGGCGCGCAGCATGTCCATGCAGTCGCCGTGGGCCTCCCGGATATGCAGCTGCACCGGCATATTCCGCTCAAAGGCCATGTCCAGCTGGATGTCGAACACCCTGCGCTGGTCGTCCCGGGGCGAAAGGTCGTAGTGGTAATCCAGGCCAATCTCCCCCAGCAGGCGGCACTTGGGATGCTTCAGATATCCCGCCACAGTGCCCTCGGCGTCGGCGTCCCAACCCGAGGCGTTGTGGGGATGTACGCCGATAGTCCCATGGAGGAAGTCATACCGGTCCACCAGCTCAAACACCCTGTCCTGATTGCCGACGGCCACCATCCTGCCGCCCTCGTCCTCGGGGCCGTCGTAGATGGCCTCCCGGGGGTCGGCCACCACCAGCGCCCGCTCTACGCCGGCGTCGAGAAACCGTTGAATGACCGCATCGCGGTCCCCGTCAAAGCGGGGATCCGCGATGTGGCAGTGGGTATCGAACAGCCTGATCATATCAGCCGATCTCGCTGCCGGGGACCACGTCGCCGTCCACGGTCAGCAGCCGCACCCGCCCGTCGGGGTCCTCGGCGCACAGCAGCATGCCCTCGGACACCTGGCCGGCCATCTTTCGGGGCGCAAAGTTGTTCACCAGCACCACCGTCTTGCCCACCATCTCCTCGGGGCTGTAGAACTTCGCGATGCCGGAGCAGACGGTCTTGGTCCGACCGCCGCCGACGTCCAGGGTCTCCTTGAGCAGCTTGTCGCTCTTTTCCACCTTCTCGCAGGCGATCACCTTCACGGCGACGAGCTTGATCTTCATGAAGTCGTCGAACGAGGCGATGCCGTCGTCCTTCTTCTCTTCCTTTTTCTCCTCCTTCTTCGCGGCCTTGTCGTCCTGCTTCTGCGCCTTGGCCTCGGCCTTCGCCGCCTTGTCCTTCTCCGCGGCCATGGCCTCAAGCTCCTTTTTGATGTCCACGCGGGGAAACAGGGCCTCGCCCTTCTTCACCACGGTGCCGGGCTTCAGCTGGCCGAAGGTCTGCACGCTCTGCCAGGTCATCAGCTCGGGGTCGGTCACGCCCAGCTGGGCATAGATGCGCGCCGGGGTGGAGGGCATCGTGGGCTGGATGTACACGGCGATGGCGCGAATGCACTCGGCCAGCACGTACATGACGGTTGCAAGCCTCGGCTTGCCCTCGTCGCTCTTGCACAGCACCCAGGGCTGGGTCAGGTCAATGTACTTGTTGCACTCGCCGATCAGCTTCCATATTTCGGAAAGGGCCACGGAGAACTGCAGCCGGTTCATCTGATCCTCGACGATGCCGGGCAGCGCCTCGAAGTGGGCCTTCAGATCAAGGTCCGGCCCTTCATAGCCGCTAGGCGCAGGCACCACGCCGTCGAAGTACTTCTCGATCATCGCCATGGTGCGGCTGACCAGGTTGCCCAGGTCGTTCACCAGGTCGGCGTTCATGCGGGTCAGCAGCGCTTCGTTGGTGTAGTTGCCGTCCGCGCCGAAGGGCATCTCGCGCATCAGGTAGTAGCGCAGCGCGTCCACGCCGTAGCGCTTTACGATGGGGCCGGGATAGACGATGTTGCCCTTGGACTTTGACATCTTGTCCTCGCCGAACAGCAGCCAGCCGTGGCCGAACACCTGCTTGGGCAGCGGCAGCCCCAGGGCGTGGAGCATGATGGGCCAGTAGATGGTGTGGAAGCGCACGATCTCCTTGCCCACCAGGTGCACGTCAGCGGGCCAGTACTTTTTGAACAGCGCGTCGTGGTCGGTGCCGTAGCCCAGAGCGGTGATGTAGTTGGACAGGGCGTCGATCCACACGTAGACCACGTGGCCGGGATCGAAGTCCACCGGCACGCCCCACTTGAACGAGGTGCGGCTGACGCACAGGTCCTGAAGGCCGGGCTTCAGGAAGTTGTTCAGCATCTCGTTGGCCCGCGACGGCGGCTGGATGAAATCAGGGTGATCCTCGATGTACTTGATCATCCAGTCCTGATACTTGCTCATGCGGAAGAAATAGCTCTCCTCCTTCATGGGCTCCACGGGCCGGCCGCAGTCTGGGCACTTGCCGTCCTTCACCTGGGTGGGCGTCCAGAAGGATTCGCAGGGCGTGCAGTACAGGCCCTCGTATTCGCTCTTGTAGATGTCGCCCTGGTCGTAGAACTGCTTGAATATCTTCTGCACGATCTTCATGTGCCGGTCCTCGGTGGTGCGGATGAAATCGTCGTACTCGATGTTCATCAGCTTCCACAGCTCCTTGGTCTCGGCGACGATCTTGTCCACGAACTGCTGGGGCGTCACGCCGGCCTCGGCGGCCTTGCGCTCAATCTTCTGGCCGTGCTCGTCGGTGCCGGTCAGGAAATAGGTATCATAGCCCGTCTGCTTCTTGAAGCGGATCATGGTATCCGCCGCCACCGTGGTATAGGTGTGGCCGATGTGCATGTTCCCGCTGGGATAGTAGATGGGCGTGGTCAGGTAAAACGTAGGCTTGGGCATGGTGATCTTCCCCCTTTTTGGATAATTAGGAATGAGAAATGAGGAATGAAAGAATGCACTTACTTCCGTTTCTCAAAAAAAACGCGCCCCTTGCTTCAGGGGCGCGTTGCGCGCGGTACCAACCCTTTTCACGCGGTCATGGGAAGCATGCCCCGAAACCGCGCCTTGAATGCCTGTAACGTGGCGGCAGGTCTGCCGACGCCGGACGCTAAAGCCACGCGGCCACTCACGCCCGGAGCTCAGGAGCCATGTTCGCGCCGCTTCCACCGCCGGCTTTCACCTGCCCCGGCTCTCTGCTGGCTTCCGTCGACGCTACTCTCTCCGTCATTGCCTGTAGGGATATTATAATGCGGAGGCGTGTTAAAAGTCAAGGCTATGGCTGGATATCAGAAAAACGAATGACCCATTCAGCCGATCGACTCTCCGCAGCGTCAGAATCCCTGGTAGATGAAGTCCGCGGCGTTGTACTTCGGGCCGTAGATGCCGAATATGAGGATCGCCAGGATCGCCGTGATGTAGATGAGCCACCGGAAGACCAGCGGCTGCCGCGCGATGACCGCCCGGAAGGATATTCCCTTCTCATGGATGAAGTCCACATAGAACAGCACCAGCAGGCACAGCAGCAGCAATACCCAGTTCGCCGTATCCAGCTCCAGCTTCAACAGCGTCCCGTTCGT